>JBEKUH010000045.1:0-49937 GCA_049515255.1 Tepidisphaeraceae bacterium | reverse complement strand
ATGCAAGAGGTGTCGGGCAATTCTGCGCGTGGACGGTTAGGGAGAAGGAGAGAGGGTGGGGGTGCGGGGGCGGGAGAGAAAGTTGAGGGCTGTATGGTTCTCTCCCGCCCCCGCATTGCATTTAGAATTTTAAGCGCTGGTAGAAGGACCGCTGTGAAAAAGCCTCGTCGCGGTCCTCAAAATCAATTGGCGGATAAAAAATTAGTGCACTTCAGCCGTGATCGGCGCCACGGAATTTGCGGCGCGCTCGGCGAGATCGATCTGCGTCGGTGGCGGTGGTGTGCGGACGCGGTAGCCGCTGTAGACGATCCAGGCGTCAAAGCCGTGCGTCATGGCGTAACCTTTAACGTGATACAGCGAGTTTTCCGCCTCGAACCAACTTCGGCCCAGGGTGTCGGTCCATTGGCCGATCAATCGGCCGCTATTGTCTTCACTCTCATTTTTGACGTATTGGTTTTTCGCCAGCCAGATTATAGTGGAGGCTGAAAGCGGGATGGGCGTGCGGAAGTATGCGACGCCGAAGCCTGCATGCCGATCGGGCGAGCGCCACTGGCGATGGGAATAGAGCAGATTTTTTTCCGGGTGCATCTGGTCCCAGCCCGGCGGGAGGGCGCAGGTGATGTCCAGAGAATCCTGCGTCATCGGCGGCTCAAGCCCGCTGCCGTCCACCCGCGACTGATGCACCTGCAATGCCAGTGCGGAGATGCTCTGGAACTGACAGCCGGTCAGGCTCAGACACGCAATCGACAGAACGCCCAACAGTATGCGGCGTGCGTCAAACATTCTTTCTCCATACACCCAACGCGGTACACGGAGCGATGCGAGGAGGTCATCGCGAAATGGTCGGTTCAGGACCCAAATGGACGGTGGATCACTTCTGTGTGCCCGATGGCCGCCCGATGATGGTATGTTCTCGCGCAAGGACGGCTAAGTCAAGTTCTTCCGAGTTTTCCGGCAGGTTTCGCAAAGTTCCGGCATAAACGGCCCATCCTTCCCACCCCTCCACGAAAAAATTGGTGCGAATCTTGTAGTGTCCCCCCTCCGCCACGAAACGAATGCCGCCGAGTTGGGGATCATCCTCGCGGCTGTCCAAAATTGCCTGGCCGCTGGTGCTTTTCATCTGGTTGAGGAAGCCGGTCAGTGCGAGGTTTATTCCGACTGGAAAAGGCAGGCTGAAATGGATCACGGCGTAGGCAGTTGCGCCAGTCGGGCTGATCCATACCTGATGCGTGTGGGCCGAGGTGTGTTTGAGGGGATCGGGCTTCCAGCCGATGGGCGGATCGCAATAGGCGAAGACGTCGGGATCGTAAACTGGCGAGCTGAGCTGGGTCGTGGGCTGGGCCAATTTTGCCCGAAGTGCGGATGAATCGGCCTCATGCGCACAGCCGACCGCGCATGCCAAAACGATTGCCGCCACCGCGGAACAGATGCGATGCCGGAATGAAGCTGTGCGATTCACCGCAGTGGAAGGATTACTTCTTGCCCGGCAATTATTTCTTGCCTGCCGGTGCCGGGGCGGTTTTCTGGAAGCTGTACGTTCCGCCGAACTTCTTGCTGAACCGCTCGACGCGGCCGGCGGTGTCGACGAACTTCTGCTTGCCGGTGAAAAACGGATGGCAGGAACTGCAGATATCGACATTAATCTTCGACTGCGTGCTGCGCGTGATAAACGTATTGCCGCAAGCGCAATGGACGGTACAAGCCTGGTAACGGGGATGGATTTTAGCTTTCACGATTCAATTCCTCCGGCCCGGACGTGCGAGACGCTCGGAAGAGCGTCCGTCAGCCGAACCAAAATAGCGAGCGAAGGATTGTAGCAGAGTGAGAGGAGGGAGGCAAAGGCCGCGGAATGGCGGTATTGGGTCAGTTTGAATTATCAATGACATTTTTGATGTTGTTGTTAGAGTATGGCACCGAATAAGCGAGGCATCCCATGTTCACATGGCTGAAGAATGATTTTCTGGTGACGTATGGACGCGCAAAATCGCGGTTCAAGGAAATATTCACGCATCAGACCGTTGGCGGGATAATCAGTGGGTTCGGCGCATGTTTGGTCTTCAGCCGTTTTTGGTCACCACAGGGAATGACGCCAACCATCGTCGGCTGGCTACTGTTTTTTGTCGGCAACAGCATAATACGCCCATATACTCCTTATTGGAATAAGCCCACCAACTCCTCGATCTCCCAAACATGATCTACGATTTCCGTTTGCATCGCTGTGGCGACGCGAAGCATCTGGTAAACTAGGGAATCGCAAAACTGTTTAGCCGCGACCCGCAGGGGAGCGCGTTGGCGTGGATGTTGTGGGATGTGCGACAAAGGATTTCCCCTCCTCCGATACTCTGTGGCGGCAGGGGTGGGTGCCGAGCGTCAATTCGCGTGATTATTCTTCGTCCGCGGCAGCTTCATCGACGGGTTCATCCACGGATTCGTCAGTGGCCGGCGCCGATTTCGCAACCTTCGCATGGCCGTTGCCATTGCCGTTGAGCCCCATCTCCTCGATCAATTTCGCCGGGACATCCGCCGTGTTCTTGCACTTGGGATATCCACTGCATCCTAGGAATTTTCCGCGTCGGCTGTCGCGGATGACCATTGGCTTGCCGCATTCGTCGCAGTCGATGTCGGTTGGAATCGGGCCGGTCTTTCCGTTGCCCGCCGCGATGGGCACTCCGCCGGTGAGTTGTGCCACTAGCGCCGCCGCCTTGGCTTCGCCTTCTTTCAGAGCCGGCACCAGTTGCTCCACAATCTTCAAATCCTCGCCCGTGAGCTTGGCCACCTGCTTGGTCGCCCGGCACTTGGGGAAATTGCTGCATCCCAAAAACGGCCCGCGCTTGCTGTCGCGCAGGATCATGTTGTTGCCGCACTTCTCGCATTTCACCGGCGTCAGCACCTTGGGCTTGGGCGGCATGGGCTTGCCTTCCTTGTCCAGGTTGATGATCGTCTCACACTCGCGCGTGCCATCGGGCTTCTTAATCATGTAGCCCGAGCAGCCCAGGAATTCGCCGAATCGCCCGCGCATCTTGCGCATCTCGCGGCCGCATTTGGGGCATTTAAATTCGCTCTTCTCCTGCATCTTCGGCTTGCCCTGCTTGTCCACCGATTTGATGCCGTCGCATTCGGGGTAATTGCTGCAACTGAGGAAGAATCCGTTCTTACTGATGCGATAAACCATCGGCGAGCCGCACTTGTCGCATTTGTAAATCGACGCCGTGCCGCCGGCGTGTTCCAGTTTGTCCAGCGCGCCATCCACGGTTTTGTGGAACGGGCCGTAAAAATCTTTCAGCAGCTTGATCCAGTCGAGGTGTTTCTCTTCGATCTCGTCCAGCTTCAGTTCCATGCCCGCGGTGAACTGCACATCCATGATTTCGGGGAATGCCTGAATCAATTTGTCGGTGACGATCGAGCCGAGCATGGTCGCATAAAACCGGCGATCCTGCTGCTCGACGTATTCGCGGTCCTGGATGGTCGAGATAATTGATGCGTAGGTGCTGGGCCGGCCGATGCCGAGCTTTTCCAGTTCCTTCACCAAGGTCGCCTCGCTGAATCGCGGCGGGGGCTGCGTGAAATGCTGGGTTGGGGAAATTTCGATCGGAAATACCGGCTTGTTCTCCGCCAATTCGGGCAGAAGCTGATCTTCGCTGCTCACGCCAGCCACTCGCATGAATCCATCGAACACCAGCTTGCGGCCGGATGCTCGCAGAATCACATCACCGGATGCAATCTGCACGGTGGTCGCATCAAACTCCGCCGGGGCCATCTGGCAGGCGACGAAGCGATTCCAGATCAGTTGATACAAGCGAGATTCATCGGTGCCCAATTTGCCTCGGCCGTCCTCCGGAGTGAAACTCGCATCGGTCGGGCGGATGGCTTCGTGAGCTTCCTGCGCGCTCTTGTTGCTGGAGGCGTAGCTGTTCGCCTTCTCTGGCAAATATCGTTCGCCAAATTCTTTTTGGATGTACGATCGCGCCATCGTCAGCGCATCGGCCGACAGGTTGGTGCTGTCGGTTCGCATATAGGTAATGTGGCCGGACTCGTACAGGCTCTGGGCCATTCGCATCGTCTTCTGCGCGCCAAATCCCAATCGGCTGCTGGCGGCCTGCTGAAGCGTGCTGGTGATAAACGGCCCCGGCGGCCGGCTGGTGACGCGCTTCTTTTCAATCCCGCGCACCACGAACTGCGGCGCTTTGCCGATCTTGCCTTCAAATTTCGTCGGAAACTTCGCCGGCCCTTTGCCCTGCGGGTCTTCCTCGGATTTTTCGCTGGTGACAACGAAACCCAGCGCCTCGGCCACCTTCCGCGCATCGGCCTTGTTGCCGGCTTCGAATTTCTTCCCCGTGACTTCCACCACTTCAGCCACGAAAGCCGCATGCTCGGCCAGCCATTTATCGCGCTCGACCTTGGTGCGCTCGCCGTTGCCGGTGTTGGTGAGGAAATCGGTCCATTCCTGAATCAGTTTGCCGGCGGTTGAACCGTTGGCGGTGAATACTCCGCCGATTTTCCAATATTCCTCGGGAATGAACTTCTCGATTTCCCGCTCACGGTCCACAATTAACCGCACCGCCACGGATTGCACCCGTCCAGCCGAGAGGCCGCGAGCGACCTTCCGCCAAAGCAATGGGCTGATTTCGTAGCCGACGATCCGGTCCAGAATTCGCCGCGCCTGTTGAGCGTTGACTCGATTGATATCTATTGCATGCGGCGTTTTGAACGCCTTTTGAATTTCGGTTTTGGTGATGGCGTTGAAGATCACCCGACGAACGCGGGTATCCGGCAGGCCGAGCGCCTCCTTCAGATGCCAGGCGATGGCCTCACCTTCGCGGTCCAAGTCGGTGGCCAGATAAACAATGTCGCTGTCCTTGGCCAGCTTCTTCAACTCGCCAATGACTTTGCTGCGGCTCTCAAGGACTTCATAGTCGGGGACGAAAGTCTTGAGATCCACGCCCATCCCCTTGGACGGTAGATCGCGCACATGCCCCATGCTCGCCCGAACCACATAATCGTCGCCAAGATACTTATTGATAGTCTTGGCTTTGGCCGGCGATTCGACGATGACCAGATGTTTTGCGTTTTTCTTTGCCATTCCCGTTTTCGCCAATCCCTTTTTCTTCTGGACCGATTTTCCCGGACCCGGTTTTTCTAGGACCTAGCCCGGTATCGACCGATCTCTTGAGAATCTTCACCAATCGCTGCCGATTGGGGCGGGCAGTTTGCAAACCTAACAGTGACCCGTCAAGCGTCATTTCCGATAATCCGCCCGCCACAGAGGTACGCCAACAACATGTTAGAGTTCACTAGCTACCATCGGATCAGCCCGGTTCAGACCCCATTTTGGGCGTGCATTAAGTCTATGTCCATAATTGACTTAAAATCAAATCAGCGACCGGCCGCCATCGAGGCGAAGAATTTGTCCTGTAACGTAGCTTTCAGACCGTGAAAAAAATATTACAGCCTCGGCCACATCCGAGGGGGTCCCCGCCCGTTTGAGGGGGACGTTGCGCAAATATTTTCTTTTTTCCCGAGCCGGCATTCCGGGTGGCCACTCGACCACTCCCGGCGCGATTCCGTTCACTGTGACCTGGGGCGCCAGTTGCTTTGCCAGGCTGAGTGTCAGGTTCAAAAGCCCCGCCTTGGAGGCGCTATAGGCTGAGTAAGACGCCATCGGCCGATCGGTCTGACCATCCACCATATTCACCACATGCCCGCGCGATTTCCGCAAAAGATCGCCCATCGCGCGGGCAAGAAGCATCGGCGAGAGCACATGAATCGCCCAGAACCGCGCGGCTTGTGCAGAGGTCCCATCATCCGGCGCGTAGAGCGAGGCATTGTTCATCAGTAAATCAAGCCGAGAGAAATTCGCCTGAAACTGTTTGCGAATGTATTTGATTGCAGGATCCGGTTTGGTCAAATCCGCGCGAATCATCACGCATTTTCGTCCCATTGCCCGAATCTGTTCGCAAAGTTCCTTCGCATCATCCCCGCTGCTGAGATATGTGAATGCCAGATCGAATCCCTCTTCCGCCAATCGCAGGGCGACGCACCTGCCGACTCGCTTGGCCGCGCCGGTGACAAGTGCAACACATGTTGATGCCATGCGAACATTGTAGCGATAGCTCGGACGAATGCGGTCTCCAGCGACAATGAACGCGCTGCTGAGGAATCGGTATACTTCCTCCAGCAACGCAGAACGAACTACCATGGACGAGAAACCGCCGGTATTGCCGTATAGATCGTCGCGATCTGAAAATCCTCGGCCGGCGCAGACTCCGGCACGCAATCAAATCGCGGCCGCCATTCAATCAACCTGGGTCGTTTTGAAATGGATCGGCAATTTCGTGAATAATTTGTGGTACTGGTTTCGATAGACACTCAACGCCTGGGATAAGCGCTCACCCAAACCCCTCGAATTCCCTTCACACCCCTTCCCGCATTAATTCCGGCGGGTTTGCCCAACTCCAGCCAACTACTCCCCCATGGGAGACATAAAAAATCATTTAACGGGAGGTTACATGCGACCGGTTATTCGAATGGGAATCGTAACAATGGGGTTGGTTCTGGGCGCGGTGGCGATGCCATTGCGAGCACAAGATGCGCCGCCGGGCGGGCAGGATGGCGGCCCGCCGCCGATGGATGGGCAAGGTGGTCCACCGCCCCAACAGGATGGGGGTGGCCCGCCACCAGATCAGCAGAACGGCGGTGGCCCGCCGCCGGGGCAATTCAATCCGCAGGCCATGCAACAGCGGATGATGAATTCCATCAAACAGCGATTGGAAATGTCGGACGATCAGTTCCAGGGAATCTCCTCGAAACTGCAACTCATCATGCAATTGCAGCGGGCCCTGAATCCCCGGCCGATGTTCGGCGGACCTCCCGGCGGTGGTCCGGGCGGATTTGGCGGACCGGGGGGTGGTGGTCCCGGCGGTCAGGGCGGACCGAATGATGCTGGCCCCGGTGGTCAGCAGGGTGGACCCGGCGGTGGATTTGGCGGACCGGGCGGCGGTGGACCCGGTGGTCAGGGTGGACCGAATGATGCCGGCCCCGGTGGCCAGCAGGGTGGGCCCGGCGGACAAGGCGGGCCCATGGGTGGTGGCCCCGGTGGTTTCGGCCCTCCCGGCGGCGGCCCCGGCGGAATGGATCTATCCAATCCCGATGTCGCCGATCTTTTCACCAAGACCAATGATCTGCGCACGGCGACGCAGGATCAAAACACCTCTGACACCGATCTGAAAACCAAGCTCGATGCCGTTCGAGGTGCCCGTGCCAAAATCCGCGGCGATCTGACCCAAGCCGAGCAGGATGCCAAGCAGGGTCTAAACGACAAACAGGAGGCCGTCCTGGCGGCACTGGGATTCATCGACTGATTGCACTAACGATTGGCTTCAATCCGAGTTCGTGGTGGTCCGCATGACGCTGATCACCGCGAACTTTTTTTCGGAAATCCGGCGGTTTGCGTCGCCGGGCGCAACCTCTCCATGAAGGATTGAGATGACACTCCCAGCCGCTGACGGTCTCGTTGTGATGGGGGAGCCCAAGACATCCGTCTCCCCGGGGCTCTCCCGTCTTTTTTCTTTCCGACGAATCAGCGGATTCCTCGGCCTGCTGCTGGCGCTGGCGATCGTTGCGGGATTTGCCGAGGTGGTGAAGAGTTATTTCGTGCCGGCCATCGGCGTGCCAGGCGTGGATGAGAATGCGTATCTGGTCGGGGGAAGAAATGTGGCCGAGCATGGTTCGCCGGGGATGCATCCGGAAACGCCGTTCGCGTTTGTCGGGCCGATGTGGGATTTGGGGCGGGATGGGTGGTTCTATCCGAAATATCCGTTCGGAACTCCGCTGCTGGACGCCTCGGCCATCTGGCTGACACCCGGCCACGATGTGCGCGCCGCATTTGCGATCAGCCCGATTTGCGCCGCCTTGTCTGTGGCCGCGATCTTCTTGCTGGGCCGAATGCTGGCTGGACCGTTCTGGGGACTGCTCGGGGCAATTTTACTGGCGAGCAATTCGACGCTACTGCAATTGGCACTCGTCCCCAGCAGCCACGCCCCGGACATTTGTTTCGCGCTCTGGGGCATGACGGCGCTGGTGGCATGGGTGCGCGGGGGAAAATTATGGCTCGGAATCATCGCCGGATTCCTCATCGGATTTGCCATGACCATCCGGTACACCGAGGGATTGCTGCTGTTGCCGCTCGCCATCGGCGTGCTTCTGAAAATTCAATGGAAGATTTGGCGATCGTGGCTCAAGCAATCCACCGCCATCCTTGCCTGGTCAATTCCGGTCGGAACCCTGCTGATTTTCAACCACATCACCACCGGCCACTGGACCGGATACGATGCCACCAACGAAAGCACCGGCTTTACCCTCGCGGAATTCCAGGCGAAATGGCAATCGACGCTGCAGGCAATGGATATCGAGGGATTGTCGCTGCTGCTCCCGGTCGGAATTCTGGGAATGCTGATGATGCTCGGCCGGAATTGGCGCATGGGATTGATTCTGATCGCCTGGTTTGTTCCATCCGTGCTCTTATACATGGCCTATTACTGGGGCGAGGCCGGCCAAGGCGTGAGCTATTTGCGATTTTTCCTGGCCAGTTATCCACCCGTGATCGTCGCGGCCATGTGGCTGATCTCAAAAATTGCAGATAGCTGGGCCGCGCGAATTGGCGCCGGAGTATTCGTCGCAGCCGTCGCCATGCTGGGGATATACAACACGCTGCCGGCGATGGCGCAAACACAAGCGTCCAATCTAGGCCTCGCATATTCTGGCGCGGCGATGCACGACACCATCGCATCCAGCAACTTGCACCACGCCATTAGCGGCAAGCCGATTTTCTTTTCCGATGAACAAGGCGGCGGCATGGGCTCGCAGTTGCTGCTCTATTTACAATTCATTGGCGGCGGGGATTGGTACACAGGCAGTTCATTTGTGGCTGATGGCGAAGGCCGCGGACGACCGGGTAGATTCGGAGGAGGCGGCGGCCCGGGGCGAGCGGGCCCCGGGCCGGGATTTGGACCGGGGCTGGGAATGGGCCAGGGAATGGCCGGCCAGAACGGCGCTAACAATCCATCTCCAATGGACCCCGAGCGACAGGAATATTTGCAGAAGGTTTACGCCAACTACTCCAATTACGATCTGAGAATTCAAGAGAAGAATCTGATCAGTTCCGCGCTCGATCAGGGCCGGCCGGTTTACGGGGTTCTCAACGTCTCAACGGGATATGACTTCATCGAGTTAATGGAGTCTGAAGGATTCTCGTGCAAGGTTCTAGCCAAATGGCAGGAGCCGACGGTGGAACTGCCGGCGTCGCCTCTATCAGATGGCGGTGGTCCGCCCGGCGGAGGCCGGGGAATGGGGCGCGGTGGGTTCGGCGGTGGAGGGCCAGCGGGTGGTCAAGGTGGATTTGCGGGTGGATTCGGGGGAGGTCCAGGCAATTTCGGCGGCGGACAAGGAGGGTTTCAACCGGGAGGATTTCAGCGGGGAGGCTTTCAACCGGGAGGGTTTCAACAGGGTGGATTTCAACCGGGAGGCTTTGGCGGCCCTCCGGGAGGAGGAGGTCCGGGCGGATTCGGCGCTGGCGGCTTTGCCAACCGCGGCGTGCCCGGCGACAGGGAAATCGGCGGCCAGAGGATGGAAATCGTCCAGGTCCGAAAAAACCTGCATTAAGCTCAAAAACCATCCTTCCTGGCTCCTAAATCCCTGATTTTTTACCGGCAAGATTTTTTAGGGTCCGGTCGCCCCCCTGGCGACCATTTCTCTGGAGGTTGCACATGATTTACGGAAAGGTACGCGGAGGAACCATGGGAACAAAATTCTCAACCAAGCGCATCGCCGCCTTCCGTCTGGAAGGGCTGGAAACCCGGCGACTATTGTCGTGCAGCGGAATGGGCGGAATGGGGCTGGGTGGCGGAGGCGGTGGATTGGGCGGCCCAGGCGGCAGCACAATTACATTCGCCCAGTCGCCGACCGCTGTGCAGACAGGGCTGACCACCCTCGCGTCCACGGATGGATTCACCGCCCCGACTTCAACGAGCACGGTTTATCTCGGCAACGTCAACGGCATCGAGGAATATAGCCTCCACGAAACCGGCACCGGCACATCATCGGTGCTCACAGTCGATGTCGATGGCAACCCCGTGACGGCCGCGACCAAATCCACGACAACTTTCGGTGCGATCACCACCACGGCAGTGACCGATGAAATCAACGCCATCGTAACGGCATTGGATTTGACCGCCCCGACATCCACAACCAACGTCAACGTCAGCACACCGACGACGGGCCCTATCACATACACTATCGCCCTGACCAACAGCGATGGTCGGACGAGGAATTATTCCGTCGATTCCACCGGCGCGCCGGTGGGCAACGAAAAAATTCCCTTCAGCGTTCTGCCGACAGCGGTACAAAATACTTTCATCGCCAACGCGCCCACCGGCGTCACGATCACCAGCAGTTCCACGCGAACCGTTCAGGCCAAGCTCGTCGATGGCGTGCAAACATACACGATGACATTCGGCTCGACCGGCATCACTACGACGATTACCGTCGATGAAGCCGGCGATCTGGTCAGTCTTCCGACGACCACCAAAGTTGAATTCGACACCATCCCCTCCGCCGCCCAGACCGAACTGCAAGCGCTGGCAACCGCGGATGGCGTTACGACCACAATCTCCACCACGCAGAACGTCCGGGAAACCACCGAGCCAAACGGCACGGATATTTACACGATCCATCTCACCACCTCCACCGGCAGCCATGTGGTGATCTCCGTGGATGAAGATGGAAATGCAACCGTCCCCGCCCAGGGCGGAAACACCGGCCCAATCTTCGGCGGCGGATTCGCCGGCATCGGCGGCGGCATGGACGGCGGATTCTTTGAACTTGGAGGAGGTCTGATTTCAGACTTATTGCACGGAATGTAACCGGGCCCAACGAAACCCGTTGAAAGCGAAGCGAGGCGGTTCCTTAATCGGGCCGTCTCGTTTCGTTTCTGCATGTAGCTGCATTGGCCCCGCCGAACGGGCGTCCGGCCCCACCCTGCTCTCCCCCTGAGTACCAGGGGAGGGGGAAATTTTTTTGGGGGCGAAAGTCATTCGGCTGGCGAAGAATCCGGTTTCCTTTTGAGACTCACCGCCGCTCCGATTCCTAGAAATCCGAATGCCGCGGCGATGGCGGTCGCGCCCCACTGTTCCATGGTTTTGGGGAAGCATTTGTACGCCAAATTAAATCCGCGTTGCCAGAAATCGCTCAGGGAGTTGCCAAGTTGCTGGGTCGTCGGACCGTAAATAAATCCAACCAGGCCCAGTGCGCCGGTGATCAGGAAATAGACCGCGAATCGGCCGGCGAAGATGTAGACGTAGGTCAGGTATGTGCCGCCGAGGGAGAATTTCAGCGGGGTGAGGATGGCGGATTTTCCCAGGGCGATGTTCAGGACTTCAGGATTTGCCAGCGACGCCAGGATGGCCACGGTGGGAAGCATGACGCGAAGGCCAGTCAGATCGGCGCGAGCCATTGGGGCGGTGCGTTCCGATCTATTGGCCATGATTGCGAGTGCGAGCAGAAGCGGCGTCGCATTGGCGGCCCAGAATGTTACATCGTAAACGTAGTGCAGAATGCTCAGGTGCAGCACAATCGCCAGCCATGGCATCACGGTGAAGAATCGCGCCATGGGGCTGGGAGTTTCAGGGGATGGGGAAAATCGCAGCATCACATCGCCGACCAACACCAGCGCGGCGACCGCCCACCAGGCGAGATAGAAATCCCGATCGGAGAGCCAACCCTGATCGATGTGCCGAAGAATGGCAGGCAAAGCGAAAAGGGCGGCGATTTGCAGGAAAATGAAGGCGAAGCGGGCGTCCATTTGTTTGCTGTCGAGGAGTCGCCAGATGATGCCCATCTTTAGACAGGCGACGAGGAACAGAATGATGTTGATGGCCAATCCCAGATTGAGATGGCCCGTGACAATTTCGGCATTGAGGAAAGTCACGTCGAGAAGAAAAAATGCTTCGAGGGCCAAAAGCTCGAGCCCATCGCGTCGAAGCGCGCGGTGTTTCAAGAGGAACCATGCCAGTCCGATGAGGGCGGCTTCGTAGATGTTGAGGGTGCCGATGAGAATCAGCAGGCGCGAAACTGGGATCTCAGTCCAGGAGAGGGAATTGGTCAGCGCCAGGCAGCCGGCGAGCATGCATGCGGCGCTGAGCAGATAGAACGGGTTGTATTGCCGCGGATTCCATTGAGTCCGGGGGATTGTGATTGCGGGATTCATGATCGTTCTCCATGCGAGGATCGGCGCGCAGCGGAAGCGTTGCGCGCTGGCAGAACTTAGGAATCGACGCTGTTCAAGTCATGAAGTTAAGAAACGCCTCCCCTTTCCTCGCGGCCGACCGATGCGTATGAAATCGAATAGGAATGAATGATGGCGAACCTCCCCCACCGGCCCGGCGTGCGCGAACTGACGGACCCCTTTTTCATTGGCGAGATATGATGTGCCCTTCCACACCACACAGCTAATTATTCGCTGAGACCTGGGCGCGGGTTCGGAGGATTTTTTCGAGATTCTTGTGCGGGGTTTCACAAGGGAAGGGATCGCGGCGAGGCCGCCGCGGCTAAACTTGCGGAGGTCCGGGAAATCGCTATGCTCTCCCCTCCCGATTTGACGGAGTATTTGACTGATGCAAAGAGAATCCCATCGTGAACGACGTGAGAAGGCTGAGAAGTTTCAAACCTTCAACCGCCCCAAGGTTAAAGTCGCCCGGACCAGCAAGTCGGGCAAGATCTATATTGATTACAAAGACACCGAATCGCTGCGGAAAATGGTCAGCGGTAACGGCAAGATTCTCTCGCGCAAGCGGACCGGGGCATCGGCGATGGAACAGCGCATGATCGCCCGCGCGGTGAAACGCGCCCGGCACATGAGCCTTCTGCCGTACATCAGCGCGGCGTTTTAATCCCCGCTCTAAAACAAATCATGCCGTGCCCGAGCCGTCGATCATTTGATCGAGGGAGCGGATATGGCGCTCCAGGGTGGGGACCAATTCATTTTGCAGAAGCGATCCGGAAGTGTCATCCACAGAAGGCATTCCGTCGCGGAATTCCGTCAAGCCGCTTTCTTCGCCTTCCTTGAGACTTCGTAGAACCGCCGCCGCTCCGAATACTTTGGCAGCGCTCATGGCAAACCGCGCCCAGGCGCCCCAGGCGCCGGAGGAATCGACCGGCTCTCCACCGAGTTGGCGGATGCGGCCGCGGATCGTTTGCGCGGCCCGGCGGTGATCCTCCTGAATCCGCTGAAGCGCTTCGATGCAGAATCGCTGAGTATTTCCCGGATCATCCAATTTTTCCATCGCCATTCGGTAAGTTTCCGCCGCCGAGATTTCGGCGCGGAGAAGTGCATTGAGCCGGCGAACAGAATTAAATGGCGACACCGCATTGGCCGTGGATTGCACGGCGGCGGACTCCGGGTTGAAGTCGCCATCCATGAGTTCATCAAGTCGTTGCGGAAAATTCGTATCCAAGCGTCACACTCCTTTGCTGTGCCATGGAGCGAAGTTCACGCTGTATACCAAAAGGATGGGAAACACGGAATACGAAAAGCGAAATTCAGAAAATAAAAAAGCCGCGAGGAGATTATCCTCGCGGCGTTGAATTCCTATCCGTCTGAAGCCGGATTTACTTTTTTGCACCGAGGATGGCGTCCTTGGCGGCCTTGGCGACGACGAACTTGACCTTCTTGCTCTTGGGGATGAGTTTGGTCTTCCCCTTGTCCGGTCCGAAGGGCATGATCATCGTGCGAGCGGGACGATCGACGAGCTTCAGTTTGCCGATCCCCGGAAGTGTAAACACATTCTTCGCATTCTTGTGCGCCAGTTCCGCCTGGGCAAGCAAAAATGCGGACGCCTGTTTTTTGCTGATTCCCGCTTTCTCGGCGAGAGTGGCGGCGATTTCCGACTTGGTCAGACTCTTGCCGCTTGCTGCTGCTGCTTTGGCCATATTCCCGAATCTCCTTTCCTAGAGATTTTATTTTGTCTGCTGGCGGGTCGTTAATCCGCCGGTCACCTCCGCCGCGCTGGCCCATTCCAACGTGGTGGGGTGGTAGAACCTAGCGAAAAATCGGTGGACTGCAACAACAGTTGCACAAAAAACGCCGGATTTTCCGAGCATTCAACAGGTTGTCCACCGAAATCGTCCGTTCCCACCGGGATTTGCTTCGACGGGCTCCAATGTCGGGCGGCCTTCAACAGTATCCTCCCTTGAGTTTTTCCGTCGATTCCTGTCCTATATTCGCCATGGCTGAAGAGGGTTTTCTGAAGGTTGGACATTTCAAGGAAGTCGCCAGATTCATCCAGCATTTGTCGGAATTGAATCTGGACATCCCCTGCGATGCGAGCCCCTTGTCGGCGGCCGAGCAATCCTCAGCGGCGCAGACCCTTGATGTGGGCGGGTTTACGGTCGGGAATCGCTGGACCATTCACCCCATGGAGGGGTGGGATGGCACCACCGACGGGCAGCCCTCCGAACATGGTGTGCGGCGCTGGCGACATTTCGGGGAATCCGGGGCCAAACTCATCTGGGGCGGCGAGGCGTTTGCCGTCCAGGCCGATGGACGCGCCAATCCCAACCAGATCGGCGTCATCGATGGCGACTACGCACGTGCCGAAAAAGGCGCAACCCTGCTCCTGGAGAACCTTCTGGATGCCCATCGGCAGAAATTTAGCAAAATTGATGATTTACTGGTTGGGCTGCAATTGACACATAGCGGCCGGTTTTGCCGGCCAAACGATTCCAAAAAGCTCGAGCCGCGCATCGTCTA
Organism: Tepidisphaeraceae bacterium; assembly: GCA_049515255.1. Lineage (GTDB taxonomy): Bacteria > Planctomycetota > Phycisphaerae > Tepidisphaerales > Tepidisphaeraceae > JBEKUH01. Next base: position 35,137 of record JBEKUH010000045.1, on the reverse strand, counting down.
TCACCATCCCCTGCTGGACCGGAAATTTCACATCGATGCGAAGGACGATTCGGTCATCATTTCCGATGATTACATCAAGCGGCTGATCGAAAACTACATCCGCGCCGCCAAGCTGGCCCAGCGGGTTGGGTATCAATTCGTGGATGTGAAGCATTGCCACGGATATCTCGGACATGAATTCCTCAGCGCTCACACGCGCCCCGGCCCATACGGCGGCAGCCTGGAAAACCGCACCCGCTTTGCCCGTGAGATTATTCAGGGGATTCAAGCGGAATGTCCGGGCCTGAGAATCGGCGTGCGGCTGAGCGCATTCGATCATCCGCCGTTCAAGCCCGATGCTTCCGGCGGGTCCGGCGGCAAATTGGGGCCGGGTGTTCCGGAGGATTTCGCCGCGTGTCTGCCCTACCGTTACGGTTTCGGATGCGATGTCCAGAATCCGTTGAAGATGGACCTGACCGAGCCGATCGCGTTCATCAATATGCTGAGCGGCTTGGGAGTTCGGATGGTGAACATCACTTGTTGCTCGCCCTACTACAACCCGCATTTCCAGCGGCCGGCGATTTTCCCACCCAGCGACGGATATCAACCGCCGGAGGATCCTCTGGTGGGAGTGGCGCGGCATATCAATGCGGTTCGGCAGATCAAGCAGGCATGCCCCAAGAGCATCCTGATCGGCAGCGGTTACACGTATCTGCAGGAGTATCTTCCGCATGTAGCGCAGGCGGTGTTGCGAAAGGGGTGGGTGGACAGCGTGGGGATCGGCCGGATGGTGCTGAGCTATTGGGACATGCCGGCGGATGCACTGGCCGGGCGCAAGCCACAGGCCAAGCGGATATGCCGCACCTTCAGCGACTGCACGACGGCCCCGCGCAACGGATTGATCAGTGGCTGCTTCCCATTGGACGGATACTACAAGGATGCCCCCGTTCACGATCAGCTGAAAACGAAGAAAACTGAGATTCGCAAGGCCCTGCTGCTGGTGCAATCCCGTGACGAGAACGCGGGCGTGCCTGGCTAAGCCACCGTTTTCACGCCGTAATCACACTTGTCTATCCGCCGGAATGTATGTAAGATTCGCTTGCCCGCGGGATTCCCCCGGCAGAGTTCCCCCCCTCTCTGCCACCCGCGGGCTTTTTTTCGCTTTTTTGTCCCCTTTGACACGTTATTATATGGATAGAGGGAGCCCTGATTATGGAATCACCGCCGCCGGCCAAGGGTTTGTGGGAAACCAGTGTCTGGAACATCCAGCAGGAGAGAAATCCCTATTTCGTCGGCCGCGATGAGCAACTGGCGGCGATCAAACGGGGATTCGATGAAGCCAAGAATTCTCACCCGGTGCAGGCTTTGGTGGGCATGGGCGGCAGCGGCAAAACATCCCTCGCGCTCGAATACGCCCACTCCCGGAAAATGAAATATGAGTTGATCTGGTTCATCCACGCCGAGAACCAGGTCCGGATGGCCGCCGACATGGCCGCGCTGGCGCAGCGATTGGACCCCCACGCCGACGACGGCGATTTGCAACTCGCCTGCCGACGCGCCTTGCGCGAACTCGAACGCCGCGAGGAATGGCTGCTGATTTTTGACAACGCCCAATTCCCCACCGATCTGGCCAGTTACATCCCCTGGAGCGGCAGCGGGCACGTCCTCATCACCAGCCGAAACATGGAATGGAAGCCGATGGCGGATACCATTCTCATTCAGCCATGGAAGCGTGATGAATCCATAGCTTTCTTGAGTCGCCGGCTCAAGAACTTCAAGGATCGCTCGCTGGCCAATCAACTGGCCACCGCGCTGGGCGATCTCCCGCTGGCACTGGAACAGGCGTGCGCGTGCATCGAACAAACCCGAACCAGCCCGCAGAATTACCTGCGGCAATTTGAGAATTACTGGGGCGAGTTGCTCACGCGCGGCGCGACAGCGACCGAGCGGCCGAATTTCGCGGCGATGGCATGGGAACTTTCTTTCCGCCAGATTGAAGCCATCGACCCCGTCGCCAGCGATCTGCTGACGCTTTGCTCGCTTCTGGGGCCGGATGAAATTCCGCTGCGATTGTTCCGCGATGGCTCGATGCTTTTGCCGCAATCGCTTTCCGATGCGGCGGGGATCGATCTATCGGGATTGCGTGGTCCCATGGCGACCTTGCGCCAATTCTCGCTGGCACAATCGGACGAAAAAGCGATCTCGGTTCACCGCGTGATCGCCGGACTTGTGCGGCAGCGGCTGGGCGATCAGGAACTGATGAAATGGGCCACCATCGCCGTCAACCTCGCGTCGCAAGCATTTCCCTATGACAGCCAGAATCACGAAACATGGGCGCAATGCACCGAGTCTCTGCCCCACGCGCTGGCGGCCACCGAATATGCCCGTGACGGCCACGCCCCGGCCAAGGCGGTCATCGATCTGCTCGATCGCAGCGGACGATTCATGCTCAAGATCGGACATGCGGCGACAGCGCGCGACACGCTGGAAAAAGCGTTGACGATGGTTAAAGCCACCTACGGCGAGCGCAGCCCGCGCACCGCCGATATCGCCAACAATCTCGGCCGCGCCAAACACCGCCTCGGAGACTTTTCCGATGCGATGGGACTCTTCGAATCGGCCATGCAGATCGACGGAATGTTATACGGTGCCAACGATCCGCACATGGCGACGGTCGCCAACAATTTCGGCATGTCGCTGGCCGCCATGGGAGAGCCGGCCCGCGCCCGAGAACGGTTTGAGAAAGCTTTGAAGGTTTACGAAACGCATTACGGGCAGGACCATCTGAAAGTCGGTAGCGTGCTGAATAATCTGGGATATGTGCAAATGCAGCTTGGTGACCTGGCCGGGGCGCGATCATCGCTGCAGCGGGCGCTGGGAATCGCTGAATCCTCCTTCGGACCAAATCATCCCAACGTCGCCTGCATCCTCGCGAACCTGGCCGGTGTGCTCAAGTTGCATGGTTTGATGGACGAAGCCGGGCATTTGTATTCCCGCGCCATGGCGATCGACGAGCGCGCTCTCGGTCCCAACAGCCCAGCATTGGCGCGCGACTTGGGCAAGATGGGCCAATTCCTGCTGGAACGTGGAAATCTCGCCGGCGCGGTGCAGCATCTGGACCGATGCGTGCGGATTTGCGAATCGCAACTGGGCGAAAATCATCCGACCACGGTTAACCGCCTCAACGATCTCGGCAAGGCATTCACCGCCGCGGGCAACGCCCAACGAGCCGCGGAATGCTTTGTGAAGGCCAACGAGCGCAGCCGCAAGCGCGACTCCGCCCCCGCCCCGCTGCAGCCCATGTCGTCGACATCATTGGATTTCGAGGACATGGACATGCAACTGAAACCCGAATCCGAAGTTTGGGGCGAATAAGAATTCCACCACGGAGGCACGGAGATCACGGAGTTGAAATATCCAAATTGGCACGGCCTGCAAATTCTGAGTTTTTATTTCACCAAGGAGGGCGCAGAGGGCCGCAGAGAAAATGCAAATCAGTTTTTTGTTTTCATCTCTGCGGCCCTCTGCGCTCTCTGCGGTAAAATTTTGCATTCCCTCAGTGCTCTCTGCGCCTCCGTGGTAGAAACTTCCCTTTTCTTTGCCATCGTCGTTATACCTCTAACTCTTCAAGCCGCCGAACCTTCAACTTTGCCTGACCATTACATCGTCGCCGCTGACGGCAGCGGGGATTTCACCACAGTGCAAGCCGCAGTGGAGGCCGTGGCGATAAACAACAATCATCGCGTCGTGATCGACATTCGGCCGGGCACGTATCTCCAGGTGGTTCACGTTCCGAAATACAAACCGATGATCACGTTTCGCGGGGAAGATGCCGCCAAGACGATTCTCACCTTCAACAACTCCGCCAAGACGCTCGGCCCTGACGGCCAGCCGCTGGGCACATTCGCCAGCGCTTCGGTTTTTATCGATGGCGATGATTTTCATGCCGAGAACATTACGTTCGAGAATACCTTCGGCGTCGGCTCGCAGGCGGTGGCGATTCATGTGGCAGGCGATCGAGCCGTCTTCAGCAACTGCCGATTTCTTGGATGGCAGGACACACTGATGACCGGAATGCAGGACAAGCCGGTCCCACCGCAGGGTCGGGAGTATTACGATCATTGTTACATCACCGGCCACGTCGATTTTATTTTCGGCGGAGCGACGGCATATTTTTCAGATTGCGAAATCCATCTGCGCGGCCGGGGATATGTCACGGCCGCCGCGACACCGCAATCAACGGCTTTCGGGTACGTGTTTGATCATTGCCACATCACCGCCGACCCCGCCGCCAAGGGCACCTATCTCGGCCGGCCTTGGCGACCGTATGCCAGCGTCACGTATTTGAACACGGAGATGCCCGCAGAGATTCGGCCCGAAGGTTGGGAGAACTGGCGCGATCCCGCGCGGGAAAAGACCGCCCGATACGCCGAATTCCAAAGCACCGGCCCCGGCGGCGATCCCAGCGGGCGAGTGGCATGGGCCCATCAACTCACCGCCGACGAAGCCGCGAAAATTATCCCGCAATCCGTGCTGGGCGGCGATGACCATTGGGATCCAACTGCCGAACTTCCCGCCACGCGCCCGGTGAATTAAACTACCCACGCCGGCTCGCCCCGATTCGACCATGGCCCTCCGAGAATCTTTTTTGGCATTGATCTGCCTCATAGGAGTGGCAAGCACATATACGGCGGCAGATGATACTCCGTTCGCCCTGGGCGAGTTGGACACGGTGACGCCGGCAGGCGGGGGATTTTCCAAGTCCGGGCTGGCCGTTGATGGCTGGCGAGTTTCCGGGCAGATCGCACTCACTTTCTTTCCCTTGCACAACGAGTTCGACCCGAATTTCGGCGTCCCGTTCAAAGAAAGCGACGCGGCTCGATATTCGGTGGCCACCGATGTCACCATCAAACGTGCCGACACGCCGCTGTTTTTCCGGCTTTACGATTCTCTGGCGCTGGGCCGGACGTTTCCACAATTGGATTACAACTATGATCCCACGCCGATTCTGCTCGAGACGCAGCCGACGCTCGGTTGGGAATGGAATCGCAATCTGGATGCGCGGGTGACGTTCGATCAGACGATTGATCTGGGCCATTTCGCATCGCACAACCAGGTCACGCCGTGGCTGGCGCTGTCGGCCCGCGTCAAGACGGACGATCCGGTAAATCTTTTCAACGCGCTACAGTTCTCGGGCTACGGAGAATTTTCGCTGTTCGTGCCAGGATTGGAGTATCCCGCCACGCCGGGCGCGTCGCCGCAAAATCCGCCTGATTTAGGTTTCAGCCCGAACCAGATCATCAATGCCCGTTACGGCCTGACGCTGGATGCCTCGGTCCGGCCGACGGCGAAATACTTCGATCGGTTTTTCATCTTCGGCGCACCGGAGTTTTTCTTCGGGGATTCCACGGCCTCGGATCGCGATTCGTTCGGGGCTTCGCCGCTGAGCGTGCTATTAAAGGCGGGGATCGGGTTTCGCATCGCACCCGATCTGGACGTGCGGATCACACGGTCGCAATACATCCGCATGAGCGGCGCGCCACGGGGATTGGCGCGCGAATTGTACCACGGGATTTCGCTGACGTACGGATTTTAAGTCGGCGACCACGCGGGCTTCTTCATCACCAGCGTACAGGCGATCTTGTCGTGGAGCGCTTGCTGTTGCTGGGTCCACAATGGCATGAGCCAGCCGATCAGGAATGTGAAGTCAGAAATATATTTGGCAAATGTGCGTCCAGTGGCGCGGGCGAACGAAAGGCGTCGGCCTTCCCGATCGGTCACAATGATACCCACCGCCAATTTGCCGAGCGTGGCTTGCAATGGGGAACTTTCCATCAGAGCGAAATAGAGCCAGAACAGGAGAACGCCGTTCGGATTCGTGGAAAACAATGTCGGAATATGGCGAATGTTGGTGATGCCGGATGTGACAAATCCCTGAGCGATGCCAGTTGCAAAGCCAAGCATCCCGCCGGCGACGCTCAGGATGATCGAGTCGATGATATATGCCGCCAGGCGTAATCCGAAGCCCGCATAGCCGGCCTGCCAGACGGCGGCAGTGTGATCCTGATATCCGAGAACCGACGCGGGCGGCGCGGTGGATGACGCATAACCCACCACCGGCGCCACAGGCGCTGGCGCTATGGCCGGTCGGGCAAGTTGCGGGACCTGTGATGCCGGCAGCCAATCCGCCATGCCCGGGGACCAGACCAGATCGGCCGGCAGAACCGATCCCTGATCGATTAGCCGTCGCAGGGCATCCAATGACATTGGTCCCTGCTGCTCGCCATCGTGTGCGTGATACCAATCGCCAGCTGACATGAATTCTCCCGATGATAGGAAGAATATCGCATCGCCGCGGGTTCCACAAATATGGTTGACGTCTCCGAGGTGCGGGGTAAGAATCATTCCATCGTGCGGAGAATCCTGCTTGTCATTCTGCTGGGCGGTTTCTTTGCGCTGGGGCCGGCCGCGCTGGGGCGCGTTCATGAAGCCCAGTCTCAGCGGATGTGGGAAACGCAGATCGCCCGGCTGCTGAAAAGCGGTGCATTGCCCCGGTCCACCCCGCCCCAGGCCCCACACCACGATTCATCTTCCTGCGTCATCTGCAATCTGCTGCATACCCCGGCGATTTCAGAGACGAATGTTGCCTTCATCGTTGGGGCGATGATTCCGACGGCACGCATGAATCACGTTGATCTGGTCCCTGCTTCCTCCCCATCCAGTTCGTCGCCCCTCTGCCGCGGCCCGCCACAATTCTGCTGATCCCCGGACAGAAGGTTGCCGACTGCCATCGATCGGCATTGTCTGCTCTTTTTTTTGATCGGTCAGAATTTGTCCGTTTAGTTTTGGAGCATTCATGGCTTTAATTCTTCAGAATCTCAAGAAGACCTACGTTGGCCCGGACGGAAGCAGTGTGCCGGTGATCGACATCCGCGAACTGCGAATCGGCGATGGGGAGCAGGTGGCGCTGATCGGAACCAGCGGTTCCGGCAAGACGACACTGCTGCACATGATCGCCGGAATTCTCGCGCCGGATTCGGGGAACGTGGTTTTCGGCGATGACGATGCACCCGCCAACGGCGTGGATATCACCCGATTGTCCGAGCCACAGCGCGATGCGTTCCGTGGTCGGTTCATCGGATATATTTTTCAGACCCACCATCTTCTGCCCGGTTTCACAGCATTGGAAAATGTGCTGCTGGGGATGACTTTCACCGGTCGGGCGCACGACAAAAAATGGGCGGAGAATCTATTGGTAGAAGTGGGCCTGGGCGATCGGCTGCATTACAAGCCGGCGAAATTGTCGGTTGGGCAGCAGCAGCGCGTCGCGGTGGCGCGGGCGTTGGCGAATCGTCCGCGTGTCGTGCTGGCTGACGAGCCCACTGGCGCACTGGATTCCGCCAATGCGCAGCAGGTGCTGGATTTGATCCGCAAATTATGCGTGGAGGTGAGATCTTCCCTGATATTGGTGAGCCACGATCTAAATATCGCCCGACAATTGCCCAGGGTGCTGGTACTAACCGAAATCAATCGGGCATCGACTGCACACACGAAGCAATCCAGCGCAGTGTTGCAATAACTGAGAAGTTAACCATGAATTACTTTCAACTTGTCTTCAAACAAATGCGCCAGCGGGCGCTTTCGACCTGGCTGACAACGCTGTCGGTCACGCTCGGCGTAGCGCTGGCGGTGGCCATCATGGTCCTGGGCCGCGAGAGCCAATCCTTGTTCGGCCAAAGCGATTACGGATACGACGCGATCATCGGCAAGAAGGGATCGAAGCTGCAACTGGTGCTCAATACCGTTTACCACATGGACGTGAGCCCGGGGAATATTCCGTTCGATCAGTACACCCGATTGCTGCCGCCCCCCGCAGGTATGCCGGTGCCGCCGGACAATTACAGCAAATACGTGAAGATCGCCGTTCCCACCGTCGTTGGCGACACGCTCAACGGCCAATACCGCATCGTCGGGACGCTGGGAAAACTCTTCGGATACGATGATCGCGGCAATCCTTTGCCGGACGATGAAGTGATGGAATATCGGCCGGGATTGCGGGCACAGATCGCACAGGGCAGAATTTTCGCCAGCAACAAGTTTGAGGCCGTTGTCGGCAGCGATATCCCCCGTCTCACCGGCAAGGACATCGGCTCGACATTCCTGGCCACGCACGGCACCCCCGTCCCCGGTGAACCGGCGGAGGTTCACAAACAGGAATGGACCGTGGTCGGCGTGCTGGCGCCCACGCACACGGCCATGGACCGCGTGATCTATATTCCACTGATCAGCTTTTACACCATCCCCGCGCACGGCGCGGCGCTGATTGCTCAAGCCCGTTTGCGAGCAGGCGAGCCGCTGGATTCTTTTGCCGCTCTGGATGATTCCGACCAGCCGCATCCGCCAGACGCCAACGGCATCGAGCATTTCGCCAATTACGATTTCGACACCAACGACAATACCATCCATCTCAATAGCAATCTCACACCCGATGTCTGGGCGATTTCCGCCATTCTCGTCACCTCGCGCGGCGGGGTTTCCGAAGCCGATCTGGAATATGATCTGAACAACGGCACCGATGTCATGGCGTGTAACCCAGCCCAGGTGATGCGCGATTTCTTCTCGACGTTTCTTCAACCCATGAACATGCTGCTGCTGCTCATCTGCTCATTGGTGACGATTGTCGCGGCGGTGGGGATTTTGGTAAGCATCTATAATTCCGTCTCGGCCCGATTGAAGGAGATTGCCATCCTCCGGGCGCTGGGCGCGACGCGATCCACGGTGTTATTTCTCATCTGTCTGGAAGCGGGTTTCGTGGCGATCTTCGGCGTCATTCTTGGCCTGATCGCCGGTCACCTGGTCAATTGGGCCGGCTCCATTTACATGCTGGAGCATTATGGCGAGGTGCTCGGTTATGATTACACGGAATACCTCTACGAAGCCGCCTATGTTGCGGCGGTGATCGTCCTGGCGGTTCTGGCCGGGCTGATACCGGCGATCAAGGCTTACCGAACGCCAGTGGCCACGAATCTCGTTGCGACCTGATGGAGACCATGCGGTTATGAAACGGCGGTGGACTTGGCGCGGGATCATCCTGTTGGCGGCAGTCACGTTTGTGATCGGCTATCCGATGGCCCTGTTCATCCAGCAAAAGATCAACCGAGGCATTCAGCGCCAGGGCGATCTTCTGCTCGTGGACCTCAAATCGATGAGCGATTTCGAGATGGATCAGGACGCCGGTACCGATAGCGAAATCCCCGTCGTTTACCGCGATCTGGACGGCAAGCGAGTGCAGCTCGTTGGGCAGATGTGGGACCCCAATTCCGCCGAGGGATCGGTGCGGAATTTCGTGCTGGTTTATTCGATCACCAACTGCTGCTTCAACGGCCCGCCAAAGGTGCAGCATCTGGTGCAAGCCACCGTTTTGGGAGATCAGCCGGTGGATATGCATCCGGATTATGTGGCTGTCACCGGCATTCTGCACGTCGGCGTCCACAGCAGCGCCGGGCATGTGCAGAGCGTCTACCGCATTGATGTCGAGCAGGTGAAGCCGGAATAGGAAAGTAGGATTTCCCGCCGATCCGGTTACGATCCCGGCATGTTGCAATACGCCAAGTTCCGTCAGGAAATGTTCGCCCCGCTGGCGGCCAAGGATGTTTACATCAAGCGCCCGGCGGGGAAAGGTTGGCCGGAGGAATGCCCGCCAGTGCGCGGGGCCAATGCGTTTGGGTTTGATCTGCTGGCCAATTTCGACATCACATTTATCCAGACACGCGATGGCTGGCGAGTTCAGAAAGACATCGTCATCGAGAGCGATTTCGATTACGCGGCCGCCGAAAATTCAACGGGCCAGCCGCTTCGCCAGCAATATGCGTGGTTTTGGGAAAAAGGGCAGAAGCTGCCGCATCTGATCTCGGACAATGTCTATCCTCACATCCGCGATCAGGTGAAGCTCAGTTCATTTCTGTTTCTCAAGACCGATGCGAATGAATTGCTGCTCATGATGGACGTGCCGAATTTTTCACGGCCGTTTCGCGCCGTCTCGGCGTTGCTGGAAACCGATTGGTACGCCGCCAGTTATCCGTGGCATGCGGTGATCGAACTGGATCGGAAGCAAAAGAAAATCAAAATCTCCAAAGGCGAGCCGATCTGCCGGATCATCCCGGTCCGGCGCGACACTTACTTTGCCGCCGAGATGTCCCCGACGCAGTTTGACGAATTCTTCGACCGCGGCCAGCGCTGGCTGGCGACCCACGGCCGCATGCACCACGAAGGCGATTCGGCGCCCGGCACCTTGGACATCACCAGAACCTACGTCCGCCAGCAGATTCGGCCGAAATTCGTTGTCATGGAGTAGTTTTTGAAATCAAGAAAATTGCGGAATCCCTATCGCCATGTTGAAATAATCCCGACGAGGAAGGAATCGCTCCATGTCGCAAAACCCACCGTTCAATCCCCCGCCGCCACCGCCTGGATTCGGCCCGCCACCGCCGGGATACGGGCCGCCTCCGCCGGGCTTCGGCGCACCGGGGCCCGGGTATCCCTATCCGCAGGCGCCGCGCACCAGCGGAGCGGCTGTTGTCAGCCTCGTGTGCGGCATTGTCTGCTGCATCCCGTTCGTCACATCGGTAATCGCGATCATCACCGGAATTGTCGGAATTCGATCCACCAGCAATCCGTTCGTCCGCGGCCGAGGAATGGCACTGGCCGGCCTGATCCTGGGAATCCTGGGGCTTTTGTTCCAATTATCGGGCGGCATCGGCGCTGGCATTTGGTGGGTGGCCAGCACGCCTGAACGTCTCGTGGCCAATCAGTTCATCAATAATTTGACGCAGGGAAATCTCGACGCCGCCGCCGGTCAATGCACCAGCAACGTCACGCGCGATCATCTGCAGAGTTTCGCGGATGCACTCACATCGACCGGAACCGTCCAGCAGTCGATGTTCTTCTTCGCGATGAATGATCGTGCGACCGGAGGAAAAATAATCCAGGGCCAGATCACGTTCACCAATGCCCAGCAGTATCAGGTGTTCCTCACGATGGACAACGACAACGGCACGTGGAAGATCCGCGATTTCCGGACCTTCCCGCCGATCGCCAGCACTACAACCGCACCGTCGCCCCAAGCCGTTCCTTCGACGCAGCAATGAACTGCTGGACCGAGGCTTCGACAAGCTCGCTGGTGAGGGTGGCGGTGGGCGAGCGGAAGACCAGCGTGATCGTCACGCTCTTGGTTCCCAACTCCAGCGGCTTGCCACGGTAGGTGGTGACGAATTCGATCGCTTCCAGGAAAGGCAAATCCAATTGCCGGATGGTCGATTCGACTTTCTCATACCGCACGCTTTCGGCCACGACGACGGACACATCGCGTCGAACTGCGGGAAACTTGGGAAGTTCCGCGAGTTGCGGCACATGCCGGTGACCGGCAATGAGCGGCTCAAGATCGATCTCCGCCGCGGCGGGCAAATCTCGCAGGCTCAGCGAATCAGCAATGGATCGCTCGATTTTGCCGAGATATCCGACAACCTGATCTCCCCAGAAAATTCGCCCACACGCTCCCTTGGAAAAGCCAGTGCGTTGATCCGGCTCGACGCTCACCCGCCGACCGATGTCGAGGCGACGGAGCACCGCTTCTGCCATTCCGCGAACGTGGGAGAGATCGCCGCCGAGCCACGCGACCGTTCGTTTCTCGGATACTATGCCGTCGGTGGCGGAAAAAATCGCGCCGATTTCAAATAGCCGCGCGCCGGTCAAACCATTCGCCTGATTCCGCGCCACCGCTTCGAGAAGTCCCGGCAAGAGGCTCGGCCGCAGGCTGGCATCGGCCCGGCGGGAGGCGTGGTCGGCGCGCAAATGCGATTCACCAAACGCGGACTTCAGAGAATCAGTGATGAAGCTGAACGTCACAGCCTCGAAATATCCGCCGGCGGTTAGCGTTTGACAGATCGTCTCGATCGTCCGCGATTGCGGCTCCGGAGGCGTCAGGCGGATGGCGATCTCCGGCCGGACGGGAATTCGGTCGTATCCCAGCACGCGGACGGCTTCCTCAACAAGATCGATCTCTCGAGTGATGTCCAATCGATGGCTGGGAACCGTGATATCAATGCGATCCTTCGCCGGAATCGGCGCAAGTCCCAAGCGGGAGAACGCACGCACGATTTCATCCGTCGCCAGCTCGATGCCAAGAATCTGCCGGACGCGCGCCAGACGGAGCGAAATCTTCAGTGGATGAAAATTCTCGGAACCCGCTTCGGCCGATCCAGCCAAAAGCGTTCCGCCGGCGGTTTGCAGAATCAACTCGGCGGCGCGAAGGCTGGCGCGTCGAGGAAGCGTCGGATCGATCCCGCGCTCAAACCGATACGAACTATCGCTCTTCATCGCCAATGCCCGGGCCGTTTTGCGCACCGACAGCGGATCGAACCGCGCGGATTCTAGTAAAATGTCCGTGGTCGCGGCAGAAACTTCGCTCTCCTGCCCGCCCATCACACCCGCCAGCGCGATGGGCCGCTGTGCATCGGCGATAACCAGCATTCCCTCGGTCAATTCTCGTTTGCGGCCATCGATGCTGAGGATCGTTTCTCCGCCGCGCGCGGCCCGCACGATGATTTGCCCCCCGCCGACGCGCGCAAAATCAAATGCATGCAGCGGCTGGCCCATCTCGAACATGACATAGTTGGTGACATCCACGACATTGTTGATTGGCCGTATTCCCAACGCCTCCAGCCGACGCGCCAGCCATGCGGGCGACGGGCTGATCCGCACCCCACGAATCAGCCGGGCCGTGTAATGCGGACATAGATCGGGCGCATCGATGTGAACCCGCACAGCATCCGCCAAAGGCTCGGCAGATTCGACAGCGTCCGGCGCAACATCCTTGAAGGGTCGATCCAGCAGTGCCGCCAATTCCCGCGCCACACCGACATGGCACAGGCAATCGCTACGATTGCTAGTCACTTCGACATCCAGCACGGTGTCGCCGTCGTGGGATTCAATCGATTCCACCGGCAACCCGCCATTCATCAGCGCATCGGCGGCGCGCGAAGCATCGAGCGGCGTTCCGGGAGAATCGGATGGGAGAAAATCGCTGAGCCAGTGGAGGCTGATCTTCATGGATGGGCCGACACTTTAGCCCTGGGGAATGGACTGTCAACTTGACAGATAGCGTCAACATCCGTTATTGTTGAGGAACTCTGGTCTTGTGTATGCGAAAGGGTTCCCGTGGCCAAGCCAATTCGCAAAAAGGCGGCGGTTAAGAAGTCGGAATCTTCCAATGGAAAACCCAAGGCGAAGACCGCGCCGGTGGCGGTAAAGAGCGCGCCGGTGGCCGTGAAGAATGCCCCCGGAGCAGTGAAGGTCGCGCCTGCGGCGACGAAATCTGCGCCCATGAAGGAAGCAACGATTGCGGTGAAGAGTGCGCCGCTCGTCAAGGCGATAAAAATTCCGCCGAAGCCTGTGCTGGTGGAAAAACGGCCCGCGCCGCCAAAGCCTGCCCCTGATGTGCCCCAGTTTGTCCAGCAAATGCCGGCGGTGCCGACCGATGGGAAACCCCGTAAAAATCAGGCGGGCATTTCGCCAAAAGAATTGCAACTCTATCGCGATCTCATTCTTGCCAAACGGCGCGAGATCGTCGGCGATATGAGTTCCATGGAACGCGAAGCCCTGCGCAGCAGCAGCGGGAGCAATCTTTCCAATCTCCCCATCCACATGGCCGACATGGGAACTGATAATTACGAACAGGAATTCACGCTCGGCCTGATGGAAAAAGACCGCAAACTTCTGCGCGACCTGAACGATGCGCTGGCGAAAATCCAGAATGGTTCCTACGGCATCTGCGAAGGCACCGGCAAACCGATCAGCAAGGCCCGCCTCGAAGCGCAGCCCTGGGCGCGGTTCTCCATTGAGTATGCAAGAAAATTGGAGCGGCGACTGCGGTAAGTTGTCGGCGGCGCGGAAGGCGAGTGGATTTTCCGCCTTTCCCCCTCGCCCTGTACTCAGGGAGAGGGTTGGGGTGAGGGCCGAGTTTGCAATGGGTCGGCTTTTTTGCCGCACGAAAAGACCCCTCACCCTAGCCCTCTCCCTGAGTACAGGGCGAGGGGATAAATGCAACATTTATGCCTTCCCCTTTCCGCTCTCCGTTGTCGCTAATCTGTTTCGGCTTCACCGCCGCCGGGGGCATCGCGCTGGATTTGTGGGTCAAGGAGCGGTCTTTGGGCTGGGGCAGGGGCAGCAGGTTTTGTTTCTGATTGTTTCCGTAGCCGCCATCGCATTTCTGATTTTTCTCTTTGCCACCAGCGGGCGAAAACATGGGTATCAGATTTTGCTGGGCATGTTGCTGGCCGGCGTGATAGGGAATATGTACGACCGGCTCCGCTTTGGATATGTGCGGGACATGATCCACGCCCTACCGCGCTGGCCACATTTATTTCCGTGGGTTTTTAATATCGCCGATAGCCTGCTGTGCGTCGGCGTGGGGCTCATGGTGATCCACAGTCTTTTGCCGACGCACGAAACGCACCGAGGCAAAGATGGATCGTGAGATGGACATCGGCTTCATGCGTCGGGCGCTGGAACTGGCCCGGCAGGGGCGGGGGACGGTCGAGCCCAACCCGATGGTTGGGTGCGTCATCGTGCAAAATGGGGTCGCGATCGGCGAGGGTTTTCATCAGCAGCCGGGCGGTCCACATGCTGAGCCAATCGCGCTGCAGAATTGCACATCAGATCCGGCCGGCGCGACGGCGTATGTGAATCTGGAACCCTGTTGCCATCTCAGCAAGCGCACGCCGCCATGTGTCCCGCGGTTGATAGCGGCGAAGATCGCGCGCGTTGTCGTTGGCTGCCGGGATCCGAATCCGCTGGTCAGCGGCCGGGGAATCGATGCCCTGCGCGCGGCGGGGATCGCCGTCGATGAAAACATTCTTGGCGATGAAGCAAAACAGCTCGACGCGACTTTTTTCAAGCACATCGAACAGCGCCGCCCCTATGTCACGTTGAAATGGGCGCAATCGGCCAATGGGAAAGTCGCAACCATCGGCGGCGAGCGTTTGATCATCAGCAACCGCGCCAGCCTGTCGGCAATGCATCGCCTGCGCGGGCTGATGGATGCGATTATGGTGGGGATCAACACGGTGCTGGCGGACGATCCGCTGCTCACGGTCCGAGATGTCCCGGCGCTGAAAAATCCGTTGCGGGTGATTCTCGACACGCATCTGCGAATTCCGCTCGAGTCCCGCATTCTTCGTAGCGCGGAAGAATTTCCGGTGCTGATTTATTGCAGCCACACGGCGGTCAATCCGCGATTGTTGGATATGCGGGGTGTGGAGGTTGTGCCGGTTGTGACGGATGCGCATGGTCATGTTTCACTAGCGCAGGTTTTGAACGATTTGGGCGGACGAAATGTCACCCATGTCATGGTGGAACCGGGTCCGATACTGGCCGCGGCATTTTTGCGCGATAATCTCGCTGATAGAGCGTGGATTTTCGAGTCCTCCAAAAACGTGCCTGAAAAATCGGCGCGCGACGCAATAGACTTGCAATTTGTCACTGTGGGCGAAGCCGATTTTGAAGCGGATCGGTTCAGCGAGCGACTGAATCCAAAGAGCGAATGCTTCTTTTCTGCCGTGAATTCCGCTGATTTTATTATATGTTCCACTTTAGATCGGCTTAACAAATGAATGTTTTGAGCCGATATATCAATGCACGGCCAAATTTAAGAAGAGGCAATGAACAAGATGCTTTCTAAGCTTTTCAACGGGTTCAAGAAGCTCCTGTCCAACGAGGACGGAGGCGAAGTTCTGGAATATGCTCTGATTGCCGGGCTTATCGTGGTCGCGGCGATTGGCGTCATCGGCGCCGTCGGCACCAAAGTCGTGGCACGCTGGACCTCCCTGAATCACAGCATGTGAACGCGTCCAAGTGGAATCCGCGTAGTCAATTCTTCGGCAGCAAATCCACCAGTTTCTCGATCTGTTCCTCAGTATTGTAAAAGTGCGGCGAGCAACGCAGCCGCTTCTCGCGCAGCGCGATCTCTATTCGATGATCGGCGTGCAGTGAGCGGTGGATCTCTTCCTGATTCTGCTTTGGGGAACTGAAGCTCACGATCCCACTCCACTGCGTTCCTTCGCGCGGGCTGGCGATTCGATATCCCTTTTTCGTCAAACCATCGATTAGTAAATCCGTCAGTATTTTGATCCGCTGGCTGACGCGCTCGATCCCGGCCTCGCTAATCAATCGGATCGATTCGCGCAGCGCCAGCAAGCCGGGAGTGTTGCCGCTGCCGCTCTCGAAACGCCCCGCATCCGGCCGAAGGGTGAAATCGTATTGCAAGAAATTCCGCGCATTGACGAAGTTCATCCAGCCAACCGTGAGAGGCTGGACCTGATCGAGCAATTCCCGCCGGCAATAGAAAATCCCCGCCGCCTCGGGGCCGAGCAGCCACTTGTGTCCGTCGGCCGAGAGGAAGTCGATGTTCATCGCCTTCACATCCACCGGAATTGCCCCAAGAGATTGAATTCCATCGACGCAGAAAAGGATTTGCCGTTCGCGGCAGAACCGGCCAATCGCAAAAAGATCGTGCCGCTGCCCGCTGGCGAATTCGACGTGGGAGAGCGTGATCAAGCGCGTTTTAGGAACGGAGGCGGCTTCAAATATTTTCTCGATCGGAATTTGCCGAGTGCCGTCCGGGCCGTCTTCCTCTGCCACGGTCACAAGTTTCACCCCATGTCTTCGCGCGACGTCCATCCAGGGGTACATGTTGGCGGGGTATTCGACGTTTGTTGTTACGACGCGATCCTCCTCATGCCATTCGATGCCCTTGGCCACGGTGCACAGCCCCTCGCTGGTGTTTTTCACGAAAGCGATCTCGTCGCGGTGGCAATGGAGAAATGCCGCGGATTCTTGCCGCAATTTCTCGACGTTGTCGTGCCAGCCAGCATTGAGATACGCGGCATTCTCCACCTGCGTTGCATAGGTGCGAAACGCCTCGGCCGACACGTGAGGCAACGGCGTCACCGCGGCGTGATTAAAAAAGACCCAGTCCTTGAGAATCGGAAATGCCGCGGTGTTGCCAATAAGCGATGAAATCGAATTCATGGTTCTGTCCTGTTTCCATGTATAATAGCCGCGAGCCGAGAATGAAACTCCGAAGCGTGTTGGTTTTTCTGTTGGCGTTTTTTTGCACGTCTATCTTCGCGCGCCCGGCGCGTGCCGGCGATTACGATCAGCGGATCATCCCCGACAAATGGATCAAGCCTTTGCTTCCCGAGGATAATCCCGAGCCTGATTACGCGGATTACGACAAGAATAATTTGCTGGAACAAGCCCGCACACAGGCCTGGGCCGGGCAGTATCGCCGGGCGCTGGTGACGCTGGAATCGGTCAAGCGCGGGGACTCGACGGAGATCGCACAAGTCAGGTCCGAATGCGATTTTGAACTCGGCCGGTATCCCGCCGCGATCACGGCCCTGAGCGATCCAGCCGTTGCCGACGATCCGACTCTGCAAGTTCTCCACGCGCGGATTCTGGATGCCCAGGGCGACACCCATTCGGCCATCGACCTGCTCCAGAAAATCATTTCCTACCAACCGGATTCCGTGGCCGCCCGATTTTTCCTGGGGTCATACAGTGAAGAAGTCGGCGACTTGCAGGGGGCGCTGGCAGCGTATCAATGGTTCGTTACCGAGCCGCATAACTATCTCCAGCAATGGCAGACCAACGCGGATTCGTTCAACGATGCAGAGGCCGTCACCTACATCGGCCGGGCGGTCGATCGCTGGGCCACGCTCACCATGGCCTATCAGACCGACAGCCGATTGCACGACACCGTGCTCAACATGTTCGTCCGCTCCTATGATCTGATCGACAGCGCCTATTGGCCGGCCCACGTGGCGGCCGCGAATTATTTCCTACTGCACGATGATCCGGATCAATCTCTGGATGAGCTGCAATCCGCGCTCGATGCCAATCCGCATGATGTCAGCGCCTGGGCGCTGGTGGGGAAGATCGCGATTGACAATTTCGATTTCGACACTGCTGATCACGCTGTTCTGGAAATTCGCGATGTAAATCCCGATTCCATCGAGGCGGATTTGCTGGAAGCGCGGAACTACATGCAGCAGCGGGTGCCCAAACTCGCGCTGCCGGCGCTGCAGCGCGTGCTGGATCGCCAGCCGAATAATGTTGAAGCTCTTGGACTCATGGCCGGCGATGACGCCCTGCTGCTCAAGGACGATCAGACCACGGCGATTCTCAAACAAGTCGATACCCTCGTCCCCAACAATGCCCTTGCCTACGAAGAGGTGGCCGATCAACTCGCGGCCATGCGGCAATATCCACGCTCAGCCGCGACGTATCAGATCGCCGTCCAACGTGCGCCGTGGTGGTCCGAAGCCCGCAACGGCTTGGGACTCCTCTACACCCAGAGCGGAGATGAGGATCAGGCTCGCACCGTCCTCGAAGCCGCCCATGTCATCGATCCCTACAACGTCCGCACCACCAATTACCTTCGCCTGCTGGACACCATGGCCAAGTTCGCGCGGAAGGAGTCCGCGCATTTCATCGTCATCTACGACGCCTCCCAGGACCCGGTGGTTCCGGAATATTTCAGCGACTATCTCGAGTCGATTTATCCGCAGGTTTGCTCGACTTTCAATTACGAGCCAAAGGTGAAAACGCTCATCGAAGTCTTTCCCACACACGATGAATTTTCCGTGCGAACCACCGGCGCGCCATGGATCGCCACCGTCGGAGCCAGCACCGGCCGGATCATCGCGCTGGTCGCCCCCCGCGCGGGACCGGAGACGATGGGAACATTTAATTGGAGCCAGGTGCTCCATCATGAATTCACGCACACCGTCACCCTCGGCGCCACCGACAATCGCATCACCCACTGGTTCACCGAGGGTCTGGCAGTCCAGCAGGAGCATTCGCCGCTGCGATGGGAGTGGGTGCCCATGCTGTACGATGCGGTCACCAATCACAAACTTTTCCAGATGGACGCGCTGACCTGGGCATTCATCCGGCCACGAAAACCGATCGATCGCCAGCTTGCCTACGCCCAGTCCTATTGGATTTGCCAATACATAGAAGAACAATACGGCCACGCGGCAATCCTCAAAATGCTCGATGAATGCCGCATCGGCCACAGCCAGGATGAAATGTTCGTCAATGCGCTGAATCGAACGCAATCCCAGTTCTTCGATGAATTCCAGGCGTGGTGCGAAAAGCAGGTGGCCACCTGGGGATACGATGATGCCACCAGTATGGAATACGAAACCCTGCGCGACGACGGCGAAGACCTGATCAAACGCAAGGAATACGCCAAGGCGGTCCCGGTCTTCCAGGACATCGCCAAAATCCGGCCGATGGACGTGCTGCCGCATCAGCGGTTGGCCGGGTTGTACATGGATCCATCGGTCAATCAGCCTGAAAAAGCGGTCGAACAACTCGACATCCTCGCGGCTGTGGAACTGAACGACAATCGCTACGCCAAAGCCGCCGCCCGGCTTTACCGCGACCTTGGCAAACTCGACCTGGCCTCCCAACGCGCGCTCAAGGCCGCATACATCAATCCCTACGACATCGGCGCCCACGAACTGCTCGCCGACATTTACCAAAGGATGGGCACCAATCCCGATGGATTGGCGCGAGAGAAACGAATCATCGACGAACTCAACGCCTTGCGCGACGCCGCCGAAACCCAGCCGAGCCAATGAAGAGGAGAAAAGGGGACATCACTGATTAATAATCAGTGATGTCCCCTTTTTCTTTCCAGCCGGGTCAATCAGTATTCGAGGCAGTGAAATTATGCCACCCAAATCCCTCACGATATCCGCATTCCAAAAGCACATTTTCGATCGCTATGAAAAGGTGGACCGCCGGCGCGGAACGCCCAAGACGTTTCTATGGCTCATGGAAGAAATCGGCGAGCTCGCCACCGCCCTCAACGGCGATGATCGTGATAATCTCGAAGAGGAATTCGCCGATGTCATCGCCTGGCTCTGCACGCTGGCCAACATCAACAATGTCGACCTCGCTGCCGCCATAACCAAAAAATACCTCGGCAAACAGCGGCCCAAGGGGCATAAGTGATTGCCCAATGCTCTGGTCCCCTCTCCCGGAATACCGGGCGAGGGAGAAATGCCAAATCCCGACAACCCTGGCCATCGCAAGCGCATCTGTCCTTTTTAATTGACCATCCCCCTTACCCCGCATACATTTTCTATCGTGATGCGGCTTTCCTGGGCGGGGCTTTTACTCTTCCTACTTCCAACCGCGGCTTGGGGGCAAGCGCAGGGGCAGATTCTGGAAATCGGGTTCAACAATCATTACCGCCCCGATTGCTGGACGCCCATGCTTGTCCAACTCTCCAATCAGAGCGAGCAATCCGGGCTCTTCCAAATCCAGGTCGTGCAGGAAGACCTCGACCGGGATCGCGTCCATTACACGCAATTGGAAACCCTCGGTGGCACCGTCGAAGGCAAACCCTCCTCCACGGAAAATTTCTGGGTCTATTTCCGGCCACAACCCACGGATGGCGGATTGCCGGATGCGGCGATGCTCGGATCGAGTTTGCAGCAACTGGCGGCATCGCTGAAAGTTTTTCTCACCGACAAAGACGGCAAACACCCCGTCGCCCTGCCGCTCACGAGTTCCATTCTCAGCGTCGATCCCGCGAACTCTCCAAACTCCGGCCAGCGCAGCCGACGGCTGGTGCTGCTGGTAAGCGATGGAATGGATCGCCCGATGTTTCCGGATTATTCGGTCCAGCGCGGCGTGCTGCAGGATGTCGATCCTGTTGCCGTGACGCCAACCGATTTGCCCAACAACGTGATCGGATTCGAGGCGGTGGACGCGATCGTCTGGATGGATGCGGATGCGCGCACGCTTCTTTCCGGAACCCGTGCGCAGACACTTGAAGCGATTCAGCAATGGGTGCATCAAGGCGGGCAGTTGGTGATTTGCCAGCCGCCCGAGGCGAACAAGATTAAGCCATTCGCCGACATGGACATGATGCCGGTGGGTGGATTGCTCGGCGGGGAGTGGACGATTCCGATGGTGGATTCATCGGATTTGTCCGTCCCGAGGCGAATCATCGAATCGGCCGATGGAGCCAGGCAGAGTTGGCCGGAAAAATTGGGAACATTCAAAATCGCGCGGGTGCCTGCAATTCCCGGCAGCAAAGTCGATGAATGGATGACCTGGCCCGAAGCCGGCGCAAGTCCAACCCCTTGGTTAGCAAGGCGCGGTGTGGGATTAGGATCGGTGACTTGGGTCGCGATGGATTTGGGCGATCCGGCTCTCACCGCCAAAACGCCCAGCAACTGGCGATACATCTGGACGCGCGTCTTCGGCTGGAACGATCCGACCAACGTGGCGGAAAAATACGAGCCGCCCACAAACGACGACCCATGGGATACCGGGACGGCACTGGACGCCGGCGCGAGTCTGATGGGTGGAATGGATCTTTCCAGCCGGGCAGCCGCGCTGATTTCCATCGCCCTGCTCTTCTTCGCCGCATATTTCATTGTCGCCGGCCCGGGCGTTTATTTTTATCTCCTCTCCCGCAAGCGCGCCCATCTCAGTTGGTTTTACTACGGCCTTTCAGCGTTGGTGGCGACGGGATTGACGGTGATCCTGGTGATGCTCGTGGTTCGCGGGCCGCCGGAATTAAAGCATCTGAGCCTTGTCCGCTACGCCGCCGGGGAAGAGAACGCGGTGGTTGACAGCCGATTTGGGCTTTACATTCCGCAGGATGGCGCGGAGACCATCGCGCTGCCCGGCACGGCCGCTCGGCAAGTCAGTTACATCGTTCCCTTTGGCATCCATCCCGAGTATGTGAACAACGACAACATCGTGCCATCTTACGAGGAATATGACGTGCCCGTGCGCGATACATCGCTGAGCGACGAGCCGGCCATTACGGTGCGGTATCACAGCAGCTCCAAGAAATTTCAGGCGCATTGGATCGGCGCGCCGCCGGGGAAAATCGAACCCGCCGGCGCGCCGCTGCAACTCGTCCCGCCGGGAAATCACGGATATCTCGCCGGTTCGGTCGTGAATCACACCGGATACGATTTGAAGGACATTTATTTTGCATTCCAGGAACCGCAATTGGCGGCGTCGGATGATCCCAGTTCCAAGGACAATACCTGGCTGGTTTATTATCCCAACTGGGCGAAGGACACCAATCTGAATCTCGCCGATCTGATGGCCAATGCGAATCAATTCATCGATGACAAAAACGGCCAGGCGCCCGAGGGGGACAAGCCTGCTTTCGGAAACGTGGCGGCTTGGAATTTCATCTGGCAGGTTCAGCGCGATGACTTTAAGGATGATATGCGCAAGGCGTTACCGCTGCTTTTCATCTTCGATCGCGTTCCGCCGTGGCCGAAGGACCCGGCGTATGCGGACCGGAAAGATTTGTTCCACCGCAGCGGACGTTCACTGGATTTTTCCGGGCCGATCAACGCGGGTGAACTGGCGATCATGGCCACGGCCGCCAACGGCGACGATGTCGATTCCACTCCCCTGCCGATCCCGTTGACCGTCTCGGATTCTCCGGTCACGGGGAGCGGAAAAACGATCTTCCAGTTCGTTCTTCCCTTGGACCGCAAGGCAGTGGACAATCAGCCCAATCTGAATCTGGAGATCAACGAAGGAGATTGCTTCGGATTCATCGGTCCCAATGGCGCGGGCAAAACAACCACAATCAAAATCCTGGCGACTCTTCTGCAACCCACCTGGGGCGAAGCGCGGGTGTGTGATTACGTGGTGGGATACCAGTCGCGCTCGATTCGGCCTTTGATCGGCTTTGTGCCGGATTATTTCGGAGCATACGAAGACATGTGCGTGCAGGAGTATCTGGAATTCTTCGCCGCCGCGTACAACATCAATGGGGCCCAGCGGACGAAGATTGTCAACGATGTGCTGGAGTTGACGGACCTGGGATATAAAAAGGATTCGCTGGTGGATGGGCTTTCGCGCGGGATGAAGCAGCGGTTGTCGATCGCGCGCGTGCTGGTGCATGATCCGAAAGTGTTGCTGCTCGATGAGCCGGCGGGAAATCTCGATCCGCGCGCTCGAATTGAAATGCGAGAGTTGCTCAAGGAGCTTCGCCGGATGGGGAAAACAATTGTGATTTCCTCGCACATCCTTCCGGAATTGGCGGATCTGTGCAACACGGTGGGGATCATTGAACAGGGCGAACTGCTCTACAGCGGACCTGTTGCGGATATCGTTCGGAGGGCGCGGGCGGGGACGATTTTGCATGTCGGCGTGGCGCGCGGGCCGGAGCAGGCCGGGGCATTGCTTGCCCAGCATCCCAGCGTCGAATCCGTCACCGCCAATAACGGATTTTTGCAAGTCGCGCTGAGAAATGGTGTGACGGATTATGGATTCATCGCTCAACAGCTTATTTCCAACGGCTTCCAACTGAATCTGCTGCGTGAAGAAGAAGTCAATCTGGAAACCGCGTTCATGCGGCTGACAAAGGGAATGGTGCAGTAGCTGCGATCGATCCCATGCTTGGCATTGCCGACTATTTCTGGCGACTCATTCCCGGGAACCCGATTCTGCGGCGGGTGGTGGAAGCGGGTGGGAAGAAAAAACGCGATCTGTTTGTGCGCTGTGGTTACTTGGGGCTGCTGGTCATCCTGGTGATCTGGCAGGTGGCGGTTCAAACAACGACGAGCGACATCGCGGCGTTGTCGAAGGCATCCGTCAGTCTCTTTCAGAACATGTCGTATCTGCAATTGGGGCTCGTCGCGCTGCTCTCGCCGATCTTCACGGCCGGGGCAATTACCCAAGAGAAAGACAGCCAAACCTACGACATTCTGCTTTCCACGCCACTCACGAATGGCCAGATCGTTCTCGGATCGCTGCTCAGCCGCGTGTTTTTCGTGGTGGCGCTGCTCATCAGCGGGATCCCCATTTTCAGCGTGACGCAGATTTTCGGCGGCGTGGCAATTCGCAGCATCATCTACAGTTTTCTCATCGCCGCCAGCACCGCGCTCGTCACCGGCGCGATGGCCATGAGCATCGCCACCTTTAAGGTCGGCACGCGGCGGACGATTTTCAGCTTTTATCTGTTTATCGTGATCTATCTCGTCGGCGGATTCTTCCTGGATCGGATGGATTTCACGCACATCAGTTACACCGATGCATCCGGGACCGCGACGATGACGCAGACAAGCTGGCTCACGCCGCTGAATCCGTTTCTGGCATTGCAGGCGATTTTCCACGACAAAAGCTACACGCCCCCGCTGCCCGGCGATTTGCCCAGCCAGTATCAGACCTGGCCGATCGATTGGATGTGGACGAGCCCGGCGACATTTTATTTTTCGCTGATGTTTTTCCTGAGCATCGCGATGATCCTGCCATCCATCGTGCTGCTGCGGACAATGGCACAGTCGAGTACGACGATTCAGAATTGGGTGCTGGAAAAATTGCATGTGAGCAAGGGCGATCGCACCCGCAAGCCGCGGGTTGTCTGGCACAATCCCATCGCATGGCGCGAGGCGCGCACCAAGGCATCCGCGGCGCGGGCGTCGATTCTGCGCTACGGTTTCATTTTGCTCGGCATCATCGGCGCTGTGATTCTGCTCGTCATGCACAGCACGGAGATCACGCCGGCCCATTTCATCAATGCATCCAGCTACGATCCGACACAAAATTCTCTCTTCATCGACGGCGACACGCAGGAATCCGTGCATCTCGGCTCCAATTTGAGCATCAAATACGGCGATGTTGACGAGCCGCAAACCTTCATCACGAATCCGGATGGAAAATACGAGGTGAAGGATTACACCAAGGATGCCCAGCGACAACTGGCGACGATCACGCTGGCGGATTATCCGCGCGAGCTGAGTTCCGCCGATGCCCAGACGTGGCTGCTCGGCCTGACGATTGTTGAATTTTCGGTGATCCTGCTGATCATCTCCAACGCGGCGGCCAGCACGGTGACGCGAGAAAAAGAGGACGGCACGCTCGACCTCTTGCTCAGCACGCCAATTACCAGCCGGTATTACATCTGGGGAAAACTCCGCGGTCTTGTGAGTTTCGTGCTGCCACTGGTGGCAGTGCCGGTGATCAGTTGCTTTTTGTTCATCGCGCACGATCTGTTTCGCTGGTTGGCCAGAGGAGAGAACAATTTCCCCTGGATCGTGTTTCCCGAGGCGCTAATTTTGATTCCGGCGATGGTGATCATCGTCAGTTCGTTCGCCGCGATTTTGGGAATGCAGATGTCATTGCGATGTCGAACGACGGTGCGCGCAGTGATGAGCACGGTGGGCATCGTGGTCGGTGCGTGCGCCGCGCTGGGTTGGTGCGGATATGGAATCTTGAACCAAACCGGCAGCGTCAACGGCGAGATCGGCGTGGCTATCGGCGTCTTCAGCCCGTTCACTCTGCTGGCAATCCTGATCGATCCAACAAACTACGCCGCCCAGGCCTTCAACATCGGCATGTATCCCAACTCCGCCGATCCCACGGGCGCGAGGTGGGTCGCATTTTTTCTCTGCCTGATCGCATTGGGGGCATACTCGATGGGCATCTGGTCAATGTACCGGTCGATGGTGAAGAATTTTGACATGACCATTCGCAAACAATCGCGGTGAATGCGGGCGAGACGCCGCGGCGCTGCTACAATATTACATATGACCGCAACCACCGACCTCCTTCGCGCTCAACCGGACACGCATTCGAGATTCTGGCAGAACGCGCATGAATATTTCGACCGTGTTTACAAAACGATGAACCTCGACCCCATCTGGCGCGAGGTGCTGGCATCGCCCAAGCGCGTGCTGGCGGTTTCGTGCCCGGTGCGCATGGATGATGGGCATATCCAGGTGTTCACGGGATACCGCGTCCAACACAACAACGCGCGCGGGCCGTTCAAAGGGGGAATTCGTTTCGATGTTTCCGTCGAACGCGACGAAGTCATGGCGCTGGCGATGCTTCAGACCTGGAAAAATGCATTGGTGGATCTTCCGTATGGCGGAGCCAAGGGAGGCGTGGTGTGCAACCCGCGCGCTTTATCCATCGGAGAAAAGGAACGTCTCACCCGTCGATATGTCAGCGAAATCATGCCCATCATCGGCCCGGTTCAGGACATTCCCGCGCCCGATGCGGGGACCGATGCGCAGGTGATGTCCTGGGTGCTGGACACTTACAGCATGATGGTTGGACATCAGGAATTAGGCGTTGTCACCGGAAAACCCGTGAGCCTCGGCGGATCGGTGGGACGCGAGGAGGCGACCGGCCGTGGGGTGATGAATGTGCTGCGCGCGTTTCTTGCCACACAGCAAAAATCTCTGGAGAACGCGCGCATTGCCGTGCAGGGATTTGGGAATGTCGGCTACCACGCCGCGCGCCTTCTCGACGAACGCGGGGCCAACATCATCGCCATCGGCGAGCGAAAGGGCGGAATTCACAACGACATGGGAATCGACGTGGAGGCCGCGGGATTATACTACCGCGAGCGCGGTGACCTGATCGACTTTCCCAACGCTGAGCCCATCTCCAACGAGGAATTGCTCACCTGCGACTGCGACATTCTGATCCCCGCGGCCACCGAGAACACATTGACCGGCGAAATCGCCCCGCATGTCAAAGCGCGGATTGTGGTCGAAGGCGCCAATGGCCCGACCACGCCCGAGGCGGATGCCATTCTCGGCGATAACGGCGTGACGATCCTGCCGGACATTCTCGCCAACGCCGGCGGAGTCACGGTCAGCTATTTCGAATGGGTTCAGGGATTGCAGAATTTTTTCTGGTCGGCGAAACAGGTGCAGGATGAATTGCAGAAGATCATGGAGCAGGCCTTCGCCGCGGTAAACGCCAAGGCCGATGAAGCGGATTGTGATTATCGCACCGCTGCGTACACGATTGCGATAAGCCGCGTGGCCAAGGCGTGCGCGATGAAGGGGTTGTTTCCGTGATACATCTGTGAATCGTTCCCCCTCTCCATGTACTCAGGGAGAGGGCAGGGGTGATGGTCGAATGTAAATTAGGCCGGATTTTACCAACAACTAAAGAACCCTCACCCTAACCCTCTCCCTGGGTACAGGGCGAGGGGACAAATGCCAAGCCCCGCGCGCAGGCTTTACCGGGCCTCCCGCAATCCAGTGCAGATTCGCTGCTTCTTTTCAAAAATATTTCTCGGCAAGCAACCCTGTCGTCCAATAGCACTTGGATCGGCCCCAACTTTCAGATCGCCCGTTTTTCCGGCCAATCCTTTCCGCTTTGGCCACATAATAGAGGGCTTCGTTTCTTTCCCGAGCCCCATCAATCTGCACCCTTAAATCTACTTCCTACAACCAGCGCTTGATCGCCTCGGCCGTATCGCTCGGCAATTGATTGAAACAGAGTTTAGCTTGGGGCGCATATTCATGCACAATGTTGACTAACTTCTCAAACAGAAGAAAGTTGCTGGGGTTGATTCTCACGCCAGCTCCTATGAGGACGCAATCGTACCGATTTTCCTTGAGTTGACTTTTAACGACGGCCTCGGCCGTTTCCCCAAAGTCGGTTAGACATGTTTGCGCGATGTAGCCAAGACGATTTAATTCGTCTTCGGAGGACTTGAGCCCAGCCAGTACCTTTTCCGTGGTCATGCCCGGAGCATAGCCGGGTTTTGAAAAATCAATCAGTGTTGGGTCAATGCCGATGATAAGCACACTTTTCTTTTGCGACATGAATGTCTCCGTTAGATGATCAAGGAGCGATTAAATTGAAGCACGTCATGGGCATCTCCCCACTAACTTTCCGGAAATTCCCTTGCTTATGCCGCCCAACCGATGGAGTCGGGGTACACCAGATGCGGGCCGTCCACGACTGGACACGGACCGATCACGCGACGCGCCGGGGACATTGTACAAAAGGATATGTAAATGTGCTTATCCCCTTTTCCCCTCTAGCGGCCAACGCGACGCGCCGAGGAGCACTATACCAAAAACAACTTTCGACGCGACCGGGGGGGCCGTCCACAGCATTGGCTGGTTATTCAGCGGGCCGTGGTGCTTCAATACATTCCATCAGCAGCAACAATTTCTGCTTTGGCTGCTTTGATGGCTTCGTCACCGGAATACTGAGTGCCATCCTCGGATTGAAATAATATGCCTCCGGAGAGCTTCGCCAACGCCGAAGCAGCTGCGAATGCGCAGCACATTTCGAGAATGTCACCGCCCCAAGTGAAATTCGCCGACAACTTGGGAGTGTCGTTCAGCTTGAGGAACGGCAAGAAAGTTGGCGCGCTATCGGGCACAGAGGCAACATCGAACTCAAAGCCACTGTCAATGTCGTCGAAACGCACGGGAAGATAGCCGGTATTGGTGTAGGTGTTGAGGCTTGGATCGAGAGCAAGATTGAACCCGGCCGCCGTGATCGCCGCTTGCCAGTTCGCGGCACTGGGCACGCGATCGAGGATTACGTGCATCGACATCGACACCGGGTTGCCCCCGCTAAATAACTATCATTCTGTTTCGCGGCAGTGCAAAGAAAGAACGCTCTTTGCAATCCACTCTAATCAGCTATTCTGCACAGATTCTTCTTACTTGGCAATAAATCTTAAAAATATTGGTCCCTGCATTTCTTGCGCTGGGTTAGGGGAAAAGAGTAAAAGAGAAGGAGACATTTTCCGACGGGATACCTAGAGACACTTGTCCTGTGTCTCATTCATTGCTCGGAGACCATTCATCGTCCCGCGCCAAGCGCCTCAACGATTTGTTTGATGTCGCCGATCTGAGTGATTCGCAGGCCAAAATTCTCGCCGACTTTGACGGTTTCGCCGACGCCGATGGTTTTGTTGTTCACCAGCAATTCCAGCGGCTGCTCGCTGCTTTTGACGAATTCGATAATCGCCCCGGTCCCCAGGCGCATCACTTCGGAGAGATTCAGCTTTCGTTCGGCAAGCTTGACGATGATCGGCACCTCCAGGCGCAGAATCCGCGACAACTCCGACTCGGATGGAGCCGCCGGCGCCAAGGGAGGCTGCGCGTGCATTACGGGCATGCTTTAAGGATTATCGGTCCAAAGCGGGGGTTGGCAATAGGACTCGAGAAAAGGAATCGGGTTTCGGGATTCGGGTTTGGGGTTTCGGGTTGGGGATCCAATGCTTTTGCTTCTCTCCCGAAACCCGATACCCGAAGCCCGAAACCCGAATTCTCACATCTTCCGAAATAGCAAACACGCGTTGTGGCCGCCGAAACCAAAGCTGTTGCTCATGGCGATGCCCACGCGCTTGTCGCGGGCTTTGTGGGGGACGTAATCGAGATCGCAGCCGGCATCGGGGTTGTCGAGGTTGATCGTGGGGGGAATCAGGTTTCGCTCGATGGTCATGGCCGTGATGACCGCTTCCACCCCGCCGCTGGCGCCCAGCAGATGGCCGAGCTGGCTCTTGGTGGAGCTGATCGCCAGCTTGCGGGCATGGTCTCCGAAGGTGGCTTTGAGGGCGTGGGTTTCAGCCAGATCGCCGAGCGGCGTGCTGGTGCCGTGCGCGTTGATGTAATCCACTTGGTCCAGCGAGATTCCGGCGTCGGATGCCGCCAGGTCCATCGCGCGACGAGCGCCCCGGCCGGTTTCGTCAGGCTGGGTGATGTGATATGCATCAGCGGTCATGCCATACCCGATCAACTCGCAATAAATCTTGGCTCCGCGTTTTTTGGCGTGCTCGTATTCTTCAAGCATCACCACGCCGGCGCCTTCGCCCATGACGAATCCATCGCGATCTTTGTCCCAGGGCCGGCTGGCACGTTGCGGATCATCGTTGCGAGTCGACAAAGCCCGCGCGGCACAGAAACTTCCCATGCCCAGTTCGCACAGCGCCGCTTCCGATCCGCCGGAAATCATGATGTCGGCGAAATCGAATTGGATCAGACGGGCCGCGTCGCCGATGGCGTTCGCGCCAGTGGCGCAAGCCGTAGCGACGGCTGAATTGGGGCCGTGCAGGCCGAAGATAATCGAGACATTTCCACTGGCCGCATTGACCATGAGCCGGGGCACCGTGAATGGCGTGACGCGCCCGACGCCGCGCGACACCAGCACCTTGTATTGCTCTTCGAGCGTTTCGATTCCCCCAATGCCGCTGCCGATCAGCACGCCGCAGCGGTCGCGATTTTCTTTGTTGTAGTCGATGCCGGAATCGAGCACGGCATGAAGCGATGCGACAACGCCAAACTGTCCAAAGCGATCCATGCGCTTGGGCTGGAGGCGTTCGCTGGTGAATTTTGAGAAATCGTTTTTGGTGAGATCGAAATTGGTGCATTCGCCGCCGAAGCGGGTGGGAAACGCGCTGGCGTCCCAGCGGGTGATGGGGCCGATGCCGCTTTTGCCGGCGCATAGATTTTCCCACATGCCGTCCACGGTTTCACCCAGGGACGTCACCACCCCCAAACCTGTCACCACCACCCGGCGTTTATTCATGGCGAACCACTCACGATTGCCCGCCCACGTCGCCGCCAACAGAGCGGCGTCACGGCGCGGCAATCACTTGCTGGTGTGCTCCTTGATGTAATCAATGGCCTGTCCGACGGTCTGAATCTTCTCCGCTTCCTCGTCAGGGATGGACAGCTCGAATTCATCCTCGAATTCCATGACCAGTTCGACGGTATCCAGCGAGTCGGCATTCAGATCGTTGATGAAGTGGGTTTCGCGAGTGATTTCGCTCTTGTCCACTCCCATCTGTTCGCTAACGATCTCGATGACCTTCTGCTCAATGTCTTCCATAAAATCCACCTGCCCTGACCAAAAAGTTCCCGGGCCACAACGGCCCGAAGGTGCGAAAACTATAGCCGTAAGCGCAGCATTTTCAAAATGCGCCGCGCGCCTCGAAAATTACATAATCATCCCTCCGTCGACACACAACACCTGCCCGGTGATATAGCTGGAATCCGGGCCGGCCAGGAATGAAACGACCGCCGCCACTTCCTGCGGGGCGCCGAATCGTTTCAGCGGGATGAAATTCTTCACGCCTTCCTTGATCTGATCGTTCAAAGCTTCGGTCATGTCCGTCGTGATAAATCCAGGCGCCACCACGTTACAGGTAATGTTCTTCCCGGCCAACTCCTTGGCAACGGATTTGCTCAACCCCACCAGCCCCGCCTTGCTTGCGGCATAATTCGCTTGCCCGGCATTTCCCGCGACCCCGGACACCGAGCTGATGTTGATAATCTTGCCGCCCTTGGCCCGCATCATCGGCCGCGCACAGGCGCGAATGGCGACGAATGCGCTTTTGAGATTCGTGTTGATGACTGAATCGAAATCCTCATCGTCCATCCGCATGATCAAACCATCCTTGGTGATCCCGGCGTTGTTCACCAGGACATCCATCCGGCCGAGCCGCTCGATGGCCTGCTCGATGGCCGCGCCCAGCGCCTTGGAATCCGCAATGTCGCAAATGACTGGTTCGGCCGACCCACCCTCGGCAGAAACTCGCGAGCAGACCTCCTGCAATTTTTCCGCATTTCGCGCCATCGCCAGCACATGAAATCCATCCGCGGCCAATCGTTGTACGATCGCCGCGCCGATCCCGCGCGATCCGCCAGTCACCAGCGCTACCCGTTTTTCCATCATGGGCATCTCCTACCCGAGGCTTTCGATCGCCAACCGACGGTTGATCCTCCTGGCCAATCCCGCCAGCGTGCGGCCGGGCGAAAGCTCGATGAATTTCGCCTCGACATCCGCCGCCAGCGACTGCATCGTCTGCTCCCATCGTACCGGACTGACGATCTGCCGCACCAGCAGGTCCTTGATGGACGGCCCCGCATCATGCGGCGCTGCGGTGACGTTGGAGTAAACATTTCGCCGCGGCGGATCAAAATTCACGCGATCCAACTCCGCTTCCATTTTTTCCGCCGCCGGCTGCATCAGCGGGCTGTGAAACGCGCCGGCAACTTTGAGCGGCGTCGTGCGGACGCCAAATGTTTCGGCCATCGCCACGGCTCGCTCGCACGCCGCCTTGGAACCGCTGACAACAATCTGGCCCGGAGCATTGTAATTGGCCGGCGTCAGCACGTCGCCCCCGGCGGCTTTTTCGCAGAGATCGCGCGCCACGGATTCATCCGCGCCGACCAGAGCGACCATTCCGCTGGGCGTCGCAATCGCCGCCTCCTGCATATATTTTCCGCGCGCCTGCACCAAGCGCAGGCCCGCTTCGAAATCGAAAACGCCGGCCAGATGCAAGGCGGTATATTCACCGAGACTCAAGCCCGCGTAGCTCGTCACCGCCGCCTCGTCGAATTTTCCGCTTTCCACGGCGCTGCGGAAACTGGCGACACCGACGACGAACAGCGCCGGCTGGCTGATGTCGGTTTGATTCAGCCGATCTTCCGGACCATTGAAACAAATCGACATCAGATCGAATCCGAGAATTCGGTTGGCATCTTCATAAAGTTTTTTGGCGGCCGGCGTTTCGGCGATCGACTTGCCCATGCCGATGGTCTGCGCCCCCTGACCCGGACAGAGAATGTACAGGCTGGAATGCATCTTAAATTCGAACCACGGCGTTGGCCCACGTGAGACCGCCGCCGAAGGCGACGAAGATCACCGCATCGCCTTGTTGCAGCTTGCCGGCGCGAACGGCCTCATCGAGCGCGATCGGAATCGACGCCGCCGATGTGTTCCCGTATCGGTCGATGTTCACGAATGCTTTTTCAGGTGGAAGGCCGAGCTTCTCCATCGCTGAGTCGATGATTCGCTGATTCACCTGATGCGGAACGATCAGCTTCACCTGGTCGTTGGTCAATTCACAGGCGCGCATCGCTTCCTGAATCAGCTCCTCGAATTTCGTCACCGCGAATTTGTAAACTTCGCGGCCTTTGATCTGCATGAACTGTTGCCGCTCGGTGAGCATCTCAA
This sequence comes from Tepidisphaeraceae bacterium, assembly GCA_049515255.1. GTDB lineage: Bacteria > Planctomycetota > Phycisphaerae > Tepidisphaerales > Tepidisphaeraceae > JBEKUH01. The sequence goes on along the minus strand of JBEKUH010000045.1, from coordinate 2,314 downwards.
TCGTCAGCGGATGGCGGCTGCCGGGAATGCACTTGATCGCATCCGCACCGCTTCCATCAGCATGCAGGGAACCGTAAAGCCACCCTCGCTTGGGATCGGTGCTGCGCGAAATCACCACCGCGCCGGCCCCGTCGCCGAAGAGAATGCAACTGGAGCGGTCCTTGTAATCCGTGATGCGGCTGAGCGTCTCGGACCCGATGACCAAAACGTGCCGGCATTGACCGGTCTTGACGAAATTCACTCCGACATTGGCGCCGTAAATGAATCCGCTGCAAGCAGCCACCACATCGAATGCGCCTGGGCCCTTCATGCCCAGCGCCGCCCCAACGAAGCATGCCGTGGCGGGGAAAACCATTTCCGGCGTCATCGTGGCGACGATGATCAGTTCGATATCGCTGGGCTCCAGTCCGGCTGATTCGATGGCCTTGCGCCCCGCCACTGTTGCGAGGGATGCGGTCGTGTCGGATTCCGATGCGATGCGCCGCTCGCGGATTCCGGTGCGCTGGACGATCCACTGGTCGTTGGTGTCGACCATTTTCGAGAGATCGTCGTTGGTCAGCCGACGCTCAGGAACGTGGCTGCCAAAACCCGTGAAAATGGCGGAATATGTGCTCATTCGTCTTCGACAGGAATACTACTCTTGATCACGTCAACAATCTTCTGGTTGACTTTACTTTCCACAAGTTGTTTGGAAAGGCGGATCGCATTTTTAATGGCTCGGGCCTCGGATCGGCCGTGGCAGATCATGCAATATCCATCCACGCCCAAGAGCGGCGCCCCGCCATGTTCCTGCCAATCGTGCCGGGCGTAAATCTTTTTCATCACCTCGTGGAATTGATCCGACAGGTTCGGGGCTGCTTCGTCGAGTTCGGTGGCAATGGTGCGGAACAATCCATCCGCCATTCCTTCCGTGAATTTCAATACGATATTTCCCACGAATCCGTCGCATACCACGACATCGGCGATACCCTTGAACATGTCGCGGCCCTCGACGTTGCCGATGAAATTGATCTGCGGTTCATCCCGCATCAGTTTTCGGGCGTCCTTGACCATCGTGGTTCCCTTGGTGTCTTCCTCGCCAATGCTGAGTAGTCCCACGCGTGGATTCTCTTTGGCACAAACCGCTGTCGCATACGCGCCGGCCATGATGGCGTATTGCTGCAGATGTTTTGGCTTGGGGGAAATATTCGCGCCGACATCGCAGATGACAACAGGACCATGAAATGTTGGCAGCAGAACGGCGATTCCCGGCCGGCTCACGCCCGGCAAGAGCCGCATTCGCAATTGCGCAGCGGCCACGCATGCCCCGGTATTTCCAGCCGATATCACCGCATCCACTTCGCCTTTGGCGGCCAGCTTGCACATCACCGCGATACTGCTATCCGGGTTGGCGCGGATCGCCTCCACCGGCGAATCATCCATCGCGATGACCTGCGTGGTGGGCACAATTTGATAGAGTTTTTTTTGCTCGGAATTCAGACCTGAGGCGCACAACCCATCGCGGATAATTTTCTCATCTCCGACGAGATGGACTCGGTCCTCGCTGGACAGCAGAGACGCCGCTTGCCAGCATCCTTTGAGTATTTCCCCCGGGGCGAGGTCGCCCCCCATCACATCCACCGCAACGCGCACCGGATTTCTCCTAGGCCTAAATCAAGCGGCGATCAAGCTTGCTCTGCTTCCGTTTGCAGGGCGAGCTTGGGGTTGACATAGCCACAGTTATCACAGGCACAGTGCGGCAGCTTGGCGTTGCCACACTGGGGGCAGCGGACATAATGAATCGGCCGCAACGCGTGATGCGAACGACGCTTGCGCTTGCGGGACTTGCTGATTTTCATGACCGGCTGCATGAACTCTCCCAGGAAAACGATACTGCTAAGAAAAAACGAGCGGCGGATTTCCACCCGCCGCGATTCAACGGGCGTAAACGGTATGGAAATAATGAGATTCTGTCAAGAACGCGGTGTTCCATAAGTTTTTCCAGACCAACGTCCAATAAAAATCACCGCCCAATGCGCGTAGGCACAGTAGGGTGGGCGTACCCGCCCACCGGATTTTTTGTTGTCGAAAATGGTTTTGTCTTCCGAATCGAATCGGTGGGCGATTACGCCCACCCTACATTGATCATTTCCGTTTCTCTCGGCTTTTTTTTCGCTTTGATGCCTGTCAACGGGACCGTCGCAAGCCCTGCATACAGAATCTCGCATGGCTCCTGTGGACCACGCGACGTGGAGCTTTAGCGATGCATACAACGATGCACGCAGGTGGCCCCAGTGACATCCCCGTGTCGCCCGAACACATTCACAGGCGGACG
>JBEKUH010000044.1:0-29501 GCA_049515255.1 Tepidisphaeraceae bacterium | reverse complement strand
ACGCACTGCGGAACGCCGCATGCGACGCCTGGCAACACTCCTGCCTGAATGCGGAGTTGATCAAATCCGTCTGCGCCGTTCCTTGGCTTCAGGAGCGCATGTGAAAAATGGAAGCGGTATAAGGCCATCGAAACCGGAATATCAACGGAATTGGGCGACCCCCAATCTGCCGAACGCGTCTATGCGCTGGAGGGACTATTGCAATTGGCCAAGCGGGCCCCGACCGACGAAATGCTGTCCTTGGTTTTGGCGGTGGCTCGCACGCAATTTGAATTTCCGTTTAACGACCAAATTCATGTGGAAGCGGTTTCCGTCCTGAGCAGTTTCCCACAGGCGCAAGCGGCCGATGCGCTCAACGGGTTCCTGAATGATCCAAGTGAAAATGTGCGCACAGCCGCCAAGTGGGCGATATTGCATCCGGAGCACTCGCGGCCGACGACTCAATAATCACTGAAACGGATCCGACGCCCCCGATAGATTTTCAAACCTCGTCGTCTTGTTCAGGAACGTCAGCTTGATCGTGCCCGTCGGGCCATTTCTTTGTTTGGCGATGATGACTTCGGCGATGTTGTCGGGCTGGAAGTCGGGTTCGCTCATGCGGTAATAATCCTCGCGGTGCAGGAGCATGATGACATCGGCATCCTGTTCGATGCTGCCGGATTCGCGGAGGTCGCTCATGCGGGGGCGGTGGCCGTCGCGGCCTTCGCTGGCGCGGTTTAACTGAGAAAGGCAAATCACCGGGATGCTCAGCTCGCGGGCGACGGCTTTGATGCCTCTGGAGATTTCGCTGATTTCCTGCTGGCGATTTTCGCGGCCGGGGTTGTCCATGAGCTGCATGTAATCCACCACGATGCACTTGATGTCGTGTTGGAGTTTGAGTCGGCGGGCTTTGGCGCGGAGTTCCAGCGGGCGAAGGCCGGGGGAGTCATCCACCCAGATCGGGGCCTTGGCCAGTTCGCCGACGACGGAGGCGAGCTTGGTGTATTCCTGGCTGTTGAGCATTCCCTTGCGGAGTTTGTGGGCGTCGATCTGCCCGCGGCTGCAGAGCATGCGCTGGGCGAGCTGCTGTTTGCTCATTTCCAGGGAGAAGATGGCGCAGGGCAATTTCTGGTCGGCGGCGATGTGCTCGACGATGTTCATGGCGAAGGCGGTTTTGCCCATCGAAGGCCGGGCGGCGACGATGATCATCTCGCCGTTCTGCAGGCCGTTCATGACATCATCGAGTTCGGAGAATCCCGTTTCGGTGCCGCGCTGGCCGCGATTTTCGATCATCTCGAAAACTTCGTGCAGAACTTTTTCCATCTCCACCATGTTCTGCCCGACCTTGCGCTCGGCGATTTTGAAAATTTCACGCTCGGCTTTTTCGAGCACGATTTCGGCCGATTCGTGCGGGGCGTAGGCATCGCGGAGGATGTCGTTGCTGGCGGCGATCAGTTGCCGAAGCAGGGCTTTTTCCCGAATGATTCCGGCATAATGCGCGCCGTGGGCGGCGGAGGGGACGGTGTTGAGAATCTGCGCGATGTAACCCTTCCCGCCGATTTCATCCAGAAGATTTCGCTTGGAGAGTTCCTCGTAAACGATCACCGCGTCGATGGGCCGGCCCTGTTCGTAAAGTTTGAGCAGCACGTCAAAGACGATCTGGTGATCGGCCTGGTAAAAGGTGTCGCGGTCGATGAGGGAGACGATCTGGCCGATCAGCTCCTTGTCGAGCATCATCGAGGCCAGCAGGCACATCTCGGCTTCGATGGAATGGGGGGGAAGTCGGTCGAATTGAGACGAGACGGAATCAATCAACTGGCTCATCGCAGGCATCCTTTCCCGGTGTCTGGCATCCTCTAAATTTGAATAGAGAGCATACCAAATTTTTTGAGGATTGCGCGCGAGAAATTTGCTCGGTGCATTTTGTTAACCGGTCATCCACAGGGAGGGTGTGGAGAAAAGATTTTTACCGCAGAGGGCGCTGAGGGCCGCAGAGATAAAATAAAAAAAATTCTTGTATTTTCTCTGCGGTGCCTCTGCGCCCTCCGCGGTGAAGTATTTCCCGGCGGGTGCCGGAAGCCTGTAATTAGGCGCGCCGCTTGGCTAGCCACTGAAGTGGACTAGCCCGGTGGGGAGCGAGTTCGGTTGCTCGATTATTTTTTTACATTTTCGAAATTGCTCGGGGGTGGGGGTTCGGCGGCCTTGGCTTTGGCGGCGGAGTCGATGAGGGCTTTGCTCTCGGAATCGGGGGCGACCCAGACTTTTAAGTCCGTGGCAAGGTCTTCGACGAACTTGATGCGCACGGTGTAGGTGTCGATGCGATCGAGTTTGCCGGGCAATAGCACATCGTCGGGATTGACTTCGTATCCCTGGGCCTTGAGGGCCTTGGAGATGTCGGTGGCGCTGACCGATCCGAAGAGGTGGCCCTGCTCGTTGGCCTTGCGTTCCAGCGTGACCTCGACGCCGGCGAGCTTGGCGATGATCGCGGCCTGGTGGGAGCGTTTTTCCTGTTCGAGCCGTTCGATTTCCAGCCGGCGGGCTTCGATCTTCTTGACGTTGCCGGCGGTGGGCTTGACGGCCAGTCCCTTGGGGACGAGATAATTTCGGGCATAGCCGGGGGAGACCTCGACGATATCGCCGACTTTGCCGACGTTTTTGACGGATTCATTCAGGAGCAGTTTTATGTTTGGCATTGGTACTTCCTTCGAGATTACATAAGAACAACGCGCTCCCCTGCGGGTCGCGGCTAAACGGTTTTACCTAGAACGGGATGTCGTCTTCTTTAAATTGAGGTTCCTCGCTGAACGGGGGTTGTTGTGCCGGTGGGGCGGATGGCTGCTGTCGGGCCGGGCGCGCGGGGGCGGGGCGGGATTCCTCGCCGCCGGCATCTGGTGGTGCGCCGCCGCTGTCTCTGGGGCCGCCGAGGAATTGGAAATTCTCGACCACCACGCTCAATTTGCTGCGCTTGCCGCCGCCTTGTTTGTCTTCCCATTGGTCATATTTAAGCCGGCCTTCGACGTAGAGCTGTTTGCCCTTCTGGCAATATTGATTGATCACCTCAGCCGATCGGCCGAAGGCGGAACAATCGACGAAGCAGACTTCCTCGCGGTCCTCGCCGGTGGCGGATTTGAACTTCCGGTTGGTCGCCAGGCCGAACTCCACGACGGGGGTTTGGCTGGGGAGATACTTCAACTGCGGGTCGCGGGTGAGGTTTCCGATGAGGATGACACGATTGACATTGGCCATAAGGCACCGTTTGTAAAAAGGATTTAATCTTTCTCCATGCCAGCCTCGGCGGGTTCATCGCGGCGATGGTGGCCTGGACGGCTGGGGCGATCGGAGCGCTCGGGGCGGGCATCGTACAGCGGGGGAATGTCCCACGGATTGGGGCGTTCCTCACGCGGCTGAATGGGCTGCGGTTCGACGGCGCCCATCTCGTCGGCGTTGAGATGATCGGCGCTGGTGACCATGACGCGGAGAATCTGGTCGCTCAGCTCGACATCGCGCGTGATCGCCGACACGGCAGCGCCTGGGGCGTTGAAGTAGGCGATGATATACAGCCCTCGCTTCTGGCCTTTGATTTCATACGCCAGTTTGCGCTCGTCCCATTTTTTCAGGACGATGATCTGGCCTTCATGCTTTTCGATGATGCCGCGGACCATTTTCAGGGCGTTTTCCAGCTCGGTGGCGAAGGCGCCGCTGAGAAGGAACATGGCTTCGTATTGGTTGAGCACGACTTTCGGTTTGGCTTTTGCCATTGGGCAGACTCCTTAATTCCTCAAAACTAATTTGAATCTTCAATATTGAACTTATTCATTGCCGCATCAATTCCTTGTTCGATCCACGACAGGATCGCGTCGGCGGCGCGATCCAGGGCCGGGTCGATCTGCCGGCGCTGATCTTCGCTGAATCGTCCCAGCACATAATCCCGCGCGGGAATCCGGGGCGGCGAGGGATCGATGCCGATCCGTAGCCGGGGATACTGGTCGGTGGCCAGCGCTCGCTCGATGTCCTTGAGCCCATTGTGCCCGCCGCTGCTGCCGCCCTTGCGGATGCGCAATTTGCCGGCGGGCAATGCCAGATCGTCGAGCACGACCATCAGATCCGTGGGCGCGATCTGAAAAAACGCCATCGCGGCCTGCACCGACCGGCCGCTGAGATTCATGTAGGTCGTGGGCTTGAGCAGCATGATTCTCTCCATCCCGCCGCTGTGGATCGACAACGATCCATCCAGCATCAGGCCGTCGAAGCGATTTTTCGCCAGCCGGGAGAAATCCTCGGGTTTGGCGGTCCAGCCCAGCCGTTGGGCGAGTTTGTCCAGGGCTTCCCAGCCGACGTTGTGCCGGGTGCCGACAAATTCGTTGCCCGGATTTCCAAGGCCGACGACAAGACGCATGATTGATTCCAGTCACATGAGCCATGGAGATCACTTCTTCTCGGCCGCCTTCTTTTCCGGAGCGCCTTCGGCGGCGGCTTCGCCTTCCTCGCCCTCGGCGGGCTTGCGGCCGATGACTTCCGGCTCGGCTGCGCCTTCTTCGGTGACCACCGGAGCGGCTTCGAGAATTTCCTTCACCGATGCCACGATCAAATCGCCATCCTGCAAGACCCGAACGCCGGCCGGCAACTTCAAATCCCGGATGTGCAGCACATCATTGAGGGCCATCTCCGAGACGTTGTGGCGGATGGCATCGGGGATTTCGGTGACCAGGCACTCGACTTCCAATTGAATGATATTCTGATGCAGCACGCCGCCGTCGGCTTCGCCTTTCGGATCGCCGCGCAGTTCCAACGGGATGGTGACTTTCACCTTCTCATCCAAGCTCACGCGGGCAAAATCCACATGGAGGACTTCCATGCCGAGGTGATCGTACTGCACCTCTTTCACGAGCACCTTTTCGCTCTTGCCGTCGAGGGAAAGATCGAAGAGGTGAGCGCCGTGATTGAGATGGTTGACCACTTCCTTGCGGGGAAGAGTTACGGGGATCACGGCTTCCTTGTGGCCGTAGATCACGCCCGGCAACAGGCCGGCATCCCGCAGCCGCTTGTTGGCGCGGCTGCCTTTTTCGGGTCGATTCTTCGCTGTGACATTTGCGGTTTTTACTGCCATGGAAACTCCTCAATGCAACTAATGAATTAAAATCTCATTCTCCATTAACGTCACGGCTGAACAGCGCGCTGACGCTTTCGTTGTGATGAATACGATGGATCGCTTCGCCGAGCAATTCGGCCACACTGAGCACGACCATGCGGTCTTTGATCGCATCGGCGCGGGTGCCGATGTGGATGGTGTCGGTGACGGCCAGCTTGGTAAATTGGCAGGCGGCCATTCGTTCCATCGCCGGGGGGGCGAAAACGCCGTGCGTTGCGGCAATGTAAACATCCGTCGCGCCGTTCTGCCGCAACACTTTCACGGCCTCGGCCACGGTGCTGGCGGTGGTGATCATGTCGTCCACGATCAATACGGTCTTTCCCTCGACATCGCCGACGACATGCTTGGCCTCGGTGACGGTGCCGCTCTTGCGGCGTTTGTCGATGAAGCACAATTCGCCGCCGAACATTTCGGCGTAAACCTGAGCGCGTTTCACGTTGCCCACATCGGGGCTGACGAATACGTGGTTGGAAAGATTCAGGCTCCGCAGCCATTTGCCCAAGACCGGGCCGGCGTGCAGATGATCGACGGGGATGTCAAAAAATCCCTGGACCTGGGCGGCGTGCATATCCACGCTGACGACGCGATCGACGCCGGAGCGCTCCAGTAGATTGGCTACCAATTTTGCCGTGATGGGCGTGCGGCCGGCGTGTTTTTGGTCCTGGCGGGCATAGCCGAAATATGGGATCACCGCCGTCACTCGATTGGCGCTGGCGCGACGCAGGGTGTCGATCCAGATGAATAGTTCCATCAGGTTGGCGTTGACGGGATGACAAGTGGGCTGGATCACATAACAATCCCGGCCGCGCACGTCTTCCTCGACGCCAACAATCAATTCGCCGTCGGGGAAAAGCGAAGTCCGCCCGCGGCCGATGGGAATCTGCAGATAGTCGCAGATTTTGTGCGCCAGTTGCTCGTTGGCCCGGCCGGCGAAGACTTTGAGGTTTTTGGCGTCCTGATTTGACATTGCGATCAGATGCTTCCCATGACACGAGTTCCCTCAGCCACCAGACTTCCACGCGGAAGCGAGGCGAACGGGCCTATGACGCAATCGGGGCCTATGCTGGTGTCGCGGCCGATGTAGGTGAACGGCTGAATGATCGTATCAGCGCCGACGGAAACATTCGCCTCGACGTAGGTGTTGATGCCACTGACGATCGTCACGCCGCTCTCACGAAGTTGGCGTTGGATGCGTTCCTGCATGGCGGCATCGGCTTCGGCGAGTTGCTGGCGGGTGTTGGGGGCGATCACATCCTCGGCCGTCACCGCCTGGACCGCCAACACCTTTTTGCCGGCTTTTCGCAGGATGGCGTAAATGTCGGTGAGATAATATTCGCCTTTCTTGTTGTCGTTGGTCAAGCGCGAGAGTGCGAAAAGCAATTCTTCGGATTTCACACAGTAATAACTGGGGAATACCTCGCGGATTTCCCGCTGCGCCGGCGTGCAGTCGATTTGCTCGACGATTTTCTCGAATTGCCCGTCGCCGCCGCGGACGACTCGGCCGTATCCGGTGGGATCGTCCAGCATCGCAGTCGCCATGCTCGCGGCAGCATGATCCTCACGGTGCGCTTGCAGCAGGGTGCGTAGAATTTCGGCGCGGATGAGTGGGGTGTCTCCCGCGAGGATGAAAACATCGCCACTGTGCCCGCGCAATTGGGGTTCGCACATTCGGGCTGCGTGGCCGGTGCCGTGTTGTTCGGTTTGTTCGATGAAACTGATTCGTTTGTCGCCGCCAAATTGGGCGATGATTTCTTCCTTGCCATGACCGACGACGACCAGTGCGCGTGTGACATCCGCGGCGAAGCAGGCATCCAGAATCCATCCGAGCATCGGCTTGCCGCAGACTTCATGCAGAGGCTTGGGCCGGTTGGATTTCATCCGCGTGGATTTGCCGGCGGCGAGGATGATGGCGGTGAGGCTCATGGCTAAATGGTGGGAGCGGCGATTCCCAATTGCTTTCGTAGGTTGGCCTGCACGGTTGGATTGCCGATGCCGTCGATGATTTCGGCGGCGATGTCTTTGCGGCCCAGCGCGCTGAACTTGACGGCACAAAGCTGCGAGGTCTGATCGCGCAGGGTGGGGTTTTGGATTTCGCTCAGCGATGAAAGGCACCAGCTTGAGTTGCCGGCATTGGCGCTGTCGATGGCGATTTCCCGCATTTGAGTGTCGCGTGCGGGGGCCGAGTCGATTTGGGAAGCGGAGTCGTAGCGTTGCTGGAGCGCCGAAGAATTGTTGGCGCACGCCGCGGCGAGAAGCAGGGCGACTGGAAGCAGAAATTGGCAACGTAAATGGGTCATGTTCAGTGATAACCGGGCGAATGAACTACCCGGCCTGGATTCGAACCAGGACAAAGAGAACCAAAATCTCTTGTGCTACCGTTACACTACCGGGTAAAGGTCGCGGTGAGTGCGAAGAGTCGTCGATTGGGAGGACCGTTCGCGGAGCTATCTCTCCCGAGGCCCGAGCCGATTAATACCGCGAATCCGGCTCGTTAGCGTCTACCCATCCAGCCAACCGGCCAGACCTCTCGACGAACGCCCCATCGGGGGGGAGAGGCGAAGATGGTATGGGCTGGCGATCCCTTGTCAAGCTGGTTCTAAATCCGAAGAGATTTAACCACTAAGTCACGAAGCCACTAAGCGGTATTCGACGGTCCGGATCAACCTGGCGATGTAGGCGATCAAATTCAATATATTTTTTTGAGAAGCCAATTTCACCGAAAGACGTTGGAACCAGGGAGACCGCTTTGTGGCTTAGTGGTTCATTTTCTTTTGATTTAAAGGGTTTCGTTGCATCGCGGGCAAGGTCCGATATACTGACGTGCGTCCGGGCAGGAAACCGGATTTTGACCATGTAATTGCCAAGGACGGGCTTATGTGCAGGTCGCTCTCTGGTGGGATTCTGATATTAGCGCTGGGATTGGCCGGAGGGTTGGCGGGATGCCGAACTCCCGCTGTGCCGAGCAATCCCACGCCGCCTCCACCGCCCACCCCGGCGGCGACGAGTTCCGCAGCTTCGCCGGATAACGGCCAGGATGCCGCCGACCTGGCCCAGCGAACTTCGCGGTTTGCCCGGAGTGTTTCCCCGCTGTTGGATCAGCGGAATGTGAGTGTGCAATCGACGACAACGGCACCGTCGATGGTGCAATGGGTTGACCCGGGAAATCACGTCGCGGATGTCGAGCCGCCGCCTGCGCCATCGCCTGTTGCGTCTGCGGCCCCTGCCACCCGGCCGGCGGATCAGCAATCGGCCGCGATTCTTGCCGCGTCCAAATCCACGGACAGCGGCGATCCCCTCATCTTGCCGGAAAGTGCCGATCATCTCACGCCCAGTGCGTCGCAAGGGGTCGCCATACCAACGGATGATTACGAAAAAAAGTTGCAGCAGGAAGTGCGAGATTATCCCAACGATCTGGGAAGCCAGCTTGATTACGAATTGCTGAGATTCGTCCGGGACGAGCCGACGCCGGATTTGTCGGCCATCTCGCAGCTTCCAGCGGAGGATCGGGAGATTCTGGCGGCGTTGCTGGACGGTTTGAACAATTTCCGCGACAACGCCCGGGCCGACAGCAATCCGATGTTGAGCACCAAGATTCAACCGCTGCTGGAAATGGCCGATCGGTTGCGTTCGCAGGCGGAGTTGACGATTCCGACGATTGCCCTTTGCACGGATGTCCACAGCTATGGGGTGTACACGCCGTTGGATTCGCCGCGGATGGGCGCGGGCAAGGAGAATCCGGTGGTGGTGTATTGCGAGGTGGGCAATTTCACGTCAGTACGTGACGACCAGAATATGTGGCAAACTCGTCTGCGGGAGGAGTTGGTGCTTTATACGGACACCGGCTTAGCCGTCTGGCCCGAAAAATCCAACGCTGAGGTTTTCGTCGATCAGTCGCGCAATCGCCGGCATGATTTCTTCGTGGCCCGTAAGATCGTTTTGCCGTCAGAACTGACCATCGGAAGATATCTGTTGAAAGTGACTCTGACGGATGAGCAGTCGAATCGGGTGGTGGAAGCGACCACGCCGGTGGAAATCGTGGCAGAGTGAAGAAATTGGGGGTAAGCTAATTCCGTGACTCAAGCCGCGCAGCCAACCGCAGCGCCGCCGCCGGTTGTCCGAAATCTCTCGCTCCCGCTCGGAGCAGCGGGATTGTTGCTGATTTGCATCCTGGCGTTCGCCGCCACGTTTCGCAATGGTTTTATCTGGGACGACGACCACCACGTTACGGAGAATATCCAGCTACTTTCCCTTCAGGGGCTGCATAACATCTGGTTGACCTTCACGTCGGAACCGCAGTATTACCCGCTCACGCACACCACTTTTTGGATTGAATACCATCTGTGGAAGGCCAATCCGCTGGGCTATCACATCGATAATGTGCTGTTGCATGCCATCGGCGCGATCGTGCTCTGGCGGATATTGGTGCGGATCAAGATTCCCGGAGCATATTGGGTGGCGATGATATGGGCGGTGCATCCGCTTCAGTTGGAATCGGTGGCGTGGGTGACGGAGCGGAAGAATGTTTTGTCGGGATTGCTCTATTTCCTGGCGCTTTGGACATATCTCAAAAGCGAGGACAACCGCGCGCATCAGGGTTGGTATTTGACGAGTTTGGTGCTGTTTCTGGCGGCCTTGTTTTCCAAAACCGTGGTTTCCAGCCTGCCGGTGGTGATCCTGCTGATCTTCTGGTGGCAGCGGGGCAAAGTGACGTGGGACGATGTCATGCCGCTGGCGCCGATGTTTGCTGCGGGGTTTGTGCTCGGATGTTTGACATCGTGGATGGAAAGGCATGTGGTCGGTGCCGTCGGGCCGGCATTTGATTTCACGATTTTGGATCGCATTTGTATCGCCGGCCATGCGGTATGGTTTTATCTTTGGAAAATCCTATGGCCGGTTCGATTGATCTTCATCTATCCGCGCTGGGATATCGATCCCGTACCTCGGCCGTGGCAATTGGTGTATCCAGCGGCAGTGATTGCGTGTTTGCTTGCGCTTTGGCTGCTGCGCCACCGGCTCGGGCGCGGGCCGATTGCGGCGGCGTTATTCTTCGTCATCACGCTCTTTCCGGCGCTAGGGTTCGTCAATGTATTTCCTATGCGATACTCCTTCGTTGCGGATCATTTCCAATATCTGGCGGGGATCGGGCCGATCATCCTCATCGTCGCGCTGATCGCGAAGATTTTTCCCAGGGATTTGATGACCGGCCTGTTGTGCGTGACCGTTGCCGGTTTCTGCGTGATCGACTTGCTGCAAAGCCGAGTTTATTTCGATTCGGAAACACTGTGGGCCGATGTGCTGAGCAAGGACCCCAATTCCATGATTGGGCACAATGATCTGGGCATCGCGCTGTTCAATGACGGCAAGATCGACGAAGCCGAGGCACATTTTCGCCAGGCGTTGTCGATGGCGCATAGCGATCCCTACACTCCGCAGCTTTGGATCGGTCAATGTGAAGAAGCCCGCGGCAACCATTCCGATGCGATAGAGGATTACCACCAAGCCCTGTTGGATTTGCCCGATTCTTCCGAGCCGGTCCTGCATATGATTCGCGCCGAGCCGTACTACAAAATGGGCGTCAGCTATGCCGCTTGGGCGCATCAGACCGCGGCGACCGATCCAACCTGGGCCCGCTATTACCTCCACGCATCCATCGATGCATACGAAACCTGCATCAGCATCAATCCCACTCATGAGTTGGCCATGACCAATTTGGCCGCGGTGTTTACGGATGCAGGGTTGGAGGACGAGGCGATCGCGTGGTGCCGCAAGGCGCTTGCAATCAATCCAGAATCCGTGCCGGCACACATCAATTGGGGAAACGCGCTGGTTTTCCAGAACCTTCCCGATGACGCGCTTCTACAATATCAGGCGGCATTGGCCATCGCTCCGGATAATGTCCAGGCGATCAACAACATCGGTCAGGTTTACGCTTCCGAAGGCAAATACGATCAAGCCATTTCGCAATTCCGCCAGGCGCTGCAGATCGATCCATCGAACGACCTGGCGCGACACAATCTCGAATCGGCTCTGCTGAAAAACGCAAACAAATAAGAATTCATCGGTCAGGGATTTGACGGAGGAATCAGCACCTGAGCGAAATCGTCTTTGAAAGCGATTTTCCAGCCGAGGCTTTTAAGACTGTCCTGAAACGGGCCTTTTAATGGAAGAACCGCGGCGTCGGCGTGCGTGGATGCCAAAAACTCTTGCCGCGCGGATTCGCCGCTGAAATATGCCGCATTCCAGAAGTCTGTGGAAAAGAGCTGCGTGCGGCCGTCCATCAGCGGCTGGAATTGGCGGGCCAGCCGCCATTCGAGGTATCCGCCCCAGGAATATTCGCAGATTACTCGGCCAGTCGCGGGGTGAATGTTTTGCTCGACAAAATCGGCTGCGGCGCACGGGTAATGCGGGACGTCCGGGCCGTTGCGATTGAGCCATGTGCTGATCGATGTCGAGGGCGATGGGAATGACTCGGTAATTCGCCAAACTCCCGCAACTAAAACTAGCAGGAGTACGCCACCAACGACGGGGCGCGCGAGCGATCGGTCGGACATTGCAGGCATCGTAGCCGCGAGAATTGGGGTGGCAATGATGGCGAACACTGGTGAAAATCGTCCGGCGGACACCAGCAATGTCGCGCTGCCCAGCAGCCAGAGGATTTCGCCGATTCCCGCTTGCCGATGCCGAGCGATCGCCAGCAGGACAATTCCAGCGGCGACTTCGATGGTGACGACTCCGGCGATGCCGTGATAGATCGGCTGCATCTCCGCGATCAACGGCGAGCGCACCATCACATCGTTCAGCGTGTAATGCAGCATCGTCTGAATGGTGCCATTCAAATATGGAGTGCAGAGACACGCGAGGGTCGAGAGCGCCAACAGGCAGACATCTCGCCAGATTTTTTTTCCTGCGTCTTCAAATCGGTTCTCGATCAAATCGCCAACGAGCAGCGCGAAGAGCCAGAGCGGGCAGAGAACGGCGAAAAAATGCAGATTCACAATGATGGCTGTGATTGGCGGGACGAGCCAGACGGCGATTGATTTCTGCTGCATCCGGCGGTCGCGAAGAAGAATCCATGCGATGAATGCCAGGCCGGTGAGAGCGGCGGTGACGGGCCGAAAGCTGAGGAACGGCAATGAGAAGAACGCTCCGACCGTGGTGGCGAGAATCGATGAAAGATATCGGGGTTGACCCCAGGCGCGGCGGGTTGTTTCCAAGGCCGAGAGCGCCAGGAATGTGACGAATAATCCTTCGAGAATTGCCTGCACCGCGATGGCCGCGCGATATCCACCAAAATCCCACAGTCGCCACATTCCAAGTTCCGCCAGCCATGAGTAGGGAGTCCACGGTTCTCGAATTGAGGCAAATGACAGATCATCCACCAACGGGCTTGGAGTCCAGTTTGACCAATTGAGATGCGAGATTTCCTCCCCCACGCGCAAATGCCAAAACGCATCCGGATCGAGCGTGTCGGCCAGAATTGTTTTGCCCACTGCACACAAAATCAAAAGTCCCAGCAGCAGAAAAAAGCCGATTCTGGCCGAGGATGGGCGCGCAAGAGTCGGCTCCATCCCCCGATAATCTGGGGAAGATTTCTGCCGCCGCGCGACTTGCTGATTCGCCAAAAGCATCGGTTGAGCCTTCCGAATCTAATGTCGGCTACACCCAACGGCGACTCTCAGGCTAAAATCGGCGGTAGTGGAACCCAAGCCCGATAAACCACGGATTTTCCTGCGGCTATGGAAGATGCTGCGCCCGCAGTGGGGAATGATCGCCCTGGCGATGACGCTGCTGTTCATCTCCATGCCAGGAGAGTTGTTTCCTGCGTTCATCTGGCAATACGTAACCGATGACCTGGTGCTGAAGGGTTCCCAGGAGCCCAGCGGGCTGGGGCCGATGATTTCGCTCCATGGGAGAATTGGCGGTTCTGTTCATCTGCTTTTCGCCGCCTTGATCTGGCTCTTCGTCGTTTACACGCTGAGCCTCGTCGCCGGGACTCTTTGCACGGTCATTCTTTCGCGCGCGGCGCAAAAATTCGTCTTCATCCTGCGAAACCAGGTGTACCACAAACTGCAATCGCAAAGCCTCGGATATCTCCAGCGGCAGCGCACCGGTGATCTGATGAGCCGGGCGATGGGCGATATCGATGAGCTCCAGAATTTCGTGGTGAACTCCATCGACTCGATCATCGGCGACGGTGTGCTATGGCTGGCAACGGTGGGGATCGTGTTTTACAAAAGTTGGCGCGTGGCGGGGGCGTCTTTGGCGCCGCTGATCATCGTGTATCTGATGCTCCGCGTGTTCAACAAGAAGGTGAAACCCATCTACGCCGCCGCGCGCGAAAAGATAGGCGATGTAACCACGCGATTGCAGGAAAATCTTTCGGGCATCACGGTCATCAAGATTTTCGGCCGGGAGAAACAAGAAGCCGAGCGATTTCGCCAGGCGACGGATGGATATTATCGCCAGCAACTTAAGGCGATCTCCGCTCGGAATCTATTTTTCCCGTTCACGAATTTCGTGGGATTTTTCAGCAATATTTTCATGATCGGCGTGGGCGGATATGTGCTGCTGCGGCATTTGGACCCGCGATTCACGGTCGGGACACTGCTGATGTTCCGCGCGTATTGGTATCGCCTCTTTGGTCCGGTGCAGACACTGGCGCGGCTCAGCGACATGGTGCAGCGCGCTGGCGCGGCGGGGAAACGCGTGTTCGAGGTGCTCGATGCGCCGGAGGAATTGCCGGATGCGGCCGATGCCGTCGCCGTTTCGCACATCGATGGGAAGATGGAATTGCAGCACGTTTGGTTCGCCTATCCGGCCGATGTCCCTGACAAACCGCAGCCGATGGTGTTGGAGGATGTGAACCTTCGCGTCGAGCCTGGGCAGACGATTGCCATCTGTGGGCCCAGCGGCGGGGGGAAGAGCACGATCCTGAATCTCCTACTACGGTTCTACGATCCGGCTAAGGGCGAAGTGCTGCTCGATGGGCGCGACATTCGATCCGTGCAGCGCGACAGCTTCCGCAAGCGATTTGCGCTGGTGCAGCAGGAGACATTTTTGTTCAACGACAGCGTGCTGGACAATATTCGATATGGCCACGGCGAAGCGACGATGGAGCAGGTGATCTCCGCTGCGCGGGCCGCCAACGCCCATGATTTCATTGCCCCTCTTCCGGCCGGATACGACACGCGCGTCGGCGAGCGCGGCGTTCGCCTCAGCGGCGGCCAGAAACAACGCATCAGCATCGCCCGGGCATTTCTGGCCAATCCCACGGTGCTGCTATTGGATGAACCCACGAGCAGCGTCGAACCCGACAGCGAAGCCGCCATCATCGCCGCCCTGGACCGCCTGATGGCCGGCCGAACCACAGTTCTCACCAGCCACCGCCCCAGCCTGATCGGCCAGGCGGATTGGGTCTACATCATCGAAAACGGCAAAGTCTCCGACAACGGCCCGCCGACGGAGTTGATCGAACGCAACGTATGGTTCGGCCGGTTTATGCGATCGAATGAGGATGCGTTGGTCTGAAAAAGTCGGCTAGCGCTGTGCCGAATTATCCAGCGCAATTTTGTTCAGCTTCAGGGTTTCAGCGAATTTTGCCTGCGTGCGCATTTTGATGTCGGCTGCGCTGGCGCGGTCACGGATCGCTGCGCCGAATTCTTCCAACGCGGGGCCTTGCAAGGCGCGGCTGAAGGAAGAACTCATGGTGAAAGGCAATCGTTTTGCCGTCGCGGCTTTACGCATCTCTTCCAATCGCCTCATGGCATCCTCGGTTGCCTGGCCGCCCGATAGAAAAACCAACGCGCCGATGTTGGAAGGCACGGTCGCGCTCAAGGTCGCAATTGTATCTCTCACGCAGTCCGACTCGGCGACTTTCGGTCCCTGGACGCCGGCAAGAACCATGTTGGTCTTGAGGATTACGCCGGGGAGAAATATCTTCCGCTGTTCCAGGGCGGCAAAAGTCGCTTTCAAAAAACGAGAAGTCGCCTGGCGGCAATCCTCTAAAGAGTGCGCACCCTCCATTGGCACCTCCGGCTCGACAATCGGTACAACGCCGAAGCGGTGGTTGATTTCCGCGTACTCCGCCAACATTGCGGCGTTGGCCGCCAGACACGCATCACTGGGAACATCTTTTCCGTTCTCGCGGCCGATGTTGGCGACAACTCGAAATTTGGTGAATCGCACATCCTTGGCGGCGTATTCTTCCATGCGTTTTGGCAGAGCGGCCAGCTCATTTTTTCCCACCTGTTCGATCTTGGAATTACCGAAGGGTTGCAAACCAGCATCCACCTTGACCCCCATGACGACATCCTCTTGTTTCAAGATGGAAGGGACGGTTTTGCCCTCGTAGCTTTGGCGGAAAGTTTCGTCAAAAAGGATAACTCCGCCGATGACTTGGCCGTAGCCGGGGGTGGTGATCATTGCCCCGCGATAAGCGATGTGATTTTCCGGAGTGTCGTCGATGCCCAATTGCTGAAACTTTTTGGCAATGTTGCCTCCGCTTTCATCAGCAGCGTGCAGGCATCGCGTTTTAAGCCTTAGTTGATTGATCCCGTCAATGAGTTTGTCTTGCGTTGTCATTTGGCACCTGGCTTGTCTTGGTCACTCGCCTTCAGTATCGCAATTCCAGAAGAGCTGTCCATTCATTTTTGGCCGAAGCGAACCCCAGGATCGACCAAACTCATAAATGAGCGCCCTTTCCTGCCTTTTTCGGCCGAGCAAAGATGACGAGCATCGATCAAGAATGCGCCGGCCGCGCATTTTCAACTGTGAGTTTAAGTCCGACCGCTTTGACGACCGCGACGAGCGTGGAAAGACGCGGATTGCCACGCGCTGAGAGTGCGCGATACAAACTTTCACGTTCAATGCCGGCCGCCTTGGCGATTTTGGTGAAACCGCCGCGGGCTTCTGCCAGACGTCGCAGGGCTTGCAGCAGCACCTTTGGTTCTTCCGTGTCCTCGATTGCCGCCCGAAGATATTCGGCGGCAAACTCAGGATCTTCGCGCAGATGCCGAATAACCGCTTCTTCGTTTGAAATGCTGGGTTTGTGTTTCATGTCTTGCCCATCCTTCGCTTGTAATCCCGCAAGTATTCGACCGCCCGTTTGATGTCGCGCGACTGCTTCCTTTTATCACCGCCGCACAGCAGGAGCACGCAGGTCTTGCCCACAGCGGCGTAATACACACGGTATCCGGGCCCATAGTCAATGCGCAATTCCCAAACACCCTCCCGCAAGGGTTTGCAGTCTCCGAAATTTCCGTCGGCCAGCCGGTCAATCCGCATCACGATCTTTGTCACCGCGCGGGCATCACGCAATTCGTCAAGCCATTCCCGAATTAGTTCCTGGCCCGATTCGGTAACGTACCGAAGTACCTCAACCACCGGCATAGTGTAATCTATAATTTACATTCCATCAATTGAAAGGAACGCCGTCTCCGCGCGTAATAAGATGAGATTGCTTGAAGGCGTCAACCGTTGTCCGCCCTAAATTGTCTTTTCCCCTCCCCCCCACTAGACTTTCCCTCCCAATGAAAGCGGAGCGTAGGCACGAGTTGAAGCAGAATTCGCTGGTAAAAAAGTTGGAAGATCTGCCTCGGTATAAGCAGTGGGGAACCCGCGCGATGCTGGGGGTGATTTTATTGGCGATGCTGATTTTTGGCTGGAGATACCGCCAGTCGGCCGAGGCGGCGCGCGTGGATTCGGCGCGGGATAGCCTTGCAGCGGGGCAGGAGGCGCTGTTGCGACTGAAGGATACGGCTCTTCAACTGGCCGAGGGCGGAGATCCGGCGGCCGTCGCCAATATTCGGATGGATTCGTTTGCAGATGGGCTCAAGGAAGTCGATGATGCGATCGCCAACGCGGGGGACGCCAATCCATTGCTGGTCGCCGCTGCGCTACTTTGCCGGGGGGATTTGAATTTTGAATTGGCGAACATTCCACCGATTCCCGGAGCATCAACCCGTCCATCGTTGCAACCGGATCAGTCAGAGCCGGATTTGCTCAACGCCGCGGCGGATGCGTACTCGCAGGTGTTGCAGAATTATCCCAACGATCTGCCGAGCGTGACGCAGGCTCGTTTCGGCTTGGCGGCGGTGGCGGAGGATCGGGCGCTGATTGACCCCTCCAATTGGGACAAGGCAACATCCTATTTTCAGGCGATTCTCGACAGCGACGCGCCGGAATTGTTCAAGGATCAGGCCAAGGCCCAGTTGGCATTGCTTCCCAATCTGCAAAAGCCGCTCACGTTGGACCTGATGCCGGAATTGGAATCCCCCAGCACAATGCCGAGCACGGAGCCTACGATTCTGGGACCGGCCGCGCCGACGACCATACCCACGACGGCGCCGATGCAGTAACGGCAAAACAGCCAGCTTCTGCCGAGTATTTTTCACCATGTCAGAGGAAGACGAAATCGTCGAGGAATCCGCGGATGATGTTCTGCATTTCAGATTCCACGCGACCAAAACCCAGACCCGGCGGATCGATCAGTTTCTTCCCGATCGTTTGTCGTGGCTATCACGGAATGTGGTCCAGCGGTTGATTGATGAGGGATTGGTCACCGTCAACGGCAAGCCGACCAAGGCTAGTTATAAAATCAAAGCCGATGATGTGGTGGAAATGGTCGCGCCGCCTCAGCCGGTGCATGATCTGGTCCCCGAGCCGATCCCGCTGGAAATTCTGTATGAAGACGAGCATTTTTTGGCTTTGAACAAACAGGCGAATCTGATCGTTCATCCCGCGCGGGGAAAATGGACCGGAACGCTGGTGAATGGCCTGGTCCATTACGGCCAGAAATGGAGCACGATCAACGGCGAATGGCGACCGGGGATTCTGCATCGATTGGATCGCAACACCACGGGAATCATGCTGGTGGCCAAAAGCGATGAAGCACATTGGCGGCTAGCGGCACAATTTGAGAATCGCACGATTCAGAAAACATATCTGGCCATCACGCACGGGATACCGGAGCTTCTGGGGGATGTGATAGACATGCCGATCGGCCGGGACCGCTACGTCCGGGAAAAACAGGCGGTGCGGAAGATAGAAAACGGGGGTCGGCCGGCGGTGACCAAATATCAGGTGGAACAAAAATTCGGCACTACCAACGCATTGGTCCGCCTGATGCCCAAAACCGGACGAACCCATCAGTTGCGCGTCCACATGTCGTATCGCGGCCTGCCGCTCGTGGGCGACACGATGTATGGCGGGCGGGTATTCGAATCAGGAGATTTCAAATTCGAGCGGCAAGCGCTGCATGCTTATCAGATTGCCTTCGTGCATCCGGGAACCCTCAAAATGATGATGCTGGAGGCCCCGATTCCCGAAGACATGAAGGAATTGATGAGCAGGCTGGCTGGGGAAGCGGCCCCGGTTAGGTAAGATTTCCGCTTGAATATACACTGGCCATCGGGTGGGGGAAAGTCGTATAATATTTGGCGGTCTCGGCCGTTTAATTTGAAAGAGGATCGGTTCATGCACTTGCCACTGGCCAACCTGTTTGGGATCGACAACTGGATTTTCATTGCTTTTTTTGGCCTGCTGATTTTCGGCCGGCGATTGCCGGAGGTGGGCCGCAGTCTGGGGAAGGGGATCGTTGAATTTAAGAAGGGCCTGGCGGGGGTGGAGGAAGAGATCAATCAGGCGGGGCAAACTTCCCCGACATCGGTTTATTCTTCACAGCAGCGGGCCGCTTTGCCCAGCGGATATAAATTTGATCCGTATACCGGAAAGCCGCTAATCGAGGAACCCAAGCCGCAAATGCGGTTCGACCCCTATACGGGCAAGCCGATCGAGCAATCCGCTTCGACCAGCGGCAACGGCTGAATCATCGCGGAATTTTTTGGGGGAGGTGCATGATGCGTCGATTTATTCCTGGCGTTTTCATTGTGCTTTTGATCGCCATGCCGGCGATGGGGCGATCCGCCGCCCGGGCGATGTTGCAGCATGTGACTCCCACCGCCAAATTCGACAACGTATCCCTGGCTGATTCTATCGACTTTCTCTCCAGCGTCAGCGGGGCGAACATCATCGTGGATTGGAAATCGCTTGCCGACGCCAACATCACCAAGGAAACCCAGATCAATTTGAATCTGCATGATGTGACGCTGCAGCGCGTGCTGACGATGGTGCTGCATGAAGCCAGCGACGGCGGCGCGCCGCTCACCTGGTACATCGACGACAACATTGTCACGATTACCACGCAGGCGGTCGCGGATTCCAAGAATGTGACGGTCGTTTACTATGTACTGGATCTGATTCTGGACAATTCGCAGTTCAACGGCATCATCAGCAACCCCAATATTACCTTCGCCAATTCTTCAAATACCAGCGGTGGAGGCGGAGGTGGAGGAACCAGCGTGGGTGGTGGCGGGGGAGGTGGCGGCGGAGGAGGCGGTAATCTCTTTGGCGGCGGAAACCAGCAGAGCAACAACAACAGCACTCAGACTACCGAGCAGGCGGCTCAGGGATTGATCAAACTCATCGAAGGCATCGTCCGCCCAGACATCTGGGAAGACAACAATAAGGGCGGAACGGCGTCCATCAGCTATTACAACGGAAATCTCATCGTCTCAGCCCCTCGCAGCGTTCAGGAAGCCATCGGCGGGCCGTTAGAATAAGTGTCAATGAAATATGACCTGGCCATCATAGGAGCGGGTGTGATGGCCGAAGCCATCGCGCGCGGCGTGCTCGCTGGCAAGCAATTCGCCGCCGGGCGAATGATCGCCGCGGATGTTTCGGCGGATCGGCGGAAGCTATTTGAATCTCTGGGTATCAAGACCACCGAATCGGCGGCCGAAGCGGCGCAGGATGCGCAGAGCATGCTTCTAAGCGTGAAACCGTATCAGATGGAACAGGTTCTGGCGGGGCTAAATGGCCATCTGGGGGAAGAGACGCTCATCATCTCCATCGCCGCGGGGATCGGCAGTGGATTTATCGCGCGACATCTTGGCGAGGGAAAAAACTGGCGGATCGTCCGCGCGATGCCAAACACTCCTATGCTTGTGGGCGAAGGCATGGTTGCCATCGCTCCCGGCGGCGCGGCGGGAGCAGCCGATTTGGCCGAAGCAAGAAAAATCTTCGAGTCAGCCGCTCAAGTGATCGAAGTCGATGAATCCAAAATGGACGCCGTTACCGCCCTCAGCGGCTCCGGCCCGGCGTATTTCTTCTTCCTCGTCGAACAGATGTTCCGCGCCGGTGAGGAAATGGGATTGACCCCGGAAGAATCCCGCACACTGGCCATCCAAACCGCTGTCGGCGCGGCGAAGATGATGAGCCGGTCTCCCGATTCCCCGTCCGAGCATCGCCGCCGAGTGACGACGCCCAATGGAACTACTCATGCCGCCATCAGTCACATGGAATCGAAGAACTGGCCGGAGATTACCGTGGAAGCACTCAAAGCCGCCAAAAAGCGGAGCACGGAATTGGGAAAGTAGTCAATCCCGCAGGCGCGATTGAAAAAGTCGAATTGCATCAGGATACGCAATCATCTCTTCCTCAAAAACCCGATGCGCCAGCATAGCCGCTGTATCAGTCGGCAAAACCGCGCATGTGCGCTGCAGGATGATCGGGCCGTGGTCGTATTCGTCATCCACGAAATGAACCGTGCATCCGGAGATTTTTCGGCCTTTGTCCAACACGGCTTGATGCACTCGCAATCCGTACATTCCTTTGCCGCCGAATTCGGGGAGAAGGGCAGGGTGAATATTCATCACGCGGCCGACAAATTCGGGGGGAATCGTCAGATGCGAAAGCCAGCCGGCCAGGCAGACGAGATCAACGCCGGCGCAGCGCTCAAAAATCGCTCGGCTGAACTCCTCTTCCGAAGCGAATTTTTTCCTCTCGATGATCTCGCAATTCAATCCCGCTTTTTTGGCCCGCTCGATTCCCAAAATGCCCGGGCGAGAGGCGATGACGATCCCGATTTTCGCGTTCAATTTCCCCGCGGCAATCTGATCGATGAAATTCTGTAGCGTCGACCCTGAACCGCTGATGAGAACGGCAAGTTGGATGGGTCGGGGTGCGCGATCCATTCTGGAAACTCTCATCTCTTTCCCCTCCTCCGGTAATCCGGGGGAGGGTTAGGGTGGGGGTGGCGTCGATCGGCGTTCAGCCCCCACCCCTGCCCCCCCCGGGATACCGGAGGAGGGGGAAATTTCGATCATCCCAATGCGCGGACGGTGGCGGCGTCGCGCAGGCTCAGGTCGGGGAATTGCGGGTCTTCTCCCACATCCGGCCGGCGCTTCCAACTTCGGGCGCAGGCTTTGTAACTCTGGCGGCGATCGACCACTTCCACTACGACCGCCGCGCCGGCTGAATCTTTCTCGGCGAAACTGTGGAATCCCGCGCCAACCATGTCTTCCATATCCGGACCATATTGCTGCAATTTCTGGCGCATCACATCGTCGCTCACGCGGAAAATAAGCTCCGCATCCAGCGGTTTGTTCATGCCGGTGGATTTCTTCAGTCCATCGAGCTGCATCAGGGCGCTGGCGCGCAGTTCCATCAGCAGATTCCATTCGTGCTGCTGATCTTCTGAAGGTTCGGGGCCAACCGCGGTTGGCAAATCCATCATGTGGACGCTGGGCACGCACGCTTCCACGCCGATTTTGTGCGGGATGTGCTCCCACGCTTCATCGGCAGTGAAGACCAGCATCGGGGCGAGCAGGCGCGTGAGATCGGTGGCCATGCGATGCATCACCGTCTGGGATCGGCGTCTGATCAGCGAATTTGCCGGCTCGCAATAGAGACGGTCTTTCATCGCATTGCCATAGACCGCGCTGATTTGCACGGCGCAAAAATCGTGCAGCAGACGAAAGGCGCGGTGAAGCTGATACGAGTCGTACGCCGCCGTCGTTTCACGAATCACCTGATCGAGCTGCGCGATCGCCCAGCCGTCGAGGCTGGACGGCGGAATTTCCCGCATATCCGTGCGCGGATTGAAATCATAAAGATTGCTCAGCAGATACCGCAGCGTGTTGCGGATTTTGCGATATTTGTCGGCGAATTCCTGGATGGCCGCCGGGCTGACGGGAATGTCGTTCTGGTAATCCACGCTGCAGCACCAGAGCCGCAGCAGATCGGCCCCATGGCGATTCACTTCCTGCGTGGCGGTAACGTATTCCTTATCACTCTTGGAAACTTTGGTCCCATCGGGTTTGACGATGAATCCGTGCGTGAGCACCTGCTTGAAGGGTGATTGGCCGGTCGCTCCGAGGCTGGGCAAAAGCGAAAGCTGAAACCACCCGCGATGTTGATCCGAACCTTCCAGGTATAGATCGGCCGGAAAATGCAGGTATGTGCGGGATTTCAAAACCGCCTGCCACGAGCTGCCACTCTCGAACCAGACATCAAAGATGTCTTTTTCTTTCCGCAGCTTGTCCTTGGGGAATTCTGGACCGGGATCGTATCCGGTCAGAAGATCGGCGGCACATTCGGTGAACCAGACATCGCTCCCCTTTTCGGCGAACCGCCGGGCGACAGCACGCACGGAATCCGGCGTCAAAAGCGCATCGCCTTTTTCGTTGTAAAACACCGGGATAGGCAGACCCCACGCCCGCTGGCGCGAGATGCACCAATCGGGGCGGGATTCGAGCATGCCCACGAGCCGGGCCTTTCCCCACGCGGGGATAAATTCGATTTTGTCACCAACGGCATCGAGCGCGCGCTGCCGAAGAGATTTCGGTTCCGATGATTCGCCGTGAACCAGATACGGTTTGTCGATTGCGAAAAACCATTGCTCGGTGGCGCGGAAGATGATCGGCTTTTTGCTTCGCCAATCGTGCGGGTAGCTGTGCGTGATTTTTTCTTCGGCGAAGAGAAGCCCATCATCCGCCAATCGCTGTGTGATGAGTTTGTTGGCTTCCCAGACAGATTTACCGCGAAGCCATTCCGGAGCGGTGTCATCGAATCGGCCGTTGGCCAGAACGGGACTGTAGACATCCAGCTTTTCGCGGACGCCGGTATCGTAATCATCTTCGCCATGGCCCGGAGCAGTGTGGACCAGGCCGGTGCCATCCGTGGTGGTGACGTAATCGGCGAGGACAACGGATCCCTTGCGGCCGATGAAGGGGTGCGTGTAATTTCGCCCGGTCAGATCGCGGCCGAGTTGCATATCCTGAATCTGGAATTCGATTTTGCCGGAAGCGAAAACTTTTTCAGCGAGATTTCTGGCGATAATTCCAACGCGCGATTTGCCGTCGCGCGAGTATCTGGCTCTCACATATTCCACGTCCGGATGCACCGCCACCGCGAGATTCGCCGGCAGCGTCCAGGGCGTTGTGGTCCAAACCAATAGATATTCGTCCCCTCCCAACGGAAACTCCACGAATACGCTGTTGTCGGTCACATCCTGATATTCCAGCTCCATGTCCGCCAGCGCAGTTTGATTTTCGATCGACCACGGCACCGGTTTCAGTTGCTTGTAAACCAACCCCGCCTCGACGAAGCGCGCGAAAACCTCCAGCGTCTCGGCCTCATAGACCGGATTCATCGTGATATACGGCTGCTCCCATTCGCCCAGAATCCCCAGCCGCTGAAACTGCTCGCTCTGTATTCGGACATATTTCTCGGCGTATTCGTGGCAGAGCTTGCGCACCTCCAGCGTGCTCATCTGCCGTAATTTCGGCCCGAGATCCTGCTGAATTTTGTGCTCGATCGGCAAGCCGTGGCAGTCCCATCCCGGCACGTATGCCGTCTGGCACCCCTGCATCGAACGAAACCGCAGGATCACGTCCTTGAGCGTTTTATTCAGCAAATGCCCAATGTGAATGTCACCATTGGCGAACGGCGGCCCATCATGCAACACCCATTTTTTCCCCGAAGCGCGGCGGGTGATGATCTTTTCATAAAGCCGGCCTTCCTTCCAGCGCGCCAGGCGAGTCGGCTCGTTGGCGGTGAGCTTGGCCTCCATCGGAAACGCCGTCTGCGGGAGATTCAGCGTCGCCTTATAGTTATGTTTTTCCTGTGCCTGGGTCGTCATGGTTAATTCGGCTAGTCCACAAGGAGTGTAGCCGATGGGGGGGAGACATTCGAGGGACCGGCGGAGTCTGCTTCAACCAGAACGAAGAATTCGCAGGAATATTTTTATCGGTTGCGATTTCCGTGTCGACCATAGGGCTTTGGCTCGAATGCGGAAATGCGCTGCCGTCGCGAAGCCCGCTGGCTGGCCCGGCGACGATCGCCGCGGCATTCTGCAGCGAAACGCAATGCGGAGTGCCGGCCTTCTGCGCATTTGAAGGCGAGGTCGGACAATGGGGCGTGACGGACGGTTGAGGGCGCGCTTGAGCGCGAAACTCATCAGCGTTCTTCCGTCGAAGGCGGAAACTACGTCTTTTGTTTCACCGCAGAATGCCGCATGGAACTTCAACAGGCCAGCCAATGGTCTTCGCAGCGGCGGGGGTGTTCCCTATGCGAGCCCACTGACTCGAGCGGCACGAGAACCGTAACCGATAAAAATCTTCCTCCATCGATTTCTTCAAAACATTCGTTCCTTGATTACTCGCATTCTTCATGCCGCGCCGCGATGGCCTGGAGGTTTGTTTCTTCTGAATTAAGAGACCCCGGCTTTTCCAGGCAGATGAGTTTCCATTTGCCACGAAGGAATCGGATCATCATGTAGATGCCCAGCAGCGCGCCGTAGACGCAGCCGATGAACCAGGGGCCGCCGTAGCCGAATTGGGGGAAGAAATAGATTGCCAGCACATATCCACCGCCGACGCTGATGGTCCAGCAGAGCGAGGCCATGACGATGGCGGGAACCAGCGTGTCTCCCGCGCCGCGCAGCGCGCCGCTGTAGACGATGTACATCGCGTCGAAGATTTCGTAGATGGCGGCATAGATCAGATACATGCCGCCGATGCGGATGACCTGCGGATCATGCGTGAAGAGCCGCATCATTGGGCCGCGGGCAAGAATGAAAGTCGCCGCGCAAAGCAGGATGTAAGCGAATGTGACGACAAATCCCAAATGGGCGCGGCGCACCGAAATATCCAGCCGGCCCCGGCCGATGTATCGGCCCACCAGCGCCGTGACCGCCGCCGAAAATCCGTAGGCCGGCATGAAGCTGACCACCATATACCGCAGCATGAACGTGTTTCCCTCCATCGCCGCCGCGCCCAGAATTCCGATGACGCCATTGCAGAAGATCGACCAGGCCAGAACATCGGAAAAAAATTGCAGGCCTGATGGGAGTCCGATGCGGATGAGCGTGAGGAACTGATTCCAGTAAAACGTCGGCGGAAGCACGGCGTATTTTTCGCGGATGGGTTTTCGCAGCGCCAGCACGGCCAGCGCGCACAATTCCGTCGTCACGCCAATGTTCTGGCACCAGGCCGAGCCGACGATGCCGTAGCGATGAAATCCCCAGTGTCCCAGCACGAAGCACCAGGCGGCTACGGCATTGACGAACACGCCAAGGAGAGCGGAGACGAGTACCGATCGCGGCCGGTCGATGCCGATGGCAAATTGGCCCATGGCGGTCGAGCAGAGTTTCACGGCCGATGCCAGGATAACGATGCGATAATACGTCGTTTCCATCGCTGCCTGTTCTGCGGGATGATGAAAAAGCGAGAACATTTGCCCGGCGATCAGGCGCAATGGGAGCATCGCCAGGCCCATGACGAGGCCCAACCAGATTCCCGCCCAGAGATATTGCCCGCATTTGGCCCAATCCTGCCGGCCAAAACTTTGGCTGACCAATGTGTTGACCAGCACCAGCACGCCAAGTCCGAGCGCGACGAGGGAAAAGCTGAGCATCCCCGCATTGGACGCCGCCGTCGGTGCTGCCCCGCCGAGGCGAGAGAGCATCCAGATGTCGATGAACTGCATGACGGTGTACGACGCCATCTGCGCCACCGTCGGCAGCGCAAGCGACAGCATCTCCACCAGTGCGGAGGCTGTGCCTTCCGCCGGCCGGCGCGGTTGGTCCGTCATACTCCCAAGTGTAGGAGCAAATGCGAGGAGATTGAACCACGAAGTCACGAAGACACGAAGCGGCTTCCTTGGCTCCGGAGCTATTCCGCGTATTTGGCTTTTCAATAAATTGGATTTGAATTCAAAAACCCGCTTCGCCGAGTTGATCGCGAATGTCGAAAGCCGCTTCGTGTCTTCGTGACTTCGTGGTTCAATCTCTTTAGTATGGTCAGACCGCCGGTGGCTTCTCGTGTCCTTCTCATCGCCGAAGCATGCAACCCTGAATGGGTGAGCGTTCCACTAGTGGGGTGGTCGCACGCACGGGCAATCTCGAAATTGACCGACGCACATATCGTGACGCAAATTCGAAATCGGGAAGCGCTGCTGCGCGCCGGATTGCGCGAGGGACAGGATTTCACGGCCATCGACTCCGAAAAAGTTGCGCGCCCGATTTATCAGTTGGCCAATCTCCTGCGCGGCGGGGCGGGCAAGGGCTGGACCACCGCCACCGCACTCTCGGCTGTTTCATACCCATATTTCGAGAAAATAGTATGGGAGAAATTTCATGACCGATTTCGATCCGGGGAATTCGATCTGGTTCACCGTATCACGCCGCTGAGTCCGACCATTCCCAGCCCGATTGCTGCAAAATGCCGGGCGGCGGGTGTGCCATTTGTGTGGGGGCCGCTGAATGGAGGCGTACCGTGGCCGCCGGGATTTGACGCAGCTCGCCGGCGGGAAAGAGAATGGCTCTCCTACGTTCGCCAGGGGCACCGATTTCTGCCGGGATATTTGCAAACCCGCCGATCCGCGTCAGCGATTTTGATCGGTTCGCGCGACACTTGGCGACAGATGCCGCAGTCTTTTCAGAGCAAATGCTTTTATCTACCGGAAAATGCAATCGATCCGGAGCGATTCGCCCTCAAGCGTCAGCACAAAGCGCAGCGGCCGATTCGGGCAGTCTTTGTTGGACGGTTGGTTCCATACAAGGGCGCCGATATGCTGCTGGAAGCGGCGACGCCTCTGTTGGCATCTGGGGCGATGACGCTGGACATCATCGGCGATGGGCCGCAGCGCGAATCGTTGGCAGAAACGATCAAAATTAAAAACCTCGCCGGCGCCGTTCGGATGGACGGTTGGATCGAACATCGCCAGCTTCAGGAGCGGTTGGCCGAAGCGGACATCATGCCTTTCCCCAGCGTGCGCGAATTTGGTGGTGGCGTGGTGCTGGAAGCGATGATCACCGGCGTGATCCCGATCGTCATCGACTACGGCGGCCCCGGCGAACTGGCCAGCGACGCGACGGGATTTCTTGTCCCCATCGGCGATCGCGCGAGCATCATCGAAGATTTCCGCCGGATTCTGACGGATCTTGTGGAACATCCGGAAAAAATCGAGAGCCGATCCAAAGCCGCGATCGCGCGGGTCCAGCGGCATTTCACGTGGAATGCCAAGGCAGAGTCCGTCCTGCGAATCTATGATTGGGTGAGGGATCCGAGTTCGTCCAAGCCGGATTTTCCGATGCCGATTCCGGATGATATTTGAAACGAGCAAAGGCGGGCGATGGAACTCGGTGGGAAAACGCGGATCGTCGTCGGGGTCGCGATTCTCCTTGCCCTGATGGTTTATGATTTGGCTCGGCGCGGGAAGGAAGCTACCCGCTGGCGCGAGTATCTTTTTCTGGTTTTGTGCGTCGGTGTTGCGGTCGTTTATGGGGCGGTCAACGATCAAATCACTTCGCGTATTAGTTGGGAATATTTCTATTATGGAAAATATTTGTGGCCGACACTCGGCCCGCAAACGCCGCCTGATCCGACGGCATTGAGCCTCGCCGCACTTCGCATCGGCGCGGAAGCGACGTGGTGGACGGGACTAATCATCGGGGCGGCGCTGCTCATCGCCAACAATCCCGTACCCGGCTTTACGCGGGTCACATATCGCCAACTCATCGGGCAATTGCCGATCGTTTTGGCGATTACAATTATTGCCGCGATCATCGGTGGAATCTGCGGGGATTATTTTCTGCTCAACTGGATCAGCCCTGACTTCCGGGATCTGGCGGACACCAATCTCTGGCGGCCGCACCGATTCATGACCGTCTATGGCATCCATCTCGGCGGCTATGTCGGCGGGGGGATCGGAGCGCTAGTCATATTTGCACGAATTCGCCGTTTGCGGCAACGCATGACAAATTAGCCTTGTCACTTCATCGGCTTGCCCATAAAACCGCATCATGTCCCTCACCTACGAATCTTCCGGCGTGGATTACGGACCGCTGGATGCGTTCAAGCGAATCTGCCAGCGGCAGGCGATGACCACGGTTAGCGCGTTGCCCGCTCACGGCTTCGTCGAGCCTCAGAGAATTCGTGGCGAAAGCGCGTATCTTCTGGAAAGCCCAACCGATTTTCTTGCTCATGTGGAAGAAGGACTGGGGACCAAGAATCTGGTCGCTGATGCGATGTTGGAAAAGACCGCCAAAAGTTTTTACAACAGCATCGGCATCGACACGGTGGCGACGATTGTGAACGATCTGATCACCAGCGGGGCGCTGCCGATCTCGGTGGCGATGCACGCGGCGGTGGGGGATGCAAGTTGGTTTGCCAATGCAACTCGGGCGAGCGATCTGGCGGATGGATTTGCGCAGGGCTGCCGGATGGCCGGGGCTGTGTGGGGCGGCGGGGAAACGCCGGCGTTGCGCGGGATCGTCGAGCCCAGCGCGGCTGTTTTGGCGGGGTCGGCCATCGGTCGAATCTTTCCAAAATCCAACCGCATCACCGGCGATCTGGCCGATGGCGATGCGATTATCCTTTTGGCCAGTAGCGGGGTGCATACCAACGGCTTGACCCTTTGCCGCGAATTGGCATCGCGCCTGGATCGTGGATATCTCACGCCCATCGATGATGGCCGCACGTTTGGCCAGGCGTTGCTTGATCCATCGGTGATCTATGTTCCGTTCATCGCTCAATGCCAACGAGCGGGACTGCATCTAAAATATGCCGCCCACATCACCGGCCACGGCTGGCGAAAACTGATGCGGCTGGCCGAGCCATTCGTCTATCGCATGACCAATCTCGGCCCGGTTCCGCCGATCTTCAAATTCATCCAGAAGCACGGCCCTGTCGATGATCGGGAGGCCTACGCCACATTCAACATGGGCGCCGGCTTCGCGGCGTTCGTCTCCCCCGAAAACGCCACCGCCGCCCTCGCCGCCGCAGAGGAAGTGAAATTAACCGCCTGGTTGGCCGGGACGGTCGCGAAACAGGGCGACCGAAAAGCGGTGGAATTGCAGCCGCTGGGGGTGGTGTTTGAATCCGAGAGTTTGCAGGTGCGGTAATTATCTCAAGGAACCTCTGAAAAACCCTTGACACGTCCAGTATACTGATGGAATCGAAAAATCGACACGGAGGTTCGCATGCGTGAACGTGAGCAATCCCAACTCTCCTTCGCCGACGTCGTCGTCGGC
>JBEKUH010000043.1:0-45969 GCA_049515255.1 Tepidisphaeraceae bacterium | reverse complement strand
AAATCGGCCCCCACCCCTGCCCTCCCCCGGAGTACCGGAGGAGGGGGTGAAGCTAATTTCCCCCTCCTCCGGTACTCCGGGGGAGGGAAGGGGTGGGGGTTTATTCGAGTGCCTCTCGCACCACATTACTTTCGTCCTTCGCCCCAATTTACTTTCCCCCACCCCCGGCTTAACTTGGCATCGTGTTGCAGCGAACCGCCCGCGCCGACGGCATTGTGTTCTATCAATCACAACTCCTAGGCAATGCGGGCGTTCGTCATGCGTTCAGCACCCGCATTGGCGGCATCAGCCCGGCGCCGTTTGATTCGCTGAACCTCGGCAATCCCAGCGGCGTCAATATTCAAGATGATTACGCCAGAATCTGGATTAATTACGGCAAGCTGCTGGGCGCAATCGACAGTCCGACGGCCCCGCCGCTGCGTGTGCATCAGGTTCATGGCAATGAAGTGGCGATGGTGCAACCCTCTGCCGCATTCGATGCCGACACCCGCGCCGATGCGCTAGTCAGCCGAGATGAGCAGCGGCCGATTTCGGTGCGGACGGCCGATTGTCTGGCCGTCCTGCTGGCGACCCCCGATGGAAAATGCGTGGCGGCGATCCATGCCGGCTGGCGCGGCATCGTGGCGGGGATCATCCCCGCCGCCGTCGTCCGGCTGATTTCCGTCGCCGAGTCCTTCGCCCCCGCCGACCTGCTCGCCGCCAGCGGTCCCTGCATTGGCCCGGATCATTTTGAGGTCGGCCCGGAAGTCGCGGAGGCATTTGCCAACCTCTTTGGCAACCGCGCGCCGATGAAGAAAATTCCGGGTGGCAAGGCAATGATTGATTTGCCCGCCGCCGCGCGCCTGCAACTTTGCGACGCCGGCCTGAGTCTTGAGAGAATCGACTGGACCGACCGATGCACCGTGACGCATCCAAACGAATTCTTCTCCCACCGTCGGGACAAAGGTCTGACCGGCCGATTGGCCGCCATCATCCTGCCGGCGCGGGCATGATCTCGTCACTCTTTAATCGTCCGGCCTGGGTTCGCCTCCTGCTGCTGGTGGCGATTTGTCTGGTCTTCGGCCGAATCCTTCTCAACGATTTCGTCGATTGGGACGATTTCATGATCTTCGGCGATTTCGGCACCGCGCATCCGGCCGTGAGTTTGGTTCTCAAACATTGGATCCCCAGTGATCAATCCAATTTCCATCTCTATTGCCCGATGATTTTCACGGTGTGGTGGCTGCTGGCGCATCTGGCTTATGTGAGCGCTCCGGACATTCTCAATTCATCGCTCAATCCGCAGGTCTATCACGCGGCCAATCTTCTCGTGCATTGGCTCAGCGCGTTGGTCACGCTGGAGATTCTCCGCAAGCTGCGTCTTCCCACATGGGCGGCGGCCATCGGCGCGCTGATCTTCGCCATCCATCCGCTGCAAACCGAGCCGGTCGCCTGGGCAACCGGTATGAAAGATCTGCTCAGCGGATTACTGGCGTTGCTGGCAATCTGGCAATTCATGGAATGCTGCACATCGACTGGCCGAAAGTTCGCGCTGCACTACGCCGGCGCCACCGCGATCTACATTCTCGCCCTGCTCTCCAAACCCTCAACGGTGTCCGTGCCGCTCATCGCCGTCGCCATCGGAATCCTTTTTTATCACCTGTCGTGGAAACGGATTATCCTCTGGACGCTTCCGTGGTTTGTGCTGGCGTTGGCGATGGTCGGGATCACGCGCAACGTGCAGCAAACTTCGGTCGTGCTGCCGCTGCCCATTGCGATTCGTCCGCTGATCGCCGCTGATTCGTTGTCGTTTTATCTCTACAAATTGGTGCTGCCGATCAACCTGAGCTTTGATTACGGCCGCACGCCTCAGGCGGTAATGAGCGATCCAACATTGCATCATCCGCTCATGTGGACATGGATTTTCCCCGTCGCCGTCGCGGTGCTGGTGTGGCGTGGCAAAAGCGCCATGCTCAAACTCGCTGCACTGATTTTTCTTTTCGGACTGCTTCCCGTGCTGGGTCTGCTTCCATTTTTCTATCAATATTATTCCACCGTCGCCGACCGTTATGTTTACCTCTCCATGCTCGGCGTCGCCATCGCCGCCAGTTGGCTGGTCCAAATAATGGTGCAGCGCCAACACAGTCGCGCCATGGTCATCGGCTCGACCATCGTGATGGTCGCCTTCGGATGCCTCTCATTCGTTCAGGCCGGCGTCTGGCACGATTCCGAATCCCTCTACACCCACGCCCTTTCCCTCAATCACACCAACTGGGTTCATTACGACATCCTCGGCAATTACTACGATCGCCTCGCCACCGCCGACCGCGATCGCGCTCTGGACGATCTGAAATTCGGCGACCCCAAAACCGCCCACCTCGATTATCAGCAATCCGAAGACCACCTCCGCCAAGCCATCGCCGCCTTCCGCATGGGCATGGCCTACGATCCCAATCACCCAGTCCTCTATGACGTTCAGGAAAAGGATTACGTCATTTTAAACCAGCCCGACGACGGCATCGCGCTGTTGCGAAAGCTGATCGAAATCCAACCCGAGTTGCGCCCCGACGAACGGCG
Source organism: Tepidisphaeraceae bacterium (assembly GCA_049515255.1). Taxonomy (GTDB): domain Bacteria; phylum Planctomycetota; class Phycisphaerae; order Tepidisphaerales; family Tepidisphaeraceae; genus JBEKUH01. The sequence continues at coordinate 43,413 of JBEKUH010000043.1, read as the reverse complement.
CGACCCCGCCATCATGCACGGCCAGATCGCACTAATCGATTACCGCGCCAAACGCCTGGACGCCGCCGCCGAGGAGTTGCGGCAAAACCCCGATGCAATAACGTATCTGCGCAAAACCCAGCCGCACGACGCCGATCCCGACTTCACCACCTGGCTCAATAACCTATCCGCCACCACCCAACCGAAATAACCAATCCCCACCGGGCTAACCACTTCAGTGGTTAGCCGAGAGCGGTTCCAACCAAATTCAATTCAATTCCAACAACTGAACCTCCCTTAGTTCATAGAGGAAAACGTCTTACATCTTTCCACCTGTTGTATAAAAATTTCCATATTTTCTATTTGCATTCCCAAAATTGTACGGTATAAGTTAGCTAACGCCGCGCCTGATCGCAAGGTGTCTTGCAACAGCCCGGCAGCCCCAAACCCAGTGAGGTTTTCTATGTCCAACGACTCCACAGACCCGCGTGATCCAGCCCCTGAATCCCCCAATCCCGACTCCCCGTCGGCCCATTCCGAGGAGGAAATGTTACGAAATGTTACAGAATGTGACGGTTACACCCCCCACCCCCTGGAGTATTGGGTCAATCTGGACGACCGCCAACTTCGTGCCGTCGAGCTGATCGTTCAGGGTCTGGATGATTCCAAGGTAGCCCGCATTCTAGACATCTCCCGCATGACCCTCTGGCGGTGGAAGACTTTCAACGAGGATTACCGCCGGGCGCTGGCCGAAGCTCGGGCACATGTTCGCGCTACCGCTACCGATCGGTATCAGGGTCTGCTCATCCGCGCCACCGACACGCTGGGGAAATTCCTTGATGCCCCCGAACCCAACCACCAATTCCGGGCCGCCCAGATCGTGCTGTGCATGGCCGGCTCCTTCCGCCCCGTCCCCCTGGAAAAATGGCCCCAGGGAATTCCCAGCTTCGCCCAACCGATGCTGCCGGAGAAGATGGGATGAAGAAAATCAATTTCCACCACGAAGACACGGAGAACACGGAGAGAATTCAAAACAAAAAAATTGAAATTGAATTCTTGGCGTATCTTCCACCTTGGCGCCCTTGGCGTCTTGGCGGTCCATTCTCTTCTGAATTGTCCCTTTGCCGAGTAAACTCTCCCCATCATGAAAACCTACTCCATGGCCGATCCCGTTCGCTATCCGCGCATGACCACCGATGAGTTGCGGGCGACTTTTCTGGTCGATTCGCTCTTTATCCCCGGCGGAATCGAACTGGTTTACGTCGATCTGGACCGCACCGTCATCGGCTCGGCCGTCCCGACCAAAGAGGCGCTGAAATTGGAGAGCGATGATTCCCTCCGCTCCGAATTTTTCACCCAGCGGCGAGAACTGGGCATCCTCAACATCGGCAACAATGGATCCGTCAAGGCCGATGGGAAGGATTACCCGATGGAAAATCTCGATTGTCTCTACATCAGCCGAGGAACCAAGGATATCTCCTTCACCAGCGCCGATCCCAAGAAACCGGCGGAATTTTATCTCCTCAGTTATCCCGCCCACGCCGCCATGCCGACCGTGCTCGCCAAAAAAGCCCAGGCCACCGCGGTAAATCTCGGCAAACCCGAGACCTGCAACAAGCGGACGATCTACAAATTTATCCACCCGGATGGGATCAAAAGTTGTCAACTGGTCATGGGATTCACCCAGCTCGAAGTCGGCAGCATCTGGAACACCATGCCCCCGCACACGCACCTGCGGCGATCGGAGGTCTACATGTATTTCAATCTCGACCCCACCCAGCGCGTGATGCATTTCATGGGCGCGGGCCAGGAAACCCGGCATCTGGTGATGGCCGACAAACAGGCGGTGATCTCCCCAAGCTGGTCCATCCACGCCGGCGCGGGTACCGGAAACTACGCATTCTGTTGGGGCATGGGCGGAGAGAACCAAACGTTTGATGATATGGATGGAATTGCGATTGCGACATTGAAATGATTTCGGAAATACAAATTTAGCCACCGTTGGGGCACCGATTGGCACCGATAAAAGAGGATAATTCATACTGGTCTTTTTCTTTGTCGGTGCTCATCGGTGTCCCATCGGTGGCTAAGTTCTTCAATGCTGAAGGAAGGAAAACTGCATGATTCTGGATCGATTTAAACTGGACGGAAAAACCGCATTAGTCACCGGCTGCCGGCGTGGGATCGGCAAGGCGCTGGCGGTCGCGCTCGCCGAGGCCGGCGCGGATATCGTCGGCGTCAGCGCAACGCTCGAATCCTCCGGCAGCGAAGTTGAAGCGGAAGTGCTTGCTGTTGGGAGGAAATTCACTGGATTCGCCTGTGACTTCGCCGATCGCGATGCCGTCTATGGATTGGTCAAAAAGCTCGAGCAATTCCCGCGCATCGACATTCTCATTAACAACGCCGGCACGATCATGCGCAAGCCGGCCGTCGATCATCCGGATGATTTTTGGGACAAGGTGATCGAGGTGAATCTTAACGCGCAATTTATTCTGAGTCGGGATGTCGGTCGCAAAATGGTGGAGCGCGGATCTGGGAAAATTGTTTTCACCGCGTCCATGCTCAGCTTTCAGGGCGGAATCACCGTTCCAGGATATGCGGCCAGCAAAGGCGCCATCGCGCAGCTCACCAAGGCTCTGGCCAACGAGTGGGCGAGCAAAGGTGTGAATGTGAACGCCATCGCGCCGGGTTACATCGCCACGGATAACACGGCCGCCCTGCAATCCGATCCGGTGCGGAGCAAGTCGATCCTGGATCGAATTCCCGCCGCCCGATGGGGAAAGCCCGAGGATCTCACCGGCGCTGTCGTTTTCCTCAGCAGCTCCGCCGCGGATTACGTCCACGGCACCATCCTCACCATCGACGGTGGTTGGTTGGGAAGGTGAAAGAGAATTTCCCCCTCCCCTGGTACTCCGGGGGAGGGTTGGGGTGGGGTCGGGGCCAAGCGTCGGTTGGCGCTCGAAGACCCCCACCCTGTCCCTCCCCCGGAGTACCAGGGGAGGGGAAAAGTGCCTGCCCACCATCGACGGCGGATGGTTGAGAAGATGAGCGAGAATTTCCCCCTCCTCCGGTATTCCGGGGGAGAGTTTGGGTGGGGGCCGAACGTCGGTTGGCAGTCGAAGACCCCCACCCTGTCCCTCCCCCGGAGTACCAGGAGAGGGGAAAAGTGCCTGCCCACCATCGACGGTGGCTGGCTGTAAAGGTGAAGAGAATTTCCCCCTCCTCCGGTACTCCGGGGGAGGGTTGGGGTGGGGGTCGAACGTCGGTTGGCGCTCGAGCGAGTGAGCGTGTGATGATTCAAATGTGGGTACTTCTCATCTTCGCCATGCTTGCTGCGCCATCGCCGTCGCAAGGTGTCGATCCAACGGCGGTTCGACTTCCGGGAACCACGCAGCCGAGTCCGGCCCAGCAGTGGCTCGCGGAAACACCCGAGGATTCCGAGGGATTTGCCGAGTTTGATCCAGCCGGACAAAAGATTTTCATCGCGCCCGATGGAAAAGATGCCAATGCCGGCACGGAAGCAGCGCCCATCGCCACATACAAGCGCGCCGAGCAACTGCTGGTCTCCGGCCAAGGTGCGTCGGTGCTTTTTCAGCGCGGCGGAAGCTACACCATCAACGACAACATCAACACCAGCGGCAAAGACGAAAAAGATGTCCTGCTCATCAGCGCCTATGGCGACCCGGCCAAGCCCCGCCCGATCATCACCAATCAAATCAGCATCGGCGGCCGCGAGCCGAGCTATCATTTCATCGTTCTACAAAGCCTGGACATTGAGCATCCGAATTTCAATGGCGTGCGCGCGTATTTCAGCGGATCGTATTTGTGGATCGAGGATTGCCGAGTGGCCGACTGCCCGGCCGACGGAATCATGCTGCAATCCGCCGGCGATATGCGGACCATCATCCTACGGCGAAACGTGATCGTCGATTGCCAGAGCGGCGACAAATGCCAGGGCGTTTACGCCAGTGGCGTCCACGATCTTCTGATCGATTCCAACCTCGCCGATCACAACGGCTGGCATGTTCCCGCCGATCGGAGCATTTTTTCGCACGATTTCTACCTGCAATTCGACAACGGCCCAATTATTTTCACGAACAATTTCTGCTCCAACGCCGCCAGCCACGGTGTGCAGCAGCGCTCCGGCGGAATCAACGCGGGAAATTATTATTTCCGAAATTCGCTGGCATATCTCGTTGCCAAGAATTCGTCGATCATCACCGGCAACGTCGCTGAAAGCGGCGCCGCCATCAAACCGACGCTCCCGCGCGGACAAGGTCTGGAGGTCGCCGCGTGTAATGCCGATGTCGGCGGCAATCTTTTCATCGACAAAATGGACCCGGTGAACAACATGAGCGCGATGTCGTTGACCGAGAATTTCGAGCAAACACCCAATCCGAACATGCGCGTGAATCTGCATGACAATATTGTCTATCACTGGCTTTCGATCGGGCTGGTGTCGAAACTTCCGAAGACCGCGATGCTCGATGAGAGCAACGATTGGAACGGCGTCGGCCACTATGTCGATCCATCGCGCGATTTGGACACATACGCCAAAAGCATCGGCTTGGCCGATGCGGATGCGTTCATCGCCGCCGCACGAAATAATTGTCGGGGACCCATTTACGATCCGCGCCTATGTGCCGCCGCAGCGGTTTCGTATGTGCAGGCGGGATTTGTCAGTTTGTCAAAATGAACAAGGGACCAAATTCAATCTCTTTACTGATCCCGAGTGGTCGGGCCTTGGCTGAATGTGAACTCGCCGTGCGTCAGTTCCTTGGCGATCGCATCCATGCGATCCTGGGTTTCCGGAGGCGACGTAGGCCGCAAATCGCGCAACACACTCAGCACCGCCGGGCCCATCGACTCCAGCGCCGCCTGCGCGGTTTCGCGCTTGCTCCAGTCATCGGCGCTGAGGTCGGCGACGAGAGATTTGATCTTGTCCACCGTCGGAGCCGACGGCGTTGGCAGAGGTTGATCGTATTCCGAAAGCAACGCCACCGGCACATCGATTCCGATCCCGCTGGCCAATTTGCAATGAACCGCTGGATCTTCCAGTTGCCCGCTCACCGTTGTGTCGTCCCACAATTCCACCTGCACTTCCGACGATCCGGGCGCGGTGTGAGTGATCTTGCGAATCTCCGGCGCGTTGATCTGCAGCGTGTCGAAAGCCGTGTCGAGCTTGAGCTGACCGATCAACGTGCCAACCATGACGTCATCGTTCAGCAGAGAAAGTTTGGGACTCATCGGATCGACATCGTCCGGCGCAGGGGCGAACTGGATGCGCGTGATCGCGCTGGCGGGGAAATGCACGGCCTGCTTGGCCGCGCCGGTGGCGAGATTCACGTCGAATTCCGTCGCCGACACGATGCCGGCAAATTTACTGCCATCGGTCAATGCGATTTCATGCACGCGGTTATCGTCCGATTGAAATGCAATCGAAGAAATCGTGCTCGGATCGAGGCTCAGCATGCCGTAGCGCGTGGCGACCTGAATCGCCGTGTTGGGCATTTCGATCTCAACCCGGTCCCCGGCGCGCATGGAGATAAAGGGCTTGGTGAACGCCCATTCGTCAGATTCACCAGGACGTTTGCGGTAGCCCACGCGGTTGATCTGCGCCAGTGGAACATGAATTATCTGTCCGCTGGACATTTGCAGATCGATGTCCTGCTGCTGAAGTTGTCCGCCGAAGATTTGGCCATCGGATGTCACGACAAGCTGGCGCGGGCGGTATTCGCCGACATTGATCAGACCGATGACCTGATCGGTGGGAAGTTCGACATCGCCGTAAAACGTGGAGAGTTTGTACGATTGCACCTGCAGCGTTCCCTTGAGTTGGTCGCCGCTGTGCAGTTCGACGACATCAAACTCATCGCCGCGCAACACTTCATAATCGCCGGCCAATCCCATCGACGAGGGAAAATTGACGATAATTTTGCGGATGTCCTTCGGCAACGACGTGAGCGCCTTGCCCTCCTTGAGATCGGCGATGAATTGCTGGCCCTGGTCCGGCGTTTGGACGATTTGGAGGAAGTGCATGATGCCCGCGGATTTGCCCGGCGGAATCGACAATTGAATCGTCGCCTGCACGACATTGCTTCCGGGCTGACTATCGACGGTTGGAATGATCTTCGCGCCCTTGCCGGCATACATCTCGACGAGCCCGCGGCCAACCGGCGTCATTCCCACCCATCCGATGTTGTTCTGCGCGTGCTTGGGGTCCGCGACGGTCGTCGAACTGGTGATGCCAAAATTCACGTTGGATTGCAGATCGACGGTGATGAGCATCGGCTGGTTCTGCGGGTTCTTGAAGATGTCGACGATGCGAATGGAATTGTCGACCTTGTCGAAGAGAATTCGTCGCGTGGCGGTGCCGGCGCCGAAATTCATGTTGTCAAAAATAATTTCGCCGGTCTTGGCGTCGCGCTGGGCGAAGTTGCCCGTGATGGTGGGTTGATTGCCGTCGATGGTAAGCATGTCTGCGTGGCCGACAACGGGCTGCGGCCCCTGCATCTGCAACATGCCATTGCCGAAGATCATCCATTGATTGCCCTGTCCATCGGGAATTCGGAATGGAAGAGTGACCGTGTCGCCGCCCGGATTATTGATCGCGCGGATTTGTCCGCCGGCCGAGACGGCGATCATCAGAATTGCGGCGAACCCTGTGAGATATTTTTTTGCCACCGTGCAGCGCTCCATTCTGCTGTCCCCCGCGGACGCTGCCGTCAGCATAAGCCCATTCATTTGTTTTTGTCCAGTAATCCGTTGAGCCCTTGCTGCAATTGCTGGCTTCCCTGCGTCGTGGCGGACTTCACCTCGTCACCGACATTGGCCGGCAGCTTGCTGCCTAACTGGTCAGCGGCATTTCCCAATTGGCCGTTCAATTTTTGTCCCAGATTGTTCTCCAGTGAGGTGACGTTGGTATTGAGATATTGCTGCAAATCCGCCGGAATGTTGCCGGCTTTCATGCCTTGCGCGGCCAGGGCCGTGATGACCTGGCTGACGACGTCCTTGATCGCCGCGCCATTGTCGGACCCATCGGCGTTGCCGATATTTTTCAATGTCATTGATGGAATCGGAACCTGGATCGAACTGGCCAGTCCCGGCAAACCCGGCTGGAAATTCACCTGGGCGTTGGTTAGGTCCAGCTCATCAATGATCAATTTCATCGGCTGCGACGGTTGTCCACTGCTGCTTGTTGGTGGCGATTGCGAGGTCTGTTCCGTCAATGCCTGTAAATTTAATTTCATGTTGGATTGCTCGACCACGAGGATTGGACTGTCGATGGAGATCTTTTTGATGTGGATCGGTTCGCTGCGGAGTTGGCCGTAGTCGACCGACACATCGACGCCTCCGAGTGTGAAAATATGTGGTGCGGTGAAGTTCGGTGGAGAAGCGATAGCCAGATCACTTAACGTGACTTCGCCGCCAAAGAGTGACAATTTGGCTGATGCGAGCGTAGTCGTGAGATTGAGAGATGCCGTTGCCTGATCTTGAATCACATCGCGGAGAATCGAGTTCAGAGATGCGTAAACAATCACCAGAACAATGACAATGAGAAGCGCCGCAGCGAGGAGAATTCGTTTGAACCATTTCATATTTGACGATTCTCATCGCCCTTCGGCTGGTAAAACAAGGCCGAAAATAATTTTGCCTTTTTTTTGAGCAAGGCGAGATTTCTATTGACAGACAATCTGTCGTTCCCATAATCCGCTGTTGCCTTGACCGCCTAAGCTGCTTGGCAAACAGGCAGCGCGGAGAACCCAATGCGGCAGATTGCCGGAAGGCACCGGAAATTTGCCGCAGTTTCGGACGAACGGTTTAACCGCCGCCAGTTCGAGGGGCGCATCGGTTGTGTGTGATCAGTCTGGCATGGAAGCAGGATGGCGAGAAGATGCCGAACTGATCAACCGAGGGAGACTTTCAACTCCCAGCCCGTCAGCTAACTCCGCAGGCACGTGAAAGGGATCAGCGCACTGGGCGTTTCGATCCTTCGTATTAGTTGTAGGTCCGCTTGCAAACGGTCGCTGGGAATTCGTTTTTCCGTTAGCGGCCATTAACGGGTATTGCAGGCATTGCCGCGCCGTTCTCGGCGCAAGGAGAATGCACCATGGCCACACAGGCCGAAACGCTTCGTAAAGCCATTGAGAATCTTGTCGACGCCAAACTCGTCGATGCGATGGCGCGACCCGATGGACTCAGCCGGTTGCTGGCGCACCGGCGCACTGGCGTCGCATCGCCGGATATTCGCAGTGCCGAGCGCAATCTGGAAGAGACGCTTGGTCAGATGCTGAGCCTTGCGGACATAGGAGAAGAACAGTTGGCTTGAAAAATCCGGATTTCGGGTTTCGGGAATCGGGTTTCGGGTGAAGAAAAACGGGGGCGACGCTTCTTGTCTTTACCCGAAACCCCAAACCCGATCCCCGAAACCCGATTCTTTCTACTTCCACCAGTCCAGATCGATTTTCGCAAACACGCTGTCGTGCTTGTCCATTTCGTCCAGCTCAATCCGGCGAATGTCGCTCATCGGTAATCCCGCGGCGGCTTCTTCGGCCATGGCGCTGGCGCGATCGAAATTGGTCGCATGGCCGGCAAATCGCTGAATGCCATAATCCACCGCGCCGTGTGAATGCACCACAAACGGCCAATCGCTCGCCTGTAGCAGCAATAATTGTCGCCCGGCTCGCTGCAGCAATCCCGCCACTGTTTCGTTCGTCCGCCACGGCAATTCGTGCAGCAATTTCAGCATCCGATTTTCCGCGCGATATTCCATTTCCCACATCCAGCGATTGCGGTCGTTGATCCAGACGCTGTGATTTCCCTTTTCTCCCCACGATCCTTCCGGCATTCGCACGACTTTATCTGGTGGATGGTGATAGAGCGCTTCTTCGGCCGTCATCAGATAAATGGATGGATCGTTCGCCAACGTCAACACGACATCGCGCAAAAATCTCGGCCCCTCGAACCACCAGTGTCCGAACAATTCCGCATCGAACGGCGCGACGCACACGCCTTGTCGGCCGGTTCGGTCGCGATGCTCGCGCAACACCTCGCGCACCACATTGCAGAAATGTTGCGCATGTTCATACACCTTGGCGGCGATGTCATCCGGATAATACATGTCTTTGTCGCCCAACCCGGCTTTGTTGTGCGTGACTTTCCAATATCGCAGCCCGCGCTCGGAATGTTTTTTGTGAAATTCCAGATATGTGCCATTGCCCGGATATCCGATTGCGCCGCTCCACACCTGCTCGCTGACGCGCGGATGTCGGCCGAAAGCGAAACATCTCGGCGCATCGTGGCCGCTGGAGACGCCGACGGGTTCGAGCACATCGCGCCAGCCGCGCTTGGTGTCCCAGAATAATTGCGCTTCGCCGACCGGCCGGAAATTTCCGTTATCCAGCGTTCCCAGCGGTTGTCCGCCGGTGATGAGATGCGTGTCCACAAAAAAATGCGTGACGCCAGCACCGCTGATGAATGTCTCCAGCCCCGGCCGAGATCGCGGATTGTCGTAAAGCACTGAAGGAAGCCAGTTGTCCCACTGCGGCCGATAGGCGCATTCCGGCAGCCACATGCCGCGCGGTTGAATTCCCAATCGCGCCTGGCTCGTGTGTACGCCGGCCGACATTTGCGCGTTGATCGACTGATCGTTGAGCATCAACGGCATGTAGGCATGCGTGGCATTGCTGGTGAGAATCTGAATATGCCCCTCGCGACAACGCGCGGCGAATTCCCGGCCGATGTCGCGGCCGATGCGCTCGAAATGTTCCAGCCGAGCCGCATACCATTTTTCCCATCGATCGGCGAGATGAGCGAGATGCGGCTGATTGGTCCTCTCGAATTCCTGCCGATCGTTGTGAGCGCGCTGCCCGCGCTCGGTGAGATATTCCACAAATCCGGATTTGAATCGCTCATGCCCCAATTGCTCGAGGAGAATCGGCGTCAGTCCCATCGTCAGCGCCGGCCGCGCTTTGAGCAGCGCGCATTCGCCGATCATGTCGAGCAATGGCAAATAAGTTTCCGCCGCCGCCTCGTACAGCCACGCCTCACCATGCGGATACGATCCGTGATGCAGGACGTAAGGAAGATGACCATGAAGCACGATGCAAAGGGTTCCCAGCGATTCGCTCATCGTTGCAATATCGTAACCGGCCGATGGATTGGGTGATACTTTGCGGAAATTCGGGTCTCGGGTTTCGGGGTTCGGGTGTCGGGTAAAGGAGAGCCGAGGTGCGAATATCTTGATCTCACCCGAAACCCGATACCCGAAACCCGAAACCCGATTTTTCTAGTTTTTTGCCATCCACAGCCATAGAATATTGCTGGATTGAGGCTGTCAGAACTGTTCGGCTTTGTGGGCCTTTTTCGGGAACCCACCATGCACCGCGAGCCGCGCAAGTTTCCTCCGATGCCGCCCGTCGGCCAGCCGGATTCGTACTACGGGCAACTGGTTCGGCAAGCCGACGCCGCCGGCGACATGCTCGCCCACGAGGCGGCGAAGGTTGGACAATACATCTCGCTTGGGATGGCCGAAAATCTCGACTGGTCCGGCAAATTGCGATATTTCCAACACGCCATCAAGCGACATTGCGTTCCACCGCCGATCATGGACGATCGAATGAGCATGTTCTATTGCAATCTAGCCGACCATATCCGCAAGTTCGCCGGCTACGAAGCGCTGCGGCTCTGCTCCAGACAGGATGACATCTACGCCGGCCGAGTGCGTAACGGCACACCCAAATCTCTGCTCCGCAGCGAAGCGCGCACATTCTTCCAGCAAATCGTTCCCGGCGACAAAAAGCCGGAATGGTTTTTGGATGAGGATTGGGTCCAACTGAAAATTCTGCGAGATCAGTGGATTTAACGGCCAGAGAACGGAGAATGAATCACGCCGATTGCGCACCGTTTAGCCGCGACCCGAAGGGGAGCGCGTTGGCGAGCGGCCACGAACGCGCTCCCCTTCGGGTCGCGGCTAAACAGCTTTGTTTGTCCAGTAAGATTATCGTTATGGAACCCCTTCACCCACTGCATTACGCCCCGCGAGAATTTCGGCCGAGCCAGTGGCGGCGATGGGTGATGCGGTTCCTCGTGGTGGCGGCCATCGTTGCGGCTGGGGTTTTCTGGGGACCGGGAATTTTCAAATGGGGAAGTTTGCTTTATTGGGAGCATCGGGCGCTGGGCGATGGGCCGACGCCGAATAGTCTTGTGGCCGATTGGACGCGGGATGCGAGCAATGGAAGTTCGCTGCAGAAATATATTGTTTTCCACACAAGTCTGGCTCAGGACCACATCGAGGAACTTACCTACGGCTCCGGCAATCCCAACGCCAATGCGCCCAATATTTTTGCCGGAGAAATGCAGGCCCCAAACGGCGAACGTCGGCTGGTGTTTCTGGATCATGATCCCACATCGGTCACGGCGGATGAGCAGGTGCTTCCGAACGATTTCGGCATGGTGCGCTGCACCACGATCGGCCGAACGCTCGGCCCAAGTGGGATTCAGCCGCAACAGCCGGTGGATTCAGTCGCGGCATTGCCGGCGGGATCGCAACGGCTCAAAATCTTCGGCGGTCAATTGGATGCCACCAATCCATCGCATCTGACTTTCGATTTTGAAATCGACGGCACGCGTCATACGGCAGATGTCTGGCTAAAGAACGATGGCACGATGATGATGGCGCCGCGGCCTTAGGAACGGTAATAACCATTGGCCGGATTATGCCTGCTCCTCAACCCCTGAATTACGCCCCGCCAGAACTTCAGCCGCGTCGCTGGCGGCGACGGGTGGTGAAGATCGTCGTGGCACTAGCGATTGTCTGCACCGCAATTATATGGGAACCCAGGTTGTACCGCTGGGGAAGTCTTATTTACTGGGAACATCGTGCCCTGACCGATGGACCCGCGCCGAACAGCCTGGTGATAGATTGGCCGTCCGTTAATACGATGGCATGCAATGTGTTCCATGCCAGCACCGCGAAATATCCACTTGAACGGCTTTGTCCTCCTCTCCCCAGTACAGCTGTAAATATGGGCATGCATTTAGCGGTCCCGCAGTTCTCGTTCATTGGAAATATTTTCGCAGGTGAAATGCGGACTCCTGGCGGCAAGGCCGGGATCGCCTTTCTCGACGTGATCTTGTCGCCCGGGTTCCCATCTTGGAACGTGTCTCAGGGTGCTTTTGTGCCAACAGGTTGGCAACAGTCGTTTGTCGTCTCCGACACACACTTTTATATCGGTAGTCAACGCCTGAAAGTCTTTGGCGCTCAGCTTGATCCGTCCAATCCATCGCATTTGACGTTCGACATCGAAAGAAATGGCGTTCGTCGAACCGTCGATGCATGGCTGCAAAACAACGGACAATTCGTAATATTGCCGCGGTCGTGAGTGGATTTAGCACGCGGGAAATGGAAAATAAGCCCCGCCCATTCCGCACCGTTTAGCCGCGACCCGCAGGGGAGCGCGTCGGCGAACGGGCGCCAATGGCCAAAACAGGATTCGCCATGGACTCGGCACAGCCCCTGAATTACGCCCCGCGAGAATTGCAGCCGCGCCGGTGGTATCGAATCCCTCTGAGAATCACCGCAGGATTGGCGGTTGTGTTTGCCGCCATATTCTGGGGACCGGGGTTGTGCCGATGGGGAAGCGTTCTTTACTGGGAACGCCGGGCACTTAAGGATGGACCAGCGCCGAACAGTCTAGTGGTCGATTGGTTGGTGGGCCAACGTACAAACAACAACACGCCGAATACGAGCGCAGTGGAAGCTCATCTTCTCAACCTTTTTGCAGGTGGTGGATCGGTGGCAAACTTCCCGAATTTTTTTGTTGGTAAAATGCTGTCGGCAAACGGTGATCGCCGGCTTGTCATTCTTGACTTCGATCCTCAGGCGCAGATAGGAGCGTGGTGGAGCGTCAGGGCTACGACGATTCGAGATTCGGCGGACCCCAGGGACATGCAACCACAGGATTTCGTAATCGCCGGAAATCTTTTGCCCCTTGGATCGCAACGATTGCGAATTTTCGGCGCGCAGCCGGATTCCGGCAATCCGACACATTTAACTTTCGATTTTGAAATCGACGGTAATCGCTGCACGGCGGATGTCTGGTTAAAGAATAATGGGACGTTGATGATCGTGCAGCGGCCATAGCGGCCGTAATAACTTGATCGAATTATGCCTCCTCCTCAACCACTAAATTATGCCCCCAAAGCGCTTCAACAGCGCCGCTGGCGGCGGTGGGCGGCGAGGGTCATCTTAGTGGCGGCGGTTGTCTGCCCAGCAATTTTATGGGGACCCGGGCTATACCGGCGGGTGAGTCTTATTTACTGGGAACATCGTGCGTTGGTCGATGGTCCGGCGCCCAATAGCGTTGTGGTTGATTGGTTGCAACCGCCCGGTGGGAAATGCAATATTCTCCATGCGTGCATCTCCCAAACCGAGATTCAGAGCATCATAAAGGCCGGCGGATGGTCGAGGTTCCCAATTGTAAACCTCGATCCCAGCTTTGAGGGACTTGACGGGGGCCGCAACTGTAGCCTTCTTCGTGGAAGCTCCATGCGGCCATCACTGGATTCCCCGACTTCACAAAGTTCAACAAATATAGGGTTTGGGAGGTCAATACTAATTGGAAGTCAGCATTTACGAATTTTCGGTGCCCAGCGCGATGCAGCCAATCCGTCGCATCTAACATTCGATTGTGACGTCGATGGAAAACGCAATACCGTGGATGTCTGGCTCAAAGATGATGGAACAATCGATATTGAGCCTCGACTGTAGGAATGACTTACCCCAAAGTGACCGGCGCTATCTCTTCAAGTGCCGACACTTCCGTTTTCGCCTCGCCGAGCCGGCCGAGGAATCGCGATGATATCGCGGCGATGAGCATGAATGCGGCCAGCAAGCCGAAGGGGCCGTAATAGGAAGATTGAATGGTAGCGCGGGGGCCGAGCCAATCGGTCCAGGCGCCCATGACCCATGGACCCAGCGCACCGAAGGTTCCGGCGATCAGGAGAAATAATCCGACGACGCGTCCGCGAATTTCTGGATCGACTCGTTCCAGCATCGCCGCATCGCTGACGGCGTAGCTGCCCATCTGCATGGTTTGGAACACGCACAGCACCGGCAGCGTCATGGCCGCGCTCCACATCGGCGTGGTCACCACCACGCACCCGCCGGTGATGAGAATTATCGCCAACCCCGGCAACCGTCGCCGGCCGCCGGTGAAATAGACGAAGACCGGATTGGCCAGCACGCTGGGGAGCATCATCAATCCCACCGCCAGGCCGGCGGATTGGACATCGGCGTGAAACACGCGCAGCAGATAGATCGCCGCCAGCGAGATGACGGCGGTGGCACAAAAATCGCGGAACATCAGGGCGATGGCGACATGAACGATTTGCCGGCGAGTGGCTGGATCGATGGGGCGATGAGATTTTCCCGCCTGGGAAATTCGCGGATCAAATCCGAGCGGCAAAAAGATCAGGCCGAGGATAAGGCCCGCGATTCCCAATTCGATGCACGGCTTTTGCCAACTGGCGACATTCATGAAATGCCACGTCGCCGCGCGGGCTCGCATTCCCGAGAACTGCGGGCCCAGAAAAAATCCCATCCCCGAACCGGCGCCGAGGATGCCGATCGCCATGCCGGGAGATTTTGGATAGTGCGCGGGAGCCAGCGAATTGGCGGCGGGATGGAAGACGCTACCGAACGCTCCACCCGCAACAGCCAGCGCGACGATGACCCAATAATCCCGGCTCAGCCCGATCCCCACGATGGCGGCAGCGTTCCCCAACAATCCGATCCCCAGCAGCACTCGCCGATCAAATCGATCCGCCAATTCCCCGGCGAAATAGCTCCCGAAGCAATACATCGCTCCATACAACGTCACGATGAACGACGCCGAGCTGACGCCCTTGAGCTTCAAATCTCGCGCCATCATCAGATAGAGCGGCACGAGCATTGAGGCATAGGCATGGGTGAAGGCATGCAACAGCGTGCAGAAACCGAGCGTCAAATGGCTGCGAAACGTCGGAAGCGGCCGGTTCATGGGGCGGACATCATATCCGGCCCAAGTCGGTTGCCTACCCAATGCTGCCGAGGCGAACGGGCCTTTGAATTCTCAAGATAATGAACTACGAAGGCATCAAGCGCTTGCTTCGCCCGCAACCCAAGGAATAGCCACCAGCTTTGAATTGGCTGGGAGAATATTTTTATCGGTTACGATTTCCACGCCGACGGGCGATCGTCGGCTCGTATACCAGAGCGCGTCGCCGCTGCGAAACCCACTCGCTGGCCCGGCGACGGTTGGGCGACCCTTCTCGATGGGACGGAGTGAAGTTCTCGCCTGTGGCGACCGATGCAGCGGAGTTTCGCGCTCAGGCGCGACCCTCAACCGTCCTTCACGCCCCAAGTCCAACCTCCCACTGGAAGAGCAAGATCAGCGTTCCTTGCAAATCTCCGGGGCAGGTCGGACGAGCGGGGCTGCATTGGACGGTTGAGGTCGCGCTTGGGCGCGAAACTCATTCGCATCTCGCCACCGCAGGCGGGATACTCACTCTGCTCCGCCCCATCGAAAATGCCGCCGCGAACTTCGCCGGGCCAGCCAGCGGGCTTCGCGGCGGCACCCCGCTGACCCATTCGAGTCAAAGCACGCTCGTCGGCACGGGAATCGTGACCGATACAATTCGTGTGTCTAAGAGCTTCTGTCGGGAATTTATGCGCGACTAAAAATGTGCCGACAAGCGGCTTTTGATATTCTGATCGGCAAAAGCAAACAAAGCAAAAACTCATAAACTGAACCGGCGATTTATGCGGGTGTGGTCTGGAACCAAGAAAACCGCTTCGTGTCTTCATGGCTTCGTGGTTCATTTTCTTTCATTCAGTTAAAATGCAGGCATAATTTGCGGAAAAGATTGCCCATTTCCAAATTGGCGACAAATGTTGAAACTTACCTTACCCTCGTGTATTCAAACAGTTGAGACGACGGGTGATAGAAGTATCCAATTTTGTTGAGGGAGTAAAATGCTCATCCGTTCTGGCAAGCCGCGGATCATCGCAATTGATCGCCTGGAATCCCGCATATTGTTTACCGCGCTGACTTTCAGCCCCGCGCCGCTCAATCTCACCAATGACGCACCGGGGCAGATGGTCGTGGGGGATTTCAGCAACAACGGCATTCTCGATATTGCAGAGCCGGACGAATTGTCCAACACGGTCAGTGTGTTTATGGGCAATGGGGATGGAACGTTCCAGGCGGACAATTACTTTACTGTGGGATCAAGGCCCGACGCCCTGGCCGGGGGCGACCTTCGGGACAACGGCATCGAGGATTTGGTCGTTGCCAACTCCGCGGACAACGACGTCGAGGTGCTGCTGGGCAACGGCAATGGAACATTCCAATCCGGCGTTACCTATCCGGTGGGCAATGATCCCGTGGCTGTACAGATCGCGGATGTTACCGGCAATGGCATCCCTGACATCATTGCTCTCAACGCCAACGATGAAAACATCAGCATTCTGCTGGGCAACGGCAATGGCACTTTCCAGCCGGCGGAAAATATTGGCATCGGTGGAACAGCCCCCGATGCGATGGCGATAGGAGATCTCAACGGGCAAGGGCGGGCCGACATTGTTACTTGCAACGCGGGCAGCACCAATGTGTCGGTTCTGATGAACCTGGGCAACGGCAACTTCGCCGCGCCCGTGACCTACCCCTTGGTAGCATTCGCTGATCCCGACGACATTGCCCTGGCCAACCTGGGGAACAATGGAATCCTCGACATCGTCGTCGCTGATCATGGCGTGGGCATCAACCAAGTCAGCGTGCTGCTCGGCAATGGCAACGGAACATTTCAAGCTGCGACGAATTATGCCGTCGGCGACGAGCCGGAAACTCTGGGCATCGGAGACTTCAGCAACGACGGCAATTTGGACATCCTCACCGGTAGCGATATCGATCTGACTGTCAACATATTGGAAGGAAATGGGAATGGAACCTTCCAGCCGGCCCAGACTTTTAGCGCGCCCAACGACCCCATTAAAATGGCCGTGGGCGACTTCAATAACGACGGCAAACTCGACTACGCCTATGCCGGCGACATTTATGTGTCCGTCTACCTCAACACCACCGCGCTGCCGCAAACCCTGCCGGCCCCGACTGGGATCGCTGCCAGCAACGGCGCCTACCCGCATCACGTTCAACTCACCTGGAACGCGGTTGCTGGGGCGGCTTCATATCAAGTTTTCCGCAGCGTGACGGATAATTTCGCCAGCGCGATCAAGATCGGCCCCGGAATCACCACGACCACCTTCGATGACAATACCGCGATTCCGGGTATGGAGTATTATTATTGGGTTCGCGCCAGGAATTCCTCGGGCATTGGTTTGTCCGGCGGATCTGTTACGGGGTTTACTGAAATGGCCGCCCCAACCGATGTCGCTACCTCGGGTCTTACCCATCACGTTGCGATCGCATGGGCAGCCGTAACCGGCGCTGCGACGTATCAGGTGTTCCGCAGCACCACGGATAATTTCTCCACGGCTACCCGCATCGCCAATGGAATCACGACCCTCTATTACAACGACACGACCGCTGCCAGTAGTGTGCTCTATTACTATTTCGTCCGGGCCAAGAGCCCGCTGGGCGTGGGCATTTTCAGCGCTGGCGTCCAGGGCGGACTAGGATAATGCCGCGTCGATTCATGCCGCCCCAACCGGCAGGACGCGCCGCAATCGTTCGATTACTTCCGGCAAGATCGCCAGGGTTTGGTCCACTTCCTGTTCCGTGGAATAGCGCGACAGGCTGAAACGAATTGCGCCATGGGCCATGAGCGGGTCGATGCGCATCGCCTTGAGAACGTGCGATGGTTCCAAGCTGCCGCTGCTGCATGCCGCCCCGGCGCTGGCGCAGATGCCGCGCTCGGAGAGGAGCAGGAGGATCGCCTCGGCTTCCAATCGAGCGAAACCGATGTTGGTGGTGTTGGGAAGGCGATGATCGGTCGATCCGTTGATCTGGGTTTGTGGGATATTTTGGAGAATCCCTTGTTCCAGCCGATCGCGCAGTTTTGCAACGTGCGGCATTTTGGGAAGAGATTGCACCCCTAATTCCGCGGCTTTTCCCATGCCGACGATGCCGGGGACGTTTTCGGTGCCACCGCGGCGTCGGCGTTCCTGGGGGCCGCCGATGATCAGGGGTCGGATGCGCAGTCCTCGGCGGGCGAATAATCCACCGATTCCCTTGGGACCGTGGAATTTGTGGGCGGCGAAACTCATGGCATCGACGCCGAGGGCTTGGAGATTGACGGGGATTTTGCCCACTGCTTGCGTGCCGTCGGTGTGAAGTGGGATTCCGCGTTCTCGGCAAAGGGGCGAGATTTCGTCAATCGGAAATAACACACCGGTTTCGTTGTTGGCCCATAGCAGGGTGACCAAGGCCACATCATCCGTGAGTTTCTCCTGCAAAGTCGCCAAATCGAGTTCGCCCTGTTGGTTTACATCGACCCAGACGATTTCAAATCCCTCATGGGCCAATTGCTGGCAAAGCTCGCGGGTGGCGGAATGTTCGACAGTGCTGGTGACGATCTTTTTTCGGGGCGATCTGGCCGACAGGATTCCGCGCACGGCCGTGTTGACCGATTCCGTGGCTGACCCGGTGAAGAGGATTTCCGAATCCCGGCAGCCGATCAGCTTGGCTGTGGCCGCGCGGGCCTCGTCCACGGCATGTCGAGCCCATTGACCGAAGCGGTGGACGCTGGATGGATTGCCGTAAAACTCCCGCAAATAGGGGAGCATGGCCTCCACCACTTCGGGAGCAGGCTTGGTGGTGGCGTTGTTGTCGAGATAAATCACATCCATCGCGGCAGATTGTAGGGTGTTTTCCCAACTTCTGGAGGAATTCCCGCCGGGGTTTTCCACATTCCCAGGGGTACAAACGGTGGATAACTTGCACTGGCTGACGGATGCATTCGCCCTGAAAAAATTCTGGATTATTGTAAGCATTTGGCGATGCAATGTTTAGCGTTTGATGTGGGCGGTAACCACTACATTTAGTAAAGTTTTCGATTGCGAATACCAGATGTTGTGTTATAGATTGCCGGAATCCGCCTTGTTGGGCGGGGAATGACAAATGAGCATCCTTTGTGACACCCAAATCCGCGAGCTGATCGGCATTGAGCCGTTCGAGGACAACATCAAACGGCCTGGCAAAATCAGCTATGGCGTGTCGAGTTACGGCTACGATTTGCGGGTTGGGCCGCTGTTTAAGATTTTCACCAACGTCAATTCCGAGATCGTCGATCCGAAAAAGTTTTCTGAGCGGAGTTTTGTGACCGTGGATACAGACGAAACTCGCCAGGACCACGTGCTGATCCCGCCCAACAGTTTTGCGCTGTGTGAAACGGTGGAGGTGATCACGATGCCGCGCGAGTATCTGGCCATCTGCGTGGGCAAGAGCACGTATGCGCGGTGTGGGATCATTGTGAATGTGACGCCGATCGAGCCGGAATGGCGGGGACGGATCACGCTGGAGATCAGCAACACCACCCCCCTCCCGGCCCGAATTTACGCCAACGAAGGAATCGCGCAACTCATTTTTCTCAAGGGCGATCGAGTCTGTGCAAAAAGTTATGCGGACAAGATCGGGAAGTATCAGGACCAGACCGGGCTGACGTTGCCACGAGTGGATTAAGTTTGTTTGGAGACGCACGTCATGTGGATGTTGCGGCAGGGTATTTGTTTGTCGCTGCTTGGGATCGTGGCCGTCGGTTTGTTGGCATGTTCGACGGTCAACGGCGTGCCGAAGGATGCGGATTTGATCTGGGCCGGTGTTTGCGCGAGCCCCGACAAAATGGTCGGCCTCGATCCCGGCGACGTGCCGGGCGAGGTTTACATTTACGACGACACCGCCAAACAGTTGGCGGCCGTTCGACCGGCGCGATCGGATGCGCTGGATTATCAGTGGATCGTCGGCCATCAGTATCACGTATTTTTCCGGCCGAACCAGGAAGATTGAGACACAAGATGTTTGGGATACCTTTTGATCATCTTCACCCCCTCCTCCGGTATTCCGGGGGAGGGCAGGGGTGGGGGTTTTCGTGTGCCCGTTCGACATTCGACCCCCACCCCAACCCTCCCCCGGAGTACCGGAGGAGGGGGAAAGGGGAGCGCGTGGTAGGAAGAGCGCGCCAATTTCGCGGAATAATTCAGGAGTTTTTGTAATTCACCTCAAAGGGATTTGAAAATGAAGATCAGCCGACGATTTACCAAACCGGGGCAGGACGCACTTTCCAGCGTGGAATATGAGAAGCGCACCAGCCGGATCAGCAATCCGGATGGGAGCGTCGTTTTTGAAATGAACGATGCGGAAATTCCCAAGCAGTGGTCGCAGTTGGCGACGGACATCATGGTGAGCAAATATTTCCGCAAGGCCGGCGTGCCGCAGAAGGACGCCAACGGCCAGCCGATGCGGGATGGCGAGGGGAATGTCGTCAGCGGTCCGGAGCGGTCGGCCAAGGAAGTGGTGCATCGACTGGCCGGTTGCTGGCGATATTGGGGCGAGAAGAGCGGGTATTTCGACACGCCGGAGGATGCGCAGATTTTTTACGACGAGCTGGCGTTCATGATGCTGCACCAGATGTGCGCGCCCAATAGCCCGCAATGGTTCAACACGGGCCTGAACTGGGCCTACGGCATCACCGGCCCGGCACAGGGGCATTATTATTGCGACCCCAAATCCGGCGAACTGATGAAAAGCCGGGATGCGTACAGCCATCCGCAGCCGCATGCGTGCTTCATCCAATCCATCTCCGATGATCTGGTAAATCCCGGCGGGATCATGGATTTGTGGACGCGCGAGGCTCGGTTGTTCAAATATGGTAGCGGGACCGGGACGAATTTCTCGTGCCTGCGCGGGGATAACGAGCCGCTCTCCGGCGGCGGAAAATCGTCGGGCCTGATGAGCTTCCTGAAAATCGGCGACCGTGCCGCTGGCGCGATCAAATCCGGCGGCACCACGCGACGGGCGGCGAAGATGGTGTGCTTGGATCTCGATCACCCGGACATCGAGCAATTCGTCAATTGGAAAGTGCGCGAGGAACTGAAAGTGGCGGCGATGGCCGAAGGAATCAAGCACATTCCGCCGGAGCATCGGGAATTAGCGGCGAAGCTCGGATTGAAACTCGATTACGATTTCAACGGCGAAGCGTATCTGACGGTCAGTGGCCAGAATTCCAACAATTCGGTGCGCATCCCCAATCGGTTTTTCAAGTCGGTCGAGGAAGACGCGGCCTGGAACCTCACTTGGCGCACGAGCAAGAAGGTCGCCAAGACGCTCAAGGCGCGGGATTTGTGGGATCAGATTGCGTTTGCGGCCTGGCGATGTGCCGATCCGGGCGTGCAGTTCGATGACACGATCAATCAATGGCACACCTGCCCGCGCAGCGGAAAGATCAATGCATCCAATCCCTGCGTCACCGGCGACACGCGCGTGCTGACCCCCGGCGGAATCTGGCGGCGGATCGATCAGATGATCCATCTCCCCAGCCGGGTCGTCACCAACACCGGCGTGATGGCAATCAACGCCACGGATGGCGCATTCCCCACCGGCGTGAAGGAAGTTTACGAATTGAAAACCGCCAGCGGATACACCGTGAAACTCACGGCCGATCACAAAGTCTGGACCCGCGAGCGCGGCTGGGTGGCGGCGGCGGATTTGGTGGACACCGATCAGATGCTGCTGCCCAATATGCCGGCCACGGTCAAGGAAATCGGCGAGCCGCAGGATGCGAAATTCTTCCAGCTTCTGGGATTGTATTTTTCGGCGGCAAATTCCTCGCCGGAGTCGCTGCAATTGGATGCGTGCCTCACGGATCCCGCGCTGGTGGACACGTTGGCGAAGTATGTGGCATCGAATTGGTCGGGTCGGCTTTATGATGATGATTACGTCAACCAGTTGATGGTGGATGAATCGGATCTCGGTGGAACCGCGACGGCGACATTGACCAATCGGCGGCTGCTGAGCCGGTTGCGCGTGTATGTGCGGCCGGAGGGGAAACAGCGGCGATTGGCGGATGATGCGTTCACCGCGGGTCTCGCCGCGCAAAAGCATATTCTGGCCGCGCTCTTCACGGCGGATGCGACGGTTCTCAATGGCTCGGTGGAATTGCCGAGCGAATCGCTAGGATTATTGCAGGATATTCAAATCCTTCTCGTTGGATTTGGAATTGTGTCGGCGATCGCGCCGGTGGAAGGTGCGCGGCATCATGCGTTGCGAATCGATCCGGGAAGCCTGCGCGCTTTCTGCAAGCACATCCATCTGTTGCCCGGCAAAAAGCGCGAGCAGCTCGCATCAGCCATTAATTTCGTGGCCGTGCCGCCGCAGCGGATCGACAATTACGACACGGTGCATTCGATTACGGAGCTGGGCAAACAGCAGGTGTTCGATCTCACCGAACCCAAAACGCATTCGTTCATCGCCAACGGACTGACGGTACACAACTGCTCGGAATACATGTTCCTGGACGACACGGCATGCAACCTGGCGTCGCTGAATGTGCTGAGCTTTTTCGATGCCGAGGCGCGGCGGTTTGATGTCGAGGGATACAAACATGCGATCCGGCTCTGGACTATCGTACTGGAAATCAGCGTGCTGATGGCGAGCTTCCCATCCGAGGAAATCGCCAAGAAAAGTTATCGTTATCGCACGCTCGGATTGGGATTCGCCAATCTCGGGGCGATGCTGATGCAGGCGGGGATTCCCTATGACAGCACGCGCGGCCGGGCGATTTGTGCGTCGTTGTCGGCGGTGCTGACGGGCGAAAGTTATGCCGCCAGCGCGGAAATGGCGCGCGAGCTGGGCGCATTTGCTGGATACGATGAGAATCGCAACGACATGCTGCGGGTGATCCGCAACCATCGCCGGGCAGCGTACGATGTCGCCACCAATCCCGCGGCGAAGAAGGGATTGGGCGATTATGAGAATCTGGACATTCGCCCGGTCGGATTGGATTCGACGCAGTTCAACGAGACCGATCCGCTTTCTTCCATGCACCTGCTGCGCGCCGCACAGGAATGTTGGGATCGAGCCCTGCTGCTCGGCGAGCGGCACGGATTCCGCAATGCACAAACCACCGTCATTGCCCCCACCGGCACGATCGGATTGCTGATGGATTGCGACACCACCGGCGTCGAGCCGGATTTTGCGCTGGTGAAATTCAAGAAACTCGCCGGCGGCGGATATTTCAAAATCGCCAATCAATCCCTGCGACCCGCATTGGTCAATCTCGGATACAGCGCCGAGCAGATTCACGACATTCTGCAATATGTGATGGGCACGCTGACGCTGACCGATGCGCCGCACATCAATCGGCAATCGTTGCTGCAACACGGATTCACCAAAGCCGATCTGGATCGCATCGAGGAATCGTTGCCGGCGCAATTCGAGATTTCCTTCGCCTTCAGTCCGTGGGCGGTTGGAGCGGAGACGCTGGCGCGGTTGAACATTCCCGAAGCGCGCTGGAAAGCGGCAAATTTTAATCTGCTGACGCATCTGGGTTACTCGCGTCGGCAAATCAATGAGGCCAACGATGTGATCTGCGGCCGAGGCACGGTCGAGGATGCGCCGCATCTTCGCATCGAGCATTACCCCGTGTTCGACTGCGCGAACAAGTGCGGCCGGCATGGAAAGCGATACATCGAAGTCGAGGGGCACATCCGCATGATGGCGGCGTCGCAGCCGTTCGTTACTGGGGCGATCTCCAAAACGATCAATCTGCCCAATGAGGCCAGCGTGGAGGATATCAAGAGCAGTTACTTCCTCAGCTGGAAGCTGGGACTCAAGGCCAACGCGCTGTATCGCGATGGATCGAAACTGAGCCAGCCGCTGAACGTGAAAAGCGATGAGGAATTGGATTCGCTCGAAGATGATGATGAGGATGCGATTGACGATGCCCGTCGGGAAATCGCCACGGAAGTCGTCGCGGCGGCGGCGGCGTTTATCACCCGGCCGATCAGCAGCGACAATCTCGCGCCGGCTCATACGCATGTGGTGGAGCGGATCGTCGAGCGCATTGTCGAGCGACCGTTGCGGCGGCGATTGCCGGACACGCGGCATGCAACGACGCACAAATTCGATGTGGCGGGGCATGAGGGATACATCACCGTCGGGCTTTACGAAGACGGCTCACCCGGCGAAATCTTCATTCGGATGGCCAAGGAAGGCAGCACGATCGGCGGATTGATGGACACGATTGCCACGTTGGTGTCGGTCAGTCTGCAATATGGCGTGCCGGTGGATTCGCTGGTGCGGAAGTTCGAGCACGTGCGGTTCGAGCCGAGCGGAATGACCCGGAATTCGGAAATTCCCTTCGCCAAGAGCCTGGTGGATTACATCTTCCGCTGGTTGGCGATGGAATTTGTGCATGGATACCGAGCCGCCAACGCCCCGCGACGGGAATCGCCGGTGCCCATTGCTGAATTGCCAGAAACATCGGATGAATTGCCCGCTCCCGCGCCGGTGAAAAAAGGCGGAAATGGGCACGGCTCGCGCATGGAGCCGGACACGGCCAAGTCGTTTCCGTATACCGATGCGGAATTAGAAGAGGCCAAGTCCGCCCCGCCGCCGGCGCCGACTGGATTCGGCTCGAATTTGCGGCTGGCCATCGTCGCCGATCCGCTGAGTCAACAGAGTTCCGAATTACAAGCGGATGCCCCGGCGTGCGATGTTTGCGGAAGCATCACCGTCCGTAGCGGCACCTGCTACAAATGCCTGAACTGCGGGAATTCGATGGGATGCAGTTAAGAAATACGGATTAACCGCCAAGACGCCAAGAACGCCAAGGAAGAAAATACGCCAAGAATTTATTAGCCACCGATGGGGCACCGATGTGCACCGATTAGGAGAAGATAAAAATCCATTTCTTTATCGGTGATCATCGGTGTTTATCGGTGGCTAATTTTCTCTGTTTAATGATCCCAAAAATCAAAATCGGATAGCTGGCCGCCTCACCAGATGAACCCCTTGGCGTATTTTCTTCCTTGGCGTTCTTGGCGTCTTGGCGGTTAATCCTCTTCTACGCCTTTACCAGCATCGCATCGCGAAGCTTTTGGAGCGTTTCGTGCTCGATTTGGCGGACGCGTTCGCGGGTTAGGCCGATGTGTTCGCCGATTTGTTTGAGGGTGAGCGGGTCGTCGCCATCCAGGCCGTAGCGGAGTTTTAGGATTTTGGCGGCACGCTGGTCGATGGCTTCCATCAATTCTGCAAGTTGACGCAGGTCGTCCGTGTCTCTCACGATTTCATCCGGGGGCAGCGTGTTGGTGTCGGCGACGAGTTCGTTGATAGTCAATTCGCCGTCGGCGCTGCCGGATTGGGTCGGGGAATGATACGCCTTGACCGCTTTGCGGATGATCCGCAGCTTTTTGGCGGGCATTTTCATGTGTGCGGACAATTCATCAATCGTCGGCAGGCGCCCGAGCTGGTCTTCAAGTTCGCGGTTGGCGTATTTCAGTTTGGTCATCATCTCGACCATGTAGGCCGGGATGTGGATGGGCTGGACGCTGTTGATGAGCGCCCTCTTAATGGCCTGTTTGATCCACCAACTGGCGTAGGTGCTGAAGCGCGAGCCGTTTTCCGGATCGAAACCCTCGACGGCCTTGAGCAGGCCGATGTTTCCCTCTTCAATCAGATCCGGAAGCGACAGGCCGCGATTGACGTAGTTGCGGGCGATGTTGACCACCAGTCGCAGATTCGACCGCACCATACGCTCGCGCGCGTTGGGATCGTTGTCGCGGATGATCTTGCGGCCCAGTTCCTTCTCCTGGTCGGCCGTGAGAAGCGGCGACTGATTGATTTGCTTGAGATAAAGTTGCAATCCGGATTGGACGGCTGCTGATGCCATAGGTTCACAATCCTGGGTTGGTTTGCACGGTGGAGATGGTTACAGTCGGTGCGACTGCTCCCTCCGTCCCGGGCGTATTAAACACCAGGCTCTAATGACTATCGGTACCGATGTGTTGCGACTTTCGATCCGAGCAACGCCGGTCAGATCGAAAAATTACATATGCCCAAAAAATGTACGACTATTGTTGCATGAGGGTTTGGAAAATTCCAGTAAAATCTGAAGTACCAACTTTCCGTGGCCGATACTGGAAAAATTACTCTTCTCACGCCTGGAAATACCGAATTCACCGAGAGCATTTTTTACTCGCAACGTTTAGCACTACGCCGGGTGTGCGGGGATGTTCCAGATTGTCGAAATAAATGGACCAAGGCGGATAACCGTCAAATTGCGCATATTCCCACCCTGTCAAAAAGCCGCGCTGTAAAGCCGCGCCATAAACCCGTCTCGTGGATTTTGCGTTGGGTGTTTGGCCCCATATCCTTGGAGTAGACGATGCCTCCCGACGATGACAAACCGATCGACCGCCGACGATTCTTCCGGCTGGGATTGTCGGAATTGATCGGGCCCCTGTCGGCCCTCGCCAGGCCGCTGCAGAAAATGGCGGAGCAAGTGGGGAAGCTGGATGCACCGCCGCCGTCGCCACGATCGGCATCAACCACGATTCCGTTGGTCTGGCTGCGTCCACCCGGGGCATTGGCGGAGCAGAAATTCCGTGAAACCTGTAGCCGGTGTGGCAACTGCGTCCGCGCCTGCCCGGCGGATGCGATTCAGATCGACGCCAGCGGCCGCCGGGGAACGGGCGCGCCGTTCATCGATCCGGATGCGATGTCCTGTGTCGTTTGCGAGGGACTCAAATGCATGGATGTCTGCCCCAGCGGCGCACTGGTTCCGACCAGCATCAACGATATCGACATGGGCACGGCGGTCTGGCGGGAAGAAAGTTGCCTCCGCAGCCACGGGGATTCCTGCCGAATTTGCATCGACCATTGCCCGCTCGGTACGGCCGCCATCGAATTGATGGGCAATTCAGTAGCGGTCAATCCCCACGGCTGCATCGGCTGCGGCGTCTGCCAACACGATTGCCCGACGACGCCGAAAAGCATCTATGTGATTCCGATAGCCGCTAAAACAGCGGCAAGATAGCAAAGGCAAATGCGGATTAACCGCCAAGACGCCAAGAACGCCAAGCAGGAAAATACGCCAAGGGGAAAAACCTATTTTTATTTTTTCTTCCGGTCCGGATTTGGGTTTTGAAATAAGAATCAATTCTTGGCGTATTTTCTTCCTTGGCGTTCTCGGCGTCTTGGCGGTTAATCCGCATTTTTCTTAGTTCACTTCTCCAATATCCAACTGATATTTCCGCATTTTCTTGTACAGGGTGGTTCGATTGATATCGAGTTCGGCGGCGGTGGCCTGGCGGTTCCAGGCGTTTCGTTTCAGGGCGGCTTCGATGATTCGCCGTTCGGGGCCTTGCAGGGCGGTCTCCAGCGGCATGGGGGATGTGGGAATGTCGGTGGACAACATTGAGGCTGATACGGCGTGGGAGATGGGCTGTTGCAAAATGGATTCCGGCAAATCCTCGGCGTCGATCTGCGGACGCCGGCAAAGGACGACGGCGCGCTCGATGGCGTTTTCCAGTTCTCTCACGTTTCCCGGCCATTGATATCGTTGCAGCGCGCTCATCGCGGCATCGGTGAATGCGATGATTTCCCGACCGCTCTCCTGTTTGAATTTCCTTAGAAAATGTTGCGAGAGCAGCGGGATGTCCCCCAATCGTTCGCGCAAGCTCGGCAACCGGATGGTGACGACGTTGATGCGGTAATACAAATCCTGCCGGAATTTTTGCTGAGCGACTAGTTCGGTCAGATCGACGTTGCTGGCGAGGATGACACGCAAATCGACATTCTTGGTTTCGCTGCTTCCCACCGGCTCAAAGGCGCGCTCCTGCAATACTCGCAGCAATTTCACCTGCATCGCGGGAGAGGCCGAGTTGATTTCATCGAGGAAAATGGTCCCCGAATCGGCTGCGAGAAATCGGCCGGGTTTGTCGGCAATCGCGCCGGTGAATGCGCCTTTGACGTGGCCGAATAATTCGCTCTCGAGCAACGTTTCCGGCAGCGCGCCGCAACTGACCTCGATGAACGGCTTGTCCCGCCGAGGCGAGCGATGGTGGATCGCCCGCGCCACCAGTGATTTGCCAACGCCGCTCTCGCCGGTCATCAGGACGGTCGTCCGGCTATCGGCGACGGCTTCGACGAGATCGAAAATCTTGAGCATCTTGTAGTCGTGGCCAACAATGTTTTCCAAACCAAATCGCAAATCCAATTGCTGACGAAGCGTTTGATTTTCAAACAGCAGCGATTGTTGTCGCACCGCTTTTTCGACGACGACGCGAATCTCATCATCGACAATCGGCTTGGTGAGATAATCGAACGCGCCCATCTTGGTGGCTTCAACCGCGCCCTCGATGGAGCCATACCCGGTGATGACGACGATTACGACTTGCGGAAATCGCCGCCGGACATCGCGCAGAAATTCTGCCGGTTTAAGTCCGGGCATGTTGATGTCGGCCAGCAATAATTGGACCTGCCCTGTTTCCATCTGCGCGATCGCATCATCGGATTCGTCGCAGGTGCGCACGTCATACCCCTCGCGGCTAAGGAATTGCGACAGCGATTGCAGAATGATGCGGTCCTCATCGAGGATTAAAAGCCGCGGTTTGTGTGCGATGTTTGCCTGCAACATGATTCGACCACCCAACCTTGCGTATTACCGGCTGATGTTTCACCCAATCAACGGATGCTGTCTTAAAACATCGGCAAAAGGGAATGATGTGGGTAAGGAACAGTGCGATATTTGCGGGTATTTTTGCAGTGCGCGCGGCGGCGATTATGGGACGGAAACGGCCCAATATTGTTCATCGAAAACCTGTAGAATCCCCCTGCCATGAAACAACGCCTCCAAAAACTTCTGGCCAATGCCGGGGTCGAATCGCGGCGGCATGTGGAGGAGATGATTCGCCAGGGGCGGGTGGCGGTGAATGGGAAGATCATGGTCGATCTGCCGATCCTGGTCGATCCGCGCGAGGATCGGGTGGAGGTGGATGGGGAGCGGATTATTCTTCGCCAGTCGAAGGATGAGAAAATTTATATTCTGCTGAACAAGCCCAAGGATGTTTACAGCACCAATGTCGCGCAGGGCGAGCAGACGCGGGCAGTGGATTTGCTGCCGCGCGATTTGCCGGCGCGGGTTTATCCGGTGGGCCGGTTGGATGGGCAGACCAAGGGTCTGCTGCTGCTGACCAACGATGGCGACCTCACGCATCGGCTGACGCATCCGAAATTCGGCATCCCGCAAACGTATCGCGCCACCGTCGCCGGGAGCGTTTCGCCGGGCACGTTGAACGAACTAGAAAAAGGAATCTGGCTCGCCGATCCGCGCACCGGCCGAGGTGTGCGGGCGGCGAGCAGCCAAATGAAAATCGTTCGGCGAACCAATGAGATGACCATCCTGGAAGTCACGCTCCGCGAAGGCCGCAACCCGCAGCTCCGCCGCGCGCTGGCCGGCGCCGGGCACAAGGTGCGAGATTTAGTTCGCGTCCGCATGGGGCCGCTGACGCTGCATGGATTGGCGTCGGGGGAGTCGAGATTGCTGACATATCAGGAGGTGCGTGAATTGCGGAAGCGGACGTCGGACAAAAAGGGTAAAGAGGATTGACGACATTTTTAGCCGCGTCGCTCGGCGACGCGCTCGGTCAACTGAGAAATTCGGATAGATCGCGTCGGCGAGCGACGCGGCTAAAAATGAGGTGTTAATTCCCCCGATCCCACTTAATCGCCTGCGGGGCAAATCCGCGGTAGGCGGGGGCTTGGCCGGCGAAGTCGGGGCTGAGCGATTGGATGCGGGCGCGGTAAGCGAGGTAGTCGGGGCCGCTGATGTGGACGAAGCCTTGCAGGCCGATGACGAGGTAGAAATCCTTTCGCCAATTTTTCACGCCGCGCTCGATCGTGCAGGGGATGCCGTTGGTCGTGAGGAAATCGCGGGCCTCGGTGGCGGTGGATTCGTCTCGATACGCCTGGACCAGTACGTAATTCAGATTGATTTGGCGAGTCGGGGCTATTTGGTCGGCGGCGGGTTGGGAGGCATTGTCCGCAGGCTCGGATGGATCGCCGGCCGCGGGATTTAAGTCGGGCTGATTCGCGGCAGTTTGAATGGCGGCGACATCGAGCACTTCCGGATGGGCGCTGGCCAATCGGATGTCATCCAGCGATGTGAATCCGCGCGAGCGCTGGACAAAATGCCGGGCGGTGTTGACGCTCGCGATGACCACCAGCGCGGCGAGCACTCCGGCGATGATCGGCGACTGTGGCGCAAGTTTTGCGAGGATGTTCGCCCACACGGGTCGCCATCGGCTGGCCATGGAACGCAAATGCTGGAGCAATTCCATTCGCGCGGCAAAGCGCGCATCGCGCGTTTTTTTGAATGCATTGAAATCAAATGGATTTGCTTTCTGCCCGACCAGCGGCGTGGTGATCGGAATCGGTTTGGCCGCCCCGCTTTTGCCGGCAAACCGTTTGTCTTGATGAATCACATCGAACAGCACCGCCCTGCGCTTTTTGTTGGCCATCCTTGACCATCCTTTCGCGAAGATGAGAAAACGCGAGGGTAGCACGCGCGGCGAATGAATCAAGAGAATGTCGGTGAGATTTTCGAATTTAGAAGGAGAAGAATTTTTATCGGTTACAGTTTCCGCGCCGACGTAGATGCGTTGACTCGTATATGGACATGCGTTGCCGCCGCGAATCCCGCCGGCTGGCCCGGCGACGGTCGAGCGCTGCTTCTTGATGGGACCGAAGAGAATTCTCGCCTGCGGCGACCGAACCAGCGGAGTTTCGCGCTCAAGCGCGCCCCTCAACCGTCCTTCACGCCCCAATGTCCGACCTCCGCTTGGATGCGCGCTGGTAGCGATGCTTGGAAATCTGCGAGGTGAGGTCGGACGAGCGGGGCTGCATCGGACGGTTGAGGTCGCGCTTGAGCGCGAAACTCCTTCGCATCCGGCCGCCGCAGGCGGGATCCTCGCTCTGCTCTGTCCCATCGAAAATGCCGCCGCGAACGTAATCGGGCCAGCCAGCGGGCTTCACGGCGGCAGCCCTCTCACCCATTCGAGCCAGAGCATCCTCGTCGGCGCGGGAATCGTCACCGATCCAATTCGTCTTTCCTTTCCCTATGCCCACTTGCCTTTGTGCCTCCTCCCTTCCCTTGACACTCCCCCGCTACAGCGTAACTCTTTGTTCACATGGCGCGGAGGATCTTCATCAGCGTCGGGGAGGCCAGCGGGGATCAGCATGCGGCGCAGTTGATCCGTGAACTGCGCGCGCTGGAGCCGGATCTTATTATCGAGGGTGTCGGGGGCCCTGCCATGCGCGCGGCTGGGGCGACGGTTCATCACGACACGGTCACGCGGGCGGCGATGGGGTTGGAGACCATCTTTCGATATTTTGAGATTCGGGCGATATTAAAATGGTGCGCCAAATATTTCGCCAGCAACCCCCCCGATCTGCAAATCTGCATCGACTCGTGGATGATGAACTGGCACTGGGCGAAACTGGCGCACGATCATAAAATTCCGGTTTTGTATTACATCGCCCCCCAGGTGTGGGCGAGCCGGCCGGGTCGGGTGAAACGGATGGCGCGGTATGTGGACCATGTCGCGTGCATTTTGCCGTTTGAAGAGAAGTTTTTCCGGGATCACGGGATCAATGCGACGTTTGTCGGGCATCCGCTGTTTGATGCGCTGCATGTGCCGGATGAACGGCCGGCTTCGGCGCGGTTTCCCAATCAGCCGCCGGTGATCGCGCTGATTCCGGGTTCTCGGAAGAACGTTGCCAAGCGGAATTTTCCGCAGCTTCTGGATGTGTCGGAGCGAATCCTGCGGAAATTTCCACAGGCACGATTTCTCATTCCGACGATGCCGTCGACGCATGATGTGGTGAAGCAGTGGCTGCTGTGGAAGCCGGGGGCGACGCTGCAATTTGTCGAGGGTGGACTCGAGAAAATCGGGCCACGGACGATGGGCCTGAGCCGGGATGACAAAAATTATTTTGATGAATTCATTCCGCAATGTGATTTATGTCTGGCGGTTTCGGGCACGGCGACGCTGCACGCGGCGGCGCTGAACGTGCCGATGATCGCGGTGTATCGGCTCAGCCCGATCGTGTGGAATATTGGGGCGCGATGGTTTATCAACACGCGGACATATTCGCTGGTGAATCTGCTGAGTTCGCGATCGGAAAAGATTGTGCCGGAATTTATTCCGTGGTACGGCTCAAATCAGCCGGTGACGGACAAGGCATTGGAATATCTGGAGCACTCGCAGCTTTTGGATGAGCAGCGGGCGCAATTGCGGGAAGTGATCAGCAAGATGAATCAGCCGGGCGCCAGCCGAAACACGGCGAAAGTTGCTATAGAACTTCTCAATCGCCATGGGGGGCTCCCGAACTCTGGGGCCTCGCAATCCTGATTCGCTCGGCGATCAGCAGAATGCAAATCAAAAGTAGAATCCATGAATGTGCTGGGATGATGATCGTGTTCCACCACCAGCTCGATTGCACGTCCATTGGAATGCGACCGTTTCTCACCATCGTCAGAGCCAAGCCGACGGGGGCGAAAAAAGTTGTCATCGGGGCGAGGACGATCCAGGCGATTTTCGAGGAACGGTTTTTAATGGCGTCAATCGCCCAGCAGATGGCCAGCGTCAACAATGTGGCGTCGTAGTAGCGGTGATACGCCGGCAATAAGCAGAGGCAGGCGACGATGCTGTATTCCAGCAGCATCATCCTTTCATCTGATTTTCTGGCGACGAACAGAAAAATGACGAGCAGCACCAACGTGATTCCAATGGCAACGACGTTGGCCACGGCGCGACTTGGGCAGATCGCATACACCGGTAATTGCAGATTCAGCATGTGATCGCGCGTGAGATTGGAAGTCTCAAAATCATTCAAATGGCCGGGGGCGAAGACGAATTGGACGTTGCTTTGCAGGGTTTGGGGCCATTCGGGATGGCGCTGTTGGATCGGTGCGATCGCGGCCACTGATAGAATCGCCAAGAGCAGGAGGGACGAAGTTCCGGTCATCCATTGCCGTTTGTACAGGAGATAGAGCAGAAACGGGCCGCCGACCTGGGGCTTCCATGCGATGGCTAATCCAAGCAGGAGGCCGGCCAAAATATTTTGATGACGGCTCACCGCCCACAGCGCCAGCATGACCAGCGATGCAGCCGGTATTAAAGGCTGACCCGCGACGAGCCCGCTTTGGATCGGACCAAAGGCCAATACGAACGCCGAAAAGATAATGGTTGCGGGGCTGATCCACGGCCATCGCGCCAATTTCACCAACGAAACGATTAGGAGCAGAACCATCCCGATTGAGAACACGAACCAGAGATTCATCGCCAGCGCGAGCGGCACCATCGCAAACGGCGACAACAGGAGCAGCGTTGTTGGATAAATTGTGATCGGCGTTCGCTCGACGGCGATGGCCTGGCTGAGAAGTGAAGCGGGGGGAAGGGCAAACGGATTGGCGCCATGCATCCAAAGCAACGCCGATGCGCGGAGCAATTCAAAATCGTAAAGCCGTTGCCCGGTTCGGCCCCAGGCGCGCCAGGCACATTCCACCAAAGCGATCAGCAAAATCCCCGAAAGAATGACCCATTTTGCGATATTGTGTCGCTGCTTCATGCCCGGCATTCCCAAGAGATCGTTTGCAAGCATAACGGGTCGGGCGATCCGACACACGGGAACTCGAACGCCGGAATATTTTGTCAAAACCGCAACTTGTGGGTATCTTTCAATGAGATGGTTGGCTGGCATTTCGATTCGGAAAGGAACTACAGCGATGCGGATTTCATCTCAACTTTTATTGCGAACGGCATTTTGTTCCTGCATGGCAATTCTGGCGACGGCGCCGCTGGCACTCGGGCAGGCGGCAAATCCATCTGGTGCAAGTGCACCCCCGGCAGCCGGCGGCCCCACCACCATGCCGGCGAAGATGATCTTCAAAAAATATGTCATCACCGACACGCAAAAATTTCAGGGCATGGTAATCCTTCAAGGTGTTATGCCGGTGGACTGGAACATGAAAGGGGCCATGACCTGGCACCCCAACCTGGACGCGCCGGGCATGATTCGAATTCATTGGGGTGATGCCCAGGACATTTGCGCGTTTGATATGTATCCGACCACCAAGTTCGTCTGGAGTCCCAACGCGGTTCGTAGCGGGCGAATTAAGATAGGCCAGGTTTCTCTTGGCGATGTCGTCCAGCAAACGCCGACCGATCAGTTTGATGCGATCGATAAGGTCATCGTCCGTTATTTCAGACCGGACCTGGCAAAGGCGAAGGTGGTGGACAAGCAGAAGATGCCGGATTGGGCGACGAAGGTTCATGATAAGATTAATACGGACCCGAGTTATCCGATCGCCGTCGGGGCGGGCGCGGAGACCTTTGAATATGACCTGAAGGGTCAGACGGTTCAAGAAGTGATCACTGCCCTCGTGACGATTGGGACTGTCCAGGGCACGCAGTGGTGGACGGTTAGTTCCGGCACATCGAAACGCGCTCCCAAAGGCCAGTTTGACCAGCTCAAACCGATCGGCATCGTCATGCTTCAATCCCTGCAGAGGAACCCCCAATGGAACCAGCAAGTGGCGGCCTTTTGCCAGCAACGCCAGCAGAATATCCTCAACGCTCAAAAACAATCGATTGCCAACAGCACCGCCAGCTTCAATGCAACCGAACAGAGAATCAGTGACACACACGCCCAGGAGGACCAGCAGGATCAGGCATTCGACCAGCACATGGCCAACATCGACAAGCAATCGGACGAGGAGGCGGATTATCAGCGCGAAGTCAGCCCGTGGACCAGCAGCGACGGCTCGACCGTCAAACTTCCCACCGCATACAGCTACGCATGGCAAGGCGCTGACGGGAACGTGATCATGAACAACGATGCGGGCTACAACCCCAACCAGGATCCAAGCAACGAGTCGACAACCTGGACGCCGATGCAACAGGCGGGGAATTAAGGTCCATTAGCCGCGCCAGACCAACGATGTATTCCTAAGACGGTGGAATTAAACGGCTTGCGCTTTTTCGTCATGAAATCCTGCGCCGCAAAATCGCCAAGCGGCTGATTATGAATTGTCCCTCGCATTTTTCGTGATTAAACTTGTTATTGCGGCAAATCGTCGCATGAGCATGGGTTGCGCAAAAAGTGTGGATTTCGACTGTAGCACGAATATGCCATTGCCGATACATGATCTATGTTGCGTAGAGAAAAGAGGACAATCGCACTCTGACATCGCGCCCGCTGCTCCATTGCCGGGCCGTTTTGAATGGGCAATATTAAGGAAATCAAGATGCTTGCAGTTGGTAAATCCATGTTTCTGCTGATTCCGTCTCCGTCGAAGACGAAATTTCTTCATCCCGGCAAGGTGATCGAATCGGATTGCACGAGATTCGCCGCGGAGTTTGAGGATGCGATTGCTCCGGAAGTGGGCAGCGATGTGAACGCCTTTTGCGAAGTGAATGGACAGTTCTATCAGCAAGGGGCGATCGTGCGAGAAATCCGCGCTGGATTGCCTGTGGTGATCGCGTTTGGACGGAACGGCGAGGTCGTATCAGCGGAGAACCGTCAGACGTATCGCGTCAACGTGGCCGCGTCGGATATCAGTGCGGCCGTGGGACGGGAATCGGCCTGTGCCGTTTTGGATGTTAGCCCCGAAGGATTCGCCGCCGTCACGTCCAAGAAGGTGAGCCTGGGATCGATAGTGCCGATCAAGCTGCACGGCGAGGGCCACGCGTTGGAAGCGCCAGCGCGAGTGCAGACCATGCGTGAGCGGCCGGATGGAAAATTTCGTTACGGATTTCTCGTTCCCCGAAACAATGTGCTCGCCCGAAAGTCTCTCCAGCAATTGAGCGCCGCCATGCAGCGATTGCAACTGAAACGAATCCGCGGGGCAGCCTGATCCAAACCCACCTCCCCTTTATCAGTTCTAAAAAATATTTCAGGAAAATGCTTGACAGCCATTCACGGTCATTGTATTTTACCATTCAGTTAATTAACCGATTGGTGCAATACAAATGGTTGCCGACGCACTGAGCCTCACGTTCTCCGCACTAGCCGATCCCACTCGGCGAGCGATTTTGTCGCGGCTTTCCCGAGGGGAAACTTCTGTCACCGAATTGGCCCAGCCGTTTGACATGACGCTTCCGGGAATCTCTAAGCATTTGAAGGTGCTGGAGCGCGCCGGCCTGATCGCGCGCGGCCGGGAGGCGCAGTGGCGGCCCTGCCGACTGGCGGCAACCCCGCTGCGCGATGTGGCCGATTGGGTCGAGCATTACCGCAGGTTTTGGGAGCAGAGTTTTGATCGTCTGGATGAATATCTGAAAGAGCTTCAGAAAAAGGACCGCAAAAATGCCCCTAAAAAATGAAGCCCGATAGAATTTGAGCAACAACGGAGACCCGAATGTATATCGCAGTCGCAATTGTATTGCTGGTGGTTTTGGCCATTGTGGTCGTGCTTCTACTCGCCGCCACTAAGCCTCGTATTTTTCGCGTCCAGCGTCAGGCGAACGTCAATGCCGGGCCGGATAAGCTGTTTCCATACATCAACGATTTCCATAAATGGGCAGAATGGTCCCCCTACGAAAAGCTGGATCCAGGCATGAAGAGAACCTTCAGAGGCAACACCAGCGGAAAGGGCGCGATCTATGAATGGGAGGGAAACAGCAAGGCTGGCAAGGGTCGAATGGAAATTCTCGAATCATCCCCATCCGCCAGGGTTTCCATCAAGCTCGATTTCATCAAACCGTTTGAGGGACACAACATCGCCGAGTTTGTTATGGCGCCGAAGGAAGGCCACACGGAGATCATCTGGTCGATGCAAGGTCCGGCGCCGTTCGTGGCGAGGATCTTTCATGTCTTCATCAACATGGACACCATGATTGGCAAGGATTTCCAGGCCGGTCTGAACAATCTGAAGGCAATCGCGGAGAAATAGCGGCGAGAATCATGAACTTCTGAGAATAGTTTCGACACGACGAGGAACATCCCATGCAATCCAACATCAATAGTGCGGCACAATACGGCTCTGCCGATGAACGTGATTTTGTCATCTCGCGCGTCTTCGACGCCCCGCGTGATCTCGTGTTTAGCGCCTGGACTGAGCCAAATCGTTTGGCGCAATGGTTCGGGCCCAAGGGATGCACAATCCGAGTGGCCAAGATGGAAATGCGGCCAGGCGGTGTTCTTCATAGCTGTATGAAAACGCCCGATGGGCGAGAGATGTGGGGCAAATGGGTCATCCGCGAGGTTGTCCCTCCGCGGCGACTTGTGTTCGTCAATTCATTTTCAAATGAGGAGGGCGGAATGACGCGCCATCCCTTGAGTCCCACTTGGCCACTGCAGATGCTGACGACGGTGACCTTTGTCGAGCAAGATGGGAAGACCGAAATAACACTTCGTTGGATTCCGATCAATTCAACCGACGTGGAGAACAAGACTTTCGATGCCGGGCGCGATTCCATGAACATGGGTTGGGGCGGAACGTTCGATCAGCTGGATGCTTATCTTGCCCAGACCAAAGGAGATCGCCAATGAATAAAGAGCTTATTTCCAAATCGGCGGATGAACGCGATTACGTAATCTCGCGAGTCTTCGACGCCCCGCGAAATCTCGTTTACCAGATGTGGACTGATCCAAAGCACCTTGCAAATTGGTGGGGTCCGAGCACGTTCACCAACCCCGTGTGTGAAATGGATGTCCGCCCCGGCGGGACGTTTCGCATCGTCATGCGCGCGCCCGATGGCAGCGAGTTTCCGTTCCGCGGTGTCTATCGCGAAGTCGTTCCAAATGAGCGGCTGATTTACACCAACGATTGTTCCCAGCACCCCGCTGCCTGGCACAAAATGGTCGATCCCACCGGCCGGTTTGCCACCACCGATCCTAAAAATGGCCCGGTCACCACCGTCACCTTCGACGAACATAATGGCAAGACGACGATGACCGTGCACATGCGATTCCAAAGTGCTGAGATGCGCGATGGCTTCGTGAAGATCGGCATGAACGAAGGCTGGTCGCAAAGCTTCGACGACCTGGCAGGTCTTCTGAAAGAATCGGCCGATGAGAGCGATCGCGCGATCATCGTCTCACGCATCTTCGACGCCCCGCGCGAACTGGTTTGGCGAGCGATGACCGATCCGAAACATGTCGTCCATTGGTGGGGACCGCGCGGATTTTCCACGACGATCGAGGAAATGGACCTCCGCCCCGGCGGCCACTGGCGACACACCATGCTTGGCCCCGATGGCGCCGATTATCCCAACCTCAGCATCTTCAAGGAAATCGTCAAGCCCGCGCGGATCGTCTTCTCGCATGGCGGCCACCGAGAGGGCGGGCCGGATGTGCGATTCATCTCAACCTGGAGCTTCGATGCGATGAATGGCGGCAGCAAAACCAAGGTGACGATTCACATGGTCTTCCCGACGAAAGAAAACCGCGACATGGTTGTCCGCGAATACGGCGCCATCGAAGGCGGCAAACAAACGCTGGAACGGTTGGGCGAGCATCTGCTGGTGATGGAAGAGAAGTAATAACCTACCGCGGATTCCAGGCGGCGCGCGACAATCGGTAGAGAACATGTCGCCGGCAGCAGTTGCCTTCGGGAATATTGGGATGATCAAAATCATCGGTTGGGGAATGTGTCATTCCAAGCCGTTCCATCACCCGACGAGATCGGAGGTTTTCCGGAACGGTGAACGCCACGATTTCATCTTGCTTCAATTCCCCAAATCCAAAATCCAGCGCTGCCCTGGCCGCTTCTGTCGCGTAACCGCGGCCCCAAAGGTCAAACGTCAACCGCCAACCGATTTCAACACAGGGAGTAAAGTGAGTGGTGAACCTTGGCACGCTTAATCCAACAAATCCGATGAAGTCCGCGACACCAATCGCCGACACGGCCCAAAATCCAAAACCGCGGCTTTCGATTGCCCCGGCAATTCGGTTGGCAACCGCATCGCTTTCATCCCGGCTCAAAGTTTTGGGAAAAAATTCCATCACACGCGGATCGGCGTTCAGCGCTGCGAAGGCCGGCCAATCGTTTTCGTGCCAGGGGCGCAAACACAGCCTGGAGGTTTTGATCTGCGGTCCCAAAGGTTCTTAATTCAAGACTTGTTGTCTCACTCAGGAATTGAGCAAATTGGAACTTTCCGCGCTGACAAGCAGATTCTGATCGGCAGCAGACGAGCCGATGTTGAAACCTGACGATGCGATGGAATTGATCGACAATGCCTGATTGCCGAACGTGCCCGCTGCTGCGATAGCGGGACTTGGCGCGGAATAGATCGCGTCTTCGTAAACGTCGTAAGCAATCTGCCAGGGATTTTCCAGTTGCGCGGAATAAGTGAAAACAGTCACGCGAACCTGGTACGTACCCGGCTGCGCGTAATCGTGGCTGCCGACAACATCGCTGCCATAACCAGAATCACTTTGCACGACCGCGAATTGGGGAACCGTGCCATCGCCCCAATCGATCACAGCATAGGCATTGGAGCTGAGATAAGGGGACGCCGAGGGCGGACTCACGGCGACAATGCCGGAATATTGGCCACTGCTCGGAACGTCGAAATCGGTTCCCGTACTGGGTTGGTCAAAAAAATCCAGCGGCAACATTGCCTGCGGCATCCAATTCGGGTCTGGGCTTGGGACGGCAATATTTACCTTATTATAAACGTAGTCAGTGAATTGCGCCGCTGGATTCTGAGTGACCGAAGCAACTCCTAAAGCAACGGTAATATTCTCACTGACCTGCGAGGCTCCCGCGTCGAATTGATAGGTGTGCTGGCCGGACACATCAATGGTGCCGTCGCCCTGAACTTCAACAACGCCAAAGTCTGGTTGCGAGCCGTCGCCCCAATTGATTTCCGCATAGATTCCCTGAGTGTCACCGGACAGGGAACCCAAATCGCTGGTATTGAATTCGGCGACAACGCCATTGAATTGTTGACCCATGGTGGCGGAAAGTGAAAGTGAACCCTCTTCGGTACCGGCTGGGGCCAAAACTCGATTGTTACTGGCCGAGAGCATCAGCCGCCGCTCGAGAGGTTCCAGAATGAAACGCAGGGCCAAGCCCCCACTCTGATTTGCGGATTCAAGACCCATTTCCACACCCGCCGAAAAATGCGCACCAAACGGCAACGATTGAGACTACAGTTTACCTCGACCATTGGCGCAAGCAAATAAATTCGGCAAGACGTGTGGCCGAGTTAACTTGAGGTGGGCAATATCGTTAGATCACGGTGAGTGGGGCATGCAAAAAAGGCGACGGGCTGTCATGAGTTGGGAGACATAAAACGACACCTCCTTGTCAGGCAAGGCATTCAATTGCGCGATGATTTCATTGAAATTCGCCTGCAACGAAGCATCTGTCGCATTTTTGCAAAGACGCGCCAACGCCAAATATCCGCCGTTGCAAAGGTCCAGCGTTTTAGAAGCATCGTCCTTCACCGGCAAAACTGCGCGCGCCAACTGAAAATGTGTGATGGCCATGTCAGCATCGCGCGCCGCCAACGCATGCGCCCCAACTAGCCAATGGGCCATCGCGAGGCGATTCGACGGCTTTCGCAATTCAATTGCCAATCGCAAATTCAACTCGGCACAATCCAGCCCTACGGCAAGTTGATCGGGCGTGGGATCGATACCAGGTTCTTCCCAGCCGGGCCAGGTGAAGGAGCCGATGTCATACGCCAATGCTTTGGCGATGGAGCGCAGCTTTTCAATATTTTCGGCAGATGTTCCAGCGATCAGCGATTGGCCGAGACAATGCAGAATTCCCGCGTGGCCAACGACAAGCACAGCCGGCAGGTCGTGGGCTTTCCAATAGAGTTCCGAAAGCAGCGATTGGTATCGCGCGGCGATTTCCAGGGAATCGCCCTGCCGCTGGATGTGTTCAATCGCCGCGAACGAATCGCCGGCGCGAAGAAGTTCTTGGATTTCGATTGCCGTCATTAAGACAGGATCATATCCGTCGCGGTGTGCGTCGCACCATTAATGGCATCCAGCAAATTATCTCCGGTTGTCGAAGCGGAATTTGCCTGCAATACGCCCTGAGCCGCCGAGATCGGCGTCGAGCCTGCGAACAACGAACTGGCGGGAGTAAACCGCGCGACCGCTGCCACCGGACTGGCCGGGGGACCATTGGGGATTCCCGGATCGGACGCGGGCGGCATTGAATCGGCTGAGGTGTCATCACCCGGATCGGTAACTCGGCCGAGGAACAGAATGGTATTAGTTGAGCGATCTCGAATGGCAATGATGAACGGATGATTGGCGTCGAATGCGATCGGGGGTGCCTGCACTACGGCAACCCCTATAGTCACCATGCCTATCCCAGTGACGGCGGCGGCTTCGGTTCCAGTTTCGTCCACGTTAATGAAGGTCTTGTGGACCACGAAGCTGATATTCAACGGATCGGGCGAAATGCCGCTAAAATCCGCTCCCGGCCCAAATGCCGTCGTAATTCCCAAATCCTCCAGCGGATTCACAAGGTTGTAGGTTTCGCTTAGCGTGAATTTCGGCAGATCTACATCGACGTTTGTGGAACTCAGATTGTTGGTGATCTGGTCAAACATCGCCGGTGTCAGATTTGAATCAAAGCTATCGATGTCGTCGCTGGTCGGCAGAATCACTAGCATGTCCAATTCGTTGCCCTGATAAGGAAGGTCCAGCGCCTGGAAACCGTTCGGCCCCGATTGCGAGTAATAGCCGAAGTCGTTTGTCTGTTCCATCATTTGAACCGTTTCCGACTGCCCGGAGCCCTCATTGAACGAGGCTGCTTGGGTCAGGTCGGCATTGAAGGCGCTTTGCCAGCTTCCTTTAAAATAAATCGCATTGGTGATTACCAACGCCGTGTACTGATTCAACATACCGGCGTTTATTAGATTCTTAATCTTTCCATGCGTCTGGTCAGAAACCCATGTATTGATGGTGTTGGCGGCGGTTGTTGGATCAGCGAAATTCACGCTCTGCGGCTCAGCGCCAAACTCGGTCTGCTCGCTGGTGAGGAACGATTGCAGGAGGGGAAAATTGTCATCGACCCAAA
Source organism: Tepidisphaeraceae bacterium (assembly GCA_049515255.1). Taxonomy (GTDB): domain Bacteria; phylum Planctomycetota; class Phycisphaerae; order Tepidisphaerales; family Tepidisphaeraceae; genus JBEKUH01. Next base: position 1,389 of record JBEKUH010000043.1, on the reverse strand, counting down.
GACGATTAGCCGTCGAAAGCGTGTATCCCGCCGTCGAGGGATTGGCCTGGAACAACTGATATAACGCCGAAATCCCCGCCTGGGCGAGATCGCTGCTGGGAAGATGGAGAGCCTGAATAATCTGGTCAGCGGTTTGGCCCTTCGCCCCCTGGAGGGTCATTTCCAGTGCCGTGGCGATCGAATACGGAGAAAAGAAGATGTTTCCGGGGTCGGTTTGCTTCAATTCCTGATACATATCGAATGCAAACTCGTTGTTCGCCTGCGCCACAAGCTGCTCAGGAGTCGCGGAAAGAAACGTCCGGGGTTCCAGCCGCTCCAGCACCCAATGGGCCGGGCCAATGGGAAATATGCGATCTCGATCAGACCGACGCCGGGCGGGCAGGTGGGCGATCATGGGAATCCTCGTTGAAAGCCGGGTATCCAGGTGTTTGATGTATCAGACTCAGCAAAGTTGCAAGTGTAAAATATTCGTGCGCCCCGCCGGCCTAACTGGGTATGAACAATCTTTGGCCGTTGCCCCGGAATGAGTTATGATTCCGCCCATCGGAATGGGAAACTGCCAATGGTCTCGCTGGATCATCTGACCAAACGCTTCGGAGACCAAACGGCCGTTGATGCCATTTCGTTTAATATTCCCGCCGGGCAAATCGTCGGCTTCCTCGGCCCCAATGGAGCGGGGAAATCCACCACGTTAAAGATGCTCACCGGCATGATCGAGCCGACCAGCGGGACGGCCAGCGTATGCGGGTTTGATCTGCGGCAGGATTTGATCGAGGTCAAACGCCACGTTGGTTTCGTGCCGGAATCGGGGGCGGTTTTTGAATCGTTGACCGGACTGGAATATCTGGTGATGGTCGCCGCTTTGTATGGCATTCCGCAAAACGCCGCGCGCGACCGCATCCAACAGTTCCTCGCATTTTTCGATTTGGGTTTTGACACGCTGACCGAAAAATTGCTGGGGGCATATTCGAAGGGCATGCGAAGAAAAGTCGTGATCACCGCTGCCCTGCTGCACAACCCGCCGGTGGTTTTTTTTGATGAGCCGCTGGATGGTTTGGATGCCAACGCGGCCGTGGGATTCAAAGCGCTGATCCAAACCCTGGCGCGCGAGGGGAAGACGATTGTTTACAGCTCGCACATTCTCGATGTGGTCGAGCGGGTCTGCCATCGCGTCATCATCATCGACAAGGGAAAGCTGATCCTCGACGGCAAGCCGGATGAGTTGGTCGCATCACACGGTTCGCGTACGTTGGAAAAGCTCTTCACCCAACTAACCGGCGGCCACGAACTGGAACAGCGCGCCGAAGATTTCGCCAAGACATTTTTGCCATGAGCGTCGTCGCCCCACCATCGCCCGTCCTTCGCACCAAGGAACTCGCGCCGACTCCA
>JBEKUH010000042.1:0-30037 GCA_049515255.1 Tepidisphaeraceae bacterium | reverse complement strand
CCGATGGAATCGCCACCGCGATCGTCAGCGACATCCGCGAGAGCGGCTTGGGCCACAATTCGCGGCATGGCTTGGCAATCGCGCGGGCGATTTTCCGCGCCACGCAATCCACCGGCTGCATACGAGTATATGCCAGCGCAATCGGATTCATCCCGCTGAGATTTTTGGCGGTGCTGAAAAAATCCGTCTCCGCCAGTTCCGGATGAACGCTGGTGACGGCAATCCCCGCCGGTTTTAATTCGATTCGCAATCCCTCCGCCAGACTCAACTGTGCCGCCTTCGTCGCCGCATAGGTGCTGAAAAACGGCACCCCGCGCCGCCCACAGGCGCTGGAGACGATCATGATCTGGCCACGATACCCGTTGCGCGGTTCCTGTCGTTTCATGATCGGCAATGCTCGCCGGATGCACTCCGTGGTCCCAAACCAGTTCGTATCGAATATCCGTCGAATATCCTGCTCGCTCATCTGCTCGAAAGGCCGGGCAAACGCATAACCCGCATTGCACACCAGCGTGTCGATGCGCCCAAATTTTTCCACGGTCCGGCTGACGAGATCAGCACAATCCTCGCTGCGCGACACATCCGCCCCAACGACGAGATGCCCGCCGCCCAAAGTCTTGTTGAGTTCCTCCAGCCGATCCACCCGCCGCGCCGCCAGGACGAGTTTCGCCCCGCGCGCCGACAATTCGATAGACAGAGCCTTCCCGATCCCGGAACTGGCCCCCGTAATTACGACCACCATGCCGTTGAGGTCTCTGGTCATGGAGCCGATTCTAACGCAAGATTTCTGCTTTGCCTCCCCTCTCTTTCATAAAAATCGGTACGCGCATCGAAAATTCCCCGTGTAGCCGCCGGGCTTGCCCGGCGCGAAGAACGCCGGGCAAGCCCGGCGGCTAAACAAAATGCAATTCGTGGCGACAAGATCGCGGTACAATCCCCCCGTGAAACTCCTTCGCGATTGGCTACTCAACGCATTCGCTGCAATCTCCGCAGCTGTGACCTCCGCGCCACACCGGAGCGATTCCCAGAATGCAGGATGGTGACAGCCATATCCGAAAAGAAAGATGCGGTCCGATGAAGCGCCTCGCACGCTGGTTATTCAATGGACTCCTGACCCTGTCAGTCCTGCTTTGCGCCGTCTTGTCAATCCTCTGGCTAATGAGCTATGACCACCCAACTTCAACTCATCTCCTCGTGGGCCAGGAGAACGGGAGGGTCATGGAACTTTTCATCGGCGATAAGGGTGTTTTGTGCTTTTCGTTGACCGGGCCTTGGCGACACCCGCGCGTAATATATTGGGGCCGCTCGGGAAAAGGTTACGATTTTAGTTTTGCGCCAACCCTCGGCGGGATCCACTGGCGACGCTTCTATTCCTACGGAGAAACAGTTTATCCGTTGTTGGTCAATCTCGATGCACCTGATACTCAGGCAAATGATACTGTCCCAAAGGTCGGCGGCCGACACCATCTACCCCCACCTGTTTCTTTCACCGTAAGTCTACTGCCCATTCGAATGCTGACAGGTCTCGCGGCAATCTTGCCCGTAACGAGGCTCGCGATGATTCCAATCGCGATTTTCCATCGCCGGCGAAAGAAACTTGGCCTTTGTGCGGTTTGCGGCTACGACCTTCGCGCTACGCCGGATCGATGTCCGGAATGCGGAACAATCCCGCCGAAAACAAAAATGAAATCAATTTAAGCGAGTCCCCAATGTTCTCCCTACCCCCCGCCTCCCAAGGAACCTAAAATATCCCAGTATGTTCACCGGCATCATTGAACAGACTTTGCGAGTCACCGGCGTCTCCGACGTTACCGGCTTTCGGCGATTGACGCTGGAAAATCCCTGGCCGGATGTGCGCGAGGGCCAGAGCATTGCCGTCAATGGATGCTGCCTGACCGTTTCCACCATCCACGGCGGCGAAATCGGATTCGATGTCATTCCTGAAACTTTAGCAAAAACCAATCTTGGCGCGCTTGCTCCGGGCAACTACATCAATGCGGAGCGATCCCTTCGCCTCGGCGATCGGCTGGACGGCCATTTTGTCCAGGGACACGTCGATGGCACGGCAATCTTGGTGGATGTCAAAACGACTGGTGACGAACATCGGTTAATTCTTCGCCCCCCCGATGAACTGCTGGATTTCATCGCTCCCAAGGGTTCTGTGACACTGGACGGGGTAAGTTTGACGGTGGCGGGAAAATCATCGGATGTTTTTGAAGTGGCCCTCATTCCCACGACGATAAACTTAACGACAATTGGACGGATGGAGATCGGTTGGCCGTTCAACCTTGAGACCGACATCCTGGCCAAAACGGTGGTAAACTGGTTGCGGCGACAACGAGCCGGAAAGGACGCTTGACCGAACCGTGCAGAAGGACGAAATGGACTATCGCCCTGTCATCGCGATCACCATGGGAGAGCCCGCCGGCATCGGCCCGGAGGTGATCGTCAAAGCCCTCTCCGACCCGGCCCTTCGTCGCCGGGCCCATTTCATCATTTACGGAATGAACGAGCTGCTCCATTACGCTGCCGACATTGCCGAATTCGATGTCTTCTGGTGGCGCGACCAATACAACGGCCGGCTGCGAAATTATCCGCATGATGTGGTCGTGGTGGATTACGACCAGTATTCCATGCTCGGCTCCGCCATCCGCGCTCCCAGCAAAATGGGCGGCGAGGCATCGATGCGATTTTGCCTCGATGCGATCGACGCCGCCAAGAGCAAATTGGTCGATGCCGTCGTCACCGCGCCGATTGCCAAGGAAAGCTGGAAATTAGCCGGCTTCAATTTCCCCGGCCACACCGAGCTTTTCGCGCATCGGACCGGCAGCCGGCGATTCACCATGATGTTCACCGGCGGCCCGCTGCGGGTGGCGCTGGCGACGGTGCATCTCCCACTGAACGGCCTTTGGGGAAAACTGAACATCGGCGCGGTTTTTCAGCCGATCGAATTATTGCATCAGGCGATGGTGGAATGGTTCGACGTTCCCAAACCGCGCATCGCAGTTTGCGGCCTGAATCCCCACGCCAGCGAAAACGGTCAGTTCGGCGACGAAGAAGAACGCATCATCGAGCCGGCGATTTTGATGGCCAAGGATCAGGGCATCGACGTCACCGGACCCTATCCCCCCGACACGATTTTCCTAAAAGCCCGCGACGGCCATTTCGATGCCGTCGTCGCTATGTATCACGATCAGGGATTGATACCCGTGAAATTGCTGGCGTTCGATCAAGCCGTGAATGTGACGCTGGGATTACCGATCATCCGCACCAGCCCCGATCACGGCACAGCCTTCGACATCGTCGGCCGCAACCGCGCCAACCCCGGCAGCATGCGAGCAGCCATCGACCTTGCGGTCAATCTCGCCATCAAACGCCACAATCGCTCTGCAAACGCACCACAGAAAACCATCCAGCGGTAACCCCAAAGAAGAATTTAGCCACCGATGGGACACCGATTTGCACCGATTAAAACGGATTAAAGATGAATTCTTTCCCCATCTGCCGTTTTCTTCCCTTAATCTTATCCGTGTTAATCCGTGCCCATCCGTGGTTCAAAACAATTTTTTCCACGGATGGGCACGGATGGCACGGATAAAGCAGATGCATCTCGTCCCCGCGTTTATCGGTGTCCCATCGGTGCCCCATCGGTGGCTAAATTCTTTGTGATTCAGTTAATCGGCTGCGTCGTCGGCTGTTCCTGGATTTGGCGAGCCCAGATCGTGCTGGTGCCGGCGTAGTTCTTGAGGATGTAGCTCTCAACCAGGTCCTTTCCATCGATCACCACCTGGAACGATTGCCTCTGCGTGTTGAACCCGCCGATGATGAATTGGACGATCGGGATATACGACCAGATGTTGAGCTGAACGTAATTATGGCTGTAAACCAGAATGTGATGATCGCTGAAATCATCCACCGTGTCCGGCGGCCCAAATGCACCCTCGACATCGGCCCGCGAGGTATGGCCAGCCTGAATCAGCGAAAGCTTGGATTGGTCGATGACAGCGCCCTGATCGGCACATCCAGCAAGGACCGGCGCAAACACAATGAATAACGCAACGCCAATTCCAACAAATCGCATAGGAGTATCCTTTCCCCGACCCCCCATCATCGGCGTTTGCCGGCAGCTTTCTGCAATAACACACGCCCGACACTCAGCTTACGGCGATATTAACCGCAGGTTAGTATTTACATACTAACATTCCCCGTCTTTCAAAAGTTGACAGAACCGCTCCCCCTCCATTACCGTTCCGCCTCCTTATATGAAGACTCCGGTCAATCGAGCCAAGGCGTATTTGAAGGTCCGCCAGCAGGCCGTCCGCAAAGCCATGGCCAAGCTCGAGCTAGACGCCCTGCTCCTCACTGCCCCACCCGATCTGGCCTACCTCACCGATTTCACCGGCGACGACTCCATTGGCATCTTCACCGAAAAGGATTTCGTCCTCGTCACTGACTTCCGATACAAGGAACAGGCCGAACTCGAGGCCGGCTGGCTGGATTTGGTTCTCCGCGAAGGCAAAATGACGGATGCGCTCGCCGCAGCCATGCTCGATACCAAATGTAAACGCTTCGGTTTCGAGGCCAACAGCACGACTTTCGGCCAGATCCACGCCCTGGACAAAACGCTCAAAGACAAAGCCCCCGGCAAGAATATCGAATTGGTCCCCATCGAAGATGTGCTGGTCAACATCCGTAAGGTCAAGGACGATCACGAGATAGCCCTCATCCGCAAATCCGCCGCCATCGCTGAAGAGGCGTTTACGGCCATTCAGGACGAGATCAAGGTGGGCCAATCAGAGAATTACCTGGCCGGCCTGCTGGTGCTGGAATTGCGCAGCCGCGGGGCCAGCGACAGCAGCTTCCCCGTCATTGTCGCCGCCGGCGCCAACAGCAGCCTGCCCCACTATCGTCCGGGGGAAACCCTGGTTCAGACCGGCCAACCCCTGCTTTTCGACTGGGGCGCAATCTTTAGGGGATACTGCAGCGACCTGACACGGACGATCATGATCGGCCGAGTCAGCGAGAAAATGCGCAAAATCTACAATATCGTCCTGCAGGCTCAGCAGGCCGCCATCAAATTCCTCCGCCCCGGCGTCACCACCCATCAAGCCGACCGCGTTGCCAGGGATGTCATCGACAGTGCAGGATTCAAGGAACAATTCGGTCACGGCCTCGGCCATGGCATTGGGCGGCAGATTCACGAATTGCCCGTGATGCGCAAAAATGGCGGCGACGAAGAACTTCGACCCGGAATGATCATCACCGTCGAACCCGGCATCTATCTCCCCGGCGAAGGCGGCGTTCGCATCGAGGATGATGTCCTCATCACCCACAGCGGATGCGAATTGCTCACCTCCCTCGACAAGACACTGGAGGGAACACACATTGAGTGACAAAAAACCCTCAAAATCTCCCAAAAACGGCGGATCGAACAAACTCTCCGAATCCGGCCCGATGGATGTCCACCTCCTGGAGCGGCTGGTCAAGCTCATGCAGGCCAACGACCTGAATGCCCTGGAACTGCGGGATGGGGACAAGCGCGTGATTCTCAAGCGCGGCGCTGTCGCCGCCGCCAGCGCACCCATGATGTACGCCCCACAACCCGCCGCCCCAACTCCGCCGCCCGCCGCCAAACCCGCCGCCGAGCCGGAGAACTTCCTGGAAATCAAAAGCCCCATGGTCGGCACGTTCTACGTCGCCCCCAGTCCCGATGCCAAGCCGTTCGTTTCCATCGGTTCATCGGTGGATGAGGAAACCGATGTCTGCGTGATCGAGGCCATGAAGGTCTTCAACAACGTCAAGGCCGAATGCAGCGGCACCATCGCCCGGGTTCTGGTCGACAACGGCGAAGTCGTCGAATTCGGCCAGGTGCTTTTCCTGGTCAAGCCATGAACCCTGCCAGTGGCGGCTGACTCAAAAATGTTTTCCAAGATTCTCATTGCCAATCGTGGAGAAATTGCCCTGCGGATCATCCGCGCCTGCCGCGAGCTGGGCGTGCAAACTGCCGTCGTTTATTCCACCGCCGATCGTGATGCCGCATATCTGAAACTCGCCGATCAAGCGATCTGCATCGGCGATGCCCCGCCGGCTGAGAGTTATCTCAACATCCCTCGCATCATCTCCGCCGCTGAGATCGCCGATGTGCAGGCGATTCATCCGGGATATGGATTCCTGGCCGAGAACGATCACTTCGCCGAGGTGTGTCGAAGTTGCAAGATCGAATTCATCGGCCCGTCCGTCGCGGCGATGGCGGCCGTGGGCGACAAAGTCGCCTGCAAACGCCTGGCGAAAAAGGCCCGTGTCCCCACCGTCCCCGGCAGCGAAGGCGCAGTTGAGGATGAAAAAACCGCCCTGAGAATCGCCACGCAAATTGGTTATCCGATCATCATCAAAGCCGCGGCCGGCGGCGGCGGGCGCGGGATGCGCGTCGCCCACAATGATGTCTCCCTTCGCTCCGGCCTCAAACAAGCCCAGGCCGAGGCGGAAAACGCATTCAAGGATTCCACCGTTTACATCGAGAAATACGTGGAATATGGCCGGCATGTCGAGGTGCAAATTCTGGCCGATCATCACGGCAACGCCCTGCATCTCTGGGAACGCGACTGCTCGATGCAACGCCGACATCAAAAGCTCGTCGAAGAATCCCCCAGCCCCGCGCTGAAACAGGATACCCGCGAAAAACTTTGCGAGTCGGCCGTCCGATTGATCAAAGCCGCCCATTACACCAACGCCGGCACCGTCGAATTCCTGGTCGATCAGGATCAGAATTTTTATCTGCTTGAGGTCAACGCCAGAATCCAGGTCGAGCATCCCGTGACCGAGCAGGTGACCGGATTGGATCTAATCAAGGAACAAATCCGCATCGCCTCCGGCGAAAAACTCGCGTTCACGCAAAAAGATGTCCTCCAGATCGGCCACGCCATCGAATGCCGGATCAACGCCGAGGACCCCGAGCGAAATTTCGCTCCGTCGCCGGGCGTGATCCAGGAAATGCGCATCCCCGGCGGCCCCGGCGTTCGCATCGACAGCCACGCCTACGCCGGCTACCGCATTCCCCCCAATTACGACAGCATGATCGGCAAGCTCATCGTCCACCGCCGCACAAGAGCCGAAGCCATCGCCGTCATGAAACGGGCGCTGAGCGAATTTCACATCGCCCCGATTAAAACCACCATCCCGCTGCAACTGCAAATCATGGACAACCAACATTTCCAAACCGGCGACGTCGACACCGGCTTCGTCGAACGCGTGCTTTTAGGAAAATAACCCCCGGGCTAATCACTTCAGTGATTAGCCGAACCCCGCCCCACTTTCAAAGTTTTCCTCGCCCCCGGCAAACACGCCCGCTCATCACATGCCTGATAAGACAACACCACCTCCACGCTCTTCACCGCCGCCGCCAATTTCACCCCAATCACAAACTCCCCCTCATAAACCGAAATCGCCTTATCGCTAAACTCAAACCGCTTCTCCTTCCCCGCCGGATACTCAATCTCCGCGTCCACCCCATTCACCGTTAACTTCACCCCCCCAATCTCCCCCGGCCCATTCATATGAGACCCCCGAAAAACTCGACACCGAACCCGCAACATCTTCTCATCCACCCACTCCCCCTCCATCGACACCACACGCCCCGCCAACTCCTCCGGCGACAACACCCGATCCGCCAACCCCTCTCCCGCGATCTCAATCGGCCCAACCGCTCGCACATATTCCATCGCCGCCGTCACCAGCGCACTCATCCCTTCCCCAATCCCATCCATCTGCCCCGCAAAAACCGAAATCGTCTCCCGCGCCACCAATGCCTCCCCGAGTTCCAGCATCACCCCCGCCGCCACGCCATTCCCACTCGGCAATGGATTATCGCTCCCCGTTTTCTGCCGCACGATCAAATCCGAAGCATCGGCCGAAGTGAAATAAAATCCCCCATGCTCCGCGTCATAAAACCGCTCCTTCATCTCTCGCGCCAGTTCCTCGGCTGATTCGCGCTGTTCCAAATCCAAAAGCCCGCGCGCCAGAAACGCATAATCATCCAGAAAATTTAATTTCCGCTCCTTCAACAATTGATCCGCCGCCTTTTTAGCCGCCGCGAGATACCGCTCTTCCCCCAGCACCTTCCCCACATGCGCCAATCCCGAAATCATCAGCCCGTTCCAGCTCGGCAAAACTTTCGTATCCAACATCGGCTGCTTCCGCTGCTTTCGCACTTCATACAGCACCGCCCGCATCCGCTCTAATTCCTCATCCAGCAGCGCCCCCTCCGGATGCGCCAGAAACAAAACATTTTTCTCCGCCCGTCCGTTCCCCGAATGCGGATCCACAAAGTTCGGACCATCATCCAATCCATAAACGTTGCAAAACCGCGCGATCTGCTTTTCGTCAAACGAATCTTCCAACGCCTCCACCACTTCCTGCCGAGTCCACAAATAATTCCCGCCCTCTTGCGCATCCACTTCCGCATCCAGCGCCGTGTAAAACGTCCCCGCCGGCGAAGTCAGTTCCCGCAGCACAAAATCGCAAATCCCCCGCGCCACCGCCGCATCGCGCGGGTCCTTCCATTGCGAAAACGCCTCCGCATACACCCACGCCAGCATCGCATTGTCATACAACATGATCTCAAAATGCGGCACCAGCCACTGGGCATCGGTGCTATACCGATGAAAGCCCCCGCCGAGATGATCGCGAATCCCACCGTTGACCATCCCATCCAGCGTTCGCCGAATTTTCCCCTTCAAATCCGCATCCTCTTTCTTCCGCAGATACAGCAAAATAAATTCCAGCAACGTCTCGCGCGGAAATTTCGGCGCCGATCCAAACCCGCCGTTCTCCGCATCAAAATCCCCCGTGGCGCGCCCGGCCAATTCCGCAATCCACTTCTCGTTGATCGAAATCCGCTGCCGATCCCGCGGCGGCTCGGCCATTTGGCGCAGAATATTCACGATCTGCTCGGCCGACTTCTCCACTTCCTCCCGCCGATTGCGATACGCATCCTCGATGGCCGTGAGAATTCTCGGAAACCCCGGCCGACCATGACTGTCGCGCGGCGGGAAATACGTCCCGCCATAAAACGGCCGCAGGTCCGGCAACAAAAACATGCTCATCGGCCAGCCCCCCTGCCGCGCCACGATCTGCAAGGCCGTCATGTAAAGCTGATCCACATCCGGCCGCTGCTCGCGATCCACCTTGATGTTCACAAACAACCGATTCATCTGCTCGGCAATCCCCGCATCCTCAAAACACTGCCGCTCCATCACGTGGCACCAGTAACAAGTGCTGTAACCGACGGAAAGAAAAATCGGCTTGTTGAGCGACCGCGCCGTCTCAAATGCCTCCGGTCCCCACGGATACCAATCGACGGGATTATGCGCATGCTGCAAGAGATAGGGTGAAGATTCCTGGGCAAGACGATTCGTGGGCATGGCAAATCCTAGTCAGGGCGACACAGAGTTGGAAATGCATGGGTAATATCAGCTTCCAATCACTTGTTTATCCGGCGGAATTGTTCCACATTCCGGACACCGGTCGGGTGTAGCCCGCAGATCGTAGCCACACTTCGAGCAATGGCCCTTTTTCATTCGGCGAAGCCCGCGAGTCAAAATCCACGCGAACGGCAGAATCAATGTCAAAGCGGTTGCAAACCAGTTCGGAACGACCACGGCCACCAATCTGTATATGACAAGGTGGCCAGTAACATCGAAGGTTTGGGCCCTTCCAGTGGCAGATCCAAAACCAAAATAGTTTGCCGCCACGCCCGGCGGGGACTGAGGTCCAACTCTCCAGCCCGGCTCGTAAGAAACCGGAGATGGATAGATTTCTTCCACAAATTCGACGCCACCATCCACAGAAGAGATGACAACATCCCTGCGCGGGCCGACACCGCATACGAAAACGTCACATTCTGTTTTTGATCGAACCCACGCAATTATTGTGGCCGCAGAAAGCAGCACCGACAGCACGGTGAGTCCACTGAACACCCATCGACGAAGGCGCTTCATCATCGATCATTTTACTGCAACAGGCGGAACCGTCCCACATTCCGGGCAGCGCTCCGGCGTGGCGCGGAGGTCATAGCCGCATTGTTGGCATAGACCCACGATCTCCCGCGTGCGGCGCTGCCGTCGTCTGATGTAGGCAATTGCCGGCAACGGCACGGAAAGCAAGACGATTACCCAACAAGGTGCAAGGATTGCCCGATCTTTTGCACTCAATCCCCCACTATATGTCAAGGTGGTGCCAATATATCCGAGCCTGCCAAAGCCAAATCCCTTCCCCGTAACGAAGACATTCCCCTGTAGACGTGAGAAGAAATGCCTCGGCGATTGTGCGAGTTCCGTCTGTATGCTTGGTTCAACCGACGGCGACATCAAATTACTCTCAAATGTGGGAAGAGGAAACCACATCGGACCTCGAGCGAAGACCACTGTAATCGAACCAACGGAGAGCCTCAGCGAGCAGGTGCGAATGACCGCGGTACTGCCGGCATCCGTTGGCAACCTGACCCATCTCACGCAGCAATACCAATTCCGAAAATGCGACGTCACCCAAGCCGCCGAGGTAATCACGCACACAAGGAGCGACAAGGCCGCCATCGAATTGAATATCCACCCGCGCAGGCGCTTCACAAATTCGATTGTATCAAAGATTCAGCTTGAAACCGCTTGCTGATTCGGCGGAATCATCCCGCATTCCGGGCAGCGCTCCGGCGTAGCGCGGAGGTCGTAGCCGCATTGCACGCACTTTCCCCAGCGCAACCGTTTTCGATGTTTCATTGCGGGCCAATATATCGTCGCCCAGATCACGGGAATCACTGCCGTAAGCAGCGCTACCGTCCAGTCGGGGATACTCAATTCATATTGGGGAACACCGGGCTGGTAAGTGGAACTTTCATCAACGTACCAAAGTCTACCCAAGCCAACGGCATGCCCAGTGTGTACTGCGGACACATCTGGCGCGACCCACGGGTTGGTGGACACATGCTCAAATTCTCTAACAGGGGCGAGTCCCAATTGAGGTACCACAAATTCCTCTGCTGCGCTGTCAAACACTACTGCTCCCTTGAATGATAAGATCGCCCAAACGCGATACACGTCATTAGTGTTCCCGACTATCGGCTCCCTCACCCTCCACTCCCATTGATGGAAAGCGAAATGTGAAATGGTCCAAACCGTTACCGTCAGCAGGCACACCACCAGCGATACCACAGCAGCAGCGGTGAAAATCCATCTGCCAAGTCGCTTCATTCGTCCAGATTGTACCTCGATTTGCTTTACCTCGGACGAAGACCCCCACCCCTGCCCTCCCCCGGATTACCGGAGGAGGGGGATAAGACGAAAACTCCAATTGCACTGCCCCGGACCTCGGCGTACATTGCAGTGATGATTTGGGCACTGTTCGGGATACTGATTGGGGCCGCCGCCGCGACGCCGGTGGTGATTTTGCTCTGCTCGCGCAAATCGCAGCGGGAGGCCGGGGAATTGCGGACATCGGTTGCGTTGGCCGATCAGCGGCAGGTGGATCTTTCCCAGCAACTCGCGGGGGAAAAGAACGTCACGCAAAGCCTGCGGGATCAGCTTGGCGTCGCCCAGCGCGAATTGTCAGCGGCCCGGGCGCAATTTGAATCGGCGCAACAGAATATTCTCCAGCAACGCAAACTCATTGACGATGCCCAGGTCCAGCTTCGCCAGGCGTTTTCCAGCGCATCCAGCGAAGTATTGGCCCGGAACAACGAAACATTTTTGCAACTTGCCCGCGAGCAATTCGGCAAGATATCCGCGGATGCCAACGGCTCGCTCGATGAGCGCAAGGCCCAGATCGAGGGGATGCTCAAGCCCATGCGCGAGGTGCTGGACCAGTATCAGCTGCGCGTCGCCGACATCGAAAAATCCCGCGTGGAATCTTATAGCATGCTGCGCGAGCAGCTCGGCACTCTGGCCGAGACCCAGCGGACGCTGAACACGCAAACCTCGCAACTGGTCACCGCCCTGTCGCGCCCGGCGGTTCGTGGGCAATGGGGTGAAATTTCGTTGCGCCGTCTCGTGGAGCTCGCCGGCCTCACCAGTCGATGCGATTTTGTCGAGCAGCAGAGTGTGGACACCGATCAGGGCCGACAGCGGCCGGATATGATCGTCAGTCTTCCCAACGGCCGGACAGTGGTGATCGACTGCAAGACGGTGCTGGATGCGTTCCTAGACGCCGCCGCCACCCCCAATCTCGACGAGCAGCGCGCCCATCTCCAGCGCCACGCCCAGCAACTCCGCGCCCGCGCGCGGGAACTCAGTCTCAAAAGTTACTGGTCGCAGTTCGAGCAATCCCCGGAATTCGTCGTGATGTTTCTTCCCGGTGAATCCTTTTTGTATGCGGCCGTCGAACACGATCCCAGCCTGATCGAAGATTGTCTGAACAACGGCGTCATCGTCGCCACGCCCACGACGCTGATCGCATTGCTCAAAGCCATCGAGTTCGGCTGGCGGCAGGAATCCATCGCCGAAAACGCCGAGCAAATCCGCACCCTCGGCACAGATCTCTACGACCGCATGGGCACGGTCCTGGGCTACATCGCCAAACTCGGCGCGGGATTGGACGGCGCGGTGAAATCCTACAACCAGGCGGTCGCATCCCTGGAATCCCGCGTCGTCGTCACCGCCAAAAAGATGAGCGAACTGGGCGCCCGCACCGATCGCCCCCACGCCGAGCTTTCCACCATCGAACAGACTCCACGCGAGATTTCGACGACCATGTTTGATTCGCAAAGTTGATAAACACCGAGAGACCCCAGTTCTGGCAGAAAAAATATTTTTATCGGTTGCGATTTCCGCGCCGACGAGCAGGCGTTGGCTCGTATACCAGAGCGAGCCGCCGCTTCGAATCCCGCTGGCTGGCCCGGCGACGGTCGAGCGGGCATTTTCGATGGGACGGAGGGGAGCGAGTATCCCGCCTGGGGCGGCGGAATGCGAAGGAGTTTCGCGCCCAAGCGCGACCTCAACCTTCCAATGCAGCCCCGCTCGTCCGACCTGCCCTGAGGATTTCCAAGGAACGCTGCTCTTGCTCTCTCAGCGGGAGGTCGGACATTGGGGCGTGACGGACGGTTGAGGGTCGGCCCGTGGCCGAAACTCCGCTGCATCGGTCGCCGCAGGCGACAACTCCATTCCGTTACATCGAGAAGGAGCGCTGGACCGTCGCCGGGACAGCCAGCGGGTTTCGAAGCGGTAACGCGTGTCCATATGCGAGCCAACGCATTCTCGTCGTCGCGGTCATCGTAACCGATAACAATATTCTTCCGCGCGATTCCGAACTGTCGCTTGTCCTTTGGGTTGCGGGCGAGCCAGCGCTTGGTGACTTCGTGGTTCATCCTCTTCAGATTCGGATTCGAGGAGAGGGTTGTTACAATCCTCGCCATGAACCAACTCCGCGCTGGATTGTTCGTCTGTTTGATTTTGGCTGTGTCGGGCGCGCTGGCCGATGTCAATCCGGCCCCGCCGCAGATTCCGGAACGGGTTTTCAAACTGACGGATTTTGGCGGTGTTGGGGATGGAAAAACTCTGAACACGGATGCCTTCAAGAACGCTATCGCCGCGGTTTCGGCGGCGGGCGGCGGACAACTCGATGTGCCGGCGGGGATTTTTCTCACGCTTCCTTTCACGATGGTCAGCAAATTGGATTTGCATCTTGAACCCGATGCGACGATTCAATTTCCTGCTGATCTGCCTGCGTATGGCTTGAACGCCGCCGACCAGGGAATCACGCGCGACCAGCAACAGGCGGTGGCCACGAAATATCCATCGCTGATCATGGGAAATGATCTGACCGATGTGGCCATCACCGGATCAGGCACCATCGACGGCGGCGGTTCCGTCTGGTGGGGGCCGCTGGACAAAATCTCCCGCGCCGGCTGGCGCGGATATCCGCCGCCCAAGCTCATTATTCTTACGAATGTTAAACGCCTGCATGTTCAGGGTGTGACGCTGAGCAATTCGCCGCGGTATCACCTGGTTCCGACGCTTTGCTCGGATGTGTTGGTGGAGGATGTGAATATTCATTCGCCGCCGGATTCGCCGAACACCGATGGCATCGATCCCATCGGCAGCCACGATGTGGTCATCCGCCACTGCAAACTCGACGAGGGTGATGACAACGTGGCGATTAAGGCGATTCCCGGTCCGACGTACAATATTGTGGTTGAAGATTGCCAGTGCCTGCACGGCCACGGCATTTCCATCGGCAGCGAAACCTACCAGGGCATTCATGATGTCACGGTGGTGAACTGCACATTCGACGGCACGACCAACGGCGTACGCATCAAATCCGCGCGCGACCGGGGCAATCAGCTCTACAATTTCACTTTCACCAACATGACGCTGACGAACGTTACCAATGTGATTTCCATGAACATGTATTACGAGGATTCCATCGAAATGAAAAATCGCGCGGCAAAGCCGATCACATCGCACACGCCGTTCCTGCATGATGTGCATGTCGAGCATCTTCAGGCGACCAACTGCGTGAATGCGGGGGAAATCACGGGATTGCCGGAAAGCCCGATCACGAACGTCACGCTGGACGATGTGTCGATTTCCGCCGAGAAGGGACTGACGGCGACGGACGCAAAAGACGTGGTGTTCAATAATGTCACGATCACGCCGGCGGCGGGCGATCCGCTGACGACCAAGTTCGCGGATGTCCAATGGAACAAATGATTGCAAAATGTTTAGCCGGAGTAGCCTCGCCCGGCTCTACTCAAAATTAGAATATGTTGTTTCGGTATCGGTTCTCGTGCCGACCGGCCCAGCGGGCTCGAATAGGAAACATCTTTGGCGCTGCGAAGACCGTTGGCCGGCCCGACGAGGTTCGCGATGGCATTCTGAGGCGAGACGAAATACGAAGTTCTCACCGCAGGCAGATACTCCTTCTTCGCCCGCAAGATGCCCGCGCGATCGTCGCCGGGCCGGCCAACGGTCTTCGCCGCGGCAGGCCCGATTCCTATTTGAGCCCACGACCGCCGTCGGCGCGGGAACCGCAACCGACAAAGATTTTCTTTCAGCACCTTAAAAAAAAGATTCTTGTCTCGTCGGTCAGACCTCTCGATTGAGACTTTTCTCGACTTTCCCTATCATCTCCCGCCCATGCCAACACCGGCGAATTATCAGTTCGACATCATCGTGATCGGCGGCGGTCCGGCCGGATATGCCGCGGCCATTCGCGCGGGCCAGCTCAAAAAACGGGTCCTTTGCATCGAGCAGGAAAGCCTCGGCGGAACATGCCTCAATTGGGGATGCATTCCGACCAAGGCGTTACTTGATGATGGCGCGTTCATCCGCAAATTGCGGACGAATGCCGCCGAGCATGGTGTGTCGTTCAAGGATTTGTCGATCGACTTTCCCAAACTGATTTCCCGCAGCCGGGCGATTGCCGACAAACTCAGCAAGGGAATCGCGCATTTGTTCAGCAAATACGGGGTGAAAAGCGAGAAGGGAACGGGCCAGCTTTTGGGGCCGAATCGGGTGAAATTGAAATCCGCGCAAGGCGAGCGAGAAATCACCGCGGAACACATTATTCTCGCCACCGGCGCTCGGGCGACGCCGTTGCCGGGCGTGGCATTTGACGGCGTGAAAGTCATCACCTCGCGGGAGGCGATGATTCTTCCGAAATTGCCCAAGCGACTGGCGATCATCGGGGCCGGGGCGATCGGGTGTGAGTTTGCCGATTTTTACAACGCGGTGGGAACGGAAGTGATTGTCGTCGAGATGCTCGATCATCTTCTGCCCAACGAGGATGAAGATGTTTCTGTCGTCTTGGAACGCGTCTTCGCCAAGCGTGGGATCGATGTTCGCATCAAAACCAAAACGGAAAAAGTCGAAACGACCGGATCGGGCGTCAAGCTTACGCTTTCGGGAAACAAACCCGGAACCGTCGAAGCTGATGCCGTGCTCGTCGCCATCGGCGTGAGCGGCAATGTCGAAGGGCTGGCCGCGCCGGAGGCGAAACTGGAGTTGTTCAAGAATCGCGTGAAGGTTGATCCGCAGTTTCATACGAATCTGCCCAACGTCTGGGCGGTGGGCGATTGCGTGAGTTTGCACTGGCCGATGCAGGAAGCGATGGGCGGACATCGCCATCCCGATCTGGCGCATGTGGCGCATCACGAGGCGGTGGCATGTGTCGAGCGAATTGCCGGCATCAGCAAACATACGCTCAATTACAAAATGATCCCCGGCTGCACGTACACGCATCCACAAGTCGCCAGCATGGGGCACAGCGAGAAAAAGGCGCGCGAACTCAACCGCAAGTTGAAGATCGGCAAGTTCCCATTCACCGCCAGCGGACGTGCACTGGCGCTCGGTGAAACCGATGGATTTGTGAAGGTGATCTTCGACGCCGAATTTGGCGAGTTGCTCGGCATCCACATGATCGGCGAGAATGTGACCGAGACGCTTGCGGAACTGGTGGTCGCGCAAAAACTGGAAGCCACCGAGGAAGAGATCATCGAAGCGATCCATCCTCATCCGACGTTCAGCGAAGCGATCATGGAAGCGGCCGGCGTCGCCGATGGCCGCTCGATTCATTTGTAAGGAGATGAACATGCGAAAAATTCTGTTGGCCGTCCTGCTCTCGACGGCGCTCCCGACGCTCTTCGTTGCGTGCACGGCGGAGAACACCTCGCGGCCGCAGCAGGGTGTTCCAGCCGCCATCACGGCCGCGTTCACTGCTGGTCATCCGTACGCCACCATCGACAAGTTCACGCAACACGACATGTCCGATGGCTCGACGCAATACGAGATCAAATACACTCGCCCCGACGGCACCCACGGCAACGCGGTCTATGCGCCCAGCGGCGAAACGATCAGCGATGAGTGATGGAATCGATGAGTCAAAAAGCCCTCATCGTTTTTGGCGGTTGGGACGGACATCATCCCGCCAAAGTCGCGGAGATTTTCCGGGATATACTTGTTGCCGAGCGATTCGATGTGGAGATGTCGGACACGTTGGACGTCTTCGCAGATGAATCAAAATTGCGGCAACTGGATTTGATCGTTCCGGTCTGGACGATGGGAAAAATCTCGCCGGCCCAGTCGCGCGGCGTGCTGAGCGCGGTGGAGAGCGGCGTGGGTATTGCCGGCTGTCATGGCGGAATGTGCGATGCGTTCCGGGAATCTCCCGAATGGCAATTCATGACCGGCGGCCAATGGGTCGCGCATCCCGGCGATTGCGGGGTGGAATACAAGGTCCACTTCACGGGTATCTTCAGTCCCATCACCGAAAAACTTGATGATTTCCTCGTTAAAACCGAGCAATATTACATGCTGGTCGATCCTGCGGTGAAGGTGCTGGCGACCACGCGGTTTCCCACGTCCGATGGTCCGCACGTCGCCAATGGGCCGATCGATATGCCGGTGGTGTGGACGAAGTTCTTCCGGCATGGCCGAGTGTTTTACAATTCGCTGGGACATGATCCGGATGTGGTGCGTCATCCGACGGTTCTGGAGATTATGCGGCGCGGATTTCTCTGGGCGGCCGAGGGAAAGGCGCTTGCGGTTCGCGGCGCCGATGGCGAGTGAAATAAATTCAAACGCGGATTAACCGCCAAGACGCCGAGAACGCCAAGGAAGAAAATACGCCAAGAATTCAAATTCGGGGTTAAAAACTTTAACAAACAAAATTCAAATTCTTCTCGGCGTTTTTTCTTCCTTGGCGTCTTGGCGCCTTGGCGGTCCATCCGCATTTCTCCGCGTCTTTCCAAAAAAAACGGCTGACGAGCTTCCAAGCCCGTCAGCCGTTAGAGCCTGCGACTCCTTTCGCATCGTCCATGTATCGGCGAACTAATTTGTTTCTACATCCTGCAATTCTCTCTTGACCAATCCTTCGAGAAACTCAGCGAGCCCGTCCCTGGAATGATGCCCGATGATTCGTTTGGCAACAGCCTTGAGAGATGGATGAGCGTTGCCCATCGCCAGGCCGAGTCCTGCGTGTTGTACCATGGGAAGATCGTTCACGTCATCCCCAACGGCGATGATTTCTGACGGATCGATCCCGTGCCGGCCGGCGACGTGCATGATGCCGGCCCATTTGCTCACCGCGGGGTCGAACACTTCCAGCAATCGCGCGGGGTGTGCGTTGAGTGTAAAGTTGTGTGAGACGATTCGATCTCCGAAGAACTCATCTAGTTCCCGCGCCACGATTTCGGATTTGTCGTTGGGCACGACGATCGCGACACGCACGGTGTGCATGTGCGGATGCGTCGTCAGATCGGTGCGCCAGTGAACGGTGGCCTTGGTCATTTTCAGCCACTGTTGGGTGGAGAGATTCGTTTCGGCGCTGGCACTGATGAGATAATCAACGCCGGCATCGCTGGTGTCCTGCAGCGCCAAGGCGGCTTGGCCGTGGCCTTCGAAAAATGCGCACAGCTCGCGAGCCAATTGGGCGTTCATCAATGTTCGTTGCAATGTCTGACCAGTGCGTGTGTCAATCACCATGGCGCCGCCGACGAACACCGCGGCGTCGAAATGCCCGACGGATTCGAGGATCGGCACGCTCTCAGTGAAATTTCTTCCAGTTGCAAAGCAAACCATCAGCCCGGCCTCCACGGCCATATGCACCGCCTCGCGCGTCCGGGGCGTCACATCCCCGCGCGGCGAAAGCAGCGTTCCGTCCAGGTCGATGGCGATCAAACGAAACTTCACAACATCACCATCGCCTTCAGACCTCGCACCCTAGCAAATTCCCATTCGATTGCAATTCCATTTTCAGTTTTCAACACAATATATTGTGTTCCATTCGCGGATAGTCAACCACCGGTTGATTCATTGGCGATTGTTGATATCAACAGAAAATAGACTGCCCAGCCTGTTTTCTGTCACGGTACTGTATAGTTTGCGTCCGCTCAGAATCCAATGCCGGTGCGAATAAACAAACTCTTTGTTCTTCTAACGACTGCAGCATTGTTTGTCACTGGATGCCATTCCATGCCGAATCAAACCGCGACCACGCAGCCGATTTTCCGTGATCCACGTTACCCGGCGCACTGGTGGACGCCGGTTCCGACGGCCGGGGCGCCCTCGTGGGAAATTTTCCCGCAGGATGCCGGGCCGGGCGAAGTCATTCTCTCCAAGCGGAATGAATTGGGGCTGCTCTCCAATTTCGCCGCGACACCGTTTGTGTTTCATGGGGTGCGTTACGCGAGCCTCGAAGGATTCTGGCAGATGATGAAATATCCGGAATCTCCGGATGATCCGCGCGCCCAGTTTCCGGGATTGACTTGGCCGTACACGCGAGAGCAGGTTGGGCAGCTCACCGCTTTCGAGGCCAAACATGCCGGCGATGTGGGCGAGGCGAATATGAAATCGATGAACATCACCTGGGTTTCGTTTGAGGGCCATCGATTTGAATACTGGGCAAAGACACCCGGCGAGCATTACGATCTGATCGTTGCCGCGACGTGGGAAAAAGTCCGGCAGAATCCGGATGTCAAAAAAGTTTTGCTTTCCACCGGCGATCTGATTCTCAAACCGGATCATCATCAGGAACCCAACGCGCCGCCGGAGTGGCACTATTACGACATCCTGATGCAGATTCGGACGCAACTTCAGAATGGGGCGCAATGAGATTCCCGAAGAAAGAATTTCCACCACGGAGACACGGAGGACACGGAGAAATGCAAATTCATTTTTGCCACCGCTGAAAGGCCGATGAACACAGATGAATAAGAGAAAATTTGTTTTCCCATCTGTGTCCATCTGATTGTTTATCTGTGGCAAAATTGCCTTGACAGCTTGCATGTCTCCGTGAACTCCGTGTCTCCGTGGTGGATATGAATTTTCCTCAATGGCCGTCCTGCTATAATGACCGACATGTCCGATGAACCGCTCGATCTTCCGATCCGCCCGCGCCGTCTGCGGCTGCACGCGCAACTGCGCGCGGGGCTGCGGAGTGTGCGGCTTGCGCGATCCGACATCATCGTGCCGGTGTTTGTGCGCGATGGCAGCGGCGTGCGGAAGCCAGTGGCGTCGATGCCGGGGGTGTCGCAAATGTCTGTCGACGTCGCGGCGGATTGGCTGGCCGAGCGGGCCGAGGAGGGATTTGCGGCGTATCTCGCCTTCGGGGTGATCGAAAAATCCGCCAAGGATGCCCGGGGGTCGGCGGCGCTTGATCCGCAGAATCCGGTCTGTCGATTGCTCGCGGAAACCAAACTCCGCAAGCTGGCGATGACGTCCATCACCGATTTGTGCTTCTGCGAATACACGAGCCACGGACACTGCGGGATTCTTAATACGGATCAATCGACGGTGAACAACGATGCAACCGTGAAATTGCTCGTCGAACAAGCGATCAACCACGCACGCTGCGGGGCACAGATCATCGCGCCCAGCGGGATGATGGATGGCACGGTCGCGGCCTTGCGAGCTGGGCTCGATCAGGCCGGATTTTTCGATGTGGGAATCCTTTCCTATTCCGTCAAGTATGCCAGCGCTTTTTACGGGCCATTTCGAGATGCCGCCGAATCGGCGCCGCAATTTGGGGATCGCCGGGCGTATCAAATGGATCCGGCGCGCGGGGCAAAGGAAGCGGTGCACGAGGCGCTGCTCGATGTGCATCAGGGCGCGGACATGGTTATGGTCAAACCGGCTGGGCCGTATCTGGATATTCTGGCGGAAGTTCGCAAGGCGGTGAATGTGCCGGTGGTGGCGTATCAGGTGAGTGGCGAGTATTCCGCGCTCGAGGCGGCGGCGGAAAAAGGGTGGCTCGATCGGGACGCCGCGGTGCTGGAATCGCTCAACTCGATCAAGCGCGCCGGTGCGGATCTGATCATCAGCTACTACGCGCCGCTGCTGGCCAAGCTGCTGACGTAAAAGACGATTGAACCGCCAAGACGCCAAGGCGCCGAGTGGGGAAAATACGCCAAGAATACAAATCATTTGAATTGAATTTCCCATTCTGCATTACTTGGCGTATTTTCCTGCCTTGGCGTCTTGGCGTCTTGGCGGTTCAATCGCATTTGCATTTTTATCCCGAAGCGCGACCGAAATCGCCTCAATAACATCCCTGGCCAACACGCATCGGCGGCCAAGTTTTTCGCCGGCGAGTTCGCCGGCGCGGCCGTGGAGATGGGCGGCGGCACAGGCGGCGTCGAATGGGGGCATCCCCTGCCCGATCAGGGATGCCAAAATTCCGCTGAGCACATCGCCCGCCCCGGCTTTGGAGAGCGAACTGTCGCCGGTGTGGTTCAGATAATATTTCGTTCCATCCGTGACGACGGTGCGATGTCCCTTGAGCAGCACCACCTGTCCGAATGCCCGCGCGGCCTCTGCGGCCAGCTCGATTCGGCCGGCGTCGTCGGTGGGAACTTCGGTTCGGCCGATCAGTTTGATCAATCGCTTCATTTCGCCTGGATGCGGGGTCAGCACCGCGCGGGCATTGAATGGAACTGGCCAGTGATCCAGCGATGAAAGATAGTTCAGCGCATCAGCGTCGATTACGATCGGTTTTTCCAGAAGAATCAGCGCGTTAATTCGCTGGCCGATGGATTTGGATTGGCCGAGTCCGGGACCGATGGCCAGGCAGTCGGCCTTTTGCGCCATTTGCAAAAGTGTTTGCGTGGATGCGAGTGAATCATCCAGACCCAGGCCGATGAGTTCGGGGACGACGGTCAATCCCGCCGCCAGCATTTCGCGCGGCATCGCCACCTGTACGAGCCCGCTGCCAGTGCGCAGCGCGGCGGCGCCGGCGAGGACGGGCGCGCCGAGCATGTCGTCACTGCCGCCGACGATGAGCACGCGGCCGAAGAGGCCCTTTTGCCCATCGGCCCCGCGCGGCGGAAGTTTTGGCGCACGATTAATGTGTCGCATCGAGGAATTGACTATAGGGGATCGCATCCAAATCCAATTTGCTTGTTTGCCCAGCCTTTAAAAGATGATGCGCCAAGCCGGCGGTCATGGCGGCATTGTCGGTGCAGTATTGCATCGGGGGGAAGAAGAATGGAACGCCGAAATTTTCCATTGCGTTCCGCAGGCCACGATTGGCCGAGACACCGCCGCCGATGATGATGGATCGCGCGTCATATTTTCGCACCGCGCGGTGTAGTTTCTCCAGCAGAATGTCCACGCATGCCTCCTGGAAAGATGCGGCGACATTGGCGATTTGGCCGGGGTTAAGTTCGCCAATTTGACGTTCCTTGCCTTGAAATCCTCGGACAAAATACAGCACGCTGGTTTTCAGTCCGCTGAAGGAAAAGTCGAGCGAATCGCGGCCGAGCCGGCTGCGGGGGAACGCGATCGCTTTGGGATTGCCGGTCTCGCTGAGGCGATCGATGATCGGTCCGCCGGGGTAGCCGAGGCCGAGGATGGCGGCGACTTTGTCGAATGCCTCGCCGACGGCGTCGTCGATGGTGGAGCCGATGAGGTCGAGGTCGAGAAAATTGTGCATGAGATAGAGAGCGGTGTGGCCGCCGCTGGCGACTAGGCCGATGGCGGGCATCAAAATTTCCCCAGGGATTTCCCCCTCCTCCGGTACTCCGGGGGAGGGATGGGGTGGGGGTTTTCGTTCTTCGTTGCCATTTTGAATTCGAAGACCCCCACCCTCGCCCTCCCCCGGAGTACCAGGGGAGGGGAAAGTTGATTGGAGACAGACGCTGTAAAGATGGGCGTGGACGTGATCGACGCCGATCAGGGGTTTGTTGAGATACCATGCCAGAGTTTTCGCGGCCGTGACACCGATGAGCAGGGAGCCGATTAATCCGGGGCGGTGGGCCACCGCAATGGCGTCGATATCGGCAAATCCCACGCCGACGGATTTGGTGGCTTCTTCAATCACCGGCAGAATATTTTCAATGTGGGCGCGGCTGGCGATTTCCGGGACGACGCCTCGATATGCGGCATGCAATTCGACCTGGCTGGCGACGACGTTGCTCAGCACGCGCGTGCCATCGGCAACGACGGCGGCGGCGGTTTCATCGCAGG
Source organism: Tepidisphaeraceae bacterium (assembly GCA_049515255.1). Taxonomy (GTDB): domain Bacteria; phylum Planctomycetota; class Phycisphaerae; order Tepidisphaerales; family Tepidisphaeraceae; genus JBEKUH01. Next base: position 7,094 of record JBEKUH010000042.1, on the reverse strand, counting down.
TGGATTCGATTCCGAGAATCAGCATGGGATTACGGTCCGGTAGTGGCCGGGGTGGATTTGTTCAGGACGATCGTTCCAATGATGGTTCTCAGAGCTGTGTCAAATTGCGGATCGTTCGGCCGAGTGGCGGGCGTTGTGGTTGGGCGCGTGGCCGGTCGGCGGATGATGTTGCGCGAATCCAGATCATCCTCCAGCACGGCTTCGGCGTTCTGATCCATATTCACCACAATCTGCGGATCGACGCCCCAATCGGTGGCGCCGGGCTTGCGATGCACGAGCCGGCCGCTGGGGAGATAGTAGTACGCAACCGTCAATTTCAGTTCGCCGCCGTCATCTTGCAGGGGAATCAGTTCCTGCACGGATCCTTTGCCGTAGGTTCGTTGGCCGACGACTTCGGCGCGGTGGTTGTCCTGCAGGCTTCCCGAAACGATTTCCGACGCGCTGGCGGATTCATCGTTGACGAGCACGATCATCGGGAAATCGGGCAATGTTCCGTTGCCGTCGGCGCGCTCAATGGTTTCGGGGCGATTGCGGCCCTTGGTGCTGACGAGCACTCCGTCTTTGATGAACATGTTGAGAATTTTCACCGCGATGTCGAATCGCCCGCCGCCGTTGAAACGGAGATCGAGAATCAATCCCTGCATGCCCTGGGAGAGAAGGCCACTCTGGCCGGCGAGGAAATCGTGCAGTTCATCGAACGTGTTGCCATCGAACTGGGTGATGCGGAGGTACGCGACTTTCGGATTTTCCGAGACGAAGAATTTCCAGGAGTCATCGGGATTTCGCTCAAAGCCGAGCACCGTCGGCAGGACGATCTGCTGGCGCGTCATGGTGAAATCCAGTTGCTGGCCGAAGCGGAGAACAGTCAGGGTCACTTTGGTGTCGGCCGGGCCGAGAATTCGCCTGGATACTTCATCAATGGAAAGACCCTTGGTGGGAGTGCCATCCACTTTGATGATCTGATCGCCGGCATCGATTCCGGCTTGATCGGCCGGTCCGCCTTCGACGGGGGAGACGACAAACACATCGCCATTGGCTTCGCCGCGAAGGGTGATGCCCACGCCGTCGTAGTTGCCGCCGATGAGACTGTCAAAACTCGCCTGCTTCGCTGGCGGAACGTACACCGTGAACGGATCGAGATCGCTCAGCATTCCCTGGATGGATTTGACCTTCATGTCTGAGTCGTCCACCGCCTCGACATAGTTTTCATCCACCAGTCGATGGACTTCGACAACGGTTTTGACCCATGCGGCATCGTCGTCGCGCTCGGCGAGTGTGCCGGGAAGTTGAAACGCCAGGATGGCCAAAAGGACGGTGCTGACGATCCAGGCGAAGCGTTCACGAGTCATGGTGGGGGAGAATACCTTTCTTGAGGGCTGTGGAATACACGGCGAGTGGGGGAGGGGGAGAGCGGGGGAGTGGGAGATGCGGTCAACATACATGGCCTTTTGCATTTTCTACCGCTCTACTGATCCACCGCTGTACTGCCCTACCGCGTAGTGGGGGTGGGAGGGGGGGGTAAAACGTCACATTCTGTAACATTGTGTAACATCTTCGTGTGGCCCGGCGAAAGTTGCTTGACCAATCACGATATTATGCCCGTAAGTTTGGGCAATGTCAAGTATAAAATTTTGGATATTCTTACGGGTTCACTTGCCGCTGGCGGACCATTGCCGCCACATATCGCGCAGGGCGGATTCGATGCCTTGGGTGAACTTCTTGGAATCGCAGAGAGGGGAGCTTCGCATGCGGTCACGCATGGATTGGCGGAGTTGTTTGAGGCGATCGGGGTCGTTGGCCAGATCGACGGCGATGGTCTCGAATTGCTCGGGGGTGTTGGCGGCTAATTCGCGCAGGTTCAGGTTGCAGAGTTGGCTCCATCCCGCGCGGCCGACGACGGTTTGGCCAATCAGTGTTACCACCGGCACGCCCATCCAGAGGGAATCGAGGCTGGTGGTGTGGCCGTTGTAGGGGAATGTGTCCAGGCCGATGTCGATGCGGTTGTACACCTTGAAATATTCGTCCCGATCCAGACGCGAGACAAATTCCACTCGCTTGGGGTCAATCCCCTCGCGCAGCAATTTGTCGCTCACGCGCTGGCGGGCCAGGCATGGTGGGACGAGCAACAAGAGGCGAGAATCGGGCACGCGCGCCAGCACTTTCGCCCATAACTCGAGCACTCCGTCGTTCACCTTACAGAAATTGTTCAGGCAGCCGAAGGTGATGTAGCCATTGGCTAAACTCGGCATCGGACCGACCGGCAATTCCGCGACTTCCATCGCATCGGGGTCGAAACACCAGAACGAATCGGGAAGCCGGACGGATTTTTCGCTGTAGAGCGCATCGGTTTCGCCGGGGGGATCGAGATAGGGATCGGTCAGGCGATAGTCCATGGTGTCAAGCCCGGTGGTGCCGGGATATCCGCCGAAGGTCACGAGAATTGGCGCGGGTTTGGTCGCCAGGAGCGGCAAGCGGTTGGCCGAGAGATGCAATGCGAGATCGACGAGGATGTCGATCTTGTCCTTGCGGATCATGTCCGCAACCGCTTCATCCCGCAGGGTGGCGATGGGCCGCCAATGGTCGGCCGCCGATTTGAATTTCTCGCTGATATAGTCCGGGCGGAAGACGTCGGCGTAGCAGAAGACCTCGAAGTTCGAGCGGTCGTGATTTCGGATCAATGGCAGAATATTCCGGCCAACCACGTGAGTGCGGAAATCGGGCGAGAGGAATCCGATTCGCAATTTCCGATCGGGATCGCGGTCGTTGTCGGATGGCCGGATAAATTTCGCCATGGGTTTGCCAAATTGATCGTTCCATCCCTTCACTTCGGCGAGAAGCGTGTTGGCATCGTAGCGCGGATGGAATTGCAGGAGATAAACCCGATTGCTGGCCACCGCCGGGAGCGGGCCGTAAACCATGGACTGGTCGTAGCAGATGATCGCCTCATCGACGAAGCCGTTTTCCTTGAGGATGTTGCCGAGATTGTTGTACGCCTTGGGGAAGGCGGGCTTCATGGCGATGGCCTGGCGGTAGGCAATGGTGGCTTTTTCGGTCTCGTTGTTGGCGAGATAGGCGTTGCCGAGATTGTAAAATGCATCGGGAAAATTCTGTCGCAATTCCAGGGCGCGTTTGCAGGCGGCGATAGCTTCCTTGGCGTGGCCGGTTTCGGTGAGGACGTTGCCGAGATTGCTGTAGGCTTCGGGAAATTCCGGTTTGTAGGAGAGGGCTTTTTTGTAGGCCTGGATGGATTCCTCAAGCCGGCCGAGGGTGAAGAGGGCGTTGGCGAGATTGTTGTAGGCATCGGGAGAATTCGGCTTGATGCTCACCGCTTTTTTGCACGACTCGATGGCATTTTCGCTGTCGCCGACGCTGAATTGCAGGAGGCCCAGCGATTGGAGGAATTCAGCGACATTGGGCCGCTTGGCGACAGCGCGGCGGACCAACTCCACCGCCGGCCGCGGATGACCGGCCTGGTATGCCAGCAGCCCCAAACCATGCAACGCATCCGGTTGTTCCGGATGATGGGTGAGGATTTGGCGATAGAGCGATTCGGCCTGGGACAGATGGCCGGCCAGATGTTCCTGCCGGGCGAGAGCGAGGGCCTGATCGAGGGTGAGTTGCTGGGGTTGTGCGAGTGTCATAGTTGGTTAAGTGTCAGTGGGCGGATTGTACCGGAAAATGATGAAGGGGAAATGAGGATGGGAAAGATCGGGCGGGAGAAGCCGGCGCTGGGTGGCTTCGTGGTTCAAATTCTTTGTATTTGAACTCACGACCGCGACGCGATCGCCGCTGAGATGGGGCGGATGATTTTCGGCAATACGTGCCGTTCCACCAACTGCGCCGCGCGTACCGCCAATTCCCCCGCCATTTGCGAGAGCCCCGCGCGTGGCCGGTCGCCCCAGTATCGTCGCAGGATCAGATACACACTGATCATGTCATCCGAATAATCCCCGGTCCGGACCTGATAACTATTCGTCCGCGTCACGATGTCGATGCGCGCCTGCAATCGGCAATCATCGCTCAGCGCCAACGTCACCGTCGGCTGGCAATCCACCGGCTTAGCGCCCACTTCTTCCGACAAACAATTCAATGGCGAATCTGCCAGCAGACTCTCGGAAATAATCTCGTCGTGATTCCCGCTGAAGGAAAGATCGAATCCAAACAGCACATCCAGATAATCAATTTCCACCGGGCTGATCCCCAGATGATACGGGGCCAGATCGAGCAGAAATTTGTGCAGCACCAGCGCCTCGTCCAGGTTCGGCGGATTCACATGCCCGCAGCTCAGCCGTTTGGTCTCCATGCTCACCCAGCGATAGGTTTGCGAGCTGCGATCCTCTTCGAGATTTAGCTCGCCGTTGTCGCTCTTGCGAAAGCGGGTCATGCCGGGGAATTGTTTTTGGATTCGCTCGAAAAAATGAAGCAGTGTCTCCCGCTGATGCGGAAGATTCAGTTGAGACCCCAGCCGCATATTGATGTAGAAATCTTCGCAGAATGCCGCGTATGGCGTGTCCATGCCTTCTCCCGTCAGTTGTTGAGCGAGTGCGGTTTCCTGTCAGAACTCTAATGCAAAAGTGCCCGGTCCAAGCGCCGGTGTTGCGGATGTCCATCTCCGCGCCGGCAAGTAACAATGTACTAAACTTATTCTACAACAAAAGTCCGTCACATGGAAAGTCCACCACAGGCGGTTCGTTGACGATAAAATTTCGTCGGCGTACAACCATTCAATGACCAAACCGATCTACGCCCTGGTCGGCTCGGATTCCCTGCTTCACCAGGAAGCATTGTCGGCAATTCTTCACCAGCTTCCCAAGCAAACCCAGCGTGTCGATATCGACGGCGAAACCGCCCAACTGGCGGATGTATTGGATGAACTACGCAGCTTTGCCCTCTTCGGCACCGGCAAAGCGGTGGTGCTGCGAAATGCGGACGACTTCGTTTCCCGGTTCCGGTCGCAAATGGAAGATTATGCTGCCGCGCCATCCGACAGCGCAACACTGATAATGCGCTTCAGCTCGCTTCCGGCCAATCAGCGGATTTACAAGGCGATTGCGAAAGTGGGCAAAATCGAATCCTGCGAGCCGCCGAAGGATTTGGCCGGATGGATCGTGGCGCGGGCTCCGGTGCATGGCGCAAAAATTTCCCCAGATGCGGCCAGATTGCTCGCCGATCTGATCGGTGATGATCTGGGCAGACTCGACAGCGAACTCGCCAAGCTCGCCATCTCCTCGCAAAAAATCGGCCCCGAAGAAATCGCCGGCTCGGTCCCTTTCCAGCGCGAGCGGCAAATGTGGGACCTCACCAACGCCCTGGCCGCCGGCAATCGTGCCGAATCCCTCACGCGCTGGCGACAACTGCTGCAAGGTGATTCATCCGCCGAATTCCGCGCCGTCACCTGGCTGTGCATCTGGCTGGAAAATTGCCGCAAGGCGCTGGAGATGCTCAAGGATGGGCAAAATGCTTTCACGATCGGCCAAGCCCTGAGAATCTGGCCGCGCGATTTGGCGCAGAAATTTGTGGAGACCGTCAAAACCCTTGGCCCCACCGGCGTCTCCCGCGCCGTCGATCTCCTGGCCCAAATCGACTACCAAACCAAAACCGGCGTCGGCGATGCGGCGAATAATGTCGAGAGATTCCTATTGAGCATCTGAGCCTACTTCGAATCTTTGCCCAACCGGGCAGGGTTTCTAGGGTGGGTCGCCCAAACAATAAAGAACAAAACCGAAAACCCAAAAGCGATATACCTCGGAATGACCCCGGGAAGCACCCAGCCGAATATAAAAAAAAGCCAGAACAGATTTTGATAAATTACGGGTACCCCAAGAAAATGGCGATGCCAAAATTGCCCTTTGTCCGGCTTCGCATCCATCCCCAAAGTCTACTCTCCCCGCATGATAAAGCCATGTAATTCTGCGATTTTGCCTTGCGAGTCGAATTTCTCTAAATTCCCCCCGTGGATTTCCCCTCCGCGTCCCGAATCAACGGCTGGCTCTGGCTCGCATGGCTCATCTATTGGTACGCCGCCGCGATCTTCGTCAAGAGCACCAAGCAATCCGAAAGTATTGCGCAGCGATTGCAGCACATCATCCCATTATGGATCGGCGCAATCCTGATCTTCAACGACCCGAGCCATCCGTTTCTGATCGGCCGACTCTACAACAACGACTCGATCCGCTACCTCGGCACGGTGTTGACCGTCATCGGCCTGCTCTTTTCCGTCTGGGCGAGAATTCATCTCGGCCAAAACTGGAGCGGCATGGTCACGCTCAAGGAAGGCCACAAACTCATTCGCACCGGCCCGTACGCCATCACCCGAAATCCCATTTACACCGGCCTGCTGCTCGCCGCTGTCGGCACCGCCATCTCCAAAACGACCGGCGATGCATTCATTGGGGTATTATTTTTCCTGATCGCCTTCCTCATCAAAATCCGCCGCGAGCAGAAATTCATGGCGGCCGAATTTGGCGAAGAATTTCAGCAATTTATGAGAGAGGTTCCATCATTGGTGCCGTTTGTTTATTGAATGTTAAGAGCACGCGGCAGGAAAAAAATTTCTCCTCGCTGACGACAGCAATTTGGGCGGCTAGAATCACCGCAACTGAAACCTCAACCAAGGAGATTCGCTTATGGCCAGCGCAATGGACATCGGAAAAAAATTGGTCGACCTGTGTCAACAGCACAAAGAACATGAAGCCATGGAAACGCTCTATGCTCCCAACATTGTGAGCATCGAAGCCCATGGCGGCCCAACCATGCCCCAGCGCATGGAAGGAATTCAGGCTGTCAAAGGCAAAGCCGATTGGTGGGCGAAAAATCATGAGGTTCATAGCGGCAAAGCCGAGGGACCCTGGCCGCACGGTGATCGCTTCGTCGTCCGCTTCACCTACGAAGTCACCCCCAAGCAAGGCCCGATGGCAGGCAAACGCATCACCCTCGACGAAGCGGCTCTCTACACCGTCAAGAACGACAAGATCGTTCAAGAGGAATTTTTCTATCACATGGGGTGATAACGAACGCTGTTTAGCGGCGGCCGCCGGTGCGTGGTAGATGCCGCAAAATATTTTCCCCTCTCCTGGTACTCCGGGGGAGGGTTG
>JBEKUH010000041.1:0-31386 GCA_049515255.1 Tepidisphaeraceae bacterium | reverse complement strand
GCCGCCGGCGCATCGGCCGTGGCGCTTAAGGCCGGCGCGGCGACCAATGCCGACTTCGAGAACGGCGTGGCGGTGTTCACCAAAATGACCGGCGGCCTGATGGCCGCGGCGGCGATTGGCGGGCAACAGTTCTCGTTTGAGACGCCCGATACTGCACAGCAGCCGCAGCAATAAAAGCTGATGATGTTTATTGGCTCGCCCGCGTCGCAGCTTCAGCAGCTTCCAGGCGGTATGGATCGATGCCCTGGTCGTGAAGCTCGATGCGGGCGAGATAGCCGGTGACGGATCTGTCGGTGGTGTTGAATGCGGCATTTTTCATTAGTTCCAGAGCCTGCTGTTTGTCGCCGTGGTTCATAAGATAAAGCCCCGCCAGATAATCTAAGGGCGCGCGGCGTTCGGGCGGTGCCCAATTGTAATCGCGATCGATTGCCGCGCCGTCGAGTTGACCTCCATGCATTGTGATGGACGAGCGAAGCAGGCTGACGAATTCATAAGACTCGTCGTTTCCATTATTCGCGACATAGGCCTTCCCTTTCACGCTGGCCTGCATGAGCAGGTCATCGCGGCTGGCGGTGTCGCCGGCGGCATCATAGAGAATCGCCGCCCAAGCGGCGTCGAGCGGATCACCGACCGACTCGAACCGCGCCTTGAGAAAGAGTGTCGCCTGATCGGGCTTTCCCTCCGCACAGTAGTAACCGGCGATTCCAACGGCGTCACTCCCCGCGTTCACCCAGGACTGCATCGCCTGTTTTGCTCCAACTAGATTTCCACGTCCTGTTGCTCGACACCACATGTACCAATAAACCGGATTGCCATAGCGATCGGCATCGTCGCTCAAAAGTTTATCCGCCGTTGCGTAATCCCCGACCGCCGTATGGCAATGAGCATCGTATTCCAAGGCCCAAGCCGCTCCCGAATCAGCCGCCGCATCCGCATAGGGCAGTGCCGTCAGGTATTGCCCCTTCGCCACGAAATGAACGGCGATATCCACGTTTTCAGTGGCATGGTCCAGCGCGTAATCTTCCTGCTGCAGCGCCTCTTTCATCGTTGCCAGCCAGGTTGCTTCATCACCGGCATCCAGATAGCAGTTGGCCAATTCCTCGTAGGTCTTCCGATCCGGCGAAATCTTTACCAGATCCTGTAGATAGGGCAATGCACTCTGTTTCTGCCCGGCATTGAGGTAATGTTGAGCCGCCGCATAATCAAATGCTGGTTGGCCCCTGAAGTCGGTTTGCCACCGGGCCAATTGATCGGGAGTGACGTCGGTCCAATCATATTTGATCATTCCGGCCACTCCTACGGGCGAGTACGGACTGACTTTCCGTAAAAGCTCGCTCGACTGAGCTCCAGTGGCATCGACAAAATTCCTGCCATTGCCCGCCACCATACCAATTTCCTGGTCCCACGCGCAGGGATCCGAGTGCAGGGTTTCCATGCCCCAGACGTCGTTGATGGAGCGACCGGCCGTTTGCAGCAGAAGCGTTGGGCTCATGTTTCCTTCCACTCGATAGGAGATGTCGCCCAGATCGATCGCGTTGAGCTTGTCGGCCGAAAGCGCGCCCTGCTGCGGAGCAATTACAGATATCAGCGCCGCCTTCGGATGGCCTTGCACCAGTGCGTGTGTCTTGGCAATCGTGTCCGACGGATCGACGCCCCAGAAATTCTGCTCGAAGTAAACCCGCCGATAGGTGTGGATGAAATTGGTCTCCTGCAACAAATGCCCGAGCATCGACCAGGACGGATCGGGGCCATCCTGAATTCCGGCAAATGCCTGCGACACATCCGCCACATCCTGCATCAGATCGGGATTGTTGTGTGCCCTCTGCCAAGTATCTGTCACCACCGGCGGCAACTCCGTGATTTGCGGCAATCCAAGTCGCAGCGCGTCGATCGAGCTTTGCAAGCCAAGCGTGGTGTAAGCGTGGCCGTAGCTGACGCCGGAATTATCCACGATGGCATCGATGATCCGGTCGCAAACTGGAATGGCCTGCAGCGCAACTTTTCCCGTTTCAATGACGGCCGCGGGGCTACCACAATTTTCCACAGTCAAAAACGCCATGTACATCGCCAGTTGCTTGCTGTCAGAATTTGCTGTGGCAAACTCCATGAGCTTAACCGTGTCGTACTTGCAGAGGGGCTCGACCAGATTGGCCCAGTCTGGCGCGGGCGGGGCATCGGGAGGAACATGATTTAAATCATCTAATGCCGCTGCATGAAAACCGGCCATTGCATTGGCGTAAGCGGCGAGCCTCAGCGCAAGCGGGGAATTTGCATCGGCCGCCAAAAGGCGCTGGCTGTAGAGCAGCGACCGTGCAACGAAAATTTTTGAGGCGCTGGTCCAGTGAAATCGCGTCAGTTGCCCAAGGTTGGCATAACCGCGCACCAATACGCCCACCCATGCCGGAGATTCACCCTGCTCGCGAATCGCCTGATGCGCTAAGCGCACGGCTTCAAATTGCGAGATGATCGAAAAATCCTGCAGCCGATCTTCCACATCCTTGGACGGTTGGTCATCGCCGGCGCTGGGGATTGTGCATGGCGCGAAATGTTCCCTCCTCAGCCAGTCGGGAAATTCCGTGCGCGACCACTTTTCCGCCTGCACGATCATTGGCCCGATGTCCGGCCAATAGGAGACGACCGTCGTCACTTTGACGATATGCGCCAGAGGCGACGCAATAGGCCGAGTGGCGGACTTCGCGCGAATGAATCCGATTCCGATGCAATTGACGACCAGGGTGCCGTCCTGTTGCCGGTACACGACCACCGCCACGCCGCGTGGGTCCGGATCCTGCCAATCCGCGGGAAAGGATTCGCCCAATTCTTCGTCGCGGGTGTCCAGGCCCATTTGGTCCCGGGCCGCGATCAGCAAGGCCTGGCGATACAATTCCCGTTCTAATGGAAACGGCTCATGCTGGAAATCCGCCGTGCCGTTAGCCCGGAGAACGACGATTCCGCGCTCCGCAGATTGCGTGGATGGCTGGGTGTCATCCGCCCAAATGCGCGCGGAAAGAATGGTCCCGAAAGTGGCCAGAAGAACGCCCAGAGCCAAACGCATAGACATGATCCGATCCCTCGACAATGATGATAACATTCCTGGCCAATCGCCTGAAAAACAAAAAGGAATCATCGCCATCTTCCCAACCATCAAATTCATCCCATCTCCGCTACAAATTGCGCAATTAGTGCCATGTTCACGCCCCTATGCCCCCACCCCTTGCGTAATTTATCGCGGAATTAGCGCGATCGTTGCCCACTCCTTACATTGAAAACCGATCCTAATCGTGGAGTGTCTGGTTGTTTCAGACGCTTGGCCGGCATGGATCGTCGGCCCCAGCAACTGGTCTGGATAATTTCGCCCGCTCGGAGCGTGGGTTTGTTTTCCCAAGTTCAGAGGCTGTTTCAAAACCTAATGATCCTGCGACGAAGAGGCGACCATGATCGTGTGGTCGTTGAGGAGGAGCGACGCCGAGGCCGGCCGAAAAGTGCGTCGCCCTTCGGGTGGGCCGGAAATGGCCCATCGCAGGGTCATTAGGTTTTGAAGCAGCCTCTTTGGAGGGGTGGGGCGGCGAAGGGCCTTAATGGAGTAGGGCAATGGCCAAATCCTCCCCATCGAAGTTGAACTTCACCCGACGAGTCGATCTGCATTGTCACAGCCGCGCCAGCACCGAGGCCGATGAGGCCGTGCTGCAGGCGATTCGTTGCCCCGAAAGCTACAGCGAGCCGCGCGAAATTCATGCCCTGGCCAAAAAGCGGGGAATGGATTTCGTCACCATCACCGATCACGACTCCATTGCTGGGGTGGGAGAGATTCTCAATCTCCCCGGCGTTTTCGTCGGCGAGGAACTCACCTGCTATTTCCCTGAAGATCATTGCAAAATCCATCTGCTGGTCTGGGGCATCGATCAAAAGCATCATCAGGCATTGCAGGACCGGGCGGAAGATATCCAGGCGGTGGCGGAATATGTGGCAAAAAATGATTTCGCGCATTCCGTGGCTCATCCGCTCTATCGCCAGAACGGAAAGCTGGATCGCACGCACATCGAGCGGCTGCTGCTTTTATTCCGCGGATTCGAATGTTTGAACGGCGCCCATAGTATGGGCCATCGCGAGGCGTTCGAGCCGTTGCTGGATGATTTGGATGCGGCTGAGATTCGCCGGATGGAGCGCGTCTACAAAATCGAGCCGCTCTATTCCAATCCCTGGAAAAAAGTCCGCACCGCCGGCAGCGACGATCATGGGATGTTCAACATCGGCCGCACCTGGACGGAATTTCCCGAAGATGCCAAGACGGTTGATGACATTCTAAAATGCCTGCGCGACGGTCGCTGCCAACCCGGCGGAGAAGCCGGATCGAGCGCCAAGCTGGCCCACAATTTCTACGGCGTCGGCATCCGCTACCACACCCGCAGCATCGCAAAATCGCCCGGTTCCGTCGAGTCGATTCTCATGCGGCGATTGGTGGGCGAGAAATCAGATGCGTCGAAACTCTCACTGGCGTGGAATGCTATGGGGTTCCTCGCCTCCGGCGCGAAAAAGAAAATTTCCCGCACCCTGGGCCTTCGCCCGGCGGCGCGCGGAACGGAATTGCTTGGCGAATTGGTGGGCAAGTCGGCCATGCAGCGTGTGCGGCAATCCGATGCGGTTTGGGGCGCGCTCAAAGACGGCCGGGCGGCGTTTGCGGAACATCAGCCGCTGTTTGATCTCGTGTCCGACATCAACCGCGATGTCTGTGGCGGAATTTTTTCCTCAGTCGGCGATTCCCTCAAGGACGGCCAGATCGGGGCAATCTTCGATGCCGTCTCGACCGTACTGGCGCATCAGGCGACGCTTTTGCCGTATTACTTCGCGCTGTTTCATCAGAATCAGGAGCGGCATTTACTTTCGGAGATGACCGGCCGCGGCCGCCGTGCTGGCGACCGCATTCGCGTTGCGGTCTTTACCGATTCGTCTAATGCCCGCCAACCGGCGGGTGATTTTGTTAATGGACTTGCTCAATTCGCGGAACTCCGCGACGTGGAATTGATCGTTCACACCTGTTCTGACGAACTCGCAAAGGAATCCAATCGCTGGAAAAATTTCCGCCCGCTGGCAACCCAGCGCGTGGATGCGGTGAAAATGGATTTGGTGCTCCCGCCGGTTTTGGAAGTTCTAGAGTGGGCCGACCGAAAACAATTTGATGTTGTGCTGGCCAACACGCGCGGGCCGATGGGTGCGTGTGCGTGGCTCGTCGCCAAGATGCTGCGAACGCCGCTGCTGGCGATGTGTCACGAAGATGTCGCCAAGCGCGTCATGGGTTTCACGGGCGGGGATTACCGCGTGACCATGGCGACATCCGCGCTGGCCGAGTGGTTCAACAACTCGGCCCACACGCTCTTGCTGCGAAGCCGGCGGGGAATGGAAATCTCCGGAATTACCGCTGAAAAATGCGTGACGATCGCGCCGATCCCCCGAACCATCACCCCCGCCGCCGATCCCACCGATTCCTTCTGGCGGGAAAAAAACGTCGCACAGCCGTTGCGGTTGCTCTGCCCAGCGAGCCTTTCCTCCCGCAAAGATGTCGTCCTGATCGCCACGGCATTCAAACAAGTTTGCGGACAACGGCAGGATGTGGCGCTGATTCTCCTGGGTGATGGGCCGTTGCTTGGCGCGATGAAGGAATTGACCGCCGGCGTGCCGGTGTACTGTTTCGGCAACGAGATCGACGCCCTGGAATTTTGTGCCAAGGGCGATTTGCTGCTGTACGCCGACCGGGACGATGTGACCGCGCAACTGGTCATCGACGCTCAGGCCGCCGGATTGCCGGTGCTCGTGAGCGAATCTGGCGCGGCCAGGGAATTTGTGGATGAGGAAGTCACCGGCCACATTCTTCCCTCCGACGACGCCAATCTCTGGGCCGAAAAAATTCTGCTACTCCTGGCCAATGAAAAGGAGCGCCAACGCATGTCGCGCTCGGCCCGGCAGAGATCGCAGCGGCGAATTCCATCCAAGGCCTACGAGCAGGTGTGGGATGCGTGCCGGCGGGCCATCTCGGATGATCCTTCGGTCGCCCAGCCGCTCGCTCGTCCCGAACCACAGAAACCGGATGTGAAAACGATTTCGGAGGCCACCCTCGCATGAGCGCCATGACCAACCGAATCCGTCGCGGAGCTCGAAACATCTCCTCGATGTTCCGCTCGTCAGTTTCCAGCGGCGAAGATTGGCAGGATTCCCAAATCTCCGGACCGAGGATTCTGATTCTCTCGGCCTCGGTGGGATCGGGGCACATTCGCGCGGCGACGGCACTGCAAACCGCGCTTGGCCGGATGCTGCCCGATGCGCGGCTCGCGCATGTGGATGTTTTGCAATTCACCAACGCCGCTTTTCGCCGGGCGTATGGAGCGGGATATTTCCGCGCCGCCCAGAGCGTGCCGCGATTGGTGGGGATGCTTTATGATTTTCTCGATCAGCCGGGCGATGCGGGGGTGACCGCGCGGGCGCGGCTGGCGTTTGAGCGGATGAATTTCACCCGGCTCACCAAAATCCTCACGCACCAGCCTTGGGATTTGGCGATCAACACGCATTTTCTCCCCGCCGCGCTGATCGCCCGCCTGAGCCGCAACGGTTCGGTGCATTATCCGCAGGCGACGGTGGTGACCGATTACGATGTGCATGGCATGTGGATTCATGAGCCGTGCGAGAAATATTTTCTGGCCACGCCGGAGTGCCGGGCCAATGTGATCGCCGACGGCGTTTCGCCGGAGCGCGCGAGTGTCACGGGAATTCCCATCGACCCTGTCTTCGCCGAGCCGCGCGATCGCATGCAGACCATTCGCAATCTAGGTTTATCCGTCGATCGCCCAATCGTGCTGCAATTGGCCGGTGGGTTTGGCATCGGGTCCATCGAGCGGATTCACCATTCCATCTGCCAGATCGAACGGCCGCTGCAAATCGTCGCCGTCGCCGGCAAAAACGAACCCGCGCGCGATGCGATGGCATCCATGGATTGCCACCCGCGCCATCAGCGGCGAATCCTCGGCTACACCGACCAGATGCACGAATTCCTGCTGGCCGCCGACGTCGTCGTCTCCAAACCCGGCGGCCTGACGACAACAGAATCCCTCGCCAGCGGCTGCGCCATGCTCATCGTCGAACCCATCCCCGGCCAGGAAGACCGCAACGCAGATTACCTTCTGGAAAACGGCTGCGGGATCAAGGTGAATAATCTTTCCTCGCTGACGTTGAAGCTGTCGTCATTGCTGAATGATCCGGAGAAACTCGCGCGGATGCGGCAAAATGCGCTGGACTGCTCGCGGCCACGGGCGGCGTTTGATATTGCGGAGCAGTGTATTGAGCTGTTGCATGCGGCACGGGCGATGGTTTGCTAAGGCAATTTTTTCGCGTGAGAATTGGACCCTTGCGGTAAAATCTAGTTGTCTATGGGAAAGTTCCCTAAGTGCTTCTGAAATAACCGCTTGTAATTGGATGGTGTTTGTTGATGGTGGATTTCCCTGATCGGGATGATATCGAATTCTTGAAAGCTGCCGCTCGCATGCGGGCCAGCAATGTTCGTAAATTGCGACGATTACTGCAGGATAATGTCTGTCTCGCCCCCTTATTTCGCTTTTCGCGGAGCCCAACGATATAAATATATTTTCCAGTAGCGGATCGCTCGTGTTTGTTATATGTTAGGGATATGAGCAAAGACAGCCCTAGCGATTCTCAGCCTTTGTCGATGGAAACAACCCTCGACCTAATGCTCGCCCTATTATATGCGCCCGGTAAGACTAGGGTCGTCGGTGAGTCTATCGAGGGGATAACCCGATTACAAAAGTTTCTTTTTTTGCTGCAGCAGGGTAAGGGACCAAAGACATTGGTTGCTCAGGCCAAAGAGTACATATACCGCCCGTTTAAAATGGGGCCGTTTTCGGAGGGCGTTCGAGAGGACCTGCAGATACTTCAATCGGCCGGGCTGCTCCGGACAGAGAAATTGGAGTACCTTTTGACGGACGATGCCGATAAGTCTCTCGACGAACTTGACCGGCCCGTTAGACCCAATCCGAGAAGGGTCGAATCTTCGAGGTTCATTCTTACAGAGGATGGAATGCGGGCGGGCAGAGATTTATGGGCTGGGATGCCTTCCCACGAAAGGGATGGGTTAGCTGAGTTCAAGAAATTCTTTAATGCTTTGACGCTGCGTCAACTACTGATTTTTGTGTACGAGAAATATCCGGAATACGCTGTCGCCAGCGAGATTAAAGAACAACTTGGCCTCTAGCTGACCTATCGACGGCATGAGCGGAGCACCTCCCGAGTTCAATCTTCTGTACCATCAATGGGACTTGGGCAAGGCCTTGTCGGCCATTGCGATAACGTTGATCGGAGGCATTTGGTGGCTAATTAAAAGGGATGACTCCGATGTACGGACCGCCGTTTTGGAAATCAAGCAGGCTATAACCACGATGTTTATGCAAACGGTCATCGACGAAGCCCGTCGGCTGTTGGCGCTGCTAGATGAGCATCTGCCTGTTGCCCTCAGCCAAGAAACGGTTGTGCAACCGCAGCGGTCTAGGTTCGACCGTTTCTGCCAATCGCTGAGAGCGATAAACCCCGAAGAGCTTGAGGACCGGGGTAAATATTCGAACATTATCCGCGACGCATTTTCAGGCGTAATCATGCAGACGATCGACCGACTCATGGAGGCGGCAGCATCAAAGTCACGCGGGGTCGCGGGAGACCTGTTTAATCCCACGGCGATCCGATTCGAAATGGAAGGCTTGCTACATCTCAAATTTGCTTTCGTGTCTAATACCAGCGCCCAGGCCTTTGCCCGGCAACGCCGCTACTTTCGCTCCCACAACGCCGCCGTTGTCTCCTTCTTGGTAGCGAGCGTGTGCATATTTCTACTTTGGTTCCCGCTTTTTGTAGATGCCAGATGGGCGTGGTATATGTGTGTAACAACGCTGCTCGCAACTGCCTTTTCAGCCGCAGTGGGCCTAATCGCAGTAGTGCGAGCCCATTTTTGCCAACGTTGGCTAGAACATAAGGCGCTGGCGTACCGGCAGAAATCGGGATTGCTCGTCGAGTATTCCGAATGGACAAAGGACTACGGTGTATGAGGCGGACCATATCCGAGCGGCGGGTCGTCGACGTGCTAGTTTCTTCGCTGCGTCGAAGTCACTGCGTTGGACGGGAAGTTCGCCATTACGAAAAGCGGATCGACGTCGTCGTGTGTTGCTCGAGTTCCAACGAACTTTGGTCTATCGAAGCCAAGATCGATAATTGGGCGAAAGCGATAAGCCAAGCTGTGGTAAATCTTGCGGCAACGGAGAGATCCTATATCGCTATCTACGCGAGACACGCCCACAGGGTGCCACACAATTTGCTACACCAGCACGGTATTGGGCTCATCTCCGTTGGCGCGAAGTGGGGAGAGGTCGAAATCATCTTGGCCGCCACGGCAAGCCCGTTTGTGAATCGCCTTGCCTGCGATCGGATTCGACAAACGGTCCTCCGAGGAGGCACCGGATGAACATAAATCTGCGATTTGGAATGCACCGTGACATCGAAGTGATTCATCGGGAAAAGGACAAAATAGATGGACTAGTCATCCCAGCGCATATTCTCGCCCATCAGACCGCTTCGACAGCAGTATTCGTCACCTCACTACCGGAACACGAATACATTATTGATCCGATGACCTGGATGTTTCAGCAGACCAAGGAGGCATGGATCAACGAAAGCTCTGGCGAGGTCAAATTATCTCTCCGAAAAATGTGCGAGTGTTATGATTCGGGCATTCTTTCCGCAATCGAGGAGATTGACGACGCCGAG
Organism: Tepidisphaeraceae bacterium; assembly: GCA_049515255.1. Lineage (GTDB taxonomy): Bacteria > Planctomycetota > Phycisphaerae > Tepidisphaerales > Tepidisphaeraceae > JBEKUH01. The sequence continues at coordinate 21,576 of JBEKUH010000041.1, read as the reverse complement.
TCGCTCGATCCATCGAGCCTCCCACCCGTATCAGATCTTTGCAAATGCGTTAGTGCATTCCAACTCTCGGTCATTGCCAAGGAGTCTGGAACGAGCAAGGCCGCGAAATATCTCAAACGATACAAAAACACGGCGGCGACCACGCCCCGGGCTCTGGTGCCTCCATATTTTGGGTTTCAGCGGGCTGGAGATGATTGGTACAAGTACTCCCTTCGCTGCGCGAACGAGATGAAGGCGACTGTCGGCCGATTTCCAGTTGCGCCCGTCGTTGCATTTGTGGCGAGTGACCTGGAAGCGAACGGATTAAATCGGATATCGAATGATTACGGGGAGTTTTCGACGGTAATACTATGGGCGGGGGAACTGGCGCAAGCGTCCGCTCAGGAGGAGCAGATTATCGCAGTACGGAAGTTGGTCCGTGCGTTGCGCGACCGGGGTGTTAGCGTAGAATCGCTCTACGGCGGCTATTTGCTGATGCTGATGCATGCCGATGGCATGAAGGCTATATCGCATGGAATCCTGTACACGGAGCACAAGGGGTTCGGCACTGTTCCGGGCGGTGGCGGTGTTCCTGATCGTTACTACATTCCCGCCTTTCACGAATTCCGGTCTCTATCGCAGACAGATCTGATTCTCCACAAACATAGAGAATTGATATGCACTTGTCCCGTTTGCGAAAATATCCTGAACGGAAATCCGGATAATTTCATCTTGTTCGCGGATAACCCCGAACTCCTCAGAAGCCATTTCCTGACCGTGCGTCGTTCAGAGGTCAACAGCCTTGTGGCTACGCCAGTTAAGCAGCAATTGGCCGAGTTGGAACGGATTTATGGAAAATATAACGCATCAATTAGTAATCTCCCTAATCCGGACTCCATCGTTGATACGACTCGTATGAAGGGACTAGATTACCTCCGGATTTGGGCACGCGCGCTGCGCCCCGAAATCTAGGTACGGAGGCAAACGGCCGCCAAACTCCCCACCTTCTCCCCCACCCCCAATTCTGCTAAAATTTCCTCTCTCCCAACTTCCCGGAGCGTCGATAATGCAGAACCTGATGATTGTTGTTTATCTCATCGCAACCGCATTCGCATTTGCCAAAGTCGAAATCGAAATCGAGGGGCCGCACGGCTGGGCGGCGAATTTGCCGACCTGGCGGATTCAGAATGCGTGGACCAAACTTCTCTACGGCCATCGGCCGCTGACGGGGTATCATGTCTGGCTTCAGGCGTTTGTGTTCATGCTGGTGCATTTGCCGCTGGCGATGGGATTGCTGAGCTGGTCGGTGTCGCTGGAACTTCGGCTGCTGGGGTTCATCGTCGTCTTCTTCATCGTCGAGGATTTTCTTTGGTTCCTTTTCAATCCGGCGTATGGGCTGAAGCGATTTAAGCCGCAGAATATCTGGTGGCATGCGCCGACCTGGTGGTGGATTATGCCGCGGGATTACTGGGTGTTTTCGGTCATCGGCTGCGGGGCGTATGCGGTGGGGATTTATCTGAAATAGGAAGCTCCAGAGGAATATTTTTGTCGGTGGCGGTTTTCGTGCCGATCGCGGGCGCTTTCTCGAATAGAAATCGGCGCCGGCGCGGCGAACCCCATTGGCTGGCCCGTTGACGATCTCACGGGCATCTTGCCGCCGAAGAGAGAGTTTTCCGCTTGCGGCGGCGGATGCGAAGGAGTTTCGAGCACATGCTCGACCTCAACCGTCCAATGCAACCCCGCATGTCCGACCTCCCTTGCAAATGCGAAATCAAAAGCAGGAGGTCGGACAATGGGGCGTGACGGACGGTTGAGGGCCGCGCCTGAGCGCGGAACTCCGACATATCAGCCGCCGCAGGCGGGAAACTTCATGCTCGTTTGCAAGAGGCGATAGCGAGCGTCAACAGGCCAGCCAATGGTCTTCGCAGCGGCAAGGACGTTTCCTATTCGAGCCGGCCGAGTTGAACGGCACGAAAACCGCAACCGATAAAAATCGGATTTCGAAACGCGAAGCCCCGGAACAGCTAATGATCCATTAATCCGGTGAATTGTTCCACGTCCAGAGAATCAGGTTCTTCATCAACGACATGGAATAATCCGGCGTGAAGCCGGCGATGCCCCAGTCGTCGTCGCCGAGAATGCCGCTGGTGAGGTCGGCGGGGAGGATGATCACGTGGCCGTGGCCGCTGTGTATCATTTGGATGTGCCAGCGGGTGGTGTCCGAATAGAGGTGGACATATTCGCGGTATTGCGGGGAGCCGATGTCTTCCATGCCATCGGCGCTGGCGCTGAGCAGCGGGCTGGTGGGGTCGAGATTTTCGGGATGATCGTCGGGGAAGGCGCGCGGCAAGAGGTCGTCGGTGATGCTGCCGTAGAAAGCATCGGGGATTCCGCAGGGATCGACGACAAGATCGCCGCCGTTTTGGACGTATTGTCGGATGGCGGCGACCTGATCATCCGTGAAATCCATTTTGGCGGTGCCGGTGATGTGCGCGATGGGGGGATTGGCGGTGGGGAGATCTTTCAGATCAATCGTCTGGAGATTCAGACCGAGGCTGGTTTGCTGGCCGAACCATCGCGCGGCGTGCGGCCATGCAGCCGGCTCGGGATCCCAGTTGCCGTCATATCGGATCCGGCCCAGGGTCAGGCTGGCCGCGGGGGAAATCAGGGCGGGGATTTCCTGGGATTGCACGCGATTTTTCAGTTCGGTTTTGCCATTTGCATAAAGAACCAGATCGACGCCAAGCTCGAAGATGCCGCGCGACTCGCGTTCGCTTTTGAGTTGCCATTGGCTGGTGACATCCTCGGGCCAGAGCATGACGAGGATTCGCGCGCCGTTGCTGATGACGCGAATCTTGGGAGGGTTGTCGAGTTTGTAGGCGACGGTTTCCAGCGCCGAGCCGGCGGGGAGATCGGCCCAGCCGTATTGGGGAAACAGTTTGCGGCCGAAATCCTCGGCGAATTGCGAAAATTCCGCGCTGCCGCCGTCGGATTGCATCAGCAGCAGGCCACCGTGCTGGACATACTCGCGGATTTTTTCCATATCGGCATCGGAGATGGCGGGCGCTTTGTCGCTGGCGAGGAAAAGGATTCGGCCATCGGTCCAGTCGTGCCAGTCGCGGTCGATGGTGACGACCTGCCAATTGAGCGGGCGGACGAGTTCGGAGGATGCGAAGCTCGCGAGATTGGCGACATCGCGCGGACGGTTGGCCCAATCGCCGTCGAAGCGGAGCTTGCTCATGATGATGGGATGCCGGCCGCGCGCCAGGAACAGCAGGGCGTAGGAGGTGTCGACGATTTTGTCGAACATGTCGTCGCCCCAGGAGCCGTCGGTGTTTTGGGTTTGGATGGTGGTGGCGGACTGATCGCGGTACCAATCGTGTGAGCCGAAATATTTGAATCCCGATGCCAGGCCGACGCGCTCCAGGCCGTAGAGGGCGTAATAATCGTATTGATTTTCCAGCGGCATCACGCTGTTCTCGCCGCTTTCCAGCCATTCCAATCCATGCGCCAGCGCCGGCTGGAAGGGCGGCCGGCCGACCTGATCGCCGTAGCGGGCGGGATCGAGATAATCCTGGGTCACGAAAAGCGACGCGATGCCGGCGAGGGTCATGGACCGGCGCGGTTCGTTCTCAAAAGCGCGGTAGGCCCATTCGCCGTCGTTGAGTTGGCAATCGGTCCAGTGTTGTTCGACATCTTTCCAATATTGATCGGGCACGACGATGCCGACTTCCGCGCCGGACCAGACGCCGAGCAGGCCGTATTGGGAATTGGAATTATCCCAGAACGGGAAATTGCTGTTGCGGAGGAAGCGATCGGTGTAGGTGTACGCACCGCCGTACTGGGCGCGCATGAGCCAGCCGACATCGTCGCGGATCGTGGCGTGATCTTCATCGCGGTCGTAAAGGGCCAGGGCGGTGGCGCGGAGAGCGCGGCTGTAGGTGATGTATTGGTTGACCATGTGCAGTTGCTTCATCGCGTCGATCGCGCCGGACATGAAGGTTCCGTGGATATCCAGCCGCTGATCGTTGGTGGCTAATCCACTTTGCATGAGGGCATAAACGGCCAGGCAATCGAGGCCGTCGTGATATTGGGTTTCGCCGGAGTTGCCGATCTGGGAATCGGTGAACTGAGCCATCAGGAAGCTGGCGCCTTTGGTGATCGCCGCGCCGATCTGGTCATCCGTCACACCATTGCTGGGCTGGGAAGTCGGATGTGGCGCGGGATGCGGTGGAAGAGATTGGGCGAAGCTGGGCGAGGTACTTGGAGCGGTGGTGGATTGTGTAATCTCCGGAGCAATGACCGGAGAAGCTTCGGTTTCGGCAACAATTGGCGGAGTCGATGTGGATTCCGGATTCACCGGGATCGCCGGGGCTTCGTTGGGGCGGGATGCGGCCGGACCGCCGCGAAGGGCTAATTCATACAGATCATCCCGGCGTTTCCATGCGGTTTCTAGTTCCGATTGTAAATATGGATCGTTAATCTGCTGGCCGGCCACCAGGCGCTCCAGCGCTTCGTATTGGTCGTAGGCATCCCGGTATTTGCCTTGCAAAGCCAAATCCTCGGCGCTTTGTTTCAGATCGAGAATCTCCTGGCGATGGACTTGATCAAACGAAGGGTTTTTTGGCGGAGTGAAGAGCCAGATCAATCCGAGCAGAAATAGAAACACCGCAACGGCACAGAGAGCGACCTGAAGGATCCATTTGCGGTTGGCCTTGCGCTCCTCGACAGTGGGAAGATTGCGATAGGAATCGCGCGGCGGAAGATTCGAATGGGGCGGCCAATTCGCAGCAGGAGCCTGATCCACCAGCGGCGGCGGCGCCCAGGTTGGCGGCTCGGCGGCCGGCGGCGATTGCGGCTGGGCCCATTGGACCAGATCCGAATCCTCCACGTCCATCTGCACTTCACCCACCGCGGCGGCGGCCTGGTGGGTGAGATAGGTTTGTTCCACCTCGGCGGGAGCGCGATCCTCGGCAGGCGCGGGATTTATTGATGGGTCAGGGACAATCGGCGGTGGCGCTTCGGCGATGGGCAGGCGCATCATTCCGCCACAGGCCGGGCAGATCGTGACCGTTCCCGCCAGTTTGTCGGAATACCAGAGAATCTTTCCGCACTGCGGACACTGGGCGGTGAAAACCATGCGGCTCTATCTCCGAAGCCCCTCATATTGTAGCAACAGGGCACCGGCGCGATAGCATTTGTTCGATGGAATCAACCGCCGTCGAATCTGGACAGTCCACCGCCACATGGAATCGCCGCGCCATCGCCTCGGCTTGGATGATTGTTGCCGTTGGGGCGACCCTGCGTATCGGCCGGTTTTGCGCTTTTCGATCGCTTTGGCTGGATGAACTTTTCCTGACTCACAGCATTCTGAATCGGGGGTTTTGGAATTTGATCTCCCAGCCGCTGGATTATTGGCAGGCCGCGACGCCGGGGTTTTTGGTGCTGGAGAAATTATCGGTCCTGGTGTTTGGACCCGGGGAAAGGGCACTGCGGCTGGTGTCGTTCGTGGCGGGATTGGGGTCGTTGCCGCTGTTTTTGTTCGTGGTGAAAAGGATTTTGAATGCGCGGGCAGCAATTATCGCATTGGTGTTTTTTGCCACGCTGGGGCCGCTGATTTATTACAGCAGTGAAGCCAAGCCCTATGGCAGCGATGTGGCGATTGCGCTGGCGATCGCGCTGGCGGTGCTGCGATTCGTGGAGAATCCTTCGATTCCGCGCGCGAAATGGTTGGCGGGCATCGGCATCGGAGGTGTGCTCTGCAGTTTTCCGGCGATTTTTGTTTTGGCCGGGATGGGGCTGGGCGCGATATTCATGCTTCGCTTGGCCGCTGTGAAGCGATTGGCGATTGCGTTGTCGGCGCCGGCGGGTGTTTTCGTCGTCGAACAATTCCTGCTTCGCCATGTGCTGTACGATGCGGAGGTGCATCGGCAATTGGTGCTCTACTGGGCGCAGCGGAATGCGTTCATGCCGCTTTGGCCGATCTGGTGGCCGGGCTCGGCGCTGATCGCCATTTGTCGATCGCCTGGGGCGATGTGGCTGGATTATCCGGGAGCGGCGTTTTGCGCGTTCGGGGTCGGAGCGGCAATCGCGCTGCGAAAGCGCGGCGGATTGCTGCTCATGCTCGCGCCATTTCCGGTGATGCTGCTGGCGGCAGCGCTAAAGCAATATCCGATGGCCGATCGTCTCGTGCTGTTTTTTGTGCCGATGATCCTGATCGGAATCGGCACGGGATTGGATGCCCTTTGCGGGAATTTTGCCGGCATTGCTGCAGCAATGCTGATCCTGTGCGTCACGCTGGTTCCCAGCGCCCGGCTTTCGATCGCATATTTCTTCCATCCGCCCGGTCGAGAAGAGACACTGCAAACCTACCGCTGGATCGCCGAGCATTGGCAGCCGGGTGACGGGATTTATCTCTCACATTATGCGACGGCGTCGTACGACTTTTATCATCAGCAAGCGGGATTGAATTGCGATCCATCTCGTCTCTGGATTGAGCCGCCGCTGGACCAGGATTCTTCGGCAGTGTTCGGCGATGTCGAAAAGTTGGCGGGCAAGGGCCGCATCTGGGTGGTGCAGGTGCATACAGATGAGGCGGGCGACCAACAATCCTGCACATTAGCGGCGCTGGATCAGATCGGCCGGCGCGATCCAGATTTGTTTCACTTCGAACCTGGGGCGAACACCTGGCTTTACGACTGCGGAAAGACAATCAAGCCGTGAACTCATTGGCCGGGGAGATGCAACGTCACGGTACCGCGCGCCACGGTTTTGCCGGCATTGGCGGCATGGACTTTGTATTGGACCAGTGAGCCGATGCAGCGGGTGACTTGCGAAAAGAGCTGGATGTCGGCCGGCGGCGCGACGGAATCATCAAATCGCACATCGATCTGGGCAAGTTTCCCGCCGCCGCCGTTGTTGGATCGGGCCAGGCCCGAAATCTGCGCCAGCGCTTCGACGATCAAAACTCCCGGCACGATCGGATTGCCGGGGAAATGGCCCTGGAAAAATGCTTCGTCGCCGGTGACCGTCCAAATGCCCTCGGCGCTCTGATTGGGTTCTAAAGAAACCAGGCGGGTGACGAACAAAAACGGATGGCGATGCGGCAATCGCGCCAGCGATAGGTCCGGCGCTTGGGCTTTGGAAGGCGCATCGGCCATGTTAGCGGCCCTTATCCGGCGGTTTTGAAATGTTGTCAAGCCGCCGGATAACGCCGCCGCTCAGGATTTTCGCAACACCACGACCAGCCAGCGCGGAGTTCGGGCGTCGCATAAGGTGATCTCGCCGAGGTCCTTCACCGCGTCCTTCACAAGGATGCGGGTGCGTGGATTCCAGACGACGAATTGGCCTTCCTGAGCATCGAAATTCCATTGGTGCAGTTCGTGATATTTCTGCGCTTCGCCCTCGTTGGTGAAATGATGCAGGACCACGTTCTTGCGCGGCTTGACCACCTGCAGGCAGTTGCGGATGCCCGCGATGGGATCGGCGGTGTGGTCCATGGCGTTGCGGCAAAACACCAGATCGAAGCGGTCCGCGCCAAACTGCTGAAAGAGTGCCTCGCATTCCCCGCGAATCGTGCGCACCGGCCGCTGGATATTGTATTTCGCCAGAATCCGATCGTATGCATCGGCCAGCGGATCAACGGCCGTGAGGCGGACATTGCGGCCCGGCCAGATTTTGCCGACGCTGGTGATCGGCCCCGCGCCGGCGTCGAGGATTTCGACGGTCGCGCCTTCCGGTGCGTCGATGTGCTGGATGATCGACCAGTGCAGCGGCATGGCGGGATCAAGCCGCTCGCGCATCTCCTTGGCGTATGGGCCAAAGTCGCTCGCGGCCATCTCATCCCACCAATCGGCCTCGCCTGCCAGGCCGACTTTGCGATCGGGTGTTGATTCCATGGCTTCCCTCAAGCTCGCATGCGGCTCTGCACGTTGTCCAGCACATTCATGAAATTGATGTAGCTGTCGTATGGGCTTTCGTATGGGCTGAAATACTTGTGCACGTCGCCATCGGACCAATACTTGGTGCACATGTAATAGAAATGGTCGCTGGTGGTCAGCCGGCGCCAGTCGGTCAGGAGTTGCACGTCGCCTTTTTCCTTGAGCGGGCCTTCCAGTTTGTACAGCTCGTGCAATGCGTTGGATTGCATCGCGTTGCCGAGCCACGCCGAGAGATCTCGCTCCATGTCCGCCCAGGAAATCATGTGCGGCACGTCGATTTCTCCGACCGAATCATATTTGTCGATCACCTGGCTGGGCGTGAGGAAATTGTTGTCGGTGTTTTGCATCACTTTGCCCGGCAAATGATGAATGAAATCGAAAATGCCGGTGTCCGCCCATTGATGCTCGCCGAAGGTTTCGTAATCCATGAACAGATTGCACAGATTCCCATTGCCGTTTATCTGGTTGACCCAACCAGCGAATTTGTCGGCGGTCAGCGGCCACTGTTCCCAGCCCTTGTTGGAAAAGCGGAACGCGATGTCGTCGCTAAGCCGGTAATTTTTCAGCAGCAATTTCAATTTCGGCGCGTGCGGCGGACGATACACAAAATTCGGGCTGCGATAGCCCAGAATGTGATCGGCGCCCTCGGTAAGAATCGCCTCGTATCCCATGTGGCTGACGAAATGGGCCAGATCGTTGTTGTAGATCAGCTCGGTATTGCGGAAAACCCGCGGCTCCTGGCCGAATAAATGCTTGATGAATTGCCGATGCTGCTCGACCTGTGCCCGGAATTCCTCGCGGGAATAGAGGAATGCCAGCGAGTGGTAATACGTTTCATCCAGAAATTCCACGCATCCGGTCTGGTTGAGCTGATGAAAGGAATCCATTACTTCCGGGGCGTAAAGCTGAAATTGTTCCAGTGCCACGCCGGTGACGGAATATGCGATGCGGAACCTGCCTTCATGCACGCGGATGGTGTCCAGCAACGTGCGATTGGCCGGCAGATAGCACTTGTGGGCGACTTTCCGGCAAATCTCGGCGTTCTTCAGTTCGTCGAAATAATGCCTGTCCGTGTCGAAAACGGAGTATCTCCGCAGACGAAACGGCTGATGAATTTGGAAATAAAAGCAGACCGATGCCATAAGTGCCTCAAGGCGAAGCCTCGAAGTATACGCAGGGCGCGAATCTTATCTAGGATGAGACGTGCCGATAGTCAAAGGGAGTCGCAGAGCCGATTCAAATCAATGCGTTTATCAAATTCCGGGCGCGGGGAATGAAGTCGAGACATCGCTGGATTTCCCGTTGCAATTGCGGCATTCGCCGTTCCACCGCCAATATGTCGCCGCCCCGTGCGCTCTCTTCCATTTTTCGAGAGATGAGAAGAAGCACGTCGGCTGCGAGAGTGCCGGCCGATCCTTTGATTGCATGAAGTCCAACGTGGACCCGATCGTTTTCCCCGCGCTCCAGGCCCGTTCGTACTTCCCCGAGATTGGCGCTGAGACGTTGCTCCACCGCTTCCAGTATGTGCAGGATGACATCCTTTTTGGCCATCAACCGATCGATAAGCACATGCACATTGAACGGCAGCGTCACCGGCTCCTGCCAGGCTTCCGACTCCGGAGCATTTTCTTCGGCAACAGGCATCGCATCATCCTCAGGCATAATCTCTCGCCCCTATTGGCCAACAATTGTCGGCCGAACCCCATTGCTATCGGCATGAAGCTCTCCGAATTTAATTCGGATTCTGCGGTGGTACAGAACTGTCATTTACCGGACGCCGATCGACGCAGTTTCCGGCCGGTGGCAATAATTCTCCATGTTTGCGGCGAGAAAAGGCTGCGGATGGCGCGAGGGGATGAAAGCAAGGACCGTGCTGATGCCAGGCCTTGATAAATCGCGGGGCCAATGTGACCTTCGCGCATATCCGTTGTCGCCTGCGCCAAATGCATCCGAACTGCCTCGAGGTGAAAAAACGCCGGCAGGCCACGGGCGCCGTAGCGGAGGGCGACGCGGCGAACCTCTTCGATCCGCGCCGCGCCGCCGCCGGCGGTTTTACTGCCGCCCAACCAGCGATAATGCGCCAGTGTTTTGCGGAGATAAAAGAATTCGGTGCGCGCGGCGAATTTCAACCAGAGATCGTAATCCATCGCCCAATTCAGCGAGACATCGAGTCCGCCGGCGGATTCGAAAATCGCGCGCCTGAAAAACACCGCCGGCTGAACAAGATAATCGCTGTAATACAGCAGGCGATGGCGATTGAAATTTTCGATATGGGCACACGGGGCGATGAAATTGCCGTGGGCATCGATGAAATCCGCGTCACCATACACGACACCGATGTCGGGTTGCGCGGCGAAGATTTCCGCAACGGCGCGGATCGCGCCGGAAGCGTAGGTATCGTCGGAATTGAGCCAGGCGAGAATCTCTCCGCCGCTGCGCATAAAACCCTTGTTGATCGCATCCGCCTGTCCGTGATCGGGTTCGGAAATATATTTCAATCGCCCATCGTATTTTTTCAGTATGTCCAATGTTCCATCGCTCGAGCCGCCGTCGATGACGAGGTATTCCAATTTCGGATATTCCTGCTCGAGGACGCTGAGAATGGTCTGCTCGATGAACGGAGCATGGTTGAAGCTGGGGGTGACGATGGAGACCGTGGGCAGAGTCGCCGCTTCCATCGGAGTGCTGGCGTTATCAGAAAAGTTTCATCGCGGGGCCCAGATCGCTGCGGCCCATGAGGAATGTGTCCACCGCCATCGCCGCCTGTCGACCTTCGCTGATCGCCCAGACGACCAGACTCTGTCCGCGTCGAATATCTCCGGCTGCGTACACACCGGGAACGCTGGTGGCGTAATTTTCGTCGACTTGCACGTTGCCGCGGCTGTCGAGCGTGAGGCCCAATTGCCCGATGGGACCGTCATGTTCGGGATGGACGAATCCCAGCGCCAGCAGGCAGAGATCGCATGACAATTCAAATTCGCTGCCGGGAACTTCCTTCATGGCGAATCGGCCGTTGGAATCCTTGGACCATTCCAATCGAATCCCATGCAGGCGTTTGACGTTTCCGTTTTCGCCGCTGAAGGCTTTGGTGTTGATGGAAAAATCCCGGATTTCCCCGCCGGCCATGGCATTGGCTTCCTCGTGAGCGCTGCTGGTGCGGAAAATCATCGGCCAATACGGCCACGGCTGCACCTTGCCTTCCAGGACAACATCCTGCGATCGCGTTTCCGGCGGACGAGGGAGCAATTCAAATTGTTTCACGCTCTTGCATCCCTGCCGAAGGGCCGTGCCCAGGCAATCCGCGCCGGTGTCGCCGCCGCCGAGAATGATCACGTCCTTGTCGCGGGCATCGATGAATGAGCCGTTGTCGAAATGATCGCCCATGTCGCGCTGGTTTTGCATGGGGAGATAGGTCATGGCCAGATGAATGCCGTTCAGATCGCGCCCGGGAACGGGAAGATCGCGCGCCTTGGTCGCGCCGCCGCAGAGAACGATGGCGTCGTTGTCCCGGCGGAGATCATCCACCGGCACGTTGACGCCGACGTTGGCTTCGGTGACAAATTTGATTCCCTCTTCCTCCATGATCTTCACCCGGCGATCGATGAATCGTTTCTCCAATTTGAAATTGGGAATGCCATACATCAGCAAGCCGCCAATGCGATCGGCCCGCTCGTAAACGGTGACGGTGTGCCCGGCCTTGTTGAGCTGCGCGGCGCACCCCAAACCAGCCGGGCCGGAGCCGACGACCGCGACTTTCTTTCCCGTGCGCGACGGCGGCGGGTGCGGAGCTATCCAGCCCTGCTGGAAGGCGTGCTCGATGATGTTCATCTCGATGTTCTTGATCGTCACTGGATCGTCGTTGATCCCCAGGACGCACGCCTCTTCACACGGCGCGGGGCAGATTCGCCCCGTAAATTCGGGAAAATTGTTGGTCTTGAGCAGCATCTCCAGCGCTTCGCGCCAGCGATTTTTGTAAACCAGATCGTTCCATTCCGGAATGATGTTGCCCAGCGGACAACCGTTGTTGCAGAAGGGAATGCCACAATCCATGCAGCGAGCGCCCTGCTTGCGGAGCTTTTCCTCGGGGAATTCGGTGTAGACTTCGTTCCAATCGAGCAGGCGCAGCTTCACATCGCGCCGCTTGGGCGTCTCGCGATGAATCTCCTTGAATCCGGTGGGTTTGCCCATGGTGATCTGTCCGCAACGGTAAATAGAACTAAGCCTGCTTGGCGAAGGCGACTTCCTCAGGTGTCATAGTCAAAATCCCCGCGATGTGACGCCGTTCATCATCGGAGAGGTTGGCCTTTAGAAATGCGGAGAGCGTTCGCTGCCGTTCGATTTGCTCGACGCCCGAAAAACCCTTCCAGATCAGATACCCGCTCAACCTGTCGCCGCGACCCGTTTCAAGGTCGAAGGAGCATTTGGGAAATTCCCGGCGGAGCATCCGCTTCAATTTTTGAACAAAGGTTTCCATTGAATGATTCCCATGTTGACGATCGTTTCAGACGAATTCATCAGTTTTCGCGTCAGTTCCTTGAAGAAGTCTCCTTTAATCCATAGACCGCGATGTCTGTACAATTTTCTTTTCTTCCAATCGCGCTTCAGAGCATATTCAGGCAAATATCGGTGACCGTTCGACCACAACGCGATCACTTCGCCAAGCGCCGCATTGATCTCATCGGCGTTGGCTGGCGGAACGATGTCGGCAAATCGTCCCATCCGGTAAAGGTCGCCGATATTGTGCCGCGCATCAAATTCCGCATCGATCCTGATTCGGTATGCGCGGAGAATACATTCCACCGCAACGCCGGCAAAATAATTCGCCTCGACCAGTCGTCCGCTGGAATACAACTCTTGTGCACAAACGATTCGCTCAATTGCGGCTTCTCGGTATTCCTCGGCAATTGCCGCTCGTTCGCCACCACTCATCGCAAGTTCGCTCGATCCCAAATGATCTGGACCGCATCACACCTGCCGTCTCGACAACATCTGTGCCCGCTCATCCACTTCCGACTGGCGTTCCAGTACTTTCTTGTATTCCGTCGGCAGCACCTTCACGAACCAGCGGAGCTCCTTTTCAAAATCGTCCAGAATCGCGCGGGCCACAGGGCTGCCGGTGTATTGGCAATGATTCTGCAGCAGTCGGCTGATGGTTTTCAGATCATCCGGTGTGTTGGCGGAGACCAGTTCCACCATTTCCGGATTGCACAGGTCCTTGAATTGGCCGGAGGTGTCGTAGACATAGGCGATGCCGCCGGACATGCCAGCGGCGAAATTTCGGCCAGTCGGACCGATGACGACGACGCGGCCGCCGGTCATGTATTCGCAGCCGTGATCTCCGACGCCTTCGACGACGGCCTCGGCGCCGCTGTTGCGGACACAGAATCGCTCGCCGACGACACCGCGGAGATAAATCTCTCCGGAGATCGCGCCGTAGCAGATGACATTTCCGGCGATGATGTTTTCTTCAGCCTTGAAGTTGGCGTTACGCGCGGGATAGATGATCACGCGGCCGCCGGACAGTCCCTTGCCGCAATAGTCGTTGGCGTCGCCTTCCAGTTCCAGCGTGACGCCGCGCGACAGGAAGCATCCGAAGCTCTGGCCGGCCGATCCGGTGAATTTGAAGTGAATCGTCTCATCGGGGAGTCCGGCGTAGCCATATTTCTTGGCGATCTCGCTGGAGAGAATCGCACCGACCGTGCGGTTGACATTGATGATGGGCAGCTCGGCTCGCACGCTCTTGCCGGATTCCAGCGCGGGCTTGGCTAGCTCCAGCAACTTGTTATCCAGCGCGGCGTCGAGCCCGTGATCCTGTTTCTGCACGTTGCGGATGGCGACATTGGGGCCGACCTCCGGCCGATACAAAATCACTTCCAAATCCAAATCCTTCGCCTTCCAATGCGAACTCATGTCGGCGAATTCCAGCAATTGCGACTGGCCGACCATGTCCTCGAATTTGCGGATGCCCATTTCGGCCATGTACCGGCGGACTTCCTCGGCGACGAAGAACATGAAATTGATCACATGTTCCGGTTTACCGGCAAATTTCTTGCGAAGTTCGGGGTCCTGCGTGGCGATTCCGACCGGGCAGGTGTTCAGATGGCAGACGCGCATCATGATGCAGCCGGATGCGATCAGCGGGCCGGTGCTGAATCCAAATTCCTCCGCGCCCAGCAGCGCGCCGATGACGACATCCCGGCCGGTTTTGATCTGGCCATCGGTCTGCAAAATGATCCGGCCGCGAAGATCGTTGAGAACCAGCGTCTGCTGCGTTTCGGCCACTCCCAATTCCCACGGCAGGCCGGCGTATTTAATGCTGGTCAGGGGCGATGCGCCGGTTCCACCGCTGTCGCCGCTGATGAGAATGTGATCCGCTTTGGCCTTGGCGACGCCCGCGGCCACGGTGCCGACGCCGACTTCGCTAACCAGTTTCACGCTCACGCGCGCTTCACGATTGCTGTTTTTCAAATCGTGAATCAGCTGCGCCAAATCCTCGATGGAATAAATGTCATGATGCGGCGGCGGCGAGATCAATTGCACGCCCGGCGTGGAGTGGCGAATCTTGCCGATGTACTCGTCAACTTTGTGCCCCGGCAATTGCCCGCCTTCGCCCGGCTTGGCGCCCTGGGCCATTTTGATCTGCAGCTCATCGGCGTTGATGAGATATTCGCTGGTGACGCCGAACCGCGCCGAGGCGACCTGCTTGATGGCCGATCGGCGGAACATCTGCGATGGCGGCAATGTCTCGGCGGGCACGGCATACGCCGGCTGCATCACGGGATTTCCGGATGCATCCACATCGGGTTTGAATCGCTCGGCATCTTCGCCGCCTTCGCCAGTGTTGCTCTTGCCGCCGATGCGGTTCATGGCGATAGCCAAATTTTCGTGCGCCTCTTTGCTGATGGAACCAAAGCTCATCGCTCCGGTGACGAATCGCTTGACGATCTGGCTGGCCGGCTCGACTTCCTCCAGCGGAATCGGCGTCGGAGCTTTTTTGATTTTCAGCAATCCGCGCAACGTGCAGCGGTGCTTGGATTCATCATCCACCAACTTGGAATATTCCTGAAACGTCTTGAACCCATCGATCGGTTTGTTGATGCCCAATCGCACGGCGTGCTGCATCTTAGCGATGGTGTCGGGGTTCCAGAGATGGTATTCGCCGTCGCGTCGCCATTGATATAGTCCGCCGTTTTCGAGCGTTTCGCCGTTGACCGAAATGGGCGGAAATCCGTGGCGATGCCGCATCAGCGACTCGCGGGCGATCACGTCCAGATCAACACCGGCAATTCGGCTGGCGGTCTTGGTGAAGAATTTGTCGATGACTCGGCTGCTCAGGCCGATGGCCTCGAAAATTTGCGCGCCTCGATAGCTCTGAACCGTGCTGATTCCCATCTTGCTGGCGACTTTGAGGATTCCCTTGTTGGCCGCCTTGATGAAATTTTTCTTCGCCTGCTCAAGCGTGAGATCGGTGGGGAGCATGCCGTTTTTGTGCAAATCGGCGAGGGTTTCAAAAGCCAGATAGGGGTTGATGGCACCAGCGCCGTAACCGATGAGCATGCAGAAATGGTGCGCCTCGCGGGCCTCGCCGGTTTCGATCACCAAACCGCACTGTGTGCGCGTGCCTTGACGAATCAAATGATGATGCACGGCGGCGGTGGCGAGCAAACTGGGGATCGGCGCTTTCTGGGCATCGACGCCGCGATCCGACAGCACGATGATGGATGCACCGCCCTCAACCGCTTTGGCCGCGGCCTCGCACAATTCATCGACCGCTTTTTCCAGACCTGCTTCGCCATCGCCGACATTGAACAGCATCGGCAGAGTCACCGCGCGCAACTCGCCGTGGGCGACTTCTCTCAGTTTTTCCAGATCGTGATTCGAGAGAATCGGCTGCTTGAGTTTGATCAGATGGCAGTTCTTCGGCTCTTCACTTAGCAGATTCCCTTCCCGTCCGAGGTAAGTGTAGTTGCTGGTGACCAATTCCTCGCGGATCGCATCCAGCGGCGGATTGGTCACCTGGGCAAAGAGCTGGCGGAAATAATTGTAAAGCAACTGCGGCTTGTCGCTCAGGCACGCCAGCGGCGTGTCGCTGCCCATGCTGCCGACGGCTTCCAGTCCCGTGGCGGCCATCGGATACATGATCATCTTCAAATCTTCGACGGTGTACCCGAACGCATGTTGCCGAACGCGCAGCGTCGCGTGGTCCGGCTCCTGCACGTTGCGCGGGGCGGGCAGATCGTCCAGCGGGATCATGTACTGGTCGATCCATTCCTTCCATGGACGCTTCTCCACCAAGCTGCGCTTGATCTCGTTGTCGTCGATGATTCGGCCTTGCTTGAAGTCGATCAGGAAAATTCGCCCCGGCTGCAAGCGCCATTTCTTGACCACATCTTCCGGCCTGATCGGCAGCACACCGACCTCGCTGGCCATGACCACAAGATCGTCTTTGGTGACGTAATATCGGCTGGGCCGCAGGCCGTTGCGATCGAGCACCGCGCCGACCTGGCTGCCGTTGGTGAACACGATGCTGGCCGGGCCGTCCCACGGTTCCATCAGGCAGGCGTGATATTCGTAAAATGCTTTCAGCTCATCATCCATTTTCCCGTTGTTCTGCCAGGCTTCGGGAATGAGCATGAGCACCGAGTGCGGCAGGCTGCGGCCATTAAGCGTGAGGAATTGCAGCGCGTTGTCGAGCGTGGCCGTGTCGGAGCCGGATTCGGTCAGGATCGGAAACATCTTCTGGAGTTCATCGCCGAAGACATCCGATTGCAGCGATCCGTAGCGGGCGCGCATCCAGTTGCGATTGCCGCGCAGGGTGTTGATCTCGCCGTTGTGGGCGACGTAGCGGTATGGATGCGCACGATCCCACGAAGGGAAAGTATTGGTGCTGAATCGGGAATGCACAACGCCGAGAGCCGACTCGAAATCCGGCTCAGAGAGATCGGGGTAGTATTGTCGGACTTGATGTGCGGTGAGCATTCCCTTGTAGATGATGCGCGTGGCGCTGAGGGCGCAGATGTAAAACATCGATCGCGCGCTTTCGGACAGATTGCTGAATTCGACGGTGTTTTCCGCGCGCTGTCGGACGAGATAAAGCCGGCGGTCAAAATCCTGGCGGTTGTAAAAACTGCTGCCCATGCCGACGAAAATCTGGCGGACCTTCGGCTCGCAGCGGCTTGGTGTGGGGCCGATCACGCCGCTGTGGACCGGCACGTCGCGCCAGCCGAGCGTGACCATTCCATAATCCGAAACCACGCGCTCCAGCATCCGTTCGCATTCGTGGCGTTGCACCATGTCTTGCGGGAGGAAAATGTTGCCGACGCCGTAATGCCCAAGCGGCGGAAGGCTGAAGCCCAGATACATGGCCTTGCGGCGCAGAAACGCATCGGGAATGCGGACCAAAATACCCGCGCCGTCGCCGCTGTTGGGCTCACACCCGCAAGCGCCGCGGTGGGCCATATTTTCCAGCATCTCCAGTGCCTGCAGGACGATACGATTGCTCGCCTGCCCCTTGATGTGGCAGATAAAGCCGACGCCGCAGGCATCGCGCTCGAACTCTGGAAGATAGAGGCCCTGTGCGGGCGGACGGAGACTCATGGTTATGCTTCAGGATAAATTTGTCGCGCTCAGGTCGGCGCAGAGTAAGTCGGGCCATGACCTTATAGCGATTGGCAGACCCGATAACAATTCGACCGATCGTTTACGCCAGGCGGTTGGTTTTTCGCCGGGGTTCTCCGAGAGTATTCCGATTATCATGGCGTGTCAATGAAAACCTTTGTGGCGACAGATTCAGGCCCTCTTTCGGCGACCCAAACCGCAAAAAATTGCCTTTCGGGGCGGTTTTGGATGGCCTTGATCGTCCTTGCGATGGGCGTCGGGATCGTCGTCCGTTGGTGGGGTCTGGGAACGCAAAGTCTTTGGTTTGACGAGGGATACACGGCTTGGATGGTCGGCCACAGTTCGGGAGAAATCATCCGGCTGGTCCGGGCGGATACGGCTCCGCCGCTTTATTGCATCCTGTTGCATGGGTGGACGGTCCTGTTTGGGACCAGCGAAATAGCACTGCGGTCGATGTCGGCACTGGCGATGACATTGGCGATGTTCCTGGCGATGGACGTGGCGCGGCGGGTGATTCCCAATCGAGCGGCGTTGTGTGCGGTCGCCTGGGCGTTGGCACTTGGATATTTCCAGGTGCAATTCGCCAAGGAGGCGCGATGTTACGCCCTGATGGCGCTGTTCACCGTCGCGGCATTCGATGGCCTGCTGATTCATCTGGCGGGGAAGAATCGAATTTGGCTGATTCCCATCGGCCTTTTGCTCGCGGCACTTTTGTACACGCACAACATCGCGATGGTTTATGTGGCTGCCTTCGGGCCGGCGTGGCTGGTGTTGCCATCGAATCATTCGATGGCACAGCGAGTGAAGGATCTCGCGCTCACTGCCGCGCTGACGGCGATTCTCTATTTGCCCTGGGCCATCGCTGCTTTGGCCGATCAAATCCACATGGTCCGACGAGGATTCTGGGTCGCGCCGCCAACGGGCTATGACATCCTGCATGTCTTCGGATCGCTGCTGGGCACTTATCATTACGGGGGTTGGAATCAGTATCTCCGGCGTCTGCATATTCACGTCGATTTCATCCGCGGATGGATGGGATTCGCTCTGGTCGTCATCGCGGCAATTCTTGGATTGCGATCTCGGCCTCGGTTGACATTGGGACTGCTGTCAATCGCCGTTCTTCCGCCGATGCTTGTCATCGGTTGGAGTCTGGTCCTGACGCCGATATGGATGGACAAAACGTTCCTCGCTTCGGCACTTCTATTGCCGATCCTGGCGGCGATTCCACTGACCATTCCGATGCGGCCCATGCTCCGGCAAATCGCGGCTGCGGGCACGGTCGGGTGCATCGTGGTCATGGGAATTACGCTGCTGATGTCTGCACAGGACCAAAAAGAAGATTGGCGCGGGGCGGCCCGACTTGTCGCAAATCTGCCGCCGGCAAATCGTCGATTGATCGTCTTCGTCGCCGAAGACGGGCAGTTGCCGTTTGATTATTATTATCATTACCGTTCCGGCGAAACCGTTACCGGCGCGCCGGCCGGATTCTTCGACCGCGATCCGCCGCGCACGATGTTGCGGGTGTTATTCCCTGACGATGTTTCCAATCTGCAAAACATGCTGGATGAAAGATCGTTCGATCAGATCGTGATGATCTATTCGCATGCCGATTTTTCCGATTCAAAACAGCTCGCGCTGAACCTGCTGCAATCCCGCTATCCGCAGATGCGATCGCAAAACGTGAACCTGATCACCGTGTTTGATGCGACTCCAGCACCACCATTTCATGCCCAGTAACGATTGGAATCGTGACGTTCACGCGGCCATTTTCATACGCAAAATCCAGCGGCATCCGTGACGGAGCGAGATAGGCTTTTCCCGGTTTTACCGGCATTTTCAGCGATATCTTCACATCGTGCAGCGGAAGGATGTCTTCGACGATATCCAACCCATCGGCTCGCCGCTGCGGAACGTAATGCAACAGATGCACGATCCAGCGATTCGCCTGCCGCGCGACGGTGGCTTCCAGTGTCGATGGCGCTTCCACGCGCAGAAGTGGATCGGGAAGAAGACGATTGAGCAATTTCTCCACCAGCCAACGACATGGGAGATTGGCGTGTTTGGCGTAGTCAGCGAAAATGTTCCAGGGAATGTATGCCGTT
Source organism: Tepidisphaeraceae bacterium (assembly GCA_049515255.1). Classification (GTDB taxonomy): domain Bacteria; phylum Planctomycetota; class Phycisphaerae; order Tepidisphaerales; family Tepidisphaeraceae; genus JBEKUH01. Next base: position 1,937 of record JBEKUH010000041.1, on the reverse strand, counting down.
CGGCCACATTGCACGGCGGCGGCGAATTCAGTCAAACGATCCGGCGGCGTTTGGAAGTGGCTACAAAACTTTCCCGACGACCGCTCGAAATATGGTTCGACCACTTGCGCCAAAACTTCCGCGCCGGGTCTTGCCGTCACACGAAATCCGCGGTTGTACATCACGTGATCCATCGCCGGAATTCCATCGGCAATCTGCGGGCCGAAGCGAATGTATGTGGCGGTGTAGCGCGATGGTCCGTGCACTTCTATTCCCAGCGCGGGGAGCAAAACTTCGGTTCCGTCTGAATTTAATCCGCTCGTTCCCGTCGCCAGCAATGCACCACCTGTTTCCAGAAATGATTCGAGCCGCTGGCGCGATGGGAAAGCATCGGCGAGAATCAGCAAATCGTATTTCCCAAAATCCGCGTCGGGAGAAATGAAATCGAACTGATGCCGAAGCTGGCCGAGCATGCTGGCGACGCCGGCCTCGTTGGTCGGCGATACCACGCCGATCTGCGCCACGGGCTTTGCGTCCACCAGCCACGGCTCGCGGTCCTCGATTCGGTGGTAAACTTTGGCGATGCGATCGTACGCAGCGGCGTCGAGAGTTCCGCGCGGGTGCATTTGATCGCCGATGCTGCAACCGGCTCCGTACGCCATCGCCTGGGAAGTTTCGTATTCGAGTGCCGCGTATGGCTTGAGACCGCCGAAATCCGCCCAGGATTTGTGGAAGCGGGATGTCATCGCCAGATACGGCAATCCCAGCGTGCGGATGAATCGCACGTGCCGGGGGAAATATAAATATCCCCATTTCCCTGTGGGAAGAGCCTCGATTTCGACATGCGTAAATACCGGCCCGTCGCCGGGCAATTCCTCGAGCTTGCGGACATTGAAAAACACCGTCGCATCCGGACTGGCGGATTTCACCTGATCAAAAAATCGCCGCATGTAAGTAATCGAAACCTCGTGCGGATTTTTATCTTTTCCCGCGCCAGCGGAGATCTGATCCCAACACATGTCGAAAAAAATCCCGTCCACCGGCGAAAAAAATTTCAGCACTTCCGAAAGCTGCTCCGCCAGAAAATCCTGATATGGCGACGACATATCCAGAATCGTCCACCCCGCGACATCCTTCCCCGCCGGCCGTTTCACCGGCTGGCCATTTTCATCCAGCGCCACCCAATCCGGATATGCGCGAGCGGCAAATTCATCACACTGCACGCTCAGATAAATCGGCGCCCGAATCCCCACGCGATGCAGCGCCTCGATCTGCTCGCCCAAAAGATTTCGCCCCTTCGCCAGCCCCGGATGCCGCTCCGGCCGAGCCGTGTTGTAATACGAATGCCCATGATGGCACTTGGCAAAAACGGTGACACTGTTGACATGCGCCCGCCGCATTGCATCGGCAAATTCCTGAGCGTCGAAATCCATGGCGACATCGGGAATGTCCGGCCCGGTGTGAAAGTCTAGATGGATCTGGCGATTGGGCAGAGGTGGCATAGATAGCTACTTTACGGACTCGCGAGGTAAGGTGTGAAGCCGTGTGAAGAGGTGCGAAGAGGTGTGAAGAGGTACGAACAAAGGCATTTGCATTTCTCCGCTTGGCACGTCTTCACACCTCTTCGCACCTCTTCACACCGCTTCACACCCGCATTTCCACTCGCACCGCAGGCGCAACGACACCGCGATGGCGCGCGTTCCCCCCATCGGGGCGCAACATCCCCCACCGACTTTTTTCCTCCAACCCAAATTTTGCGGGCCACTGCGGAACTCTTTTAATCTCAAGCACTTACCGGCGAAGTCATGGCCGACCAGTTGAGACGCTCGGCATCCAGCGGCCTCTCACAGGTACCGCCGGGCCTTGAAGCTTTAGACTGCGTGGATGCGCCACGGATCGATTCACGGCTACCCATTTGGCATCGCCAGTGATGAATTGCACCGTGAATCGGTGGACCG
>JBEKUH010000040.1:0-50902 GCA_049515255.1 Tepidisphaeraceae bacterium | reverse complement strand
TTCGTGAAGCCTTCGGATACGTGCCCAACCCCAATAGCCGCGACCCCGTCGACATGCAGTTGATCATCAACGGCATGTCGAAGGTGAAACTGGACGGCCCTGGCAACGGCGGCAAAATCGACAAAACTCCCAAGGGCCCGCAGGGGAGCGATCCCGAAGTCACCGACATCCGCCCCGCGCCGCAGGTGACCGAGGGCGGAAAGATGATCTTCGATCGCGGAAGTGCTGACCTCGATGATGATATGAAATCCGCGCTGGATGAAGTGGCCGAAGTGGTCCGCGGGCATCGCAATATCGTCATGGTCAAGGGCCACACGTCGTTGGATGATTTGCCCGATGGCGCGACGCCGCAGGAGAAAATGGATTTGTCGATTCGCCGTGCCCAGGCGGCCGCTGATTACCTGACGCAGAAAGGCGTCGATCCCAGAATTCTGCGGGTGCAGGGATGCTCGACATTCGAGCCCCTGGTGGAGCGCGATTATTCAGCCGACGCCCAGCGACTCAATCGCCGGGTAGAGGTCGAAGCCACTGCGGCCTTGGTGGAGGATTATGAAGGAGACAAATCCAACTCGGCAACCAGTCCTGATGCCGCGACCCAGCCTGATGCGCCGGAGTGATGATGCGGGGAATTGCTCGACCGTCAGTCCATACGTATTATTCTGGGGATCGGATACGTACCCGGAGATTCAATGAAAAAGCTGACGCTCACGGCAGAAAAAGAAATCATCGACTTGGCCAAGAAATTGGCCGAGGCGCGTGGAACGAGCGTGTCGGCGATGTTTAGCCAACTCATTCGCGCTTTGGCGGAAGGGCCGTCACAACGTGGTGATAAAGTGGGGCCCATCACCCGCCGCGTGACTGGTATTGCCCGGGCGCGAAATGGCAAGAGCGATCGGCAGTTGATTGAGGATTCACTTCTGGAGCGACACGGAACGTGAGCGAAATCGTCTTTGTGGACACCAATGTTCTCCTGGACGTTTTACTCGACCGCGCGCCGTTTGTCCGTGATGCGCAGCGTCTGTGGACTCTCGTCGAGCAAAAGCAGATTCGTGGTGCCGTTTCCGCCGCCAGTTTCCTTAATGTTTATTACATCGTGCGCCGACTTGCCAATCGACGTGATGCCGAATGAGCTGTTCGCGCGATCCGGGCGTTGTTTCAGGTAGTTTCGGTTGACCAGGCAATCGTCGACCAGGCGATAGAATCGGGAGCCGCCGACTTTGAAGATGCGGTCCAATACGCTTGCGCGGTCCGCACTGGCGCACAATGCATCGTGACGCGAGACGAGCGACACTTCGCTCGGTTTCCGATGCCCGCGTTGCCGCCCAGCGCTCTTTTTGTGAAGATGCGACTGGAATAGCGGTGGAGCGAGCCGCTTTTCCCGCACTCGATTCCTTGTACAATTCTTCCCATCACTTCCATGCGGAGCTGGACACTAACCGTAATTTTCTTGTTCACCGCGCCGGCGGTCGCGCAGGTGCAGCGCGTGTCGGACGGCATCATTATTCCCGTCGGGGATGAATGGGTGAAACTGCAGGCCTGCGGCGAGAATGTCATCCGCGTTGCTTGCGCCAAGTCACCGGGGTTTTTCGATCATCCCAGTTTGATGGTGCTTCCGAATCATGCGGCCGTGAACTGGACTGCGACGAACGATACTCAATCTGCCACCCTCAAGACGGATCGAGTGCAGGCGCGGATTGATCTGGCGACCGGCGCGGTGACGTTTTTGAATTCCGATGGTCAAACGCTTCTGGCCGAAGTCCCTGGCGGACGCGCGATCACTCCGGCCGATGTGCAGGGGGAGCATACGTTTCACATCAGCCAGCAGTGGATGCCGGACGCCGATGAATCTCTCTACGGCCTGGGCGAAAATCAGCGAGGGCTGGTGGACATCAAAGGAACCGATCTCGATCTCTGGCAGCATAACGGCACGATGGTGATCCCTTTGCTGCTCTCCACCCGCGGCTGGGGAATTCTTTGGGACAACACATCCGAAACCAAATTCGGCGACACGCGGCCATTTGAACCCATTCCCACCGATAATCTGCCTGGTGGATTTCAAGGCATTTATTACCCCACCGGCAATTTTCAGGGCAATTTCACTCGCCAGATCGATCCACAGATTGATATCGGCGGACCCAATCCATCAACCCGGCCTGCCAGTCGTTCCCCGCTTCCGCGCAATGGCCCCGGAAGCGTCATCTGGACCGGCGACTTTGTTCCAGGTGTCACCGGCAATTACAAATTTGAAACCTTCTCCAGCGGCGATCTCGGCATCGCATTCCGAAGCCGCTGGGTCGTCGATTATTGGCGGCAAAGCTGGCTGCCGTGGTACGACCAATTTAGCGAAGACCTGACCGCGGGGGAGCACTATCCGATCGAGATTAAATGGATCCGTGACCAGACCCCCGGCACAATTCAACTGAAATACAAACCCCCGCCGGATTCGCCGCCCAACACCTCGCTCTGGTCGGAAGTCGGCGATGGCGTCGATTATTATTTCGTTTACGGCCCGGAATTATCGAAGGTCGTCGCGGGATATCGCAACCTCACCGGCCCGGCCCCGATGCCGCCGCGCTGGGCATTCGGCCTCTGGCAATCGCGCCAGCGATACGAAACTTCGCAGCAAAGTCTGGATGTGCTCGCCCAATATCGCAGCCGCCAAATTCCCATCGACAACATCGTGCAGGATTGGCTCTACTGGACCGAGGATTCCTGGGGCTCGGACAAATTTGATCCCCAGCGATTCCCCGATCCCGACGGCTGGATTCACGCCATCCACGATCAATACCACGCCCAGCTCATGCTCAGCGTCTGGGGAAAATATTATCCCGGCACCGCCAATTTCCGGGCGATGGAGTCCGGCGGATTCCTCTTCGACTCCATCCTCAAGGAAAATCTGCGCGACTGGCGGCATCACATGTATTCTTTCTTCGACGCCTTCAATCCCGATGCCGACAAACTCTTCTGGTCGCAGATCAACACGGGGTTGTTTTCCAAGGGTGTGGATGCGTGGTGGATGGACGCGACTGAGCCGGATTTACTTCCCGATCCGACGCTGGAGGGCACCAAATCGCACATGAATCCCACCGCGATGGGGACCGGATCGCGCGTGCTCAATGCGTATCCGCTGATGATCAGCAAAACGGTTTACGAAGGCCAGCGCCAGGCCGCCCCTAACCAGCGCGTCTTCATCCTCACGCGCTCGGCTTTCGGCGGACAACAGCGCTATGCCGCCGCCAATTGGTCCGGCGATACCGGCACCGATTGGCGCGCCATGCAACGCCAGATCGCCGCCGGCCTGAGTTTCTCCATCTCCGGCATCCCCTATTGGACCATGGACATCGGTGGTTTCTCAGTGCCCGCGAGATTCTCCTCGCACACGCCCGATCCAGCGGATCTCGACGAGTGGCGCGAGCTCTTCACTCGCTGGTTTCAGTTTGGAACATTCTGCCCGCTGACGCGCATCCACGGTGAATACCCCAACCGCGAACTCTGGGAATTCGGCGGCGAAACCAGCCCCGGATACCAAACGCTTCTGAAATTCGACCGCCTGCGCTATCGCATGTTGCCGTACATTTATTCCCTCGCGGCCGATGTGACGCGCAATGGCGCGACCATCATGCGGCCACTGGTGATGGACTTCCCCGATGATAAAAATTCCCGAGAGATCACCGATGAATATCTTTTCGGCCCGCCATTTTTAGTCAGCCCAATCACCACATACAAAGCCCGCAGCCGAATGCTGCACTTGCCCTCTGGCGCCGATTGGTACGATTTCTGGACCGGCGAAAAATCGCGCGGCGGCGAATCCGAAGTTGCATCCGCTCCATACGACATCATGCCCGTTTCCGTGCGAGCCGGATCGATTGTCCCGTTCGGTCCGGATTTGCAATACGCCGCCGAGAAACCGGAGGATCCGATCACGCTTTTTGTTTATACCGGCACGGACGGCGCGTTCGATCTGTATGAAGACGAGGGCATCAATTACAACTACGAGCACGGTGATTTTGCGATTATTCCTTTGCGATGGAACGAAGCCGCCAAAACGCTGACCATCGGCGAGCGACAGGGATCGTTTCCGCGAATGCTGAATCAGCGGACTTTCAACATCGTATTCATTACCGACAAAAAGCCGGTCGGATTCACGTTCGATCCGCCGACCGACAAAAGCGTGACGTACAGCGGAAGCGTAGTTGATGTGCAAATGCCGTAACCCCGCTCCCCTCTTTCCCCTCCCCTGGTAATCCGGGGGAGGGTTAGGGTGGGGGGTCTTCGATGTGAGGAACGCCGCGAAAAATACAAACCCCCACCCCTGCCCTCCCCCGGAATACCAGGGGAGGGGGTGAAGAACGGAAGGCTTTCGAGGAATATCATGCGACACCTTCGCTCCATCGTTCTCGTTATTTTTATTTTTGCCTCCGCCGCTCGCGCTGACGACACCGAAACCAAAATCGACAATCTGATCTCCCAAATGACGCTCGAGGAAAAAGTCTCCCTCATCCACGCCAACACCTATTTCTCCGTCGCCGGCATTCCACGGCTGGGGATTCCCGAGCGCTGGCTCTCCGATGGCCCGATGGGCGTGCGCGAGGACATTGGGCCGATGAGCTGGCGGTCGGCGAATCACACGGATGATTGGGTGACCTATCTTCCGTGCGATCTGGCGCTGGCGGCGACGTGGAATCCGGACATGGCCACTGCCTACGGCACCGTCATCGGGCAGGAAGCCATTCGCCGGGGCAAACAGATCATGCTCGGCCCCGCGCTCAACATTCAGCGGACCCCTCTTTGTGGCCGCAACTGGGAATACATGGGCGAAGACCCGTTCCTCACCTCCCGCATCGCCGTCAATTACATCAAAGGCGAACAGGCTCAGGGCGTGGCCTCTACCGCCAAACATTTCGCCGCCAACAATCAGGAAACACAGCGAAATTCGATTGATGTCGAACTCGACGAGCGGGCGCTGCGGGAAATTTATCTCCCGGCGTTTCGCGCCGCCGTCCAGGAGGCGGGCGTGCTGTGCGTGATGGGGGCGTACAACCAAATCCGCGGCCAGCACTGCTGCGAAAATGATTACCTGCTCAACAAAATCCTCAAGGGCGAATGGGGATTCAAGGGCCTGGCCATGTCCGACTGGGGCGGCGTGCACAACACCAAGCTGGCCGCGCTCAACGGGATGGATCTGGAGATGGGCACGAGCAAGCCATTCGATCAATATTTTTTGGCCGATCCATATCTGGCCGGGCTCAAATCCGGCGAATATCCGATCTCCGGGCTGGACGACAAAGTCCGCCGCAATCTGCGGGTGATTTTCGCATTGCACATGACCGACGGCGGCCCGGCCACGCAGCCGTCGCGCGGGTCGATCAACACCCCGGAGCATCAGATGACCGCGCGAAAAATCGCCGAAGAGTCGATGGTGCTCCTCAAAAATGATCGAAATATTTTGCCGCTGGATATCAGCAAGATTCACACCGTCGCCGTCATCGGGCAGAACGCTGATTTGAAACTGGCCCACGGCGGTGAGTCGGCGGAGATCAAGGCGTTTTATGAAGTTACTCCTCTGGAAGGAATTCTCAATCGCGTCGGCAGCCGGGTGAATGTGATTTATTCCCAGGGATATGCCCAGCCCACCCAGCGCGCCGGTCGGACGACGCGCCCGGCGACGGACATCAGCCCCGACCGTTTCGCTCGTGCGGTGGATGCGGCCAAGGCCGCCGATGTGGTGATCTTCGTCGCGGGCCTGAATCATCTCGAAGGCTACGACAGCGAAGGCGGCGATCGAAAAGATTTGCGATTGACCGGTGACCAGGATGATCTGATCTCCCAGGTCGTCGCCGCCAATCCCAACACCATCGTCGTCATCGAATCTGGCGGGGCCATTGAAATGGATCCGTGGCTCGATCAAGTCCCCGCCGTCCTGCAGGCCTGGTACGGCGGCATGGAAGGCGGAAACGCGCTGGCCCGAATTCTCTTTGGTGATGTGAATCCCAGCGGCAAACTCCCCTGCACGTTCCCGAAAAAATTATCCGATTCACCCGCACACGCTTTGAATGCCTACCCCGGTTCCAATGGCGTGGTCGAATACAAGGAAGGAATCCTCGTCGGCTACCGCTGGTTCGACACCAAACAAATCGAGCCGCTCTTCCCGTTCGGTTTTGGCCTGTCTTACACGACGTTCGATTATTCCAATTTGAAACTAATTCCCGGCACGGATGAAAAAATCCTGACTGTCCAGTGCGACATCACCAACACCGGCTCGCGCGCCGGCGAGGAAGTCGCGCAGGTCTACATCCACGAAGCCAATCCCGCGTTGCCCCGGCCGGAAAAGGAATTAAAAGGATTCGCCAAAGTCTCCCTCGCCGCCGGCGAGAAGAAAACGATTTCGATTCCGCTGAAGCGAGATGCGTTCGCATATTACGACCCCGCAAAATCCGGCTGGGTGGCGCAGAGCGATGATTTCACAATCGAGGTGGGAAGCTCGTCGCGGGATATTCGGTTGCGGGATAATTTTCATCTGCCAACGACGAGTGTTGCCCCATGAAGGTTCTCCCTCCCCTGGTACTCCGGGGGAGGGCAGGGGTGGGGGTTCGGATGTCGGGCGGCACTCGCGGAGAAAACCCCCACCCTATCCCTCCCCCGGAGTACCAGGGGAGGGGAATAAGAGAAAAGGCGCCATCGCCGAGCAAGCTCGCCGGCTACACGAAGAAATGTTCCCTCTTTCCTCGTCCACGGCGGTAGAATGATCCCCATGCCCCGCCTTCGTCGATGGTTCGTTGATCTGCTGGTCGCGCTTTCTGTGTTGCTCCTCCTCACAACAACGGTCATCTGGGCGATGAGTTACAGGATTTATTTCGAATTGATCATTGGCAATATAGGCGAGGTCCAAGCCGCAAACGGCGTTGGCGAGTTGAATTGGAGGGAAACCTACGCGGGAACTTTCAAGATCGTGCCGCAACGTGGAATCGTGATTTTGAATAAAGGACGGCGGCTTCCCATGAATTTCGATACACATTTCCAAATGATTCGCATTTTGCCGGCGATGAATCGCACTTTTCTTTCCGGCAACCTTCGTTTCGGGTTCGGCGCTTCGAAAGCAGAGTTTTTTAGCGCGTCGGAAGTAGGCTCGCCAAATTGGACCGCTACCACCACAGGAGTGATGGGCCCGGAACGCGCGGTCGACGCCCCGGCATGGTTCCTCCTTCTCCTGACCGCAATATTGCCTTTCTGGCGATTCACCCTCTTTCGCCGCCGCCGGCGGGCGGAGGATCGGATCCGCAACGGATTATGCCGCCACTGCGGCTACGATCTCCGCGCTACACCGCAGCGTTGTCCGGAATGCGGGACGATGGTGACGGTTGAGGTAAAATGATTTCTAGTGAAATCGCTTCTCCGATGTTGAGACCGAGTAACACAGTGGGCACTGTGGGACGTTAAATGGCGGAGAAATTGAAGATATTGGCCTACGCTGCCGCAAACCGGCCACCGCGAAATCTAAAGGCGCGGTTCATCACCGCTTTGTGGGTATTAGGTCTGCCGTGGCTATCCATCGTCATTCTCGGCTTTTTTGGCGGCAACCATCTTTCCGCCCCGGAAATACCGGGAGTATTCGTCATTGCTATTCCGAACGCGGTAATAGTCGGTTTGCCGCAAATAATTTGCTGGCTTCTTAGACGGTTCGGCAAGGCATCTGCGGGTTTCTACTACGGTGGTTTGTTCACCGCCCACATGCTGCTGATATTGTTTACGATCCTTCTGTTGATACATCCCGGTGATGGCGATTCAATGTGCTGGTTGTACTACTATGCGATCTGCATTCCACTAGTTCCGGTGGGATGGGGAATTGGGGGATTGGTTGGTAAGTTAATAAGAGATCGTCGGCAGTCGCCGCGATCTCCGTCGTCTGGGCATGAAGCCCATGGCGGCGACCCCCAATAATCCAAGCGATGCCGGCTCCGGTACGGGGGTGAAGGAATTGACGGCCGCAAGGGCGTTGGAATCGATAGGCGCAGTGTCGCTGCCGTTGATATAGGTGTAATCGTACCAACCCGTGCTGGCGGGACTGGCGGAGTTGTTGGTGATTTCCATGCGCAGCGCATCGTACATCACGCCGTCAGTGTGAGAACTGACGCTCAGGGCGAACACGTCGTCCGCTCCGGCCGCGTTGAGATCGGAGGTTGGGAACTGGAACGCGGCCCACTGGTAGAATGCCGCGTCGCCGCTGCGGATCATCGGATCGTCCGGGGAGAAATTGTTGTAGCTCCAGGTTTCGGAATTTTTGTTGTTAAGGGAGATAGTGAGGCTGGCGTCCAATGCGACGACGCCAACGGAGAGAACGACATACTGGCCCTGAGCGATCTGTGACGGCGTCACAGTGAAGTGAACCTGCCACGGCGCTCCGTGATAAACAGATGGCCCATAGGTGACAGTGCCGCCGGCATTGGTGGTGGTGTAGGCCTGAACATATGCCGGCGCTTTATAGTTGTATTCGTCGGACGTTTGGTTGTTCGGGTCGTAAAGCGGCGGATCGAACGTGTACCATTGATTGTTGATCCACTGCGACGGCGTGGAAGTGTTGGTGATGCCCTGCAGCGGCTCGGTAGTGGCCTGGTAAGACACATATCCGGGCGTTCCCAGGGCCTGTTCCTCGGCCCAGAAATCGTAAGCGCCATAATATTGCCGCTGATCGGCGCCGGAGGCGTTGGAGCCGTTCATGAATTCGTTGGAGGATCGGTTGGGCGTGCCGATGGTCCAGATCGGTGGGGAGCTTCCGAAATTTTCGGGAGTGAATGTCAGATTTTTCGGGATGCTGATCTGGCCGGCCTGTACCTGAACGCCATCGACGCGCGTCTCGCCCCATTGGCCCAGTTGGTAGAGAGTGAGGCGATAGGTTCCGGGAGCGGCGTTGGTGATGTTGACCGTGCCGTTCGACGCCAACTGGGCCCAGTATTCGTATCCCTGCGTGGATTCCTGCATATTCACGCCGGGCTCGGAGAGCACCACGGTGTTGTTGACCGTGTTGGAACTCCATCCGACCGGGGATGTTGCGGAGATTTGCACCTCGCCACGCTGGGAATCGTTCAAATATCCGTTGGCCGCCAGTTCGGAATCGGTGGCGAAGTTGGCCTGATCGGTGGGGATGGAATTGATCGCCTGCTGGTTGATCGCCGCCGCGGAGTTCGTGCCGACGCCTTCGACCTGGAATGTGTAGGGGCCGAAAAGTTTGGTCGTATTCACACCCTGCGTGGGATAGTACGCATAACCCGGATACGCGCCGCTGCCCGATCCGTCGATGCCGTAGTGATCCGAAAGGAATTCCATGTTGAGGATGCCCGGATCGGTCCAGGCGAGTTCCTGTTTTGTCGGGCCGCCGGTCAGGGTGTCGATCGAGGGATCGACCTCGGACACCGCATAGCTGCTGCCGTACATCGTCTCGGCCTGGAAGAACTGGGTGTAGGTGGAGTAATCGTATTTGGTGAAAAAGTTAGTGCCGTTATCGCCGGGGATTCCGGTTCCGGTCAGGTCGTAGGTGACATTCTGAACCGTTCGGCCGGCCTGCGCGGTGGCAGTGGAGAAATTCGTGTTGGTGCTCGGGACGCCGAGCGTTGTCACCGGCGCCAAATCGTTTGGCCCGGTGGCTACCTGATAGAGATTTGGAAAATACGTTTGATTGCCGCGGAAAAGAAACTGCCCCTGCCCAACGCTGGTAGCCGGATCGGTGGATGAGTGGTTTAGCACCTCATAGCAACTGATGTTCGGATCGTTGTTGAACATCACATAGTGGAACGAATATGTAATGGGATTCGGATTGTTGGTCGGCCCGCCGGAGGCGACGGTGGTCCACATGTCCACATAATTGGCGGTTTGCTGAATGCCGCTGGATGTGCCGGCGGTGTTGGTCTCGAACGGCGTTCCGGCAAATTCCTCGTCGAGTTCCGAGGTGCTCGAGTTCAGGAGGTTGGGGCTGTTCGACCCGCCGCTCAGGTCGAGCTCGATGGAGGTGAGGTCATCGCCCGAGGGGCTGAAGGTGACCTTGAGATCTCCATTGTTGACGATGTAATTGCTACCCGATGCGGTGACCGAAATGGTCGCGCGGGCAAGCTGGGGGATGCTGGCGACGGCCGCTCCGACGGCCAAACTGAGCGCGACGGACTTGCCAGGTCGCTTTCTGGAACACATATTTTCCCTCCAATTCACCGCAAGATGCGAATCTTCACCAGAAGCGTTTTCTCACCAGACGCGGACCTTCGCCGGAAATGCAACAGCTCAAGGCACTAAGCAGTTTATCAAATAAAATTGCCGAATGCCAGAACGATCCGCTTCAATATCTACATCCCGGACGCAGGACCGTTTAAACAATTATCCGAGCTTTATGCGGCATTTTGACGGTGGATTATAAGAATACGAGCCGACCCGATGGCCGTCCCGCATTCTCCTATTAGAATCCTCCCCCATGTCCAACCGCTCGGAACATCTTGCTCCTGCCCAGACCGTGGTCGTCAAGCTCGGCACGCAATTGCTCAGCGATAAGAACGGCCGGGTGGACGCGGAATTTGTGGCCGGAATCGCAGATCAAGTGGCGGCTCTGCGCGCCAAGGGATTGCGCGTCACTATCGTCAGCTCCGGGGCGATCGGGTGCGGAGTCAGTGAATTGGGATTGGCTAAGCGGCCGACGGATTTGGGCATGCTGCAGGCCGTCGCCGCCATCGGGCAGCGGCGGTTGATGGATGTGTGGGCGGGGGCGTTTGCGCGGAATCAGTTGCATGTGGCGCAGATTCTTTTGACTCGCCAGGATATCGATGACCGAACGCGATTTCTGAATCTCCGCAACACCATCGTGGCGGTGCACGAACTCGGCGGGATTCCCATCGTCAATGAAAACGACACGGTGAGCACCACGGAATTGGTGAAGATCACCTTCGGCGACAACGACATCCTGGCCGCGCTGGTTGCACATGCGCTGCGGGCCAACGTGCTGATTCTGTTGAGCGGCGTGGATGGCTTGCTGGATTCGCAAAACAATCCGCTGCGGCTGGTGAAGAACGTGGACGAAGCGCGCGAGCACGTTCGGCCGGAGAAATCGGCGCTGGGCCGGGGCGGGATGGATTCCAAATTGCAGGCGGCGCGGATGGTGACGGATGCGGGCGAGACGATGGTGCTGGCGGATGGGCGAATGCCGGATGTGCTGGGGCGCATTCTGAGCGGGGAAGAAATCGGCACGCTTTTTGTGCCGGCATCCCGGAAGCGATCCTCCCGCAGCCGATGGATCGGATCGGTCCGGCCAGAGGGTGCGGTGGTAATTGATGATGGGGCGCGAAAAGCTTTGGTGGAGATGAATCGCAGCCTGCTGCCGGCGGGGATCGTGAAGGTGAAAGGCGAATTTGCGCGCGGGGATGTCATCGCCATCGAGACCACGGCCGGCAAACTGGTCGCGCAGGGCCTGAGCAATTATTCCTCACTCGACACGGCCAAAATTTGTGGGATGAAGACAGCGCAGGTGCGCCAACTCTTCGCCGAGGCGGCGTATGATGAAGTGGTGCATCGAGATAATCTTGTCACGCAAGAGTAGTCAGGACAACGGATTGCGCTGAATCTAAAAGCTCACATTTCCCAACCGCCTAACATTCTGAAGCCGGTGCGTGTCTTTACGGATGGACGGGAGAAAAAACATCCGAAGGAGTTGTGCCATGAAACGTATTGCAATGCTTGGAGCGACCGCACTGATTGCCATGCTGCCGAGTTTCGCCTCGGCGCGCGATCGCGGCGGCTTTTTCTTTGGCTTTAATCTCGGCGCTGTGGGATTCGGATTTGCCGACCATGGCTACCGCTCATGCGGCCCGGCATTTGGTTTCGCCTGCGCCCCGGCCTACACATACAGTGCCCCGACGTATTCCTATTGCCCGCCCCCAGTGGTTTACACGCCGCCGCCCGTGGTCGTCGCGGCCCCGCCAGTGGTGTATGCACAGGCGCCCGTGGTTTATTATTCGACGCCGGTGGTTTACTCCGCGCCCGTTTATCAATATCCCGTGCGCGGATATTACTACTCTGTTCCGGTGCGGACGTACGGCTACGGCAACGACTACTATCGCCGATAAATTGGTACGCCTCTTTTCCCCTCCTCCGGTAATCCGGGGGAGGGATAGGGTGGGGGTTTCTCGGAGCCCAATCAAAGTTCGGCCCCCACCCCTGCCCTCCCCCGGAGTACCGGAGGAGGGGGAGACTCTTTGCATGCCAGTAGCTCATTGGACAATCGTCTGTTAATTGCTCTACTGCCGGAATGCGGATTGCCGTCTCGTGGATTTTGATCGTCGCCTCGATTGCCGCGATTGCATTGAGCGACGCCATCTCCAAGAGCCGCCAGGTTTCTAACGTCTCGGACCTTTCTGAATTTCGGCTGGAAATGGGCAGCCGATATCTGCTGGGCAATTTCCAAATCACACAACAATCGGGCGCGGTGGTGGGATCGATGGCCGATGATCTTTGGCGCAGCGCCACCACGCCGGAAGATCAGATTCGCCTCATCCCCGTCATCTCCGAGACGGAGGGCAAGACGCAGGCCCTTCGACAACTGAGCAAAATCGACGAGACCAAGGCGACGGACTCACAGATTCATGACATCGATGTTCTGGATGCCCTCTACACCACCGGCAATCTCCCCGCCGATGACCGGCAACAATTGATCGACACCTACGGCTGGAGCGGCAAGCTGGCAGCAGCGCAAGCGGATGGCCCAAATAGCGAGATGCATCAGGAAGTGAATCGCGCCGCCTTGCGAACATTCATTTCGACGATCGTCGCGCTACTGCTTTTTGGCGGCGCGTTCTTCGGCGGCCTCACGCTGCTGATCGTCTTCACCATTCAATTCATCCATCACCGCACGCCGCCGCAATTTCACCCGGCCGATTCTTCAATGGCCGATGCGATGCTGGAGGGATTCGCGGTCTATCTGCTTTCCATGATGATACTGCTCGTGGGTTTGCCGCTGGTTGCGCGAGTGACCCATTGGCACATTCATGGCTTGGGGTGGGAGACACTACTGCTGATTCCCGTGATTCTGGCACTTCTCTGGGTTCATCAGCGCGGCGGTTCCTGGCCGGCGCTGGGGGAGGCGTTGGGATGGAACCGAGGGCGCGGAATCCCGCGCGAAATGCTCGCGGGCATCTGCGGATATCTCGCGGGAATTCCGATCCTTATTATCGGAGCGATTATCACCAGCTTTCTCGTCGGCCGAAGTGGCGCCAACGCGGAGCATCCGCTCTTCGAGCATCCGCTGGTGGATGATCTTCTCAACGGCGGCTGGCCACGGCTGTTTCTCCTGTTTTTGGCCTGCGTGTTTGCTCCGATTACCGAGGAGTTGATGTTTCGTGGCATGCTCCTTGGGCATCTTCGCCGCCGATTTTCCTGGCCGATTTCAGCAATTGTCGTCAGCCTGATTTTCGCGGGGATTCATCCACAGGGCTGGGCGGCGATCCCGGTGCTGGGGTCGATTGCACTGGTGCTGGCGGCATTGCGAGAGCAGCGCGGCAGTCTGGTCGCCTCGATGACGGCGCATGCGCTCAACAACGCGTCGGTGCTTGTGATGTTTGTTCTAGTCATGGGGTGAAATGGTCACGGAGCGACGCGGCGCAATTGGCGAAGATCGATCACTAACATATCCGATGGGAAACTAGCATTGCCGTTATCGATCGGAACGGACAGCGAATAGTCGACGGTCACGGGAATGTTTGCATGACCGGGAAATTTCTCGCGCAGCGCGAGTGCCACCAAGCCCGTCGCCGCCGGCGGCCAGCCGGAGGACGGCGTGCCAAATTCGTGATGCCATATCGGGGAAATGCCGTCTTCCCATTGAGCATTGATCACCACCACTCGCTGGGCACCGACAACTTTGTCGCGAGTCAGGAGTGATCGAACGAACTGCAATTCCTTTTCCTGTGGCCGAACGAAACAAATCGTGACCAGACACGCGGCGGCGGCGGCGCTGGCGAGGGCGAAAGACATCGGAATCCACGTTGGCAGAAAGTTTTCGGAGTCGATCGGTTTGGCGATGATTCTTTGCCAACCGTGCGCCGCTGCGAGGAGATAAAAAGCCATCAGGCATTCCAATGCGGGTTGGGTGCGGTAACCCGCTGAATCGGCGGCGGTGAGGAAGTTGGGGAGATACGCTGCAATGACGAGTGCGGCTACCAAGAGCAGCATCGCCGCACGCCGACCAACGCCGCCGTGAAAAAAGGCCGGCAGGCCAAGGAGAATAAAAACGCCGACGGCAACGGCGATCCAACCGGAGGAAATGATGTTGCCGAAATTGAGTGCGTCCACCAACGGTGCGTGGATGAACCAGGAAAATTTGGCCCACGCATCGCTGAATCCGGCCAGATGCGAACGATCCAGCGGCATGTCCAGCGCGGAGAAGACCCACGGATATTTTCGCAGGCCCAGTTGATAGAAAACAAACGCCAGGCCCAAAGCTACCGCGGCGATCGTGACATACCACGCCAATCGCGGTAGCGGGCGCTCGGGCGGATCGGTCGGACGAAACAGGTCGATGGCAACCATCACCCAAAAGAGCATGGCCACCGGCTGATAGATCATCAGAGAGATCAAAAATGTCAGCGTCGCCGCGATTGCGAAAATACTCCGCCGCATTGGCGAAACATTTGCGATTGACTCCGCGGCCAGCGCCGCGGCGGCGATGGCGATGACGCCACCCATCGATTCGATGGCGCACAGGGCCCAGACCGCATACACCTGCGCCGCCGGCAGTGTTGCCGCCACAAGCCCGCCGGCCAGCGCGATGCTTCGTGGCCACCCGGCGCGCAGCAAACCCCGCCGAATCCCCAGCGCCATCGCCGCCAGTGAACAGACCGCCAGCAAGCGAACCCCGGCGAGTTGCGAAATGTACTTGATCCGCGAAAAGAGCAAATCCTCGGCCAGCCCATTAATCGCCCGCCCCTGGGCGATGTTGAATTGCAAGTATCGGTGGTCGTGATGCACTTCCGCATTCAGCCACCGATAGTCGTCACGAAATCCGAAATGCCCGAACAGCACGGGCGAGTAAACTAAAAAAATGATCAGCACCAATACAATACATTCCCCGAAACACCGGCCACGCAGGAATGAACAATCCTGTCGCGCTTGGATGGACTGGACTCGGCTTGACTGGTTATGGTTCAAAGTCATTGGAGAGAGGCGGGCGAGAGAATCGGAACATTGGCAAACTATGATGCGGGTTGGGGTATGTCAATCACACAACGGTGTTCGCGGTTCGCAGTCTTTTCCCCTCCTCTGGTATTCCGGGGGAGGGATAGGGTGGGGGTTTCGCGGAGCCCAATCGAAGTTCGGCCCCCTCCCCAGCCCTCCCCCGGAGTACCGGAGGAGGGGAGATTTTTTTGCATCCGTCAGTGAGGCGATGGGATTAGAAATGATGGCGACGAACAATAAATTCGCACGCCGTCGCCTTTGGAATTGAGCCATTCAATTATCGGCGGCCCTAAAGCGTCGTCGTAATTGGCTGGGGCGATCAGGATTCCGCCGGTGCTTTTGTATGCCGCTTCGATGGATGCGGGGTCGGCTTTGATGCCGAAAACAGGGGATTCGGTGAAGACTCGGATATCAAAGCGCGGATCGCTGGAATCGTCGTCGCCGAGGATGAACCATTCGCGCCGGATGCCGCGCTCGACGATCATGTTTTCTTCGGAAAATGCGCGGGGGAAATCGCTGGTGGCGGAACTGAATCGCTGCAGTGCGTTGGATTCTTTTTTCATCCACGCATCGGGGTCGGCGACTTCATTCCAAAGTGCATCGGATGCCACGCGCGTCGGCAGCGGATCGTGAATGCCTTCTGACATGTAAACCCGAGTGCCAGGCACGACATGGGTATTCACCCACTCGGTGGACGGGGCGGGGACATAATCTCGGCGATCCAAAACAAATCGTGCGGTTTGAAATGCTGGCAGGATCACTCCGACCGCGACGGCCGGCCAGACCCAGCGTGGCCATCGTGCCGCTGCCGCCGCGGCGCCGATTCCGGATGCCACGATCAGCACCACCAGCGGGCCGCCCTGATGTTGAAGTCCCCACTCGGTTGCTTTGAGCATCGTCAGCGCCAGTAGCAACGCGTAGACCGCAACGCCTCTTTGCAGCCAGACACGCGGCGGTTGTGCCCAGATCACCGCTGCCGCAACGAGCAAGATCGCCACGATCAATCCCTGTCCGATCATCACATTGTAAATGGTCTGCGAAATCGGCACAGGCCCCGTGGCAGGCTCGGCGAGTCGCACGGTGGCGATGATCCGCAGATTCCCCACCAGATTCGTCAGCACCCACGGCGACACCAACTGCATCACCACCAACGCGATGACAACATATCGCACCAACCGTCCCAGCCGGAGGACAACCCGCTCGCCCGGTTCCCACAAATCCGCCAGCGCCAGCGGGAAAAGCAGCACCATGTCGATTCGCGTGGCAATCGACAGACCCATCCAGACGGCAGAGGCCCTGGGAGATGCGCGCGATGTCGGCGAGGAAGCGCTGTAGTAAAGCGCGATGATTCCCATGCCCCACGCCATCACATACGGCCGGGCTTCATCGCCGAGATCGATGAAGATCGGCAGAAATGCCGTGAGTCCGCCGACGAGCAGCGCCCCGGGCAATCCGCCGCGCTTGAATCCCAATCCAAATCCCGCTGCCACGGCGGCGATGGCGATGGCGATGTTCGCGCCCACCTCGACCCAGCGCGGGATGCTCCAGTCATGATAGAGATCAAACAGCGCCCGGCTCCCCGCCATGAACGGCCGCAATACAAACGGCGCGGATTGTTGACGGGGCGATGGCTGGAAATAATCCCGCGCCGACTCGACCGCCGCGAATCCCCAACTGATCCACGTCTGCGGACCCGCCGGCGAATATTTGTATGTCGGCGTGATCCCCTCCCACAGCGCAAACCCACCCTCGACATACGGCCGCTCATCCAGATTTCGCAATTGATATCGCGGCGGGAAATCCGCCACATGAACGGCCAGTGCCAGAGCAAGCAACCCCCAGAAACACCCGTGGCGGAGAATCGCGGGCCACGACGGGGTAGGCATGGCGTGGGATAATTGTGCGGGGTGGGGGGGATGTCAAGGAGAAAGGCAAATCACTGCGAGCGTTGAGCGCCTGCGGAGATCACCGGCGGTTGGCGGAAATATTTTCGGGTGTAGAGGAGCCAGCCGATCGGCGCTATTTCGAAAACAAATCCGAGCCACGCGCCATGGCAGAGGCTATAGAGTCCGAATGCCATCAGGTATGCAATTGTTCCCCACCAACCCATTGACCGCGCTCGCAGCACCAGCCAGGCAAGAATCATTGCAACTATGCTTTGACCGGAGAAAAACGTGATCTTCCCGATCTCGACGATCGTGCCGGCGTGGGAATCGGCAATCGCCTGAGGCAAATTGGCAATGCCGATGCATGCGAAAATGAAAAGCACAAATGCTGTTGCCAGCAAGGGCAATGGGCGCTCGTCTGTCCAACGTGGAACCGGGTCGTAGTGCTCCAGCATCGCCTTCACTTCGGGCTTTCTATAGAAGGTAACAATACGGGCGGGCGAGACGATGAAAAGCAGCGCACCGAAGAGCATTGAGATGAGTAAGAACCCAAGAAAAGTTCCTGAAAATGCCAGCGATCCCTGAGATTGAGCGCTGGGCGATTTGAAGATGGCGGGAATCATGAATATCTCCGCGACGGCGCCGAATATCCCAAAAAGGCAAACCATGCTGCCGAGCACCAAGGCGATGGGGCGC
Source organism: Tepidisphaeraceae bacterium (assembly GCA_049515255.1). Lineage (GTDB taxonomy): Bacteria > Planctomycetota > Phycisphaerae > Tepidisphaerales > Tepidisphaeraceae > JBEKUH01. The sequence goes on along the minus strand of JBEKUH010000040.1, from coordinate 33,122 downwards.
ACCCATCGGCGCAGAAGATATGACCCGATGCCCCACCAGAGCAGTACTAGATAAACCAGCCCTTCCGGCAGGAAATTAAGAATCTCGCTTGTGGTGATTTTTGGCGTCGGCGCGATCTTCGGCCCGAGGATGCCCAAACGATCCGCCAGGGAAAAGCCTCCAATGATCGAACACCAGAGAATCGTTTGCTTGCCATAATCACGAGCCCGTTTTTTTAGCTGCGCATAAGGCTCTTCCACCGGTGGCCAGGCGATGCCGGGCGTCGCATAATTCAGGGATGGCGGCGCTTCGTTTCCCATAATTTCTGCAGCTAAATCGGTCGGTTGGCTTCTCTGAACGGACGGCAATTGTAGCCGAGAATCATCAAAAGGCATAACTCGCAACCCACCCCCAACCCTGCTAAACTTCGGCCTCTTTGGATCAGATTCGGCGGAATTGGAGGTTTGCCCGGTAATGTATTGGGGCCTGCATCTCATCGATATCTTCGTCATCGTTGGTTTCATCGTGGCCACGCTCGGCATCGGCGTGGCGGTCTCCCGGAAACTCAAAACCGAATCCGATTTTTTCCTCGGCGGCCGAAAGTTGGGGAAACTTCTTCAATTCTTCCTCAACTTCGGCAACTCCACCGATCCGACCGGGGCGCTGGCGATCTCCCGAAATGTTTACAAGCAGGGTGTCGGCGGAATTTGGGGGGCGGGGTTTCAAACTTTATTTATCACCCCGTTTTTCTGGTTCACCCAGCCATGGCATCGCCGGGCGCGGCTGACCACCATGGCCGATTTGTTCGTCGACCGATTCGATTCCAAAGGCCTGGCGACGGCTTACGCAGTGTTCAATATTTTCATCGCCCTGATCTACATGGGCCTGGCGAACGTGTCGGTTTACAAGGTAGCGGCCGCGATGATCGTCAAGCCGGAATCGGCCTACACCGATCAGGATCGCCAGGACATCTCCGATTATAACGAATATCAGAATCTCAATTCGCAGGTAGCGCGCGGCACGCTGCCAGGAACGGACGACCGCTACATGGCGCTGCACACGCGCTTCGTCAACGGCGATCTCAATTCGACGATCACCTACGTCTCCAAGATCCCGTTCTATTTCAGCTACTGCCTGATCGTGGGGATTTACATCACCATGGGCGGGCTTCGGGCGGCGGCGATCACGGATGCCATTCAGGGATTGCTCATTCTGGTGATGTCGCTGCTCCTGATCCCGCTGGGGCTGCACGCCATTGGCGGATTCGCCGGGCTGCACGCGCATGTGCCGCTGGAAAAATACAACATCATGGGCGATCTGACGTGGTTTTCGATTTTCGGATTCTTCATCGCCAGCCTCGTCCAAGTGGTCGGCATCGTCCATAACATGTCCACCGCCGGCTCGGCCAAGGATGAGGACACGGCCCGATTCGGCATGATCTCCGGCGGATTCTCCAAGCGGCTCGTGCTCATCGCCTGGATGATGTGCGGATTGCTGGCCATTGCGCTGCTGACCAATCTTTCCGATCCGGATTTGGCGTGGGGCGCACTTTCCAATCGGCTGCTCGTGCCGGGACTCACGGGTGTGATGCTCTCGGGCATGATCCTGGGTTTGATGCCGATGATGGGTGTGCAGGCGGTTTCCGTGTCGGCCCTGATCACACGGAATATTTATGAGCCGCTTTTTCCGGGAAAGACGCCTCGCCACTATCTTCGCGCGGGACAGGTATCCAATCTGGTCACCTTCAATACGTTCTTTGGTTGTGCCGTCATCCTGATTTACACCTGGCGTCGCCTGACGGCCAAAGCGGTGGGCTTCGGATTGGCCGTCTGGATTATCGGCGTGATCATCCTTCCGTCGCTTCTGCCCTTGTCGCAATCATTTCGCGAGTTACCGAGCCTCCTGCTGCAAACCGATCCGTACACCGTACGAAGCCTGCGCTCCGCCACCGCCGCCGATGTCGCATCCGGCCAAGCGGATCAGGTGGGCGCGGCAATTCAATATGATCGCAAGGTCGCTCCATCGCCGGTTTTCTTTGACTCCATCAGCCGGGAAAATGCGCAAGATTCAAATTCCCCACTTCGCGGCAATGGTCGATTTTGCGTCGAGAATTATCTTCTCGAATCCGTCGGATTTAAGTTGGAGCGACTCACCCCCGCCACGATCACCGGCACGCGCTGGCTGGTCGATGGGCTCTTTCCGTTTGTCATGCTCATAGCCGTAAGTTTGTTCACGCGTCGCGCTGATGAACATCTCGTTCGCCGCTTCTACGCCAAGATGTGCACGCCGGTCGCTCCGACGCCCGAAGAAGATCAGCACGAAATTGAACTCAGCATCGCCGACCCGCATCGGCAGGATCATTATCTGCTGTTTCCCAATTCCGATTGGCGCGTGAAGAATTGGAAACGCAAGGATTTCATCGGTTTCTTCGGCTGCTGGGGCATCGTCGCGGCAATTCTGGGCGTGTTGTATTTCGTGTTGCAATTGGGAAAGTAGACAAAGTTTTCCCCCTCTCCCGGTACTCTGGGAGAGGGATGGGGTGAGGGCCGATCCGGAATATCGCTCGCTCTTTTCGAGAAAAAAAAGACCCCTCACCCTAACCCTCTCCCGGAGTACCGGGCGAGGGGATCAGAGGGGACCGCGGGACTTCACTCACCTGATATCTCAAAAATCTTTTCTTCATCCATCGCACCGCCAGCAAATCCATGAACGCGCGCCAGGCGCGATTGCGGAAGCCGTATTTCGGCGTGCCGGCGTAGCGGTGGGAATGTTTCACCGGCGTCTCCAGAACCGTGTAGCCGCGCATTTTTACCAGCGTCGGCATGAAACGGTGGGCGCCGGTGAAGAGGAAAATGCCTTCCACGCAATGGCGTTTGTAGAGTTTGAGACTGCTGGCCGAATCCTGAATGGTTTCGTCGCTGATCCAGTTGCGGATGCGATTGGCCGCGCGGGTTTGGAATCGGCGGAAATTCGTGTCGTGCCGATCCTTGCGCCAGCCGGTGATCATGTCGTAACCTTCGAGCATGGGTAGGAGGCGGGGAATTTCTTCCGGATCGTTTTGCAGGTCGGCATCGATGGTGGCGATCACCGCGCCGCGCGCGGCTTTGAATCCCGCCTCGAACGCCGCGCTCTGCCCGCCGTTGCGCGCCATCCGCAGCACCCGCAGCCAGGGCCGGTCGCGCATGGCATCGGCAAGCAATTGCGGCGTCTGATCCTTGCTGCCGTCGTCGATCACCAGCATCTCGAACGGTTTTCCGATGGATTTCAACGCCGCTTCGGTTCGTCGCAACAGTTCCGGAATGACTTCCTGCTCGTTGTACGCCGGCACGACCAGCGACAGCGCAATCGGCGATGATTCGACAGAATCGCTCATGCTCCGTTCCCCCTTTTGTAGGTCATCGGCAGTTCCGAAATAAATGCAACCGCCGAGACGCCGATGCCGCCGAGGCAGACGCCGAGAAAATGCATTGTTGCCACAGATAAAAGATCAGATGGACAGAGATAAGACAAATTTCTTATTCCGCATTTATCTGTGTTCATCGGTGTTCATCTGTGGCAAAAAATTGAATTTGTATTCCTCGGCGCTCTCGGCGTCTCGGCGGTTGCATTTTTGATTTGACCAGAGTCTACACGCTTTGCGAAATGTTCGCCTGCGGCGGCGGTCTTCTCAGAATCCGCTGCGCCAACTTGGCGACCAGAATTCCCAGAATCGCTCCGCCCACAACATCGCTGGGATAATGTGCCCCTTCCAGCACCCGTTCGATGCCAACGATGATTCCCATGATCCACCAGATTGCCTGCCAGCGCGGTGCGACCATCGTCAGCGCCGCCGACATGGCGAACGCAAGGCTGGCATCGCCAGATGGGAACGACAGGTTCTGCTCGGCGAAGAATAGCCCATCCCATCCGCCGCGGAACGGGATCAAATGAAATGCCGGGACATTGTGGATTGATCCGACGTCATGAAAGGGTCGCGTCCTGCCTACGGCCCATTTGAGGATGGTATTGACCCCAGAAAGAACACCCGCCAAAAACACCAGCGCGGCATCGTCGAAAGGTCGGGGGTCATGCCGACGAAAGGCCAGGGCGATCAGAACAACACAGGCGGCGATGGTGAAATAAAACCGGCCAGGGAAACGAACCACCAGGGTCCAGCGGTGCGGCAAATCACCCTTCAACCACGCGCTAAGTCCCGCCGAATGAACCCAGCCGGCGATGGGAATATCAAGAAACAGTGCCAACACGAATAACGCGGCGAATGCCGGCATTGCCCATCTTGGCAGAATGGCCGCATCCGGGCGGCGGAGATCAATCGTGGGGGTGGATATCGGGGTCGTCGCCACGGCTGCGATGATGGAACCACGCCGGACAAAGTCAAGCGGGGCATTTCCACCGGGCTATGCCGACACCCTGCTTTTGCGGGGTTTGGACTCCATCTGCATATTTCATGCGCGCTAAAAGCGGCACTGAATAGGAAACGCGCGACCGGTCAGCGGGCTGGGCAGATCGATTCAGCCCGGGGGGCCGATAAAAACGGATTAAAAGTGACTAAAAAGGCCGATTGTGAATCATTTTTCAATCTATGCGCTCTGTGGCACTATGTTTGTTATGGGGTAGAGCGTAACCGTCGTGGTGATGGTTATGGGTGACAGAGCGAGTCACTCAAATTCATGGAGCGCGGTTGGTTCCCACGGGCAGTGTCGTCCGGCCGGCGGTCGGCCGGACGACACCTTGGCCCGGGGTTTTTTTGTTTACTCATCCAACTCTAACAAGCGGTTCAAGGCTTGTCGCTGCACAATTTCTCATTTTTTTCGCCCGGAATTAGCCCAATTACCACGCAAATCGTCATTCCTGCCCAGAATATCCAAAATTCGGGTCGGCCGGCATTCTGAAAATCCAGGCGATGTAAGGAATCCGGCGAATTGAATCCCCAATCCGCCACCATTTTCAATCCAATCAACAACACCAATAGATATGCACTGCGATTCAGCCCCGGAAACCGTTCCAGCAGCCGGGCGAATGCGGCGGCGGCAAATCGCATGAAGATGACGCCCAGCATGCCGCCCGTGATAATCACCCATGTTTTGGGATGAATGGCTGAATTTACCGGCGCCGGACCAACCAGCGCGACGGCCGCTAGAATCGAGTCGATGGCAAATGCGATGTCCGTCAGCTCGATCGCCAACACGGTCGGCCAGAATGATGGATCGGAATCCGGCAAAGCGCGGATTTTGCGCCGGCGATGGCTGATGAAATATTTGGCAGCCACCCAAACCAGATAAATCCCCCCGATCAGTTTGATGATCGACCATCGCAGCAGATACACCGCCAAGGCGACCGCGACGATCCGGAACACCAGTGCCCCGATCAATCCGTACAAGAGCGCCCGCATCCGAAGATTTCGCGGCAACCGCCCGGCCAGAATCCCCAGCACCAGCGCATTGTCCAGCGACAGCAATCCCTCGAGCAGAACCAGCACCGCAATGGTCGCCAGATCGCCCGGAGAAAAAGTTTGGCCAAACATGAGTGCTTTTAGCCGCGTCGCTTGCCGACGCGCGGGGCGGTCGAGTTCTCAAGTCCCAAAAATCCGATCCCCCGCATCGCCGAGTCCGGGGAGGATGTACCCTTTTTCATTGAGCTGGCGATCGATGGCCGCGCAATAAATCTGGACTTCCGGATGCTGCTGATGCAGCGCGGTCACGCCTTCGGGGGCGGCCACTAAGCAAACGAATTTCATACTCGTCACGCCGGCTTTTTTCAGAAATGCCACCGCCGCCAGCGCGCTGCCGCCGGTCGCCAGCATCGGGTCGATCAGCAGGACTTCGGTGGATGCGATGTCGGGTGGAAGTTTTTGATAATACGACACCGGCTCCAGCGTTTTTTCATCTCGATAAACCCCCAGATGCCCCAGCCGCGCTTCGGGGAGTAATCGCAGCACGCCATCCGCCATTCCCAGCCCCGCGCGTAGAATCGGCACAAGCGTCACCCGCCGCGCCAACACCTTGCCGATCGTTTGTTCCAACGGCGTCTGCACCGGCCGAGGCATCGTCGGCCAATCCCGCGTCACTTCATACACCATGAGCGAACCAATCTCATTGAGCAGCGCCCGGAACTTGCGATGATCGGAAGTGTAATCGCGCAGCTCCGTCAGTTTGGTCTGCACCACCGGATGATCGACGAGAAAAACATTTTGCATCGATCCACGAAGATTACGAGATTCCCTGAAAAAGGGAAATGCTGGCTTCACCGGGCTGGCTCACTTTAGTGGCCAGCCGAGCGGCGTCTGGCTAGCCACTGGAGTGACTAGCCCGGCAAAGCCTATAATGCAAAGAAATGACAGGAGCCACCGAGACCATCTTCGAAATCAAAGGCATGAACTGTGCCAGTTGCGTCTCCCACGTTGAGAAGGCGGTGCGCAGTGTGAACGGCGTCGCCTCCGTCCGGGTGAGCCTTGCCACCGAACAGGCCGTGGTAAACCTGGAACCGGGGGAGGCAACGGAAAAAAATATCATCGCTGCCGTGGCAAACGCGGGTTATTCGGCGAGCGTTGCCTCGCATCACGAACATCAACCAGCGGAAGATTCCAGCAACGTCTGGCTGCGCAAAACCATCGCCGGAATGCTCCTCTGGCTGCCGATTGAAATCACGCATTGGATCATGCGGCTGGCGGGGATTCACGCACATTGGATGGACTGGACCGCGCTGGCCACTTCCACGGCGGCGCTCATTTATGTCGGCCGTGGGTTTTACCAAAGCGCGTGGCGCGCGCTGAAGCACGGCAATGCCAACATGGACACGTTGATTGCCCTGGGCGCGACCGTTGCCTGGGGCTACAGCCTCATCGCGTGGTTCGGCCATGTGTTCGGATTTTGGAGCATGCCGGCCGCGCTTTATTTCATGGAATCCAGCGGACTGCTCGCGCTCATTAGTCTGGGTCATTGGCTCGAAGCCCGAGCGCGCCGAACGGCTGGTGAGGCAATTCGTCAATTAATGACGCTCGCCCCGGCGACAGCGCTGAAATTGGATGAGAACGGACAACCGGTTGAGACGCCGCTGTCGCAAATCGACGTTGGCGATCAACTGCTCGTGCTGCCCGGCCAGCGCGTGCCGCTGGATGGCATCGTCCAATCGGGACAATCCGCGGTGGATGAGTCGATGATGACCGGCGAGCCGATCCCGCAATTGCGCAAGGCCGGCGATTCCGTTGTCGGCGGGACGATCAATGTGGATGGCCGGCTCACTATCACCGCATCCCACGTCGGCTCCGAAACCGCACTGGCTCAGATCGTGAAACTCGTGGGCAATGCCCAATCCAGCAAACCGCCGGTGCAGCAGTTGGCCGATCGGATTTCGGCGATTTTCGTGCCATCCGTTTTGGCGGTTGCATTATTGACGGCAATCCTGTGGTGGGCGTGGGGCGCGACGCATGGCTGGGACGGCGCCAGAATTGCCGCGACAATTGCCAACGCCGCCTGCAGCGTGCTGATCATCGCCTGCCCGTGCGCCTTGGGTTTGGCCTTGCCGGCGGCATTGATGGTCGGCACCGGCATCGGAGCCCGGCGGGGGATTCTCATCCGCGATGTCGATGCGCTGCAATCGGCTGAGAAAATTCAGTTGGTGGTGCTGGATAAAACCGGAACGGTGACGGCCGGCAAACCCGTGGTCGACAGAATTGAACCATTGGATGGGCTGACAGCGGAAAGAATTTTGCAACTGGCCGCATGTGCGGAGCAGTTCAGCGCCCATCCTCTGGCCACCTCAGTGGTAGCCGAAGCCAGAAGCCGCGGGCTGGCATTTGCAGAGCCGACCAGTTTCACCAGCGAGGCGGGAATGGGCATCGTCGCGGAAGTGGACGGCCAGCGACTGCTCGTCGGCAACGCGGCGCTGATGAAAAAATACGGCGCGCCCGCCGACGAAGCCACTGGAACCGCGATCCACATCGCACAGGGAAACAACGGTCAGATGCGCCGGCTCGGAACAATTCTTTTTTCCGATCATCTCAAGCCCGATTCCGCCGACGCCGTCGCCCGGCTGCATCGCATGAATCTCCGCACCGTCCTCCTCAGCGGCGATGCCCCCGCGGCAGTCGAGGCGTCGGCGAAGGCGCTGGGGATCGGGCAATTCTACGGCGGCGTCCAACCCGGCGAAAAAGCCCGCATCATCCGCCAGCTTCAGGAACATTCGCGCGTCGCCATGGTCGGCGATGGCATCAACGACGCGCCTGCGCTGGCGACGGCGGATCTGGGGATCGCCATCGGTTCGGGGTCCGATGTGGCCAAGGAAACCGGCGATATCGTACTGGTGGGCTCGGGCGTGGGTGGCGTCGCATCGGCCATTGCGCTTTCCCGCGCCATCATGCGGACCATCCGCCAGAACCTTTTCCTGGCGTTTATCTACAATGTAGTGGCCATTCCATTGGCGGCGGCGGGGTTGCTCAACCCCCTGATTGCCGCGGCGGCGATGGCATTGTCCGATGTAACTGTCATCGGCAACGCCCTGCGGTTGCGCACCCATAAGAGCCTATCCGAATAACTAATGACCCCGCGATGGGCCGGAAATGGCCCAGATGCTAGGCGGAGCGACGAAGCGACCCTGAATGAACGGGTCGTTGAGTCGCGACAACGCCGCAGATGGGCCATTTCCGGCCCACCCTTCGGGCGACACGCTTTTGGGCCGCGCTCTGCGTCGCTCCTCCTCTACGACCACATGATCTTGGTCGCCTCGTCGTCGCTCCTTGATGGCGGCCCAAAATCGTGTCGTCGCGGGGTCATTAGTTATTCGGATAGGCTCTTTCATCAAATAAAAAACAGTTCGCAATTCGTCTTGACGGCAACTACCTTGCTCGTTCCAATACCGCCACTTTGGGCCAGCCCACGTCTTTGGGCAGGCGATGGATTGGCGGTTGACAGGCCATGCGAATGTGTGTTAGTTCGTCCCGGGATTTGATTTCTGGATCGGAATTATGAGCGTAAAACTCGAAGTGAACGCGGCGCAATTGATTTCAGCCAAATGCCCGGCCGAGGACCTGGCGGTACGCACGCTGGATGAAATGGATCCGCGCTGGCTGGAATTGCTCTTCCCCGAAGGCGCCAAGAAGAAGAAAGACCTCGAGCCCGATGAAGAGGAAGAGGAAGACGAAAAAGAGGAAAAGGAAGAAGAGGAAGAAGAAGACGAAGAAGACGAGGAGGACGACTTCGAAGACGAAGAGCTGGAAGAGGATGAAGAGGAAGAGGAGGAAGAAGAATTCGACGACGAGGAGGATGAGGAAGACGAGGAAGATGAAGAGGACGACGAAGACGATGACGATGAAGACGACTTCGACAATCCCGACGACGATGATGACGACGATGATTACGAGGAAGAGGATTTCGAGGACGAAAAGTAGTTGGTGATTTCGCGATTTGTGAAATGAATTCGATTTCCCCCCCCCCCGTGAACTCCGTGTCTCAGTGGTGGAAATCCTTCAGTTTTAATTCCCCAACTTGCCCAAAAACTCGCCGATGCGGTCGATGCCCTTGTCGATCTGCTCCATGCTGGTGGCGAAGCTGAGGCGGACGTGAGTGTCGAAGCCACAGTCGTTGCCGGGGACGACGGCGACGTGGTTGCGCTCCAGCAGGGCGGCGGCGAAGGTGACGGCGTCTTTGATGTCACCGCGGAAATAGGCGCTGATGTTGGGGAAACAATAAAACGCGCCCTGGGGTTTTACACAGGTGATTTTTGGCAATGCGCAGAGGCGCTGCCACATGTGCTTACCGCGCTTCTCGAATTGCTGGCGCATCTGCTCGACGCTTTCTTTTCCGCGCGGATCGGTCAGCGCGGCGGCGGCGGCTGGTTGGGTGAAGCTGGTGATGTGGCTGGTCATCTGGCTCTGCAACTTGTTGATGGCGTCGATGGCGTGCTTGGGTCCGCCGATATAGCCGATGCGCCAGCCGGTCATGGCAAATGTCTTGCTGTGGCAGTTGAAGGTTAGGGTGCGATCCAAAAGAGATGGATCGAGGGTGGCGAAACTGACGAATTTCAAGCCGTCGTAAATCAGCTTCTCGTAAATCTCATCGGCGAAGACGATCACCTGCGGATGCCGGGCCACGACTTTCGCCAGGCCGGCCAGTTCATCGGGGTTGTAGGCATGTCCGCCGGGGTTGGATGGGCTGTTGATGATCAGCACACGGGTGCGCGGGGTGATGGCGGATTCGAGTTGCTGGGGCGTAATCTTAAATCCATTCTTTTCCTCGCCGGGGATGACTCGGCTGATGCCCTCGGCTAGTTTGACCTGCTCGGGATAGCTTACCCAGTAGGGGGAAGGGATCAGCACCTCATCGCCGGGGTTGAGAATGGCCATGAAAGCCATGTAGAGGCAATGTTTGCCGCCGGCGCCGGTGGTAATTTGGTCGGCCTTGTAGGGCAGCCCGTTTTCAGTGTTGAATTTTTTCGCAATGGCCTCGCGCAGCTCCGGCGTGCAGGGCGTGGGGGTGTATTTGGTCATTCCCTTGTCCAGCGCGGCCTTGGCGGCATCCTTGATGAAAACGGGGGTATCAAAATCCGGCTCGCCGGCGCCGAACCCGACGACATCGATCCCCGCCTTCTTCATGGCGTTGGCCTTGGCGCTGACCGCCAGGGTGATCGACTCGGAAATCAGTTTCATCCGCTCAGCCAGGGGGAACATAATTTTCTCCGCTAAAAATCGGGCAGGGAACGGTATCGCGTTGAGGGAATCAACGCAAGGGAGATCACCGCTCCGTGGTATGGTAGGTGACGACGGGGTTGGAATCCGGGGCCATGTGCACGCCGTCGGGGAGGGTGAGGTCCGGCAGAGCGACGATTTTGACGGGCTTTTGGCCGGTGTCTTTCATGTCAGCTTCCTCCAGTTCCAGGACGGCCACGAGCTTGTCGTTGTCGATCTTGTCGATGCCTTCCTGGGGTCCGACGAGTTTCACATCGTGGACGTTCAAATCGGGTGTGATGTTGTATTGTGTGAGCAAATGCTGATCGATGAGCAATAGAACCGGCACAGGCGGCAAAGAAACGGTGACATCACTTTCCTTCACGGTGATCGAAGCCTGTACCGTGCTTGGGGTCATCGTGACCTGGCTGTCCTGCGAGGGCGGGATCAACTGCACCGCCGGATCGGAATAGGAACCAGGGCCTTTGGTTATATCGCTGGAGATGTCAGCCAGCACCGCGCCGGCGGGCTGAAGATTAGCCAGAGCCCGGCTGGGGCCACTGACCTTGACCGTCGGCGGGTTAAACGTCACCTGCACGTTGCTCAAATTCGGCGGCACCTTCACCGGCAAATCCAAAGTTTGCTGGACATCCACCGAAACATCCATGTATTCCGGCGCGCAACTCGTGATGCTGAGCCCCTCTTCTTTGAACAGCGGATCATCCTGGAGCAGCGGAATCACCGGCAGATGCGACAACTGCGTGGTATTGGCCGGAACATCCAGTTGCGCCTTCAGATCGCGCGTGATCATATTCTGGAATTCCTCGACTTTGTTGTGCGGGCCGCTGACGTCCACCATAAACCCGTGGTCGGATGGATAGACCATTGTGATAATCTTGTCTCCCTGTCGACTGGAGAGATCAAGGTGAACCTCGATGCCATGCGCTGTGTCGGTCTCTTCCCGCTCGGCATAAACCCAGATCAGCAACGTCAGCGGCGCGACCCAGGCCATGGTTTTGAGAAACGCCTGGAGATTCTCACGGGTCAATTCCCGGCGAAATCGGCGCGCTTCGGCGGCGGCCCAGTTGGCGTAATAGCCCAGCGGCAGGCGGTGCTTGTGAGGCGGGGGGGAAGGTGGGGTTGTCGGTTCTTCAGCCATTTGCGTTCAATCCTTCATCACGCTGCTGCCCGCCGGCCACTGGCTATGTCCGATCCGCGACCCAGCAATTCGTTCAGCAATCCGCGCAATCCCTCGGGGGTCAATTTCCGAATCAACTTGCCGCTCTCGGCGATGCTAATGTCGCCGGTCTCTTCGGAAACGACGATCACTACTGCATCGCTCTCCTGACTCATGCCAACGGCGGCGCGGTGGCGGCTGCCCAACTCGCGCTCCAGCTCACCGCTCTCGGCCAGCGGGAATTGCACCCCGGCGTAAGCGATGCGGCCATGGCTGACCACCACACCCAAATCGTGCAGCGGGGAGTTGGGCCAGAAGATGGTGTTGAGCAGATCGGCCGTGAGATCGGCATTGATGCGTGTGCCGGTGTCGGCAATTCCGCCCAGGCCCACTTCTCGTTCGACGGCAATCAATCCACCGATCTTCCGGCGCGACAGGAATGTGGCCGATTCGACCAATTGTTCGATGTCATCGCTGAGTTGGTCGGACCAGCTTCTAAACAGCCGCGTCTCGCCCAGCCGCATGAGTGCCCGGCGTAATTCGGGCTGGAAGACGACCACGATCGCCAGCACCACACCACCGAGGAATTCTTTGTAGAGGAAGACGATCTGATCGAGGCCGAAGAATTGGCCGCCGAGGCTGACCAGCAGGTAGAGCAGGATCAGCACCATGGCGATGCCCTTGAGCATGCGCGCCCCGCGGGTGCCCTGCAGGAATCGCACGACCCAATAAACCATCGCCCCGATCACCAGCAACTGGATGGCGATCTGCCACCAGTGATACGCCTGGACGGCGCGGATGAAGTTCCAGAAATTCTGCGAAAACGACGTGTTCATCGGCCCAGTTAAGTATTAGATTCTATACAGACAAACCGGCAAACGGACCGTCAGTCCTTGAGAAAATCTGATGATTTTGCACCGGCGATGGCCTGAACCATCCGGATTGTCTGCACCATCGGCAAAACATCGTGCACCCGCAGCACTGCCGCCCCCTCCCAGGCACACACCGCGCAGGCGGCGATCGATCCGAAAATGCGCTGCTCCGGCCGGGATTCCCCGGTGATTCGGCCAATAAAGCTCTTTCGACTCGGGCCGACGACCAGGGGGTGCCCCAGTTTCGCCAATATATTCGTATCGGTCATCAGCTTGAGGTTATGGGACAAGTTCTTTCCGAATCCCAAACCGGGGTCCAGCAGAATTCGGCGTGATTCGATCCCGGCATCCACGGCGGCGTCACGACGTTGCAGGAGAAATCGGGAAACCTCGGCGGTCACGTCCTCGTAAACGGGATTCTCCTGCATGTTCCGCGGCGTTCCCTGCATGTGCGATAAAACGACCGCCACCTTTCGCCGCGCCAGCATGGGGAACATTTCCGGATCGTCCCGGCCGGCGGAAATGTCGTTCACCACATTTGCCCCCGCATCCAGCGCCGCCTCCGCAACCGACCCCCTGGTTGTGTCGATGGATATGAGGATGTCGCTGACGGCACGGATGTGGCGGATCACGGGAATAGTCCGGCGAATTTGTTCATCCGGCGGAACCGGCTCCGATCCCGGACGGGTCGATTCGCCCCCCACGTCCAGCCAGTCGGCGCCGGCTTCGGCCATCGTCAGCGCATGCTCGACGGCGGACTCGATGGTGGAGAATTTGCCCCCGTCGCTGAAGCTGTCAGGCGTGAGGTTGAGAATGCCCATCACCAGCGTTCGGCGGTGCGGGTCGTTCAACCAGAAATCAAATTCGGCAGCGTTCACGGTTTATTTTTGGGAAAGACATTCCATTAGCGAACCGATAAGATCATATTAGCGTTACAATAAGGTTGATACTGGAGCGGAGACAGATGTTTACGGATTGGTTGAGGAAAATAGTAGGCCCGTCGATGTTTCTGGCGATCCTGGCGACGATCTGGGTGGAAGCCTGGAGCAGGTCGGTCGAGGCTGAGGCCGACCGGGGCTATTGGCCGCCGCTGCCAGCAATGCAAGCAGACGCCGCGGCGAATAACTCCGCCACCGATTCAACCGCTGCCAAGCCCTGATCCGGATTATTCCAGCAGATTCTTCTCAAACACAATCAGATTGTCCGCGTGGGTGGAATCCCAGCGAATGCCGACGATGTCGTACCCGAGCGCGACGGCGAAGTGAATAAATTCGCGCTGGTGGTTCATGCACTCGCAGCGGATGTATTCGTAACCATGATCCTTGGCCCATGCCTGCTGGGCTTCCTGCAACTGCCGGCCCACGCCATGCCGGCGGACTTCGGGAACAATCGCTCCGAGCCAGTGGTAGAACATGCCGGGCTTCAGCTCAAATCCGATCCAGAATCCCACCGGCCGGTTGTCCATCCGCGCGATCAGCGTGAGCGTGTTGTATCGCCCCATGAACCGGCGTTTGAAGAAATCCACCTCGCGCTTGGGGCGGAAAATAGCGTTGTACAACTCCACCGCGCGGGGGAGCATTTTTTCATCCGCAATATCAATGTCGGCCTGGGCCACGAACAGTCCTCCAGAAATTTTCTGAGCGAGCAAACGGATATTGTAGCGAACCTCATCCGGGAATTCACGGTGGCGCGCCTGGTTTTACGGGTTTGGTGGGTTCTGCGATAATCTGTTGCATCGAAAACCGTTCATGCGTCGAGACAAACATGAAATACAGAATTCTCGGAAAATCCGGCCTGCGAGTCTCCGAAATCGGCGTGGGGGCGTGGCAATTGGGCGGGCCATTGATGCTCGATGGAAAAGCCGACGGACATCCAGATGTTGGGGTGGATTTCTCCACCGATCTCATCCGTCGATGCGGGGACGAACTGGGAATTAATTTCATCGACACTGCCGAGCAATATGGCGCCGGCGAAAGCGAACGGCGCGTTGGTTTGGCCCTGGCTGGACAACGCGACAAGTGGATTGTCAGCACCAAATTCGGCATGCAGGTCGGAGATGTGCAGCGATTGCCAGATGGCACACCTAGCGGCAAACGGGTGAATGATGTGTCGGCGAAGCAGGTTCCGATTTCACTAGAGAATTCCCTGCGCCGGCTGCGCACGGATCATGTGGATGTTTATCTCTACCATTCCCCGCCGGATCGAGCGGAGGCCGAAACCGTTGCGAGATTTCTCGAATCGGCCAAGAGAAAGGGGCAAATCCGCGCGGTGGGGATTTCCACGATGAAATTCGAATTGGCGGAATATCTGCAATCCATCGGCTGCCTAGACGTCGTGCAATTCCCCGAAAATATGATCGACCGCCAGCCGAAATTTCGGGCGTTGATGTCCCAGCACAACATTGGCGGAATCCTGCGCGGCGCCTTCGCCGGCGGGCGTTTGAGCGGAAAATATTTCCACCAGCCGCCGCAATTTTCCCCCCAGGACATCCGCGGCACACGGCTACGCCCCGAGGATTTCGCCAAGTTCGCCGGGCTGGAGTCGCTGGTGAACGAGAACCGCTCGATGCCACAAGCGGCATTGCGCTGGCTGCTCGATCAGCCGACGACCAGCACGATTATTCTCGGAAGCAAGACATTCGAGGAATATCGCGATGCCACCGCCGCCACGGATTTGCCGGCTCTGACCTCGGGCGAGCAATCCCAGATCGATGCCATGCGCGTACAATTGGTGGGATGAATTCAACCATCGCGGCGCCGACCCGGCGGCCATTTTTGCGAGCTAACTGGGCGAATCTCGCAATCGTCAGTTATGCCGTCGCGCCTGAGCAGGTGCACGACCTTGTGCCGCCGCATTGCACGCTCGACCTTCGAGATGGCCAGGCGTTTGTGAGCTTGGTTGCGTTCGATTTTTTGGGAACTCAAGTCCGCGGTGTTGCCTGGCCGGGGTATCGAAATTTTCCGGAAATCAATTTGCGAATGTACGTCCGCCATGGGGCCGATCGCGGCGTCTGTTTCATTCGGGAATATGTTCCACAACGTCTGGTCGCGCGAATGGCCCGGTTTTTTTACAACGAGCCTTATCGCCGCGCAAGGATGATCAGCCAGACACAGGAGACACCCACCAGCATCACCATCCGGCATGAGTTGATTCTGCCAACTTCCACCAGCACCCTGTCCATCACCGGCGAAAAGCCCGCGATTCATACCGATCCTGCCGGCATTGAGCATTTTTTCAAAGAACACGAGTGGGGATTCGGCAAAACCCATCGCGGGGAACTGCTGCGATTCCGCGTCGAACATCCCACCTGGGACATCTGGCCCGTCCGTTCTTTTGAATTGCATTGGGATTGGGCTGCGGCGTATGGAGCGCGATGGCAATTCCTCCAGGGCAAATCGCCCTATTCGGTCGTTTTCGCCCGCGGCTCAGAAGTCCGTGTGTTTCCCGGGGAAGGTATTATCCCGTGACCAGCAATCCCGCCGCGCAATCGCCCATTCTGCTCTTTGACGGCGTCTGCAATCTCTGCAACGCCGGCGTGCAATTCATTTTGAAACACGAATCCGCCCCGGTCCTGCGCTTCGCGGCGATGCAATCGGAATCGGGGCAGAAGATGCTGGAAGCAAATGGAATCATCGAATTTCCCTCCAGCATGGTTCTTTTAGATGGCAATAAAATCCATACGCGCTCGGCCGCTGTATGTCAGTTGGCGAATTATCTCCGTCGGCCGTGGCGCTGGCTGAGATGGGCAGTTCTCGTCCCCGCGCCGATTCGGGATTGGGTTTACGATTGGATCGCCAGGCATCGGTATGGATGGTTTGGAAAGTCCGAACAATGCCAAGTTCCGAGCGAAGCGGATCGGGCGCGATTTATTTGAACCAATTAAATTCGGGAAATTCAATTTTTACCGCGGAGAGCGCAGAGGCCCGCAGAGAAGAAAACAAATTCAGATATTTTCTTTTCTCTATGTCCCTCTGCGCACTCTGCGGTGAGATTTTGCCCTTTTGATCTTGTTTTGCCGCGAATCGGAGGAATTAACGCGGGCATCCATCTTAATTGCATCCGCGTCTGACAATCCAAGAATTCGGCATAGTTCCTTGGCGTTTCGCGCAACGATAAGTTTAGGTTTGGCCATAAGTACCCCTCTCTGACGCCAGTTCCAATAGCGCGCGTCGCCGAGCGACGCGGCTAAAAAATCGCTCAGTTCTTCCTGAACTGCACTGCCATCTCGAATTTTCCATTGCTCAGCGGCCTGGCGCGGATGACTTCGCACATCTGGGTGCTGTTGCCGTGGCCGTTGCCGGAATAATCGAGCCGACAGCGTTGGCCGACGGTGAGGGATTCTTTCAGGAGAAAAGAAATTCCGCTGAAGGAGAGATCGCGGGTGAGGATGTCGAAGGTGGAATTGGCGTTGGCGCCGTCGAGCACCGTCAGCACGGCCTTGCCTTGCACGGGCCGGCGGTTCTCGCGGCGGCGATCACGGTCGTGTGAATTCGTCGCGACGTGCGTGGGCTGCAATGCAGGCTGCGAAACGGGCACACGGGCCCCGCCCGGGGGATTCGATTCTGGTAATCGGCTCATAGGATGGCCGGTAAGTTACCCAAATGAAAGAAAGATGCAAACATTATCGGATCGTTCAACAATTTCTCTACACTCAATTTCCCAGCGGCCGGGTGGTGCTGCTCATTGGGCTGGCCGGAATATTAATTGCCGACACGGGATCGGGATGTGCCGGATCAAAATCGGGCAAATCGTCCACAAGATACTTGGCTAAATCCAGTTTGTCATCTTTGATTCCCTGCACGATGCAGCGGGCCAATTCGTAGCTGCCGTAGGCGCGCTGGTGGGTTCCGTCCATGAAGACCGGGCCGATGTTGGCGGGGCCCAGGGCTTCGTAGAATGTTTTGCTCATGGCGTTCAGGTCGATCAGGGGGACATTTTTCGCCTTGGCAACGCGCCGAACAGCTTCGGGATAATCGCCCAGCGTGTTCACGACTTTTCCATCGGCGTCGAAGTTCTTGCGGTTCATGGATGTGATAACAATCGGCGTTCCCCCGACCGCGCGGGCGGCATCGACGAAATGTTCCAGATCGGCCGTGTAGGTTGTGAATGCTCCAACACCGGGGCCGCGCTCCTTCTGGTCGTTGTGGCCATACTGGATCATCAGATAATCGCCCGGTTTCATCAGGCTGATGACTTTATCCAACCGCCGAGCGCCCAGAGAACTACGCAAAGATTCCCCGGATTCGGCATGGTTGGCAACCGCGATTTCCGGTTTGAAAAACACCGTGAGCATCTGGCCCCAACTGTTCCAGGGTTCCAGCGGCTGATCGCAAACGGTCGAATCTCCCAGGATAAACAGCGTCGGCACATTGGCAGGGGAAATTTCCATGGCCGTCAGGCAGGGGTGGGTGTCGTTGAATTCCAGCGTCATTTTCTCATCCCACGCCCAGGCTTCGGTGGTAGTTTCCCGACCCTTGAGTTTGACCTGGCCGCCCGTGGAAATCTGCGGGGTGCGGATGTTGACGATGATGGTTGGTGTGGCGAATCGGCCGCGATCGGTGTGAACGCCATGGAGCATGAGCCGGCGCAATTCGGCTTTAACCGTGGTGGTGCTTTCGCCATCGGGGTCGCCCAGCGTGAGCTTCACCTGATAATTCCCCTCGGGAAGGGCGACGGAGAAATAGAACGGCTTGTCGCTGGTGACGAACCCGGAAGTCAGCGGATCGGTCCCGCCGCGACTGACCGCCTGAATGTTCGGCCCCGGCTCGAATCCCCAGCCACGATCCTTGCTGTAAACATCCGTCGGGGCAACCTGGATGTATCCATCCGCCGTCGGAGCGGGGGCGAATTGGAATTTGAAGCTGGTTTGTGGCGTTGTGTCAGCCAAAGCCAATGCCGGAAGGAGCAACAGAACGCCGGCCAAGGCGACGGCAAACCGCTGGTGCAAAGGACGTTGAGGTGACATGTGGACTCCGCGGAAGCTGAGTGGGATATAGCGTATTTTACCCCAACTGACAAATGCCGGCGGAGCGCCCGACACCGGCGCGGACAATTCTTTCGCTTGACACAGGTTTTTGGTACCTTTTGTTGCTCATGCGCTGCCCATTCTGCGAAGCCGAGAAGGATAGTCTCAAGGTGATCGACTCCCGCACCTGCGAGGGCGGCAAGGCGATTCGGCGGCGGCGGCAATGCCTGCGGTGCGGCAAGCGCTTCACTACCTACGAAAAAATCGAGCAGCACATCAAGCTGACCGTGATCAAGCGCGATGGCCGCCGAGTGCCGTGGGACCAGAAAAAAATCTATCTCGGCCTGGAACGCGCTTGCTTCAAGCGGCCGGTGGCACAGGAGGATTTGTTGCGCCTGGTGGAGGAAGTGGAAGAGGATGTGTTCAAGCACTATGACCGCGAGCTGCCCTCGACGGTCATTGGTCAGATGGTCACCGATCGACTGCGGCGGCTCGATCAGGTGGCGTATGTGCGGTTCGCCAGCGTCTACAAACAGTTTAAGACGCTGGAGGAATTGGTGGATGAGGCCAAGGCGGTGATTGATGCCCGGAGGTACGAGGACCCGGCACAGGGGAGCCTGTTCGTGGATGCGACTGCCAACGCGGCTCCATCCAACGGCAATGGGCATGAGGCCGCTCCCGCCCGCCCGCCCCGGCGAAAAGGCCGCGGTCGAGGGACCGGGGCCATGCGTTCAGAAAACGCCGCGGCGCCCACCGCATGAGTTGTCCCGAATTTTCTGGCCAGTAGCTTCAAGGGGAAACAGTCAGAGGTCCGATAAATCCTGGAGGTTGTCGTCATGGCCAATCGCGCCCGACATAGTCGTATCTGTCCGGCTTTCGCCCTGCTAGGGCTGTTGGCATTGGGCTGCGCTCAGGAGCCGGCGCCACCCCACGAGCAGCCGAAATGGCCCACACTGCCCAATGCGGCTGTGCCGGATTTCATGCACGAGACGCTTTTTGAGCGCGTCCGCTTCACCGAAACCGCCCCGATGGCCGTCTATGGCTACAGCCTGGTGGTCAATCTCCATGACACCGGCGACAGCACCGCATCCTCCGGCGTCCGCCAATACATCGAACGGCAAATTCTTAAGCGCGGCTTCGACACCACACAGCACGAGGCATATCAGCATGTGGATCCTGAAATGATCCTGTCCGACAAGCGCGTGGCCATCGTCGAAGTGGAGGGAATCATTCCGGTCGGGGCGCGAGCCGGGCAATTGATCGATATTAACATCCGCGCCATGCCAGGCGGACATACCAAGAGCCTGGCGCATGGCGAACTGTATCAGACTGATTTGAGCGACCATGGATTGATCGATCCGGAGGGTATCGAGACGCGCGTGGCTGTTGCCGCTCAGGGGGGGCAAGTGTTCGTCAATCCTGCATACGATCTGACCGATTCGGCGACGACGAATCCCAGCGTTCGGGAAAGTTTGCTGACGGGTGTGGTTCTCAATGCCGGCCTCATTGCGCGGGATCGGCCGATTCTGCTGGAGCTTCGCCAGCCCCAGGCCAGCACGGCGCGGCGAATTGAAGAGTTGATTCAACATCGCTGGCAGGACGATGCGGCGGCGCTGTATCACTCCGGCGTCAATGCCGGGCCGGGCGTTGCCAACGCGGTAGATGAGGGTCTTGTCGAGATTTACGTCCCGCTGACGTATCGCGGCGACTGGAAACATTTCCTCGGCGTCGTCTCGCATCTTTACCTGGATGATTCCGAGGCGTTTACCACCGCCAAGGCGCAGCAACTGGTCGATCTGGCGCATCAGCCGGGTGTTTCGCTAGCCGACATTTCGCTCTGCTGGGAAGCGATGGGCCAAACTGCATTGCCGATTTTCCAGCCGCTCATCAGCGATCCCGATCCGAATGTGGCCTTCGCGGCAGCACGAGCGGCGGCGTATTGCGGAGATATCCCGGCGAGATATGCGCTATTGCAGATGGCTTCGGATTCGACCCAACCCAATCAGCTTGACGCGGTGAAGGTTCTGGGTGAACTGCCCTCGTCGTCCGACACCAACCGCATGTTGCGCCAATTGCTGCGCAGCGATAAGGCGGACATTCGCATCGCCGCGTACAACATCCTCGTGAATCAGGGAGATGAGAGCGGCATCGAAACGCATCAGGTCGGCGATCGCTTTTTTCTTGACATCGTTCACACCAACACGCCCCCGATGGTTTATGCCACAAACACCGGCGTGCCCCGGATCGCTCTCTTCGGCGACAATCTGACGGTCCAGTCGCCGATCACATTTGCCGCGATGGATTACCGCCTGACGATTTCTTCCAGCGACGGCACGGACCTGCTGACACTTTTCTATCGCGATCCCCAGGCGGGTCAGCCCATCAATGTGTTAAGCCACAGCGACCTGGGCGAAATTGTGACCCGGCTCGGCGGCGTCGGCGCGCCGGGAGAAGATGTGCTGAATCTCAGTTACGGCGATGTGGTTGCCGTATTGCAACAGTTGGTTCAGCAGAATCTGGTGCGCGGAGCAACACCCGAAGGACAACCATTGGCGTGTACGTTCCAGTTGGAGCATCCGCAGTTGGAAAGCGACACTTGGACGAGTATTCCGAGTGACACGATGGCCGGTCGGCCGCAAGGCAGCGCCGCGCTGTCAACCGCCGGGCCGATGCCGTCCACCATGCCTACCGCCTCGGCGGCGCATACGGGTGGATAATCGCGGCCGATTGTTGTAAATAGTGCCTTGAAAGACGGTCATGGAGGACCGAACGCAATGCGTCTGAAAAAACTCATCCTGCACGGGTTCAAGAGCTTCGCCGATCGCACCGAGTTCCTCTTTGATTCGCCGATCACCGGCATCGTGGGGCCCAACGGCTGCGGGAAATCCAACGTCGTTGACGGGTTCAAGTGGGTGCTGGGCGAACAATCCGCCAAGAGCCTGCGCGGCGATGCGATGATGGACGTCATTTTCAACGGCTCCTCAACCCGCAAACCTTCGGGGCTGGCTGAAGTGACGCTGGTCTTCGACAACCCGGCTGCTGCTGATGGTTCGCGGTTTCTCAATCTCCACACCGATGAAGTTTCCGTCGGCCGTCGGCTTTTCCGCGATGGCACCAGCGAATATCAGATCAACAACGCCCCGGCTCGTCTGAAAGATGTGCGCGAATTGTTCCTCGACACCGGCGTCGGCGTCGATGCGTACAGCGTGATCGAACAGGGTCGGGTTGCCGCCATGCTCGAGGCCAATCCCGAAGAGCGGCGGATTATTTTCGAGGAAGCTGCTGGAATCTCGAAATTCAAGGCCCGAAAGAGAGAGGCGCAGCGCAAGCTGGAACGCGTCGAGCAGAATCTTTTGCGGGTGAACGATATCGTCGAGGAATTGGAGAAACGCCTACGCAGCGTCAAGAGCCAGGCCACCAAGGCTCGCACTTACAAGGAATATTCCGTCAAACTCGGCGAACTTCGCCTGGCATACAGTCTTCAGGAATATCACACTCACGCCGGCCAGCAAACCGAATTAACCGCCCAACGGGATGATGCGCGTTTTCGCTTCGATGATGCGACCGGGGATTTGGCAACGGCACAGAATGCGTTGGCAATCAAACGAGAATCACTGGAATCGCGCCGTCAAACCCGCCAAAAACTGGAATATGAATTGGTGCAATCTCGGGCTGAGATTCAAGCCGCCCGACAGCGACAGCAATATGCGGTCCAGCAGTTGCAGCAGATGGCCGAGCAACTCGCGGGGCTGGAGCAGGAGAAATCACGGCTCAAAAGCAAATTGGCCGAAGTGGTCGAGTCGCTGGAGATTCAGCACAAATCTCTCGCTGATCTGACCGAAGAATTGGATCTGCATCAGCAGCAGATTGACCAGCGGCTCACCGAATATTCCGATGGGCAGATGCGGCTCAACGAGGCGAACTCCCAGATCGAGAGCCGCAAGGCCGCGATTTTGGATTTGATGCGCCAGTTGGCCACGGTGGGGAGCCGGCTGGGGGCAATCGAAATTGAGCGGCAAAACGCCGCGAATCAGCAATCGCGTCTCGAAGCTCGGCGGCAGCAAGTTGTCGCCGAGCTCGGGGCGCTACAAGATGCCAAGAGCCAACTCGCCTCGCAGTTGGAGCAGGTGAGCGAACGCATCCGCCAGCAGCAGGGCGATCTGGAAACCAAGCGGTCGTCTTCCGCGCTCCTCGGCAAACAGATTTCGCAGATGGGCGAACGTCTGGGCGCGGCCAAGGAACACCGCTCCGGCCTGATCTCGCGCCAAAAACTGCTGGAAGACCTGGAGGCCAAACGAGAAGGCGTCAGCGAGGGCGTGAAATCGGTCCTTCGCCAACGGGAAACAAAATTTCCATTCGTTCGCGGACTGGTGGCGGATGTGCTGCGCGTGGATGTGGACCACGCACAATTGATCGAGGCGGCGTTGGATGGTCGTGATCAATTGCTCGTGACTGATGATTCCGCCGGCGCGGCTGCCGCAAGAGATTCGCTGGAGGAACTGGAAGGGCGCGTCAATATTCTCTGCGCCGACCAACTTTCTGGATCGCTCGAAGAATACGACTGGAATCAACATTCTCCGCGAATTCGGCTGGCGATTGATCTGGTGCGATTCGAGCCGGCCGATACGCCGATTGCACGGCATTTGCTGGGCAACACCATCGTTGTGGACGATCTGGCGACAGCGCGGGAACTGTGGCAATCGGCCCCGCGGCGGTTTCGATTCGTGACGCGGCATGCGGAAGTGCTGGAATCCGATGGCGTTTTGCGCGCCGGCCCGCTCACGGCTGCGATGGGATTGCTTTCGCGCCGGTCGGAGTTGGAAGTAATTGGCCAGCAAATTGCTGAAGTGGATCGGCGCATCGAGCATCTCGGCCGCGAATTGGCAGAGGGCAATACGCAGGCGCGCTCGCTGGAAGAGGACATCGGCGGATTACGCAATGCCATCTATCAATCCAACACCGCCAAGGTGGAACTGAGCAGCGCGATCTCGCAGAATTCGGATCGGCAAATCGCTCTCACGCGGGAATTGACCGTGCTAAATCGGGAGTTGGAAACACTGTCGAAACAAGTGGAAAAATTGTCGGCGGAGGAGACGGAATTATCCGCCCGGCGCGCCGAACTGGAATCGCGCCAGACCCAGGCCAATGCCGATGTACAGCGAATTGCCCAGGAGCAGAAGCAGATCGCGGAGGACTTGCATCGTTTGGGCGAAGAGCTGACCGCCAGCCGGGTGCAGCTGGGGCAGGTGCAGGAAAAGCAGTTGGCGGCGCGCGAGACAGTGCAGCGGCAGACCTCGGCGCAAGCTGAATTGCGGCAGCAGGTGGATCGGCTCGATCGCTCCGCCGCAGCCATTGCTTCACGCCGCAAGGAAATCGAATTGGAACAACAATCGGCCGCTCACGCGGAGGAATCGCTCCGTCAAACCGTTGCTGCCAACGAGGAGAAAAGCCAGTCCATGGCAACGGAGATTGAATCACTCGACCAAGAGGTTTCCAAGCTATCTGAAAAAGTGCAGGCCGCTCGAAATCTCCGCGAGCAGGTCGAGCAGGAATTGCACGAGATGGAGCTGAAAATCTCGGAGCTGCGCGTGCGGATCGAAACGCTTGTGCAACGAACCGCCGAGGAATTGCAACTTGATCTCCCGGCCCATTACGCCCAGAAACCGTACGAGCCGGCCGAGATGGATTGGAATCAGGTGGCTGATGAGATTAAGGAACTGCGCGATAAAATTCATCGGCTCGGCAATGTGAATGTCGAGGCCATCGACGAGCAGGATGAATTGGAGAAGCGCCAGCAATTCCTTTCGGCTCAGGTGGCTGATCTCACGACTTCCAAGGCACAGCTGGAGCAGCTGATTCACGAGATCAACACCGAAAGCAGCGTGCGGTTCGAGCAGACGTTCAACGCTGTGCGCGAGCATTTCCAGGGAATGTTCCGCAAACTCTTCGGCGGCGGGAAAGCGGATATTTATCTGGAAACGGAACTCGATCCACCCGCCAACGCCCAGCCGCTGATTGGCGAAGACGGCCAGCCGCTGCCTCCGAAGAAGATTCAGGTGGACATTCTCGACGCCGGCATCGACATCATCGCTCGCCCGCCGGGCAAACAGCCGGTGAGCATCAGCCAGTTATCCGGCGGCGAAAAGACAATGACGTGCATCGCGCTGCTGATGAGCATTTTCAAATCCAAGCCCAGCCCCTTCTGCATTCTCGACGAAGTAGATGCCGCGCTGGACGAGGCCAACAATCAGCGATTCAATATGATCGTTCAGGAATTTCTGGAACAGAGCCAGTTCATCATCATCACGCACAGCAAACGGACCATGCAGATCGTGGATGTGCTATATGGCGTGACCATGCAGGAGCAGGGCGTGAGCAAGCGGGTGTCGGTGAAATTCGATCAGGTCGATTCCCACGGCCGCATCAGCGAACACGCCGCCGCCTGACCAGCCACCGCCGTGGCCAGAACGCCAGGCCCGCCATGCTGAGCAATCCGACTGACGCGGGTTCCGGTACCGACGAGACGATATCCAGCAACTCGGTCTTCTGCGCGCTGCTCAGTGTCGAGACATCAATGGCATGGTCAAGTGTGCCCACAGAACCCACTCCCGATGTGTAACCGCTCAGCCATAGGTCAAAGTCGTTGAGATCGACGATGCCGTCATAGTTGAAGTCGCCGGTCGCCCAGCTGATCCCACCAGCCGAATCTTTGCCGCCGGTATAGCCGTATAACCAGTCGTCGAAATCGTTTAGGTCCACTATGCCGTTCAAATCTGCGTCGCCGTATAAGGTAAATCGAACGAGCACACTTTTAGCCGGAATGTCGGTACGGCCCAGATCGCTATTGTCGCCATAACCGATGGCGGCGTTGCCTTTATAGGGTGACTCTTGGTAATTCACCGCGTCGTTGTGCGCCACCGAACTGTCGATTCCGTCGCCATTCCACAGAGCGCCGTTGTACCCGTTACTGATCCAATTGCGGATTTGGGATTCTGGACTGGTGCTGGTGTAATCCACAACGAGCGCTCCGGTCGTCAAATCGAGCGTGCCGTCGCCACTGATCGATAGACTACTGACCGTGCTTACCCCTGATCCCGTGAGCGTCACGAGACCGGTGTTCTCGATCGTCAGAGAAGCCTGCGTCAGCGTGGTGGCGCTCACCGAAGCGGAAATTCCCGAATTGGCGCCCACTGTCAGACTGCCCGTTCCGGTGATCGCCCCCAGCGTCGCGGTGCCACCGCTGATATGGGTGGTGGGGAGAGAGTTGACTGTGCTGCCCGCCGTCAGCCTTCCGCCCGTCATGCTCAGGGATGCGTCAGCGACATCGTAAATCAGCAAGGCATTGGAAACGGTGGTCGTTCCCGCGGAAATATTCAGGACGCCAAGTCCGCCGGCGGCGTTGGTATTGCCGGCGACGCACAAATCATTTCCAACGGTGAGCGTTCCTCCGTTCATATTGTATATGCCCATGCCGCTGGCGGCGGAGGCCAGATCCAGATTGTAAGTGGAGACGGTCGCGGTGTTGGTTTGTGTAACAGTCCCATCGCCTGCGACCCCACAATAGAGAGTGGGATCGACGCCGACACTGTTCGTTCGGCTGAGTCCGACGTTCAACTGGCCACCGCTGACCGTGACGGAAGTGTTATCTCCCGAGCTGGTTCCCACCGACAGAAGACCCGCGAGATTTAATTGCCCCGATCCGGAAATCGCCACCGAACCGCCGGTCCCGAGCACCAGGCCACAGCCATTAGGGCCATTGGTTTGCCCGGAAAGCGTTTGGACGCGGACGTTCCCGCCGCTGATGGTCAGGCCCGTTCCATCGATAGAAGTGCTGGAAAGCACCAGATTCTGCGAGGGGATCGGAGGGGTGTAGGTGACGGTGCCGCTGGTGATGGTTTGCGCGGCCCCGATGTACACCGTCCAGGCCGAGGAGTTCAGCAACCAGTGTGAACAATCGTATGAATTGGAACTGCCATCCCAAGTGAGGGTGCGCGCGGTGGTGGAGGCCTCGTAACCGAGGATGTCCATTGCGGTGATGTCGGTGGGCGAGAGATCGTTTTCCACACCCGTGGCGGAAAAAGCGTTGTAGGAATCGTTGGTTCCGCTGAGCCAGTCCTGCAAATCGCCGCCGTTGCCGGCTGGATTGAATCCCTTGAGATAAGTCGTGCCGCTGTTGATGGAGAAATAGGCGTTGGTGGCTGTCGAACTGACGGTACGGACATTCGGTGCTGTCCAACGGAACAGATCGTATGGCATATAGGCGGAGCCTGCGCCGTCGTTGGACCCCAATTCTTCATTGCGTCCCATGATCTCCGTGATTTCATGCTCCGCGACCCCAATGAAATCCGCCTCGCCTGCAACCGCTCGATTGGTAGGGCTGTAGGTGTAAGTGAACGAGGTGCTGAACGTGAATGTTCCGGCAAGGGCTTCGGACGCAAATCCGAGTGCCTGCGCCTCGGCCTGGGGAATCAAATATGCATTGGTCGGCGTCGGATTATTGGTCGGCAAGCTGTTGACGGCAGTGGTGTCGCTGGCCGTGGTGGCATTGGCATTGAGGGCGCTGCGAATCTGTGAATAAGTAAATGGACTGGAACCGTTTTCAACCAGGCTGGTTTGGCTTTCACCCAGGAACGATGTGCCTGAAGCCGCCGCCACATCGAATTCGATCGTGACCGGCGCAGTCAGCAACGAATCATATTGCTGACAAACGTACTGAACGGCATTTTCGATGGTCGATGCGTTGGTCAGGCTGGTAACACTGGAGAGATATAACGGATCGAGCGTCAAGGCGCGAGCTTTGGCAGTTACACCCAAAGCGGCCAGCGCCAGAATCCTGGATCGACGCGCCCAAGTTCGACGGGAACGAACAATTTCGGAGGATCGTCCGAACAACATTTGCGACTCCTCCCGTTGATCGTCAAGGAAAAAAACTCGCCATCCAAACTCTACCAGCGCTTTGACCGACAATGAAGTTATTTTCGGACGTGAAACGCGAATTATTGAATAATTGAAACTATGTATTCGCCAATTCCCCGCTTATTCCGGAAGTTTCGCCTGCTTTGGCCGGCGCCGCAGCCCCTTCGATCAGCCGCCGATACAGCGAAATCATGTCGCGCACCTGCCGATCGAACGTCAGATTTTGTCGTACATGCTGGGCGGCAGCCTGACCCATGCGTCGAAGGGCGGGCAGATCAGCAAGAAATTCGATGGCGGCCTTCACAAAAGTGGGTCGGTCGATCGGCACCGATCGGCCGGTCACGCCTTCGATGATGGTTTCGGATGTCCCGCTGGTACGAGTGCGCAAAACTGGCAGACCCGTAGCCATCGCCTCGGCGCAGACCAGCGCGAATCCCTCCTTGTAAGACGGCAAGAGCAGCGCATCGGCCGCATGATAAAGCGGCACGGGATTCCTTTCCCCCAGCAGAAAAACCCGATCTTCCAGATTGTCATCCTCCAGCCGGCGACGCAAAAGATTTTCATGCGGCCCCGTGCCGGCCAGCAAGATTCGCAAATCCGGCATGCTCTTGCGCGTCACATCCGCCAGATCGAACAGCCAGTGTTCATTTTTGGGAATGCTGAGCCTTCCGACGAACAAGGCGACACGATCCCGCATGCCAAGACTCAACTCAGCGCGGGCCTTGCGACGGAGTTCTTCGCTACCCAGCGGATATCTGTTGATGTCGATGCCATGAGGGATGACAAAAATGCGATCCGGCGGGATATTCACATCATCGATCAACCATTGCCGGGCGTCGGAAGCGGCGCAGTGGATAGCATCCCCGAAATCGCTGAAGCCCAGGAATCCGCCCCTCATCCGCATGTGAGAAAGATGGAGGGTAAAAAGCAGCGGCAGTCGTCCGCCGCAGACATTTTGCAGATACCGCGCGACGATCGTCGGCCGGCGATAGTGGGTGTGCAATAGATCGACAGGGTTCTTCCGCAGATGCCGGCGAAGGATCATCGCTGCCCGCATCAGGTCGAATGGCCCGCCCTTGAGCGGCACGTCGATCCATTCCCAAGGCGCGTTCTGAAACAGATGATGCTGCAACCCGCGCTGGCCCGCCACGGTAACCTGATGCCCCTGTGCGTGCATGGCGGCGCAAAGGTCATACAGATACCGGCTCAATCCACCGGCATCCGATTCGCCGATCAAATGCAGAATACGCAGCGGTCGCCCGTTATTCATGGATGCTGGAGGAATTATAGCAGAGTTATGCGGAATCGCATTTCATTCCACAAGTGACTGGGAAAACATTGTGCGCTGCTCAATCTGGGATCACGGCAGCAATTGTTGGAGATTGGACCCGTCAATCCCAACGCGCCATAGACCGCAAGGCCAAATGGCCTTCGTGAAATAGATGTATTTTCCATCCGGTGAGAAGGCAGGATTCTGGTTTCGGGACTGATTATGCGTGATCTGCCGGAGATTTGTTCCATCTATGTTGGCGGTCCAAATCTCATAATCGAACGGCGATGGCCGGCTGACACGCAGGGAGGTGAAGACGATTTTGGAGCCGTCGGCGGAATACGATGGGTCGCCGTCGAAAATGGAGCCATATTTCGGGTTGTGGCTCCCCACTGGTGCGGCGGGAGGAAGCGGGACGGGTCTCAAATTGGTGGCCGACCCATCCGGACCGATGTCCAGGATCATTAATTGATGTCGCGACGCGAAACTGCCAATGCTCTCAACCGCGAAGAGGATATGTTTTCCATCCGGGCTGTAATGCGGAGGATCGATTCCATCATATTTTCCGTCGGTCAATGCCCGCCGCGACGTTCCATCGGCGTTCATCTGCCAGATATCGTAGTCCTGCGCCATCCCTGAACTAAAAGATCCCGGCGGATAAAAGCGATTGTCGGGTGTGTGCGCATAAACGATTTTGCTTCCATCCGGTGACCAAGATGGATAGGTTCCGCCGAAGTTCGTCAGGCGACGCGAATTTGTCCCGTCACGATTCATGACATAAATCTGCCCTTGCTCCGCGGTGTTCGCTATGTTGACATAAGCAATCAACTTGCCGTCAGGCGACACGGACAGGAAGTCCTTATAGCTGCTGTCTGCAATTTTCGATAACTTCGTTCCGTCCGAGGAAACCGTATAAAGATCGCCCTCATTGTCGCAGGGTGAGCCGCTCACCCCTTCGATGATGAACGACGAACCATCCGGAGTGAAAGTGAAATTTCCGCCAACGTGAAATGTGTTCGGTCCGGATGGCTGGTTTACCGTGGCGGGTTGCTCGCCGCACGATGCGCAGAGGAGGACGAGCCCCAAACCAATGACTAGCCTAAGAAGCAATCGGCTTGCCGCATTCGAGTCGCCTCTCGGACTCGGACTCCGCCAGAGCCGCTCGCGGTTCATAAAACTCCACGGGAATCATAGCAGAGGCGACGAGAAACGCATTTCATTTGACAGCACGACAGAAGTGCATCACGCAAAATTCCCCATCGGCCGGCTGCGGCGGCGGTATTGGCGGGGGGTCAGGCCTAACCGCTCATGAAAGGCGATGCTGAGCTGGCGGGATTCCTTGAATCCGCACGCATCGGCGATCTCGCGCACCGGCCGGTCGGTGCGGGCCAGCAGTAGTTGGGCGCGCTCGAGTTGCACCCGGCGGATTTCCTGGAAGGGGGATCGGTTCAGGGCCTTGCGGAAACGCATTTCCAGCGACCGGCGAGAGAGGGATGTGTGTTTCAGGAGATCATCCACATTGATGTCGCGCCCGCCGCTGTCGCGGATGAAACGAACAACGGCGGCCACTTCCGGATCGCTCAGTGCCAGAACATCGCTGGATCGGCGGGTGATGACCTCCACCGGTGGAATGAGAATCGGCTTCTCCGGCGGGGGCTCGCCGGCGATGAGTTTGGACAGCAGATCGGCGGCAGTGTAGCCGATTTCCTCAGTGTTGAGCCGGATGCTGGAAAGTTGCACGCCGGCCAGTTCGCAATTGATCTCGTCGTTGTCCACGCCAAGCACCGCGACCTGATCCGGGACCTGCAGGCCCATCGCCACGACATCCTGGACCGTGGCTTTGGCACAGGAGTCATTGCAGCAGAAGACGGCCAATGGCTGAGGAAGCTTTCGAAGTTCATCGGCACAACTTGCGCTTTCGTTGTCGGCTCGCTCCAGCATCGTGCAGCGATGTCCCGTTTTCGCCAACGCGGCGGAAAATCCATCTCCGCGCATCTGGCTGAACCGTTGGCCCGTGAGGCCGCAATAGGCGAAGTTTGTAAACCCGCGATCGAGAAAATATTCCGCCGCCATTTTGC
Source organism: Tepidisphaeraceae bacterium (assembly GCA_049515255.1). Classification (GTDB taxonomy): domain Bacteria; phylum Planctomycetota; class Phycisphaerae; order Tepidisphaerales; family Tepidisphaeraceae; genus JBEKUH01. Next base: position 2,205 of record JBEKUH010000040.1, on the reverse strand, counting down.
CGATCGCGTCGTCATCGGGAATAACAGTCGGCAGCGGCGCGGGTGGGGTGATGACATTTGCTACATTCACGACCGGACGGCGCGCTTCGAGGAGTTGCTCGGCCTGATCGGAGCGGCGAATTTGGATGATGATTCCCCGCACGTCGTCGTTGACGAACGAGACGGTGATATCGGGATCTGCCAGCGAATCGAATTTGAAATCCCATCCGCCGTGGAGCTTGGCATAATTGGCGATTCCGCGAAGTACACCACGGCTGTAAGCGCGAACCATATCCGCGTAGAGCCGCACCGAAATGTTGCTGCCAGACATGCACGCCCTCCTTCCCAGAGAAGGTGTCGTGTGTGATCTCCTCTCAATATACCACAGGAATCGCCGCCGTTGTAATCATTCTATATTTCCCGTCTTGACGCGCAAGTCGCGCCCGACATTGTGAATTATTGGACAATTGGGTTTTTATCGGTCCGTTCTGTTACACTGGCTCTGCTGTGCGAACCATCCGATTTCTTCCCTTCACCTTCCTCGCCGGAATGCACGGCTTCGTGATCTTTGCCCCGTATCTGATGCTCTGCATGGGCGTGGTGGTGTACACGCGACATCGCCGGGGATAATCAGGCGATTTTCTGCTGATTTGATAGGGCGGGAATCAATTTAGATCGCAAATGTTGACCAGTGTGTCTTTTCTGGCAATCCTCAATTTTCCCCAGTGTCGTCTGGGCAGCGGTAGATTGGCCCGGCGTCCATCTGATACAATCCTGGCATGACGATCTCCATCCATACGCATTTGCGGTCCGACACGATCCATTTGCCTGAGGCAGCAGGGTTAGTCGGGAAGGACGTACGCATCATCGTCATGGAGGAACCCGCCAATCAAACCCCGCGCGACTTGCGGCTTTAGACAGTCTAGCTGGAAAAATTGATCTGGATTACGACGCGATTGACGAGCTACGACGGCGGAGCGTGGCGTGATTCTGATTGATACGTCTGTTCTTGTCCGATTTCTGAGGACCGCATCACCTGCAATTCGGGCTGTACTGGCGTCCGCCGACTGTGCAATCTGCGGGGTTACACGAGCCGAGATTCTACATGGGGCTCGGACGCCGCAGGATGCGATCGACCTTGCGGAGGCCATGAACGCATTTGTCCAGCTACCGATTCATCAAATAACCTGGGATCATCTTGGGCTCCATCTCGCAGCCTTGCGCGCAAAGGGCTTACCGATGCCGTTTCAAGATGTTTTGCTCGCTGCGGTGGCTATCGACAACAATGCCGATCTTTGGACTTATGATGATCATTTCACCGTAATTCAGGGCGTTGTTTCGAGCCTGAGATTGTTTGAAAGGACCGACTTCCTAATCCCTCCGCGACCCCGTGGCGTACCCCTCGGACTTTACGCAATCTTCTGCTCCACCGCCTGCCCCGATTGCAATTTCGCTCTTAAATGCTGCCCCGTGTAGCTTTCCTGGCAATCCACAATATCCTCCGGCCTTCCGGCGAAGACGATCCTCCCGCCCCCCGCGCCGCCTTCGGGACCGAGGTCGATGATCCAATCGGCACATTTGATCACATCCAGATTGTGCTCGATCACCAGCACCGTGTTCCCCATGTCCGCCAGGCGATTCAGGACGTTCAGAAGGTTGTGAATGTCGGCAAAATGCAGGCCGGTCGTCGGCTCATCCAGCACATACAGCGTGTGGCCCGTCGATGATTTGCCCAATTCCGTCGCCAGTTTCACGCGCTGGGCCTCGCCGCCGCTCAGTTGCGTGCTAGGCTGGCCAAGCTCCACATAGCTCAACCCCACATCCGACAATGCTTTGAGCAACTGTGCAATCCTTGGAAAATTCTGGAAGAAATCCAGCCCCTCTTCCACCGTCATGCTCAGCACATCCGCGATGGTCTTGCCCCGGTAATGAATTTCCAGCGTCTGGGCGTTGTAGCGTGTTCCGTGACACACCTCACAGTTCACATAGACATCCGGCAAAAAGTGCATCTCGATGCACTTGGTCCCCTGCCCCTGGCACGATTCGCAACGCCCCCCTTTCACGTTGAAGCTGAATCGTCCGGCCTCATATCCCCGAATCTTCGCCTCGCGCGTCTGGGCAAACACTTTGCGGATGTCGTCGAACACACCCGTGTAAGTCGCCGGATTCGATCGCGGCGTTCGGCCGATCGGGCTTTGGTCGATTTCGATCACTTTGTCGATCTTG
>JBEKUH010000039.1:0-45071 GCA_049515255.1 Tepidisphaeraceae bacterium | reverse complement strand
CAAATCGACGACGCGATCCTCAACCCAACTCCGTGAATCCAAAAAAAGAAGCGACGCAATGCGCCGCTTCGGTTTCCGAAATCCCCGATCCCGTGGATCAGGTATGAATGTCATCAATCATCGGCGGCATCTTGGTGACGTGAACCAACGGATGCTCCGATGCCGAGGCGGTGGTCTTCTTCACATGCGACAGCGAGTGAGCCGCGGTCTTCTTGTGGACCAGCTTCTTCCTATGCACCAGCTTTTTGTGATGGATCAAATGATGCGTGGGATGCTTGGCCAGCTTCTTGGTGCTGGTGACCACCTGGGCCGAAGTCGGAATGGCCGAGAGGACCAGAATCGCGGCGGCGACCCCAATAGCAATCGTGGTTTTGAACATAATCGTCTCCTTGCATTCTCCCGCGCGATATTGCCCGGGCCACAATTCTTATCGGACCGACCGAATCCAGGACATGAAGAAAAAATGCGGATGGACCGCCAAGACGCCAAGACGCCAAGGGAAGAAAATACGCCAAGAAATCAGAATTCGGGTTGAAAAACTAACAATTAAATCTCATTTCCCCTTGGCGTATTTTCCTACCTTGGCGTCTTGGCGCCTTGGCGGTCAATCCGCATTTGCATTTCAAAGCGCAGCGAAGTTGGCCAGCATCTTCAGCCCGATCTTCTGACTCTTCTCCGGATGGAATTGCGTGGCCATCACATTATCCCGCCGAATGCTGCTCACGAACGGCCGGCCATAATCGGTGGTCGTGGCGATCACGGACTCATCCTCCGGGACCACGTGATAGCTGTGCACGAAATAAACGCTGCAGCCCTCCGACAAATCTCGATACAGCGGCGAGGGATTCTCCACTCGCAACTGGTTCCAGCCCATGTGCGGAACTTTCAGGCCCATCGTGGTGTCCAGATCAAACCGGACACATTTGCCGGCGATCACCCCCAGCCCCCGGTGCTCGCCTTCCTCGTAATCGACATCAAACAATAGTTGCAGCCCCAGGCAAATCCCCAGGAACGGCTTGCCGCGGTTGATATGCCGGATGACGGCCTCATCGAGTTTTCGTTGGCGGAGGACCGCGATCGCATCTTTGAATGCCCCGATGCCCGGCAGGATCAATTTATCGAAACGATCGATCTCCTCCGGACGGGTGATGATCTCGGCGGAACTCCCCACCTCCGCGAACCCTTTCTGCACGGAACGCAGGTTCCCCATACCGTAATCCACAATGGCAATCGAAGCTGGCATTATTACAACTTGGCCGGCGTGGCGGCGGTTGGTTCGATCGGTTTGGTCTGCATCATTTCGGCCTTGGATTTCAGGTCGGCCACATCACGGTGAAGCTGCTCGTTTTTCTTGTGCGAGAAAAGTTGGCGCATCTGCCGCAGCGTTCTCCACACCATGCGCACCAGCAGCGTGCCGATAATGCCCACGAGAAGGGTCGAGGCGAAGAACGGCACCAACGTGGTGTTCCATTCATGGCTGAACCAAATCCAGATCGTCACCCGCTCATCATTGTTCCAGATGAAGAGCAGCAGATACACGACCACCAACAGGAATATGGCCAGCTTGGTCCAGACGATGATTTTCAGCATCAGGTTGTTCATCTGTCCTTCTTATCGGCCGAGCAACTGATGAATCAAAGTAATACAGCCAACGATCATCGGCTGGTAATACTGCTCGATCGGCCCGTAGCATAACATGACAATGGCGGCGGCTAAACTCAGGAAGGGGCCATAGGGGAATTGCCGCTGGCGATGGGCCAATCGCATGTAGAGGGCAACCAGGATCGCCAGGAACGGGGCGATAAAAAATGCGACCGACGCCGCCCCCGCGCCCAGGACGGCTCCAATGCCAAACATCAGGTGCACATCGCCGAGTCCCATTGCCTCGCGTCCGACGGCGTAGGATCCGAGAATTCGGATGATCCAGACGAGAAACGCGGCCGCCATTCCACCGAAGAGCGCCCCCAATCCGGCGTTGAGCCAAAGGATCGTGTCTGCCTGCGCCCACATTCTTGCGACCCCGCCCGATGCGATGTGCAATTCCAATGAGATTCCGCCCAGAAGCATCGGAGGAATCAGAAACAGCATCTCCTTGCGCATTTCGGTGCGGACTTCCGCAGCCGTCATCTCCGGCGGGACTTCCTCATTTTTCTTCGACAATTCCTCCCGCTCGTGATCCATCAAATCCCCATCGGCAAAACTCAGCGGGAAAACGCCAAAATGCAGCAGCACGATGCTGATCGCCAATCCCAGCCCCGCGCCGGCGGAGAGAGACATTTTCGCCGGGCCGATCAAAATATTCCCCACGACATTTGGCCGATCGATGCAGGCGTGCATCACGATCCCCGCGCCGGCGAGAAACCAGGGAATTCCAGCGGGGATAATGAAATCCTCCGCATCGATCACGCTGGCGGCCAGCAGGCCGCTGATCAGTGCCATGTCCAGAAAATACATCGGCCAGCTTGCCGCCATGCCGATTCCCCGCAGGAAGAACATGATGTAGTAAAAAACAAACAGCCCGCCGGTGATGGCTTCGATGATCGGATATCGCGGCGAAATCTTGTGGCCGCAATACCGACATTTTCCGCGCAAATAAATCCAGCCGACGACCGGGATGTTGTCATACCAATGCAGTTGCGTTTTGCAGTAAGGGCAATGCGACGGCGGGGTGAGCAGCGACATTCCCTTGGGCAGCCGATGGATCACGACATTCAAAAAACTGCCCACGCACGCCCCGAGCACAAACAGATAAATGATGGCTTCAATCGGCGGCAGGGAATCCAGAAACATCTTTGAATCTTAGAGCATCTTCTCGATGCGTTCGACCGTCTGCTGCGGGGTGAGGTGCGTGACATCCAACTCGGCGGTCTTGGCCGAGGCATAAATCGGCTCGCGCTGGCCGAGCAGGAGAGTGATTTCATGGATCCCACCGCCGAGCGAAGTGAGATTCGGCCGATTATCGGTCGTCCCCGCATCGGACTCGATTCGGCGCAAGAGTTCCGCCGGCTCGCAGCGGAGGAAAATGACATGCGATGCCGACTGTTTCAGCAATCGCCGGTTCTCCTCCCGACCCAGCGCGCCGCCACCGAGGGCAACGACGTGATTCCTGAGTTTCCCAATTTTCTGAATCCCGCGCGTTTCCAATTCCCGGAAAAGTTCCTCCCCATGATCCGCAAAGATCGCCCGAATCGGCTTGCCCGCCTCGGCGACAATCAGATCGTCGCAGTCCACGAAATTTCTCCCCAGCCGCTCGCCGAGCAACCGCCCGATGGTCGTCTTGCCACTTCCTCGATAACCGATGAGAAAAATGTTCATGCCCGACATCCAAACCGTTTAGCCGCGACCCGCAGGGGAGCGTGTTCGACAGCAGACAATTTCCATTCTCGCCGAATCCCCGATCCATCGCTATAATCCCCGCCATGCCGGAAGCCAAATCCACAGCGGCCTATTCCCGGGTTCTTCTGAAAATCAGCGGCGAAGGATTTTGCCGCGAGGGATCGTTCGGGATCGAAGCCCCGGAACTGGAGAACATCGCCCATCAATGCGCGGAGGTGGCGCAAATGGGCGTGCAACTGGCGATTGTCGTCGGCGGCGGAAATTTCATCCGCGGCGCGACGTTCGCCGAGGATGGCAACATCCCACGAGCGACAGCCGATTATATGGGGATGTTGGCGACGATTCTCAATGCCGTCGCGCTGCAGGAGACGATGGAGAAGATGGGCCAGCCGACACGCGTGCAGTCGGCCATTAGTGTGTACAGCGTTTGCGAGCCGTTCATTCGGCGGCGAGCGGTGCGGCATCTGGAGAAGGGACGGGTGCTGATTTTGGCAGCGGGCACTGGCAATCCATTTTTCACCACCGACACCTGCGCTGCCTTGCGAGCCACGGAAATCGGCGCCGATGTGCTGCTCAAGGCGACCAAAGTCGATGGCATTTACACCGCCGACCCCAAGAAAGACCCCACTGCCAAACTGCTCAAGAACATCACCTACGAGCAGGTGCTGGCGGACAAACTCCGCGTCATGGACCTGACGGCCATCACCCTCTGCATGGAACGCAAAATACCGCTGGTGGTGTTCAATCTGAAAACTCCCAACAACATCTCCAAAGTCATGCGCGGCGGGGACGTGGGGACGAAGATTATTCCGTAATCATTCCAATAGCATCGCATCGCCATAACTGAAAAATCGGTAACCGAGTTCGATGGCGGTTTGATAAATCCGCCGCTGCTCGTCGAGTCCGACGAACGCGGCCACCAGCGCGATCAGCGTGCTGCGTGGGAGATGAAAATTGGTGATAAGGGCGTCAACGTGCTTCCAGCGGTAGGGGGGATACATGAAGATCGACGTGTCGGCGGCGGTTTCGGCAAATGGTTTGTCGGCTGGTTGACTCTCAAGCACCCGTGCCGACGTCGTGCCGACCGCGACGATCCGCCGGCGTTCCCGTTTGGCGCGGTTCAGCGCATCGGCTGTGGTGGCCGGAATGTTGTAGGACTCGTGGTGCATCGCATGGGCTTCCAAGGTTTCGGACGTGATCGGTTTGAACGTCCCTAGACCCACGTGCAACGTGATTGAGACACGCTCGATTCCCGCCCCATCGAGTTGAGCCAGTAATTCATCGGTGAAGTGCAATCCCGCCGTCGGCGCCGCGACCGCGCCGGGTGACTTGGCATACACCGTCTGATAACGCCGCCGGTCCATCGCGTCGTGCTCATCCGATTCTTTCTCCCGCCTGATATACGGCGGTAACGGCATTCGGCCGATGCGTTCCAGAATCACCGCCGCCGGTTCTTCGGATGAGATTTCCAGGTGGTATTCCCCTTGTCCGCGCGATTCGAGAACGACGGCTGAGAGATTTTCCCCCTCCCCTGGTACTCCGGGGGAGGGTTGGGGTGGGGGTTCGCCTTTCCGCGCGCCCGCAGGAAGACCCCCACCCTGACCCTCCCCTGGAGTACCAGGGGAGGGGAAAAGAGGCGAACGCTCTGACGGCGTTTCAAATTCCAACCTCAACCCCGGCGAAGCGTTCGAAAGATTCCGCAGAAGACAAACCCATTTCCCCGCCCTGGTCTCGGAAATGAACAACCCCTCAATCCTCCCACCCGTTGGCTTCCGTAGCGCCAGCCTTGCCGGCAAAACACGAGCATCGTTGAAGACCAGCACATCCCCAGGTCTCAGAATCCCCGGCAAGTCCGCAAATGCCCGGTGGCTGATCGACCGCTCCCCCCTGGCATAATACAGCAGCCGCGACGCCCCCCGATCGGCCGTCGGCGTCTGGGCGATCAACTCCGGAGGGAGCACAAAATCCAATTCATCGCTGCGCATGGCAACTTTCGTTTTCCACTTTCAACGGCCTTGTTCCTCTGCCGCATCATCCGTCATAAACGGACCGGCCGATTCTCCGCAATGATTCATCGCAGAATTCATTTCTTCCCGCAATCTTCGAGGTGTTTTTGATTCATTCCCTCTCGGCAGCGAGATGGCACGCGCCGTTTGCTAATGCCGGGCGTGACAGTTCAGGATATTGGCGCTCTGGCAGTTGCGACAGTGCAGGTGGCACTGGTCGATTCCGTCGTGCGCGCGATGCAGGTCGCGGACACCGCCGGCGCCAAGGGGTGCGAATATCCCGGACCATCTGCCCGGGTTACCCTGAATCCCGATCCTCACTACGCTCCGCGCCGGATTATTCATCCCCAAGCCCGCTATTTACCAAGACCCGTTCTGCATCCCACGGCCCGCGTCGAGCCTCGCCACTGTCTTCCGGAGGTCTGTCCCATGCCGCCGAACCGCCCGACGCTTTTGAACATCCAGCCGCCCTGGAAACTTCTGCCCTGGCAACAACCGGCGGCGATTCATCAGTCGATAAAGGTTGTCCGCTTACAGCCCGATACACAAAGTAAGGGCGAGCTAATCGATATCTTTATTTGAGAGTGGGGAGGAGTCGAACATGTGGCAGACAAATCAGGTCGAGGAACTGATCACCGTGGTCTCCATCCTCGACCGAACCACCCTGATGCGGCAGTTTGAAGAATACCCCGCCCGATTTCCCGTCGACTTCACCCGCGAATTCCTTGATCGCCAGCCACTGGACCGCCTTCGCCATATTTTCGTGGCCATCTGCCTGCAAACCCAACTAATGCCCGGCAGCCGCATCGGCGTCGAGGATTTGGTCGCTTCTTAGTCCGATATCTCATCACCCATCCGACTCTCAGTTGCCTATTCACGCCAAATCTCTGGCAGGTCGATAACCCGCTAACGCCGGAATATCACCACGGAGAGCACTGAGGATAAGAATCAAAATTAGCCACCGATGGGGCACCGATTTGCACCGATGAAGAGGGATTTATCCGTGTATTTTTATCGGTGCTCATCTGTGCCCCATCGGTGGCTAATTCCTTCCCTCCGTGAACTCCGTGCCTCCGTGGTGGAAATGAATTTTCCGGGCTAACACCGAAATGACGTGGACATGCCGCGCGCGGGTCATCAATGTCCGTTCCTCAATCGTGTCGATCCCCGCTGCGCCCAGCACTTTCGGCTGGATGATTTGGGGCACGCGTTCCGGTATTGTTTCGGCCGGCATAAGGCCTGCCCGACCTATGTGCAATTGAAAGTCGAACGCCGGCTCAGGAAAATCAGGATCGAATCTGCAAAGGATATGCAAACTGAACCGCACCACGACCAACAGCGCCCTGCAAACCCGGCTTCCCCAACCTCAGGCCCGGCAATTCCTCCTGCATCTCGCCGCTGAGCGCGGGCTGGCCGACAATTCTCTCCTTGCCTATCGCCGGGATTTGGAGAATCTCAACGATTACCTCTCCGCGCGCAATCGCGACATGCTCACCGCAGAGGCGGAGGACATTCGGGATTATCTGCGCGAACAGACGCGCTCCGGAAAATCCACCCGCACCGTCGCCCGGCGGATCGCAGCCATTCGCATGCTCATGCGATTTCTCGCCGCTACCAATCAGCGATCCGACAAAATCCTGGAGCAATTTGACCGCCCCAAGCCCGAGCAGTCGCTGCCCAAGATTCTCAGCCGCGCTCAGGTGAATCAGTTGCTCTCGGCGCCGAATCCCAAGTCATCGCTCTATTTCCGGGATGTCGCGATCCTCGAATTGCTCTACGCCAGCGGCCTGCGCGCCAGCGAACTGTGCGATCTGAAATTGCGGGATGTGAACATCGCCGTCGGCGTCGTGAGAGTGCTGGGCAAAGGATCGAAGGAGCGCATCGTCCCCGTCGGCAAACCGGCGATGACCGCGATTGAAAAATATCTTTTGGATTGCCGAGCGAAATTAGCCAAAAAGCATGAAGAGCAATTGTTTCTGTCGCGCACTGGAAAACCGATGGAGCGCATCGGCCTTTGGATGCTGGTGGAAAAATACGGCCGAAAAAGCGGCCTGCTCCGCCATATTTCCCCCCACACTCTCCGCCACTGCTTCGCCACCCATCTCATCGGCGGCGGGGCGGACCTGCGCATCGTCCAGGAACTGCTCGGTCACAGCGACGTCGGCACCACGCAGATTTATACCCATGTCGATCAAGACCGCCTCCGGGCCGTGCATAAGAAATATCATCCGAGGGCGTAGCATCGGCGAATTGTGGTAAAATCCCGCGACTTTCGGAGGATCGAAATGAAGACCAAAAGTGGCCAAGCAATCCCCGAGGAACTTTCCGCCGCACTGGCGAAAAATACCGGCGTGCTTAAATCCTGGAACGCCCTGCGTCCCTCCTGCCAGCGCGAATATCTCAAATGGGTTCAGGAAGCCAAACGCCCCGAAACCCGCCAGCGGCGGATCGCCTCGGTCCTGAAGCAAACCTCCGAGTATGCCGAGCGGCTTCGTAAGAAACCGGCAATGGTTTAATTCAGAGACTCTATTGATTCGCAAGTTTGGCGAGTAACGATTACCGCTTTCATGGCCCAACTCACCATTCAACAAGCCTTTGATCTCGCCCTATCGCAACTGCAGGCCGGAAGATCGGCTGAAGCCGAGCAACTTTGCCGGCAAATCCTGGCCCGGCAGCCGGCGCATGTCGAGTCGTTGCATCTTCTGGGAATGATTGCCCTGCAGGCAGGGCGGAGCGATATTGCGGTAGATCTGGTCCGCCGCGCCATCGAACTCCATCCCAATTTCGCCGAGGCGTACAACACGCTTGGCGGCGCCTTCACGGCTTTGGGGCGACGCGATCAGGCAATCGCTGCGTATCATCAGGCGATTCAATTGAAGCCCAATCTGGCCGAACCGTACAGCAATCTCGGCAATTCGCTCAAGGAAATGGGCCAATTAACCGAGGCCATTGCCGCCTATCAACAGGCCATCCGGCTCAAGCCCGAACTTGCCGATGCGCACATGAATCTTGGCAATGCTTTGAAGGAGAACGGCCAACTCAGCGAGGCCATCGCATCCTATCGCCTGGCTATCCACCTCAAGCCGGATCGTGCCGAGCCCTATTACAACCTGGGAATCGCGTTCACGGAGAGTGGGAAAATGGATGAGGCGATCGCGGCATATCGCCGCGCGATTCAAATCAAGCCCGACTACGCCGATGCGCACAACAATCTCGGTAATGCCCTCCGCGACAGCGGCCAATTCGAGCAGGCCATCGCCTCCTACCAGCAAGCCATTCGCATCAAGCCCGATTTTGTCGAGGTCTACAGCAATCTCGGCAACGCACTGATGCAGACAAGGCAGTTTGTCGAGGCGATAAACACTTATCAACAAGCAATTCGCCTCAGGCCTCAATTTGCCGAGGCCTACAGCAACCTCGGCATCGCCCTGGCTGAGATAGGCCGACTGGACGACTCAATAATCGCCTATCGACAAGCGGTTCAAATCAAACCCGAATTTGCCGAAGCGTACTGCAATCTCGGTAACGATCTGCGATACAACGGACAATTCGATGAATCCATCGTCGCTTGTCGCCAAGCCATCGGCCTCAATCCCGACCTTGCCGAAGCGCACAAGAATCTTTCTTTGGTTTTGCTCTTGCAAGGAAATCTTGTGCAAGGCTGGGAAGAATTTGAATGGCGGTGGAAATGCCGGGATTTTCCCTCAGCCCGGCGGAATTTCGCCCAGCCGCGATGGCGTGGCCAACCCTTGGAAGGACGCACGCTTTTGCTCCACGCCGAACAGGGATTGGGCGATGCAATTCAATTCATCCGCTATCTGCCCATGGTGAAACAGCGTGGCGGGCGAATCATTCTCGAATGCCCGGTCGAACTCCATCGAGTTTTCCAGGCGATATCCGAGGGATGTCAAATCCTGGCGCCAGGTCAAACCCTGCCGGAGTTTGATCTTCATTGTCCTCTGCTAAGTCTGCCGCGCGCGTTTGGAACGACTCTGGCCGACATTCCCTGTCAAATTCCCTATCTCAGTCCCGATGTCGAAAATGCAAAGACATGGGAAACTCGTCTGAAGGAGCACACGTCTCACCTGAAAGTCGGCTTGCAATGGGCGGGAAATCCAGCGCACAAAAACGATCGCACCCGCTCGATAAAACTCCAGAGTTTGGCGCCGCTCTCCCAACTGCCCGGGGTTTGCTTCTTCAGTTTGCAAAAAGGCGAGGCAGTTGCTGAAGCCAAGACTCCACCGCCGGGAATGGAGCTGATTGATTGGACCGATGAACTGAACGATTTTGCCGACACGGCAGCGCTGGTCGCGGGTCTCGATCTGGTGATCGGCGTGGACTCGGCGACCATTCACCTGGCCGGCGCACTCGGCAAGCCGGTCTGGACCCTGTTGCCTTTTTCCCCCGATTGGCGCTGGCTGCTGGATCGGAAAGACAGCCCCTGGTATCCCTCCATGCGATTATTCCGCCAGAAGTCCAGAGGCGATTGGGACGACGTCATCGCGCGGGTGGCTGAAGCGCTGGGCAATTTCTCCCAGCACATAACACCGCCATAAGCAAGCGCCCCTCGACTGCGGTTTTGCAATGCTGGACTTATTCTTTCTATAATCCAGTGAGTCGGCAAAAACATGAAAGCGAAAACCCTTTTCGTTGCCGCCGCGGACGAGGCCTATTTTCCTCTCCTCAAAGGGTTAATTCTCTCCATTCACGAACACCAACCCGATGCCCGGCGTCCCATCGGAGTGTTGAATCTTGGAATGACTTCGCCGCAACTCGAAGAGTTGGCATCGTTGGGTTGCCTCATCGCAACTCCCGCGTGGGATTTTGATTTTCCCGGCCGCGATCAGGCTTCACCCTGGCTGCGAGCGATGACGGCCCGATGCCATTTGCCTCGCTATTTTCCGGGGGTACAGATTTACATTTGGCTGGATGCAGATGTGTGGCTCCAGGATTGGAGAGCGATCGATCTCCTTGAGCGCGCCTCGGCCGATGGCGGCGGCATTGCCATCGTGCCCGAAATCCACCGGGCTTACGGAGCGATGTACGTGAAGGGCAACATGGCCGACCAAAACAATCAAATTTTCTTTGCCGAATACGCCGCCGCCTATGGAGAGCCGATGGCCCGGCAAATGATGTGCGTGCCCATTTTCAACTCCGGCGTTTTCGCGCTACGCCACGATTCGACCGCATGGCAAGCATGGAAAAATTGGATGGCCCGCGGCCTGAAATCCGGAATCCGCAAGCTCACCGAGCAAAATGCCCTAAACGCCGCCATCTACAGCGGCGACATTCAAACCTATCCACTCCCCGCCAACTGCAACTGGATTTGCGGCCAATCACGGCCGAAATTCGATTCCGCAAAAAAAATATTCGTCGAGCCACTGCTTCCCCACGAAGCGATTTCGATTTTGCATGTGACACCCGGAAATCTGCGAGCCAAGCAAATGATTCAGACGCTGGATGGCCAACAGTTGCTGATGCCGCTGGATTACCTCCCGTTTCGCGCGTCGCTGTAATCTCAGAATCGCAAAAATCGCAGCGTGGGTGTTTTGCTGCCGCCGCCGCCGGCGATTTCGACGCCGAACGCGACGCTGTGGACGATGCTGAATTCGTCCTTGACCGCGAGTAACAGAAGATGGCCGTCGTGGTCGAAGGCGGCAGCGCCGGGGCCGGGGTCCGCGCCGGTTTGCAGGGCCACCTGAGACTCAGCACTGGTGTCGCGGCTCACATAAGTATTTCGCCCGGCATTGTCGGTGACATTCACCGCCGGGCTCCATTTGCCGTCGCCGGTGCTGATGGAGACATAATTCTCCGCAGATCCTTCCGCGCCGGTGTCATTCATTTGCATGATGACCACCATCCGTCCGCCGGGACCTTGATACGCCTGGAATCCGGCAATGGTCCCATTCAAACCGACGGCTGCGCGGATGACGGCTGGCTCGGCATCGCTGCCCAGCAAGTAGTCGCGGATGTTGGGGTGTTCACCGGCCAGAAATAGAGCGATAACGTGCTGTTTGCCCTTGGCATCGACGAGCAGAGTCGGGATGTCTCTGGCGGCGTGAAACGAAAGGTCGGGAAGCTGGATGCTCTGGCCGGCTTTGCCATTTTCAATGAGTTCATAATGCGCTGGATGCTGGGGCAAGCCGTACATCGGCATGGCCGCCAGCGCGACAAAATGCGCCGCGCCGGCGGCGTCGACGTAACCGTTCATCGTGTCCAGCCCATCACACGATGGACTTCCCCATGCGTTGGCTGCGGGAGTGACGACCGGCAGGAAAACTTCGCGCGGATCGCTGGCGGTCGCCCCATCCAGAGTGGATTGAAAGACCAACCCGTTCCCGACGCCGTTGGAATGGCCATTGCGAAGCAGTGTTTCCGGGTGCCACTTATCAGGCATCACGTTCCAGAGCACCTGTGCATGTCCGGCGGCATCGATGGCTGCGAAGAAACAAAACACGGCATTCAACTGGGTCGCCTGATCGCAAGTCACGCCGATGGGCTTGATGCTGCTCCAGTTTCCACCCTCAAGTTCACGGAACCATAGGTTGGTTGCGCCGCCGGCCGGATCGGGAGTGATCATCCAGTTGGTCGCCAACGCGGATCGCCAAATGACGTAAACACGATTCTGCGAATCCACGAGCACCTGGCATCGGCCCACATCGATTCCGGGCATGTCCTCCGAAAGATTTTTCGCCTCCGTCCAGGTTTTGCCGCCGTCGGAACTGGATCGGTGATAGATGGCATCCGCATAGGTCGTGCGGTGCTTCTCCATAAATGCGACATGGATGGTCCCATCCGGCGCAACGGCGATCGAAGGGCTGGCGATCAGCGTGTCATGCTGGGAGAGCTTGATCCCGTCGATTCCCTTGCCCGTCTTATCAGCGACCATCGGAGCGCCGCTGGAATCCTTGACGACCAGATCGGATTGCTCAATCGGCCGAAGCGGCGAGTTGTCCGGTGCTTGTGCCGCGGCCGAAGGCCCACTGGCGGTCTGGGTTTTCGCCGCCTCCAACGCCGCGATCTGAGCTTTAAGCTGTGCGATTTGAGCATCATTGTCCCCGCCAGCGGGAGTGACTTGCGCGCTAGCCGCCAATGACAAAGAAAGAAAAACAACCGCCGCCGCGACGAAACGCGTGGAATTCATGAAGATCCTTGTTGACCAAAAAAGTAACGCCGGCAGATGGGCTGCTCCGGACGCAGTGAACGGTTCGCCGTAGGCCATCGGCGAAGACGTACATGGTACCGCGCGGATTAGACAAGTGGGTGGCAAAAATGCGAACTATGAAGTGGAACGGCTGCGTGACGCTTTCTGACAAGGAATCTCCGATCCCAACCGCGTAAAGGCCCCAAAGGGGCCAAGGAATGTAGCCACGGGTGAAGCATTGACGGGCGGAGCCCGACAATGCGCAAACCGTGGAACGGAAAACGGGGAAACCCCAACCCCCAACCCGCCCCGAAGGGGCGAAGGAATTCTTCGCCAGCCCGAAGATCAGTCGAGGGAATAAAGAAAGCCTAAAGCCGTCCCAAGGCACGCATCCGCAGGACAAATGGAGATGATGGCGACGGTTTCAATTAAAGGTTCGCGTCACCTTTAATTCATCCAAACTGTTGCCAGAATTCATCCGTGACCATGGTTTCCATGACCTTGCCTCCTTGCTTGGTCAACGGACATTATGCACCGATGATCGCCAGACGAAAAGAGGTTTTCGGACAACTTCTAAATAGGAACACGAGCGCCAGTTGAGCCGGGCGGTCCTCCGCCCGTGGCGGGCCGAGGACGGCCCGACTCTCGCACGAGTTCGGACGGTTGATTGCAAATATCGCGGTGCTTGTCACCTTCCCTCGAGCCAAATAGCTCTCAATGGGAACAAAAGCGCTACAGATAAAGAGGGGCAGTCACATATTTCCAAGCCAATAAAAATGGATATCTGCGCCTCATTTCCCACCTCTTCCATCCGCGTAATCCGTGCTCATCCGTGGTCAAAATCCTAGCTCCGAAACACACCGAACAAAAATATAATTTTTTTACTTAACAACACCCGAATGTGTGGTATACTTATCGAACAATCGGTCCCCGCTCTCTCGCGAGGCGGGCGCTGCAGGACTTGAGGGTCCGCTTGGCGGATCAGCTTGTCGGCGGGGTCATGGCCGATCAGAATCATGGCCGATCAGAAATCTCGGAGCCTATTTCGATAGCCTCCGAGCTGGAGAAACCCGCGCACCTCTTTGGGGCGGTGGAACCTCCAAGGCCCGCGTGTCGGCGATCGGGTGATAACCCCGCTCGCACGACATGGGGATGCTCCTGGAGCCATCTGACTCGTGTTGGACGGTCCACCGGTTCACGGTGCAATTCATCACTGGCCTTTGCCAAATGGGTAGCCGTGAATCGACCCGTGGCGCATCCACGCAGTCTAAAGCTTCAAGGCCCGGCGGTACCTGTGAGAGGCCGCCGATGCCGAGCGTCTCAACTGGTCGGCCATGACTCCACCGATAAGTGCTTGAAATCAAAAGAGTTCCGCAGCGGCCCGTAAAATTTGGGTTGGAGGAAAAAAGTCGGTGGGGGATGTTGCGCCCCGGCCGGGCTGAGAGTGCGCTGTCGCGACATCATTGCGCGCATGCGAAATTCTTTTTGTCGCTTGCATCGCCGTGCTGTTACTCGAAAATATGCGCTGCATTCCGCGGAGGCAGGCAAATCATGAATCGTTCGCTCATCCCATCAGCGGCCCTGATCTTCTCAATTGGTTTGCTCCTCGCACCCAAAACGAGCATTGCCCAGGACACTCGGCCGACTCCGCCGGATGCCAACAGCGGCATTAATCTCGCCCTCGTCGCCACCGCATCCACATCCTATGTCTCCGGCGACCAGAGCATCGCCACGATCAACAGCGGACTGAACCCGCGCAACTCTCGTGACAACTCGCGCGGGGCCTACGGCAATTGGCCGCACGTCGGCACGGAATGGCTTGAATATGATTGGTCCAAGCCGATCAACACCAATCGCATCGCCGTCTATTGGTTTGCCGATGGACAGGGAATCAAATTGCCCAAGGCCAGCCGGCTTTCGTATTGGAATGGAACCGATTTCGTCGCCGTTCCCGATGCGGATGGATTGGGCGTGGATGGAAATCGTTACAACACCACGACATTCTCGACGTTAACGACGAGCAAATTGCGATTGGAATTCGATTCCGGCGCGAAGGGGATGAATTTCTCAACGGGGGTTTTGCAGTGGAAGGTTTTCGATGCCGGTGGCTCGCCGGAGTTTCCTCCGATCGTAAAAGCCGGCGTCGAGCGAACTGTCGTGCTGGGTGACAAAACATTCCTGACGCCCTCGATCCGCGACATCTACGGAAATTCGACCCCGGTGCAGTGGAGCAAAGCGGATGGCCCCGGCGAAGTGACATTTGAAGAACCAACCGCCGCATCCACATCCGCAAATTTTTCCGCGCCAGGCGATTATCATCTCGCTCTGACCGCCGGCGCCGGCGAACTGAGCGCCTCGGACTCAGTCCTCGTGCATGTCGAATCCCCCGCCCCATCCACGCACATGGAGCCGGTTTACACCACCAATTACAAAATCAACAGCACCTTCTGGAATCCCCGCATCAAAGCCGTCATTGTCAATTGGATTCCGCACTGTTACACCGAATTATCCGACCCGAATCTCCTGGAAGGTGGGATCGCCAACTTCATCGAGGCCGGGAAAAAACTGGCCGGCCAGCCCGCAGCCCATCACGTCGGCTATCCCTTCGCCAATGCTTATGTCTACAACACCGTCGAGGCCATGAGCGTGGCGCTGCAGGTCGATCCGCAGGGCGATCCAGACATCATCGCGGCCCAGAACAACATGCGGGCAAAACTCAACGAATGGATTCCCATCATCCTCGCGGCCCAGGAACCGGATGGATATATCCAGACGCGATTCACTCTCGGCACCAGCCGGGATCGGACACCAGCACAACATTGGAATCCCCCGACGCGCGGCGAGCATGAAGGCTACACCGCCGGATATTTCATCGAGGCCGGCATCGCCAATTATCTGGCGACCGATGGCAAGGATCTCCGCCTCTACAACGCCGCCAAGAAATGCGCCGATTGCTGGTACAACAATCTCGGCCCCGCGCCCAAAAAAACCTGGTATGACCAGCATGAGGAAATGGAGCAGGCACTGGTTCGCCTGGGCCGATTTGTCAATGACAAGGAAGGCGCCGGCAAAGGCAATAAGTATATCGAGCTGGCGAAATTCCTATTGGATTCCCGCGGCAAAGTCGGCGGTTCGCAGTACGATCAAACCTATCGTCCCACGAATGAGCAATATGAAGCCGTCGGACATGCCGTGCGCGCGGTCTATCTCTATTCCGCCATGACAGACATGGTGATGCAGACCAGCGATCTCGGCTACCAAAGCGCCGTCAATTCCATTTGGAATGATCTGGTCAACAAAAAGCTCTACATCACCGGCGGCGTCGGCAGCGGGGAAACCTCCGAAGGTTTCGGCCCGGATTATTCGCTGCGAAATACTTCCTATTGCGAATCCTGCTCCGGTTGCGGCGAGCTGTTCTTCCAGTGGAAAATGAACCTCGCCTATCAGGATTCCAAATACGCCAGCCTCTACGAAGACACCCTCTACAACGCCATCCTCGGCGATCTCGATCTCGACGGAAAAAATTTCACCTACACCAATCCGCTCGACACCGGCCCCAACGGCGGCGAGCGATATCTCTGGCACGATTGCCCCTGCTGCGTCGGCAATATCCCCCGCACTCTGCTGCAATTGCCCACCTGGATGTACACCCGCAATAGTGACAGCCTCAATGTAAACCTCTTCGTCGGCAGCACGGTTACAGTGCCCAACGTCGGCGGCGGCGATGTGCAGATGATCCAGACCACCGATTATCCCTGGAGCAATAAGGATTCCATCACGGTGAATCCGGCCAAGGCCGCGACATTCACCATCCGCATCCGCGTGCCGGACCGCGCGGTCAGCGCACTGTACACTGCAATGCCCGCCGCCAACGGCATCACTTCCATCGCAATCAACGGCAGCACTATCACGCCGACAATTGAAAACGGCTACGCCATCATCACCCGCACCTGGAACCCCGGCGAGAAGATCGATCTGGTGTTGCCGATGACCGTCCAGCGAATCAAAGCCGATGATCGCGTCGCTGCCGATCGCAATCGAGTCGCCCTTCGTTACGGCCCATTGATCTACAACCTCGAAGCCGTCGATCAACCGAATCTGGATGAGCCGTTAAAACCCGACACCACCCTGACCGCCGATTGGCAACCGAATCTCCTCGGCGGCGTGATCGTCATCAAAGGCCAGTTCGCCGATGGATCGCCACTAACGGCGATCCCGAATTATGCGAGGTGCAATCGTGGTGGAAGATCGCTGGTGTGGATGAAAGACCAGTGAGAAATGTCTGGTCAGCCAGTTGCACCGGAAATTCTATTTCCACCACTGAAGCGCGGAAATCATGGACGAGATTTTTGTGGCGAATTAGAATAACGTATCGGACAGCCGAGGGCGCACTTCCATGGCAGAAAATGTGGATCAGCCACAAGGAGTCAGCTTTCACGACTACAATCGGACGATTATTGGCTACCACGGAACGACAGCCGAAGTTGCCGAACGTCTGGTGGATGGTGGACCATTTTCCGCCAGCAGCAATGATGACGATTGGTTTGGCAAAGGCATTTATTTCTGGGAGTACGCACCGAAACAAGCGTGGTGGTGGGCAACCACCTTCAAGAAAAAGAGCCATCCCGCTGTGGTTGGCGCGATCATTCGGCTGGGTCACTGCCTGGATCTACTCGACCCGGCCAATGTTTCGACCCTCAAGGGATTCCACAACGCAACGCTTGCCAAGTGGAGGGCCGCAAAGAACAAGATTCCAAGGAATTTCCGCCAGCACAAAAAACTGGACTGCGCCATCTTCAATCTCTATTATCATAGCGCAGTAACGCCGATAGAGACCTCGCGAGCCGTGTATGTTCCGACAGAGTCGGCAAAACGAGCTTGGCCCAGGAGTTGGATTTATGAGCAAGCCCACATCCAAATTTGCGTCCGCCAGCCGAAAAACATCATCGCCGTTTGGCGGGTCCGCAAAGATGGTCGGTACGGCAAAGACGGGGACTAAAAGGCGAATCGATTCCCAAAATCATTCCGGCGCTCGCGAGAAAATCAGTCGAATGACGCCAGTTGAATTTCGGCAAACTCTACAAAGGTTGGGCATCAGCAAGCCGAACGGGGAACTGACGGAAAGATATACATTGCGGGGCAACTGATCCGTTGCGACGGCGATAGAGTTGGGTGGCTGGCCCGATTTTGCCCGGAGTGAACATTGTATGCCATTATGCCTGCGACGTTGGATGTATCTCGATCACGAGGGAATCGTGAGCCTACATGCGCAGTCCGCCGAAAATCTGCTCATAGAGCGCGCGACCACGGTTTCTATTTCGTCCAATAGATCAGGAAGTGGTACGGCGGGAATCGGGGTTGCTGGCCTACGGGCGGAAGCCGCTTTTCACAGGTCCGCATCCGATGGGTTCCAGATATTTGAAAAGACAGCTCAAACGGATGAACATCTCCTACTCGAGCTTGAGGCATTTCTTGCTGCAAATGACGGGCTGAAACAGATTAGTTCGATTCGGTCGGTGGCTGAACTTTACGCATCTGGTGGTTGCGCGTTCGTAACAGGAATCCTTCGATTCCGATGGGCGCATACCCACAACATGGATCCGGTTGAGGATGCCACCAAGAAGCAAATGGTTGAGTTTGAAGTTGACAGAGGAAGTTACGACGATGGGGGATGCCTGGCGCTGCCCATACGTCTCGCGGGAAGTATCCAGAAGTGCGTTAGCAGAAAGAACCTCCATGACGGTTCATTGTCTCCAACCAGCCATTTGGCCGTTTTTCTGCGCGCTCTGGCCGGCAAAACCATGCCGCTGGGATTTTTTGCGCAGATGCAACCGCTTATCGATTTTATTTATCTAAAGCCGTATGCAATCTGGTTCCCATGAATCACCTCACCACCGTCACCGCCATCAATCCCTCGACTGTGGTATTCGACAGCGCCCGCAAAACCAGGGATTTCAAGTCTTTCGATGGGTCCAGAGGAAGAATGATCACTGTTGCGGCCCCGCCGTCGATTTTGCCGCCTTTGTTGGGAGTATAGAACTCGCCGATGGCGAGGCGCAGGCGTGTGGGCAGCGGGAAAATTCGGCGGAAGGAGAAATCGTTTTGCGGGTAGTCCTGCTCGATGGGCCACCAATTCGTTGGGTTTTTCAGGCCAAGGCGCGTGGTGGTGTTGTCCTGGTAGGTGGCGATCAGTTCGCCGTTGTCGATTTGGGTTTCCATGGGATTGGTTGAGCCGGTCAACAGGAGATAGAGGCCTTTGGCGCGGCCGGTCAGGGAAATGGAAATTTCGTGTGGATAATTGTTCCAGATGCTGGTGAAGGCAATGTTTTTTTGTCCGGCTGGGCCGGCGTGGAAGGGGATGCTCGACATTTTCAAATTTCCATCGCCCAGACCGGCGTCGTTGATTTTCGGTGGCGCGATCGTTGGGCCAGTCCATTCGCCAAATCCGTCTTTGGGGATCTGCAACGAGCAATATGGCGAGCGTGGCGAGAGATAATCGTTTTGGAAAATGCGGGTGACTCGGTCGTTGAATGTGGCGCTGAGATCGACGGTTTGATAGTCGCCGGAAATTTCCGTCACCGGCGGAAGTTCGCTGTCACGAATTTCCAATTCGAGCGGCATCCACCAGATGAGATCGCCCTGCTGGAGTTTGGCGAAGGCGGTGCGATGGCCGGGCAATCCGCCGGCGATGGCGTCGAGAGATGATTGGGATTTTGCGGCGGAGCCGAGGATTTTTTGTGGATCGAAAAGATCGCTGAGATTCGCTGGCGCGAAATCGAAATGGATTTTGTCGCCCAATGAAACCGTCTGTTCAGATGACATCGCTGCTGGGGCATCGCCGGAGTAGCCAATAATCACATCGAACCTTTCCGCCGGCGGGGCGACGATTTGGACTCGCGGGACGCCGACGGCATCGGGGACATTCTCCCACGTGGCCGGCTGGCCGTTGATTTGCACGGTGACGTGATCCGTCCGAGCGGGCCAGATCAATTTGAGCGACATCGGTTTGGGGAATTTCGGTTGGATCACGAAACGATCCTCATCGCCATTGCGCTCATAGGAATATTCCACATCCGCCATTTGGATCGAGACATGTTGCCAATCGGCCGGAAAACCCGGGCGAATCGTGAGCTCGCCGGCAATGGCATCGGGGACGATTCCGAAGAGGCCCTGAATGAATGCGCGGGAGACGCTGCCGGTGGTGTCGCCGAAGTCGCGGTAGGATTCGCCACGGTTGACATCATAGAAAGACAAGTTGGGCAGATCGCCGGGGCAGAGGCCCATGTACATGGCGTCGAGGATCGAGCCTCTGAAGAGTTTGTACGCCTCGGCGTTTTCGCCGGATTGCCAGTAGGCCAAAGCTGTGTGGGCGCTTTCGGCCAGGCAGACATTATTCAGCGACCATTGATATGGTTGCCAGTCACTGGTGGCAATGGTGCAGCCGTCCCCGACGTTCACGTGAGGAATTTCCGTAGTGACATAGCGGAGCATTTGAAATGCCTGGAATGGATCGGGGACTTGCGAGTCGATCGGATGATAGATGGACCACACGGCCGCGTCGGGGTGGACGCGCTGCAGGCCGAGCAAATCCTGATACTCGCCGTACCATCCGCGCTCGGGCATCCAGAGGCGTTTGTTCATCGCATCGAGAATTCGCGCGGATTCTTTTTCATACGGAGTGGGATCCTCGCCGATCACCTTGGCCATTTTCGCTGCCAGAAGATTGTGGAGATAGTTGTAAGCAGTCGAATGCGCCGCGCCACCGCCGTTGTATTCCAGGGCGTCGCTGGCCCAGATGCAGGCGTAGGCTTCGTAGAGTCCGTCGCGATCGAAGCAGCGTTTTTCCCAGGCGAGATGACGGACGATGGTCGGCCACATTTTTTTGAGGAAATCCACGTCACCCGTCCAGAGAAAATGCCAATAGAGTTCGTCGATGAACGGGAGATTCATGTCATAATGCGTCTGGGGAATGTTGCCGAAGCTGTGGAGCATCTGCCAGTCGTTGGCGGCGAGATTCTTTGCGGGATCGGCGTGGGCGACGGTGGGAACATCGGTGGCATCGACGTTTTGTCGGCCGGCCCAGTAGGTGAATTGCGTCGTGGCGCGGTCGTGCCAGCCGAGGACATCGAGTGCATATGGCCCGCGCCAGCCGAGCAGCGGCGTGCGCCAGGCGTTGGCGCCGTGCATGAATGTCGGCGGTTGCCAGATGTCGTCGGCGGCGATGCAGATCGCGCCCGGGATGGCGTTGATGAATTCATCGGGCGTGTCGATGGTGACTTGGCTGGCGATTGCTGCGCGATATTTTTCGGATTCGGCGAAGAGCGCCGGTGGATCGAGCGATGCATCTTTGGAATGTTCGATGGCGATGAATTGTTCGCCGGACAATTTGATTTGGCCGATGGCGATCGGCTCGTTTCCGGCGGTTGATTTCAATAATTGATCGGGAGAACCCCAGAGATTTGCATCGCCTGTGGATAACTGCGAACCATTTGGTCCAGTGCAAATCATTGACCCCACTTTGGCGGTGTAGATGAAAGTTGGCTGGTGCAGATCGACGGTTGCGCCGTCGCAATCGGAGGGATGGAGATTCCAGATTGGGCCGAGGTCTTTTGAGCCGCCGAGATCGAAGTGATTGCGGTTGTTTTCGCCGGTGCCGCCGCCGTAGGCCCAGAATAATTCGGCATCGGTTTGTCCGTCGAATTTTGCGCGTAGGACGAGGCCGGCGGTGGTTTGCGTGGGGAGCGCAGTGATTTCCAATTTGGCGGTTCCCAAAATGGAATCGGTGATTTCATAAATCTGTGAGCCGGCACGATAACGCGTGGTGATGTCGTCGGCGTGGATGAGCCATTTTGCACCTGCGCTCGATTGAATTCCCAATCGCAGGACGCCGCCTTTTTGGGGGAAGCAGAAGGCGAATTCCGGACGGTCGCCGGCATCGACGCGGCCGGGAGTGTGGGCGGTGTAGAGGGGGCGATTGAAGTTGGCGGTGCCGTTGTCGATGACGAAGTCGCCGGCGTCGGGGTGGTAGCGCAATGGGCGATCCTGGGCGAAGGAGATTGATGAGATGATCAGGGCGAGCGCGAAGATGCGTGAGAGCATTCGGGTAATTTAACAGTTTTCGGCGATCGCGGATGGATTTTCCCCCTCTCCCGGTATTCCGGGAGAGGGCAGGGGTGAGGGCCGAATTGAAAAATCACTCGAATACTTCGAGCGAAATCGCCCTCACCCTAACCCTCTCCCGGAGTACCGAGAGAGGGGACAAGACGCGTCGGCAGAGAATTTCACTCGCAGTATTTTCTGACGCTCTATAAACATGGAATGTCAGATGCCGTATTTTTTGCGGCGGCGCCATAGGGTGGCCGGGTCCATCTTTAGAATCCTCGCCGCCTCTTCCAACGATTTGGATCTTGCCAGCACTCGGCGGATGTGGACTTCTTCCAGCTTGTCCATCGGAACGGCGTCACCGAGTTCCAAATCCGGCGTGGCGTTGGGGAGGAATGTGCCGGGGAGATGTTGCAGGCCGATCCGGTTGGTCTGGCAGAAAATGACGGCCCGCTCGATCACATTTCGCAGCTCGCGGACGTTGCCGGGCCAACTGTAATTTCGCAAAGCGGAGATGGCCTCATCGGTGAATCCGCTGATGGGACGCTCAGATCGCATCTCACGTGCGAATCGCTCGGCCAGGGGCATGATGTCCTCGGGCCGATCGCGCAGCGGGGGAACATCAATGGGAATCACGTTGATGCGATAGAGCAAATCCTCACGGAATCGGCCGGCGCGGACGGCTTCTTCGAGATTGATGTTCGTGGCGGTGATGATTCGCACATCAGCATGGCGGGTGATCGATTCGCCGACGGACTCGTATTGTTTGTCCTGCACGAAGCGCAGAATTTTCGGCTGCAATTCCAGCGGAAGATCGCCGATCTCATCGAGGAATAGCGTGCCGCCGTCGGATTTGGCGATTCGGCCGGGATTGTCGCGCACAGCGCCGGTGAAAGCGCCTTTGACGTGGCCGAATAGTTCGCTCTCGAGCAATTGCGGAGAGAGCGCGGGGCAGGAGACGGTGGAAAATGGTTTGGACGCGCGGCTGCTCCAATCATGAATCGCCCGCGCCAGCACACCCTTGCCGGAGCCGCTTTCGCCGCGGAGAAGAACCGTGGTATTGCTGTTGGCGACCTGGCGGACAACGCTGATCACGCGCTGCATGAGGGGGCTTTGGCTATCCAGGCCTATGGAAGGGGTTGCTTCGGAATCATCGGAGCGGCTCACGCCGTTGGCATTGCGCAGGGAATCGGTGATCTGCTTGATCTGTTTCGGGGTGAACGGCTTGGCGATGTAATCGACGGCTCCGCGCTTCATGGTTTCGACGGCGCTGTCGATAGTGCCATAGGCGGTGATCACGACGATGCGCATCCAGGGGCTTTTGGCGATGAGCTGGGGGATGAGATCGGAGCCGGACTCGTGCCGGAGCCGCAGATCGACGAATGCGACATCGAAATGATTGCGCGCGGCTTCGGAGATGGCGTCATCGGGGTTGCTGACCGAGACGACATTGTGGCCGTCGGTTTCGAGGCAGATGGTCAGCGCCTTGCGGATGTTGATTTCATCATCCACGACCAGAACGCGCAACGCTGAATTTGCATCTTCTGTTGCCATATCGATTTCGCCCGGACCAATGAGTTGAGCCGCTTGCATGGCCCACACAGGAACAAACAACATGCCAACGGCTGGGTTGGGGCATATCCGGCGCTGAGCGAAGGAAGGCGCGCCGGGACCAAGCCTCCATCTTGCAGTTTGCAATGGATTGTGTCCACAGGGCGAATGCGATTTATTGGAACAGCATGGGTGAAATCCCACAAACCTCAAATATTACGATGAAATGAAGGCTTGGATTGGCAGCATTGCAGGGGCGCAAGGGGAGTCGGGCAAATTGCAATGCATCGGGGCTCTTTTTCCGTACGCCGAGGCGGAAATTCGGATGTGATCGCTTGAAGGCGGGGAAATGCGGGTTGGCATCGGGTTTGCCCTAAGGCCATTTCAATGGTGCTCCGATGGACTCGAACATTGCGATTTCGCTTCGCTCGCCGGATGGCCTGCAAGGCCGGAGAAGTCCACGGATGAAACCCGCTTCGGTTCTCATCACCGACGATGAAAGCAATATCCGTCTGACGGTTCGGACGGCGCTGGAATCGGATGGTTATGAGGTGAGCGAGGCTTCCAATGGAATCGAAGCGCTGGATGCGATGGAGCGGCAGACGCCGGATTTGATCGTGCTGGATTTAAATATGCCGGGCATGGATGGAATGGCTGTCTTGGAGCACATGAAGACTTTGGCTTCGGTGAAGAAGCCGAGGGTGATCATCCTCACCGCATACGGTTCGATTTCGACAGCGGTGCGGGCGACGCGCCTGGGCGCGGTGGATTTTTTGGAAAAGCCGGTGACGCCGACGGAGTTGCGTCAAACGGTGCGAAGCGTGCTGACCGAGCCGGAGTTGGATGCGATGCCGCCGGAGGTGACCAGCCCTCCCGGTGGATACGAGCAGGCATTGAACCGCATTCGCAAAGCGCTGCGATTGGCTGATTACAGCAGCGCCGAGATTTTGCTGGAGAAAGCCGCGGAACGAAAGAACAAACACAAGGCTGAGTATTTCAATTTGCTAGGTGTGCTGTACGAAGCGCATCGCAAATGGCGGCTGGCGCGCAAGTGCTACAACAAGGCGTTGTCGGCTGACAGAAAATTTGAGCCGGCCCAGGCGAATATGCGGCGGCTGTATGAAATGCAGACTTACGGTCGATCGACCCAGGCGGTGATGCTCGGCGATGAAAGCGGCGATCTTTGGTACGCCCGGCTGCCGGATGTGCGGAGTGATTCATGATGACGACGCCAACCATCCTGGTCGTCGATGACGAGGCGAACATTCGCACATCGGTTCGGCTCTGCCTGGAGAACGAAGGATACATCGTTCGGCAGGCGACCAACGGGAGCGAAGCGCTCGAGCAGGTCGTGCAAGATCCGCCGGATTTGATGCTGCTGGATCTCTCGATGCCGGTGATGGATGGAATGATGGTGCTGGCCGAGATGAGAAGTTTGTGGGCGCGGTATCCGACGCGCGTGATCGTGGTGACGGCATACGGCTCGGTAAAGACGGCGATTCAGGCGATTCGGCTGGGCGCCAGCGATTTTCTTGAGAAGCCGTTTGTGCCGGATGATTTGCGGCTAAGTGTCGCCAGCGTGTTGCGTGAATCGCCGCTGGATCATGCCGCGACCGGCGAGGATTACGCGGATGTGCTGGAGCATGTTCGCCAGGCGTTGCGGGCGCATCGGTTTCGCGAGGCCGAATTGGAACTGATGAAGGCCGGCACGATCACGCCGGAGGATCCGGCATTTTTGAATCTGGCAGGCGTTTTGCATGAGTCGCACGGACGCGTGGAGTCGGCGCGAAAATTTTATGAGCGAGCTTCGGCGCGGGACCGGGCGTATCGGCCGGCACAGGAAAATTTGCGGCGACTTGGAGATTTGCGCGACGGTGGCAAGACCAGTCGCAAGGTGGCATTCGGCGACGACGACGTGTCTCTCGCGGATGCGGAAAAAACGACAGGAGTTTAGCAATGCAGGACGTTTTATTTTCGTTCGGAATCATCGCATTTTTCGTGCTTTGCGTGGTTTACACCTACGCATTCGGGAGTCTTTGAATCATGGAAAACATACTTGTCGGAATCGTTGCAGTTGGGCTGATGATTTATCTTTTCGCGGCGATGCTCCGCCCGGAGAAATTTTAAATTTGGAAAACTTTGACTCGATTCGGCGCGAGGGCGCGCTTTGGGCGTCCTGTAACCACCGTGCTGGTTCGAGATGTCTGCAGCAGACAGGGTTGCGGGGCTCGGCACGCCACATGCCGACCCCGCAACTCTCGATCTGCAAAAAGTTGGGTGACCACCCCGTGACTGTTTCGCGAAATTGAAAGGAGCGTTTCTAATGAACGCCAGCGGATGGATTCAATTAATTGTCTTTATCATCGGCCTGGGGCTGATCACCAAGCCGATGGGTCTCTACCTTATCCACGTGTTCGATCCGGAGGTGGAAGGTGGGATGGGGATTCTGGAAAAATGCCTGGGGTGGTTTGAACACCTGTGCTATCGCATTGGCGGAATCGACCCCAAGGTACAGCAGAACTGGAGGCAATACTGTGTCGCGCTGCTGGTGTTTGGCGCGGTGGCCACGATGTTCAGCTATGGCTGCTATCGTCTGCAGGATGTTCTGCCGCTCAAGCAGAACATCGCCAATTTGACCAATACAGTGGACAAGGACCCGGACACCGTTGTCGGCGTGACGCTTGATGCCAACAACAAGGTTACCGCCGGTGGGAAGATTTCGCCGGTGATTGCGTTCATTCAGGCGATCAGCTTTGCGACCAACACCGACTGGCAAAGTTACGAGCCGGAGGTGACGTTCACGTATTTCTCGCAAACGGTGCCGACACTGATTCACTTTTTCTTCTCATCCATCGTGGGCATTGCGGTGGCGTGCGCACTGGTGCGCGGCGTGGTTCGAAAGCAAACGAATCTGCTTGGCAATTTCTGGGTGGATTTGACCCGCGGCACGCTCTATTTGTTCCTCCCGATTTGCATTGTGTTCGCCTTGCTGGATGTGTGGCAAGGCATCCCAATGAACTTCCGGCCATACACGACGGCAAATGTTCTGGATCAATCCGGCGCGGCATCAACGACACAGCCGAGCACGCAGACGATTCTTCAAGGCCCGATGGCGGCGTATTGCGCGCCGAAGGTTTTGGGCCTCAACGGCCCGGGATTCACCGGCGCCGACTGCGCTCATCCGTTTGAAAATCCAACCGGACTTTCTGAATTCCTGCAACTCATGCTGTTCTTCTCCGTCATCTCCGGCCTGACCTACTACTACGGAAGAATGATCAAGAACACGCTGCATGGGTGGAACATCTGGTTAGTGATGCTGCTCATGTTGCTCTCCACGTTGCTCATCACTTGGTATTCCGAATCCACGCCCAACCCCCGCTTGGCGGATCTGGGCATCAGCCAGACCAATACCAATATGGAGGGCAAGGAAGTCCGCATCGGTATTTACAACTCGGCCGCATGGTCCAACGACGTGACCGACACGGCGGAAGGCGCTAACAACTGTGCGCACGATTCGCTCACCCCGCTCGCCGGATTCATGCTCATGTTCAACATGCACATGGATGAAGTGATCTTCGGCGGCATCGGCAGCGGATTGTTCGGAATCCTGGTTTTCATCTTCTGCGCGGTGTTCCTGGCCGGTCTAATGATCGGACGAACGCCGGAATATCTGGGCAAGAAGATCGAGGCCTTCGATGTGAAATGCTCGCTGCTTTATTTGCTGGTGATGGCATTCGGATCGCTGGGCTTCACCGCCTGGGCAGTCGTCACTAACTGGGGCACATCCAGCACCGGCAACGGCGGGCCGCACGGATTCAGCGAAATCTTCTACGCCTATAGCTCCGGTTGCGCCAACAACGGCACGGCGTTTGGCGGCTACACCTGCACCCCGACCGTGACCAAGACCCTCCCCAACGGAACATCGGCGACGGTTTACGGATTCACCGACTCCAACGGAAACCAGGTCACCGGCGCCACGGCCAAGATGTTCAACATCACGCAGGGCTACTGCATGTTGTTTGGCCGGTATTTCGAGATCGTTCCGATTCTGGCACTGGCCGGGGCTTTGGCCAGGAAGAAGCCTTCGCCCGTCAACATCGGAAGTTTCCCCGTGGTAGGACCGACGTTTGTCTTGCTGATCATCGGTGTGATTGTGATTGTGGGTGCTCTGACGTTCTTACCCGGCTTGGCCATGGGGCCATTGCTTGAGCATTTCATCATGACCGGCTCCAAGATTCTCTATTGAACGAAAGATTTTCGAGGAATTTATGGCAGCGAAATCAAGACGACTTTTCGATCCGGAAATCGTGGGACCGGCAATCCGCGAGAGCTTTAAAAAGCTCAACCCGTTTTACATCTGGAAGAACCCGGTGATGTTCGTCACCGAGGTCGGCGCGGCGGTGACGACGGTGGACTTCTTCTGCACGCACGATTCTCGCTCGTTTGTCGCGCAAATTTCCATTTGGCTCTGGTTCACTGTGGTCTTTGCCAATTTTGCCGAGGCCATGGCCGAAGGACGCGGCAAGGCCCAAGCGGACACGTTGCGCAAGAGCCGCACCAAGAGCGTCGGCCGCAAGCTGATGCCGGATGGTTCCATCCAGACCGTGCCGGCTGAATCACTTCGCAAGGGCGACATTTTCGTCTGTGAGGCCAACGAACTGATTGCCGCCGATGGCGAAATCATCGAGGGCGCGGCCAGCGTCAACGAATCGGCCATCACCGGCGAATCCGCCCCGGTCATCCGCGAGGCCGGCGGCGATCGCTCGGCGGTCACGGGCGGCACGACCGTGCTCTCCGACATCCTCAAGATTCGCGTCACCGCCGACCCCGGCGAAAGTTTCATGGACCGCATGATCATGCTGATCGAAGGCGCCAAGCGGCAAAAGACGCCCAATGAAATTGCGCTTTCGATCCTCCTCGCCGGTCTGACGATTATCTTCCTGATCGTCTGCGTGACGCTGATGCCGTTCGTGATGTACACGCAGAATTATCTGAGCGCTGATGATTACACCAAGGTTCGGCTTGCGGTATCCGTGACGGTGCTGGTGGCGCTGCTGGTTTGCCTGATACCCACAACGATCGGCGGGCTTCTCAGCGCCATCGGCATCGCCGGAATTGACCGCATGGTGCAGCACAACGTGCTGGCCATGAGCGGAAAGGCCGTCGAGGCGGCCGGCGATGTCGGCGTGCTTCTGCTCGACAAAACCGGCACCATCACGCTGGGCAATCGCCAGGCAACGGAGTTCATCCCCGCCCCCGGCGTCACGCCGGCCGAGTTGGCGGACGCTGCACAACTCTCATCTCTCGCGGATGAAACGCCCGAGGGCCGCAGCATCGTGGTGCTGGCCAAGGAAAAATATGGAATTCGCGGCCGTGAGATCGGCGAGATCCCCCATGCCGAATTCGTTCCCTTCACCGCCCAGACGCGCATGAGCGGCCTGAACGTGAATGGCGACATGATCCGCAAAGGCGCTTCCGAAAGCGTTCGGAAATTCATTGCCGCCAGCGGCGCGAGTTTTGCCAAAGAAGTGGACGAATCGGTGGCCACGATCAGCCGCGCCGGCGGCACCCCGCTGGTGGTTGCCACGCAGAAAAAGGCACTGGGCGTCATTTATCTGAAAGACATCGTCAAGGGCGGATTACCCGAACGATTCCAACGATTCCGCGCGATGGGAATCAAGACGATCATGATCACCGGCGACAATCCGCTCACCGCAGCCGCCATCGCAAAGGAGGCGGGCGTGGATGACTTCCTCGCCCAGGCCACACCCGAGGACAAGCTGGCGTTGCTGAAACGCGAGCAGGCCGCGGGATTGATGGTGGCGATGACCGGCGATGGAACCAACGACGCACCGGCATTGGCTCAAGCGGATGTTGGAGTGGCGATGAACACGGGCACGCAAGCCGCCAAAGAAGCCGGAAACATGGTCGATCTGGACAGCAATCCAACCAAGCTCATTGAAGTGGTGGAGATCGGCAAACAGTTGCTGATGACCCGCGGAGCGCTGACGACGTTCAGCGTGGCCAACGACGTGGCGAAATATTTTGCCATCATCCCCGCGATGTTGATGGGTGCGTTTCCGCAGGTGCGGCCGCTGAACATCATGGGCCTGGCCACGCCGCACAGTGCGGTGCTCAGTGCCGTGATCTTCAACGCGGTGATCATCATCCTGCTGATTCCGCTGGCGCTGAAGGGCGTGAAATTCCGCCCGGCGTCGGCGGCGATCATCCTGCGGCGAAATCTGCTGGTCTACGGCCTGGGCGGAATCATCTGCCCATTCCCAGGGATTTGGCTGATCGATCTCGTCGTCCGCCACATTGTCTGATTGAGTTGAGATTGACTGGAGACAAACATGAAAAGCGAAAAGAACACAGGTCTGACGGTCGTCGCCCCAAAGGGACAGGAGCCCGC
Organism: Tepidisphaeraceae bacterium; assembly: GCA_049515255.1. Classification (GTDB taxonomy): domain Bacteria; phylum Planctomycetota; class Phycisphaerae; order Tepidisphaerales; family Tepidisphaeraceae; genus JBEKUH01. Next base: position 15,520 of record JBEKUH010000039.1, on the reverse strand, counting down.
GGGATCGTTTCTGGGCCATCTCTGGGCGTCGATCGCATTCACCATCACGCTGGGCATCGTCGCCTGCGTGGTTTATCCCGCCATCGTCTGGGCAGTCGCGCACGTTGTTTTCCCCAATCAGGCGAATGGATCGTTGGTGAAGAAGGATGGCACCCCAACCACCGATGACACACAGGCCGTCGGCTCGTATCTGTTGGGCCAGCCTTTTTCCGCCCCCGGATATTTCACGCCGCGTCCCAGCGCCGCTGGCGCGGGCTATGATCCGACTTCATCCGGAGGAAGCAATCTTGGGCCGCTAAGCGATAAGCTCATCAACGGCGCGACCAACGCCGCCACCACGCAACCGACGACGCAACCGGAATCGCTGGCCTATGACGGCGTTCGGTTGCGGACCATTGAATACGCCATGAACAATGGAATCTCGTTCAAGCTCTATACGGTTTCGCCCGATGGATCGACGCGAACTGAAGTGCCGCTCTCGAAATATCAGAATGCCGATGGTTCGCTGAATGATGTGGCGCTGGTGGATGCGTTTCCGCATCCCGAATCCGATCCGTCGGACAAATCTCCGCTGATCGCCGCCGATTTTTCGACGCCGATTCCCGCGGATGCGGTGACAGCCTCCGGATCGGGATTGGACCCGCACATCAGTCCAGAGAATGCGAAATTGCAGATAGCGCGCGTCGCCAAGACCCGCGACATCACGCCGGATCAGGTGCAGGCGTTGATCGATGCGCACACCGATCAGCCGGGCCTGGGAATTTTGGGCGATCCGGGCGTGAACGTGCTGATGCTGAACCTCGCCTTGGATGCGAAGTATCCCGTCCCCGCCCCGCCGGCGACGCAACCCGCGGCGACACCGGCAACGCAGCCGACGACGCAGCCGTAATCATGAAACAACCCATGGGCCGTGATGACCGACACGCCACATGCCGATCTCACGGCCCATTTCGTCAACTGAGGTTTCGATTTGATTGAACGTCTGACAGCACTGGTTCACATGGATCGCTTAACCGCATTCGGCCTGATCGCCGTCAGCCTGATGCTGATCTTCTATGCCCTGGAAAAACGCTCGTCGCTGTTCGTGCTCGCCTTCGCGGCGGCTTGCGTGATGGGATCGGTCTATGGATTCCTTCAGGGGGCGTGGCCGTTCGGATTGGTCGAGGGCGTTTGGTCGCTGGTGGCGCTGCGGCGGTGGTGGGGATTGCGATATAGGAGGGAGCCAACGACTGGCGACGATCGGAATGTCGCCAATTTTCTCGAGGACCTCAGCACCATCGCCCCGCGCGCTGGAATGGGGGCTTATGTGTTCGTGAAACCCGAGGGCAGCAACCACGGATTTGTGCAATTCATTGTCGAATCGCCGCGGCGATTGACCATCCACCGCATCTGGACCCACGAGCCGTTGCAGGGGAGCGGATCATTGATGCTGGGTCAACTTTGCGATCTGGCCGATCGGCATGGGGTGGATCTGGAATTGAAAGTGATTCCCATCGGCCGCAAGCCATACCCGATGACACGCGATCAGTTGAAGAACTGGTATGAGCAATACGGCTTCGAGGGGACACACAAGAAGATGATCCGCAAGCCGCGAAATCCGGTTTCGGCCCCGGTTGCGGACGTGGCGTGAGGCGGGGTCAGGCAGCCAATAGAACGGGAACCGGCGGGGCCACCGGCAGTGCTTGGGAAATCGGCCGCAGGCCGCGACGGATCAGCAGTGCTGACGCCGTCGCCAACAATGGGATCGTCAGCAACATGTGAATGTGCTCGGCCAGCGAGGTTGCGAAATACAGGACGACCATCAGCGTGAGGAACGTCCGCATGAGCCAGATATCTTCCCAATTGTTTGTTGTGGGATTTCGCATTCGATCGGCGGCGTAAACCACGGCGCCCACGCCGACCAGCAGCAGGTCGTAATCAAAATAAAACGGCATGACCAGCGGCATGGTGACAATGGTGGCGGCGATCAGCCGGTCGCGGCTTGAGGCGGTGCGCGGAGAGCGGATGGTTTTTAGTATCACCATTCCGAGCCCGCCGAGGAATAGCGCTTCGGTCAGTCCCCAGAGGATTTTGACGCTCCAGGCGGTTGGGCCGTTGTCGCGGCCCTGGATGGCCAGGTGCCACATGCCTTTAAATGTGACGTGCCGCTCCCACTGGTAATGCGTGGCTTCCTGCATGTAGGCGAGATTCACCGGCATCTGGAAGAACCAATCGTGCAACGTGCCGGGAAGAACGAGAATGTTCACAAGCGTCAGAACGGTTCCGGTGATGGCGACGCCAAGGATCGCGCGGCGGCCTTCGCTGATGCAAAGCCCCGCTGCGGCAAGTGCGCCGAGTTGCGGTTTGTAAAACAGCAGGCCGCAAACCAATCCTGCCAGCAGCGGTTTTTGCGATCGCCACAGAAATACCGCGCCGGCGAGCAGCAGCAGCGATAAAAATGTGTTCTGCCCATGCCCGAATGCCATGATGAACGGCATGCTCACGAGAAAATAGAGCGGCACCAGCCAGCGATTTTTTCCCGATTCCGGCAACATCCGGCACATCAGCACAAGGGCGAGCACCAAACAGCACAAACTGAAATCCCACCAGATCGCCAATGCCAGCGGATACTCGAAATGGGCCAGCGGCGAGAAGAAGAGCGCGACGAACGGCGGATTCCAGTAAGGTCCGAATGCGGGGCCTATGTCCAGTTCATTGAGTTTGCCCTGTTGCCGCTCGAATTTTCGGCTTTCGTTCAGATCGTAAAGCCGCTCGGAATGCCCGGTGACGACGCAATTACCGGCGTAATAAAAAACCAGAAAGTCGTTGCCCAGGGCGTGGAGCGAGACACTTTTGTCGGTTGGGATGAACGAATTGCCGATGGCCATGGTGCCGACCCAGACGGCCAGCAGTCCCCCGAATTTCCAAAGCGTTCGCGCGGGACTGGCAATGGTTCTGGCGGGGGCGGCGGCATTGTCACGGCTGATGAACATCGTGCTATCGCTATCGGCCCGATCCCCAGCGCGTCTTGCCAAAGTGACCTTTGTTAACCAGCGCGATTTATCGGACGGAAGGCAAAATGCAAAATTAGCCACCGATGAACACCGATGAGCACAGATTAAAAAATGCATTTTCCTAATCGGTGCCCATCGGTGTTGATCGGTGGCTAAATTGAATTTGAATTCTTCGGTGATCGCATTTATTCGAGCTCCGCATGACATCAGGCATACAATCCTGTAAAAGAATCGGCCCTAAACTGAAATTGGAGGAGTTTGCGATGGCAGAGATTACCGCGAAATTGGTCAATGAACTTCGGAGCAAGACCGGCCAGCCCATGATGGACTGCAAGAAGATGCTGGAGAAAACCGGTGGAGATATGGACGCGGCATTCGATGAATTCCGCAAGATAGGGGTGAAGGCGTCGCTCACTGAACGGGCGGCGACCGAGGGGCGCATCGGCAGCGCGAGCGAGCCGGATGGCAAATCGGCCGCGCTGGTCGAGATCAACTGCAATACCGACTTCACAGCCAAGAGCGAACCGATTTTGGCACTGGGCGCGCGGGCGGCGACGCTTTTGTTGCAGAATCCCGGCGCGGACGTTTCGCAGAATAAGGAAATCGCCGACGCGGCCACCGAAGTTTCGCAGAAAACCCGCGAAAATGTTCGCATCGGTCGAACCGCCTCGATCACGAGTCCCAAGGGACGCGCTGGGCTGTACATCTATTCCATCACGGGAAAAATCGGCGTTCTCATGCAATTCACCGGGAATCCGAGTGATGATCTCATCAAACAGATCGGCGGGCACATTGCCTTCGCCCGGCCCATCGGCCTAACGCGCGCGGATGTGCCGGCTGACATCGTCGCCAAGGAAAAGGAGATCGCGGTTGAGCAGGCCAAGGCCACCGGCAAGCCGCAGCAGATCGCGGAGAAAATCGCCGAGGGCAAACTCAATGCGTTCTTCGCCGAGCGGGTGTTGCTGGATCAGGAATTCTTCAACGCCCAGGTGTTCAAGGGCAGCGTGGGGAATTTCCTGAAGGCCAATGGCGTCGGATTGGAAAAATACATCCGGCTGGAAGTCGGACAGGGGTGAAGAAGGGTTTAGGGTTTGGGGTTTAGGGTTTAGGGTGAAAAATAACACAGAGGTTTCATTGCATTTACCCTAAACCCCATACCCTCGACCCCAAACCCTTCTTATTCAATCAATCCCATTGACACCAGCACGGCTTCCTGGCGGGTGGTCAGTAATTGCAGCAGATCGTCGGTGTCCGCCTGAATTTCCTGGCGGACACGAGCGTGGGTCATGCGGAAGGAAGCGACCTTGGAGGCGAGTTCGGCATCGGTGGTGTTGGGGTCGTCAACGGCAGTTTGTAAATCGGTGGCGGCTTTCTGCATTTCGCCGGGGCCTTTTCCGAAGAGATTGATTCCACCGGGCATTCCTCCAGCCAATCCGGGGATTCCGCGCATCAGAAGCCGGCCGTTGGTGGCGGCGATTTCATCGAATCGGAGTGCCATGATAGCCTGGACTTTGGGTCCGATGACGGCGAATTCGTCGTCGGTGCAGCCGAGTTGCGTTTTGACATTGTCCAGCATTCGCTGATTCATCTGATCGACGATTTGCTGGATCATCGCGGGGCTGATTTGGCCGCCGGCAAATCCGCCGGGGCCGCCCTGGCCCCCGCCACCGCCGAAACCGCCGCCCTGACCGCCAGGCCCACCGGGTCCACCCTGCTGGCCACCGGGGCCGGCCTGGGCGAATGCGCCGGCTGATGTCGCTAAGATGGCAATGAGTGCGATGCAGATTGAACGCTTGATGGACATATTCATTTTCCCTTTTATTCCACGATGTCGGCGGTTGGCCGCGACAACATTATACGCATTCTGGAGGCGGGGTATTTCAGATTTTTTCTGAATCGGGGATTTTTTGGGGTCGGGCGCAACTTGGCTAACGACTGAAGTCGTTAGCCCGGTGGCGGGGTTAGTATCGCATTAATTTTACGCGGATCATGGCGCCGTCGGCGGGGAAGATCAGGCCGCGACTGGTTAGGTCGCCGTTGAGGATTTGTTTTGGCGTCCATTGGCCATCCTCGTAGGCGCCTTGCTCGGCATGTAAGAATTGGACGGCGGTGAAATCCGAGCCTTGCGAGGGCTTGAAATCCACTGCGGAATCGAAGCCGGCGATTAGAAATTCATCCGGACCGAGTTGGCCAACCAACACTCTTCCCGATGGCTCCGGCGAGGGATTCGGCTGCAGCGGGACACCCGAAGCAACTCGCACCGGCGGGCGGAAACGCACCAGAATGTCGTATCCGTCAAAGTACAGCATCTTGCCGGGAATCGATTCTTCTTCCACCGCCGCCTTGAGCTTGCCTTGGCTTTGTAACGTGGCGATCTCGCCGGCGGATGGTGCAAGCAAACGGAAGTTGGCGGAGACGGGATCAAACTCGCGGTTGGCTTCGCCCGGCGCGCCGCCGTCGATACCGAAGGGTGTGAAGCCGATCGCATTAAAATCCGCCAGGGCATAGAAACAATACCGCGCAAACGGCATCGCTCCGCCGGTTTCGACGACCATCAATGGATTGTCCGCTCGGGTGTAACGTGAGAGGATCGTGCGATAAATCATCGGCGAGCGGTGATAGATATCCGGGCCGATGATGTCGATGTTGGGGGCGGCGGCTTTCCACATGTCGATCATGTGCGTGACCGGCCCGCCGCTGGGATAACTATCGCCGGGGCGGTCGAATTCGGTGTAGCGGTCGTTGGTGCCATCGCCGCCCATCCAGCAATTACAATACATCAGCAGCGGATATTCCTTCTTCCCCGCGCCGGCGACGGTGCTGATATAGCTGGAAAGGTAATAGGCGGTGAAACTTTCCTCGGCGAGGGCGGGGCCGAAGACTTCTTTCCATGTTCCGGGCTGTTTGTGCAGTGCGGTGACGATTTCATCAGGAACCTGGTCAGCGAAAAGTTTGTTGGCCCTTTCCGAATAATCGCGCACCGAGCCGAGCAGGCCAGATTCATTTTCCACCTGGATCATGATGACGGTGTGATCGCTGCCGTCGAATTCCTTGAGATGCTTCATCAGCGCGGCGAATGCAGTGCAATCGGCTTGCAGCGTTTTTTGGCCATGTGGCGAGAGCACATCCAGCGGCTTGCCGCCCGAGTCGATGACGCGCGGATAATCGGCCAGATCGGTCTTGATCCAATCCGGCGTGTAATCCATCGCGCCGTTTTTCCAAGTTCCGAACCATAGGGGAATCAGATGCAACTGATGCTGGCGCGCAGCCAGGATGATTTGATCGAGCCCGCTGAAATCGAAGGCGCCTTCGTGCGGCTCAATGGTATCCCAATAAATAGGAAATTCGACGGTGTTGGCATGCAATGCCGCGATTTTAGGCCAGGCGCGATCCATCGCATCGGGAAATCCGCTGGCGTTGGCGACCTGGCCGCCGAAGATAATGTAGGGCTTGCCATCCACGAAAAGCTGCGTGACATCGCCGACTTTTTGCAGATGGGGGAGTGTGTCATCCGCGAGAAGTGCCGAGGGAATCAGCAGCAGTGCGGCCAGTATCGGACGAGAGAAATTCATGGGCGATTCTCCTATTTGACCGCGACATCCCAGACCTTGGATCGCCGCGCGGGTCCCGCAGGGCCGTCCACGTCCAGAATGACGGTGTAGTGGTTGGGATTTTTGTATTGGTGGATGGGATTTTGTTCCGTCGAGGTTTGCCCGTCGCCGAAATCCCATTTCCAACTGGTGAAGTTTCCAACCGACAAATCCATGAACGCCACCAGCCGGCGGTCCATGTCGATGACTTTGAAGCTCCAGTCGGCATCGAATGTTTTGCGGAACTGCGGCTCCAGCGGCATGAGTTTGAAGGCGCACAGTTCCGATGCGTTGCCGAACATTTCGTGGTGGCGGGAGAGGTTCCAGAAGGCCGTGAATTGCTGCTGTTTGAGGTTCACATCCCCGTAATCCAGAAACGCCCAGGAGAGACCGATGATTTTATTTTCGGTCAGCTTGCTCATGATCGAATGATCCGGGCCATCGGCGCTGCAGTAATCGAACGGTGTGATCCAACATTCCAGCGTGAGCTTCCCCGATTGGCCCGGCTTGAAATTGAAATTGGTGGCGCAGTTGGAATAGGGAAGCTGCTTAATCCACGGCGCCTGGGGGCCCCAGAACATGCACCAGTCTTTGCCTTGCGCGGGGGTGAAGATGTGATAATTCTGCGCGTGTACGCCGTGCATGGAAAAATAGGAATCCCATCGGTCCACGACTTCGGCATTGAAACGCTGCTCGTCGATGAATGGCCCGCCGGAAGTGTCGCCGTTGACGACCACCTCAAAAATGTCGTTGTGCAGGGTGGGGAGTGAAAAATCCCAATAGCTCTTGGTGGCTTCGTAGAGAAAATAAAGTTGGTTCATTCCCTTGACCCAGCCGACTTTCACCGTGGCATTAAAGCGCTTCAGGTCGGGCGTTTTGTAATGCCCCATGTCATCGACCATCTGATCGATGCCGATGGCGTAGTCATCGGGGACGATCTTCCAGTCATCGTCATTGCCGTCGATGCGCGGAATCATGTTGGGAGGAAACTGAAATATCTTGAACACCGTCCCCGGCCGATCCAGACCAAACACGCGGGCAGTGGGCAAAAGCATCAGCAGCAACGCGATGAGAAAACAACGGCCAGGCATGGGCAACCCTCCAGAATTGCGAGAATTGTTTTTAGCAGGCCCAATTGTCCTCTTTCCTTGTGACATTTCCAATTCCGAACGATTTTGCGCCGTGAATCGAGCTGTGCCACTACTAAATGTGTCGCCCGGCATATCCCCACCCGACATTCGGTATTTCCCGCCAAAACAGCGGCCGGTTTTTCGTGGATTGAGCGAATTTCCAAACCTGAAATGGACGAAAGAGTCCAAGATGCCCGGCGCAGAAGCTGCGTTAATCGCTTGACGCAACACCCATTACCGCTTGCTTCGCAAAGGGAGTTGGGCTAGATTGCGTCGCTTGGCTGCCAAGAGCCTCCCGCGGTGGGAGCCCGATTGACGGGCGCGGACGATTGTTGTCCGACCACGCGGGTCTTATTTTCAACCGCTTTAGCTTAAGCCTCATGGCGGTAAAAGCAGTGCTTGGCCATCGCTTCGTCGCTCGGGCTGCCGGCCGGAAAAATTGTTTTCGCGCGCCGTGAATTTTGGAGTCGCTCACATGGCACAGTCGCAGGCAGAGTTGGTCAAATCGCTCGTGGACGCCGGCGTCCATTTCGGACATCGCGTCTCACGTTGGAATCCCAAGATGCAGCCGTACATCCGCGGCAAGCGCAACATGATCCACATCATCGATGTGCGCGAAACCATCAAGGGATTGCTGCTGGCCAAGCGGCTCATTCAGCAGACCGTCGCCTCGGGGAAAGATATTCTGTTCGTGGGCACCAAGCGGCAGGCGCGACACGCCATCGAAGAGGAAGCACGACGTTGTGGAATGCACTATGTATCCGAACGCTGGCTGGGCGGCACGCTCACCAATTTCCGCACCATCCGCGCACGTCTGAATCGCCTTGAAGAACTCGAAAAATTGTGGGAAACCGGCCAGATCGAATCCTATTCCAAAAAAATGAAATCGACGCTCTCGCGCGAACGGGAAAAAATTCACGCCAATCTTGAAGGTATCCGCAAGATGGACCGCATGCCCGGCGTGATGTTTATCGTGGACACCCGCCGCGAGCATATCGCGGTGAAGGAAGCGCGCAAGCTGGGTGTCAAATCCGTCGCGCTGATCGACACTGACAGTGATCCGGATTTGATCGACCTGCCCATTCCCGGCAATGACGATGCGATGCGGGCGATTGAAATTATTCTCAAGGAAATGGCTGATTCGGTTATTGAGGGCAAGACCGGCCGGGGCGAGAGCAAAGGGGATGAGCCGGCGCAAGCGCAACCCGCGCGTCGCCGCAGCAGCCGAACGGCTTTCCGCGCCGAGGAGAATAAGCCGGCGGAGGCAGTTCCTGCCGAGACTAATCCCGATGCCAACGCATCGCCAGCGCCGGCCGAACCAAATCTTCGAGCCGAGCCGTTGGCGGCGCATTCCGTTTGATATCCGGGCGTACTGAGGCTGGTCACTGAAGTGACGCAGCCCCGACATTTCCGTCGCGCAGCGCGATCAGAACAGGATCGGTTTGCCGAGCTTGCGCCGGATCACCTGAAACTGTCCGATATGCATAGTCGCATGGACCGGCATCATGACCAGCAAGTGTCCCACCGTCGGCACAAATCGCTGCATTTTTTCGGGAGCCGGCCGGTCCAGGTCCGCTTGGTTCAGCGTCTTGGCCCAGGCGATGACGCCGGCGCGAGTTTTGGCCCATAGATCGAGTAGCTGCGCCTTGGTCGGAAAAAACGCCGCATCATCTTTGCTACAAGTTTCCTTGCTGAATTTGTCGGCAAATCCGGCAGGCAATTCCGGCATGGCGCCGGGCTTGACGCCATTGACCATGCCCGTCTCGGCGACGATCAGATGCCCAAGCTGCCAGGCCGCATGATTCGCCCCGGGGCACGGCCGTGCCAGCATGTCCGCATCGGAGAAATCTGCCAACGTCATCGCCAGAAACTCCTGATTCCGCTTCAGTCCGTCAATTCCAAGTTCCACAGTGTTCATGGGAACCTCCTTTGGTTGCGATTATAGCCGGCTCAACCATGTCCGCGAGAAGATTCCACAAATTCGCGCCACATTGTTCGATAGACTGATTCCAGGTTCGCCACGAACCGGGACGTATCGCACAGCGGCGATTGCAGCATCCGATCGCGCAACGTGTGGCGAAGCGTGGACAAATGGTCTCGGTCGCCCGCCAGATTTGTCGCGATGGATACAAATTCATCCGGGGTCTTAGCCACCAGCTCGGTGAGATGCAGATTATTCAACTGGCTCCATCCCGCCCGGCCGACGACGGTTTGCCCCACCAATGTCACGACCGGCACGCCCATCCACATCGCATCCAGGCTCGTGACATGGCCGTTGTAGGGAAATGTATCCAGCGCCAGGTCGATGCGCTCATAGGTTTTCAGATATTCCCGCCGGCGTTGATAGGAAACGAATTCCAACCGAGAGGAATCGATCCCCGCCTTCCCCATGATCTCGATCACCCGCTGCCGGGCCGCATTTCCAAAAGCCAACATCAGCAAATGCGATCCCGGCGTCGCCTGCATAATTCTTGCCCATGTTTCAAGCACTCCTTGATTCACCTTGGTCATGTTGTTCAGACATCCAAACGTGATGTGTCCGCGCTCGATCGCCGGCAAGGGATTGACCGGCTCCCGCGGCGCCTGCATCGATTCCGGATCGTAACACCAGAACGAATCAAGCAATCGGACGGATTTCTCCGCATAAAATCCGTCTGTCTCGCCGGGCGGATCGAGATACGGATCGGTAATGCGGTAATCCATCGCCTCCATTCCCGTCGAGCCGGGATAGGACAAAAACATCACCTGCACCGGAGCGGGCTTGCGGGCGAAAATCATCAGCCGGCTTCCCCGCATGTGACCTGCCGCATCCACCAGAATGTCGATTCCATCCGAGCGGATTTGCTCGGCCATCGCGTCGTCTGTCCGGTGGGCAATCGTGAGAAATCCGTCGGCTTCGGATTGGAACATGCGAGTGAAATCGTCTTCCTGAAAATTGTTGGAATAACAGAACACTTCAAATTGCTGGCGATCCCGATGACGGATCAGCGGCAACATCATCCGGCCGACCACATGGTCTCGAAAATCGGATGACACATACCCAACCCGAAGTCTTCGCTCCGCATCCCGCGCGTTCACATGCGGCTGGATCAAACCCGACAGCGGTTTGGCGTGGCGGTCGTTCCATTGCGACAGCTCCGAGCGAATGCGCTCAGCGTCAAAGGCGGGGTGATATTGGATCGTATAAACCTTATTGTCATGAGCCGGCTGAAAATCCGGCGCGGTGAGCAGCGCCTTGTCGAACAACTCCATCGCCTCTTCGATCCGTCCGGAATCCTTTAATGCATTGCCGAGATTCGTGGTGGCCTCGACATTGTTTTCTTCCAGACGCAGCGTCTGTTCGTAGCATTGCATCGCCTCGTCCACGCGTCCGAGCATATGCAGCGCGACTCCCAGACCATTGATTGCCATCACAAAATCCGGCTCAAGCTCCAGCGATTTACGAAATGCCTCGATCGCTTGCGCCCATCGGCCGCGCTCCGACAAAGCTCCGGCCAGGTTGCGCCATCCCAGCGGATAATTCGGATTCAACCCCAACGCCAAACGGTACATCTTCTCGGCTTCATTCAATTGGCCGGCGAGCTGGGCGATTTCCCCCAGCGCATTGTTCGCATCGACGTAATTCGGATCCAGATCGACCGCCTGTCGATACGCGGCCCTCGCTTCAGCGTAGGCGCCCTTGCTCTGCAATACCCATCCAAGGTTGTAATGCAGCACCGGCGAACTGGGTGTGGCTGTGATTCCTCGCTGCAGCGCCGCCGCGGCCTCGTCTAATTTCCCCTGCTCGCGCAGCGCGTTGCCCAGATGCAGCGTTGCTTCCGGATAAACTGGCCGAAGCGCCAGCGCCCGAGTCGCGGTTTCAACCGCGGCGTTCAACTCGCCGCGCTTGCGAGACACTTCCGAGAGAATGGACAATGCTTCAGGCAGATCGGCACGCAATTTCAGCGCTTGGCGCAGCGCCTTGTCGGCTTCCTCCAAGCGATTCTTGGCATACAGCGCCACGCCGAGATTGACGTAATATCCCGCCACATTCGGCCGAAGCTCGATAGCACGGCCAATGAGCGTTATTGCCACATCATCCTTGCCACCCTGATGCGCGATCATTCCCAATCGGTGCAGCGCATCGGCATGATTGGGTTGGGCCTGAATAATCTTCCGATAGATTTGCTCCGCTTCGGCCAATTGCCCCGCTTGATGGTGCTGGCCGGCCCGTTCATACGCTTGATCCAAATTCATCGTTGCTCCGCTTCCGATGCGAGTTTTTGCAATTCCTCCGCCGCGCGCGCGATCGGCTCCTGCCACTGATCCATTCGCTCCTGGCGGAACAATCGCATGGTGGGATACCAGGGGGAATCCGATCGCTTTAGCATCCACCGCCAATCGGGAACGTATGGCATCAGCACCCAAATCGGCTTGCCCAAGGCGCCAGCAAGATGAGCCGGTGCCGTGTCCACAGAAATGATCAGATCGAGATTGTCCATCAGCGCGGCGGTGTCGGCAAAATCGTTCAATTCTTCCGTCCAGTCAGTGATTGGAACTCCCGCCAAACCATCGCGCGCCTGGGCCGATGGCGCGCCTTTTTGCAGGCTGAAGAACGAAACATTCCCCGCTGCCGCCAGCGCCGCGAGCATCGCTAATGCGATGGACCTTCGCCTATCGCTCAAATGTTCCGGCCGGCCCGCCCAGACGAGTCCCACTTTCAGCCCCGACGATTTCTCGGCAATTCGATTCCGCCATTGCTCCGACATCGCGCTATCTGCGCGAAGATACGGAATCTTCGCGGGGATTGTTTCCAGTGTCGTCCCCAGCCGATGCGGAAGACTCATCAGCGGACAACGCACATCAAATTCCGGAAGCCGTCCGAGATTGGCGATCCAATGTTTCACCGGTCCGATTCCCGCCAGAGCGCGATGCAGCAATTGCTCGCAGGCAATCGAAATCTCGGCTCCCATCTCGATCAGCCGCGGCACGAACCGGATCATTTGAATCACATCCCCCCAGCCCTGTTCCTGATAAAGCACCAGATGCTTGCCCCGCAACGATTCGCCTTGCCAGTTGGGTCTTTTGAAGGCATTGGGCGGCAGTGGTAATTCCCGCACTTTCCATCGCCATTCGTAATTCTGCCATCCCTGTTTCAATTCGCCTTTGAGCAATTGCGTGATCCCCAGATTCCAGTGCGCCCTTGGCATGTCCGGCAGCATCGCCATCGCCTGCAGATTGGCTTCGATCGACCGGTCGTATTCGCCGATCTCGTGCAGTGTGTTGGCCAGATCGGCCAGACATTCCGGAAAGCGCGGCTTGATCGCCAAGGCCTGTCGGTAATATTCCTCGGCCTTTTGGAATTCGCCTTTGGTTTTGTATGCGATCCCCAAATTATGCAGCGTCTCCGGCGCATCGGGGCGCAATTCCAGCGCCTTGAAATACACCGCGATCGCCTCGTCCCACCGCCCCTGCCGCGCCAGCGCGAGACCGTAATTCGCATGGAAGCTGGCAATCGTGGGATTGAACTGAATTGCCTTGCCGATCAATTCCAATGCCGCGTCTATGCGCTCCAGGCGCATCGCCACCAGCCCCAACAAATGCAGCGCATCGGCGTGATTCGGATGTTTGCCCAGAACCTGTCGGCAGAGCATCTCCGCTTCGACCAGCCGGCCGGCCATGAATTCGGAATAGGCCCGGTCCACCGTCTGCGGGACTCCCTTTAGCTTCTGCACCATCGTCTCCACGCCTCACGAAAAGCGGCTTCCACGCTCCGCGCGTGGCCTATTGCATCCATTAGCGGCGACGTACTCATTTTTTCGCGCAGCCCGCCGCGCATATCACTCAATCTCGTCGGATCCTGCGCCAATTCTACCGCGACATCGACATATTTCTCCCAGTCGGGCGTCGCAAGCTCGCCGATTCCCACGCTACTCAGCAAACTCGATCCGACCCGGCTCACGTGCATATTTCCCAGCCGCGTTACAACAGGCACGCCCATCCACATCGACTCGCACGTCGTCGTGGTGCCATGATACGGATACGTGTCCAAACCGATATCCACTTCGTTGTACATCTCCAGATGCTCACGGCGGGATTTGGTCCAGCTTCGCACATCCAGCCGAGCGATATCAACGCCTTGCTCGACAAATTGATCCAGCAATCTCTTCCGAGCTTCTTCTGACCCCAATGCCCGTGTCTTCAGCAGCAATTTCGATCCGGGCAGTCGATTCAAAATTTGCGACCACCATTTCACCAGTTCGCGGTTCACTTTTGATAAAAGGTTGAACATGCCGAATGTCACAAATCCATTCCGCTTCGCCGGTGACGGCCCCACATCCGGCGAATCTTCCGGCGCGCGGTAGCACAAAAAACATCGATCCATCCGCAGCAGTTTCTCTTCTCCCTCCGGCGGCTGGGCATCGGGTGGATCGGCCCATTTGTCGGTCAGACGATAATCCATCGTCTCCACGCCGGTCGATCCCGGGTATCCGAGATAGGTGATCTGCACCGGCGCGGGCTTGCGAGCAAACAGCCGCAGCCGATTCGAGGCCGTGTGGCCGGCCAAATCCACCAGGATGTCGATGCGATCGGTCCGGATCATCTCCGCCGCGGGCACGTCGCCGGTGCGCGAGATATCTCGCCAATTCGCGACTGATGATTTCAGACGCGCCGTGACCTCATCGGGTGAAACCACACTGGAATAGCAAAACACTTCCACCGCTTCCGGATCGTGCGCTCCAAGTAGAGGCTCGATAAAGCTGGCAACCGAATGATTGCGAAAATCGGGAGAAACGTAACCGATTCGCAGCCGCCGATCTTCATTGCGATCATTCGCATGGGGCAGAATGGTTGCTGAAAGTGGCCGGACAAAACGCTCATTCCAGAGCGTTCGCTCCCGCCGCACTTCTTCTTCGGTCGTCGCCGGATTCATGTGCATGATGTAGATAAGATTACTCAATGGCTTCGGCAGGAACGGCGGAATCCGGGTGGATTTGCGATACATCTCCAGCGCCTCGTCATTGCGACCCATTTCATTGAGGATATTGCCGAGATTGTTCAGCGGTTGCGGCGCATCGGGTTTCAATTCCGATGCGCGCGTCACCGCGGCGATGGCCTGATCATATTTCCCCTGCTCGCGCAGCACGTTGCCCAGCACGTCCAGAGCCTCGGCATAATCGGGAGTGATCACCAGTGCCCTCTCCAGCCAGACAACGCTCTCATCCAACTCGCCGCGCCGGGCCAGGAGGTCGCCAAGATTGGTCATCGCCATGAAATGATCGGGCTTGATATCCAACGCCCGGCGAAACGCGGCCATCGCCTCGTCCACGCGCCACAACCCCGCCAGCGCCACGCCATAATTCACGTGATACGACGCCACTTTCGGATTTATCGACAGGGCTTTTTCGGCAAACGCCAGCGCGGCGTCGTCCCGGCGGACCTGATGCGCCAGCACCGCCATCATGTTCAGTGCATCCGCATGATTCGGCTCCCGCGCCAGGATTTGCCGGAAGGAGACCTCCGCCGGCGTCAGTCGACCGGCATTGAAGTGCCGCATCGCAAGTTCGTATGTCTCGGAAATACTCGGCTGCCGCGGCGGAAACATCACCCCGCCTCGCTTCCACCGCACCATTTCCGCCAGACCTGGCGATACACCGATTCCACGTTGCTCACCCACCGCGCGGCGTCGCACAGCGGTGATCGCGCCATTCGCTCTCGCATTCCCTCACGCAATTGGCGCTGGCGATCCACATCTTTGCCCAACTCCGACGCCACCTTCACGAATTCCTCCGGTGTCTTGGCCGACAATTCGCTCAGCCCCACATTG
>JBEKUH010000038.1:0-31833 GCA_049515255.1 Tepidisphaeraceae bacterium | reverse complement strand
CAGAATGATCAATACGAACTGTGATTTTCCGAATTCCAATGATAGAGGCAGCGCGCGGAGGCGATTTTTTTGAATCCCGCCAGCCCGTGGTGGACGCCGTTAATGAGGCCGGACTTGGCGAGCAATTCGGCGACGGTCGCGCGATCTTTGTCGGTCAGCCCGCGCGTCACTCCAACAAGCAATTCATCGACCCACGCGCCGACCAAAAGATTCGCGTGCTGGATCATTTTCGACAGCCTCGCAAGATCGTCCGTGGGCCGTCGAATTCCCGATCTGGCGAATACATCTCCCAATTGTTGCGCCGAAATCGGCCGCTGGTGCGCATCTGAAATAATTAACGTTATGGATTTCTGAGCCGCTTTGTCCCTGGGATTTTCCATGAATGACCATCCGTAATTTGGCACATAAAAAACGGATGGGCGCGGGACTTGGGCAAGATTTGGCCAAGCCGCCATCGGAAACGGCGGATTTCTCAGCGAGGGCGACGGGCTCGAACCCGCAACAACCGGATCGAGTGTCCCGACAAAACTGCGATAATCGTCTCGAAGATGCGGATTCGAGCGCATACAGATACACTGAAATACACGCAGATACAAGAAAACCTGTGTCGCGACACAGGTCGCATTTCTTGTGCAGTGATTTTGCGCCGCTAACGAAGAAATCCCTGCATGTTTGCGGCCACATCTCTACTAGGGAATATCTGCTGACCAATGGATTGGCCTCCCACTCCGCAGGAAAGGTCGTCGGTTGCGCTAGACGCCGACGCTTGTCTCGTTAGGCTCCAGAAGAGCAATACAGCCATTTCAAAATTTTTGGCGACAATTGCATTGTGCATCGCGTCATACTGCGTTGCGACGGGCGATAAGAATCACGCAAACAGGGTTAGTGCGCCATCGCGCGCGGGTGGCAAAAAGACACTTCTCATTCAGTCACAATACTGGGGGCTTTGAAAACAAGGAGGGCCACTTTTTGGCCGATAAGTCGAGGAAAGCCTGTGTTTTGGATTACCGACGGACACCGTTGAGTTGCCGAAGATGCGCCAATCTTTCTTCGACCAGAAACCTCTGAATCACCGCGCGCGGGGGAAGCGTCGAAGGCCAGTCGCGTTTTGCCTGGAATCACTCCAGCCGCGCATTCTCTTTAGCAGTTCCCCAAAAACTGTTGGCAACATCGATGATTTGCTCGCCGTTGTATCGGATTCCCAGGTCGCAAATCCTCAGGTGACTCCCAATCAGCCGCCCACGGTTGCCGTGCCGGCGGCGGCGTTTCCCAGCGAAGTCACCGGCACCAGCACGATTCTCAGCATTCTTGGCGCCGACGACGGCGGGGAATCGAATCTCACATACACCTGGAGCACCCAGGGAGCGGTCCCCGCGCCCGTGACATTCAGCGCGAACGGAACCAATTCCGCCAAGAATGTCACCGCCACTTTCACCCAGGCGGGCAACTATGTTTTTCTCGCCACGATCACCGACAGCGGAGGACTGACGACGACATCGACGGTACCCGTTGATGTGGTACAGATGGCCAGCAGCATCGTGGTCACTCCCACCAGCGCCAGCGTGGAGGTGAACGGCACGGAACAATTCACCGCGACGGAATACGATCAGTTTGGTCAGCCAATGCCGGCTCCGCCGACAAATCAATTGACATGGACACTGGCGTCCGGCTCCGGCTCCCTTAACAGCACTGGAAATTATATCGCGCCATTGACGGTCGGTTCGGCGACGGCGGAAGTGATCAGCGGATCGCTGAGCGCATCGGCTTCGGTTTCGATTCAGGACTCGGCGCCGGTCGTTTCACAGATCGCCGCCTCGCCGCTGGTGGGCACGTCAAATACGACAAATCTCTCTGTCACCGCCACCGGAGACAGCGGACCGGCCAATCTCACTTACTCGTGGGTCGTACTCTCCAAGCCCGCGGGGGCGCGCACGCCGGGTTTTACGGTCAACGGGACTAATAGCTCTAATAACACAACCGCCATGCTCTATGACGCGGGAAGCTATGAATTTCAGGTGACGGTTACTGATTCTACCGGGCTTTCAAGCACGGATGTTGTTTCCCTGCAAGCAACGCAAACGCTTGCCAAAATCGTCATCACGCCGCCGGCGTCGATGACGACAAGCAGTTCCCAGCAATTGGCAGCAACCGGGCTTGATCAGTTCGGAAACCCCATGGCCACGCAGCCGACATTCACTTGGACGGCGAGCGGCGGCGGGACTGTTAGCAGCGGAGGCGATTACACGGCCGCATCGACGGCGGGAAATCCAACCATTGAGGCCGCCAGCGGTACGGTCAACGCATCGACGCAGATATCGGTCACTGCATCGCCCACAATCACGGCTTCGCCCCAAGTCGTTTCGGGCACGACAACGACACTCAATGCCGTCGGCCTCGGCGGCGCCGGCTACACTTACACTTGGTCCGTCACCAGCAAGCCCAGCGGCGCAACCACCCCAACCTTCAGCACCAACAATTCGACCAGCACTTCAACGGCGGTGACGTTCTTCCAGGCGGGCAATTACACATTTGAAGCGGAAAGCACATTCCTTCTACTGTTTCACGGCAGCGCGACGATCAACGTCACGGTCGATCAGACCCTAACTTCGATATCAATCTCGCCGGCCACCGCGTCCATCAATTTGAACGGAAGTGAACAATTGACCGCCAACGGTTTCGATCAATTTGGCAAGTCGATGCCGATCTCGCCGGCGGTGCAATGGTCGGTCACATCCGGAGGCGGCACTATCGGAAGCGGCGGGAATTACACCGCTCCTACTGCTGCGACTACGACAACAATTTTGGCGGCCAGCGGATTGATTTCATCCACCGCGACGGTTTCCGTTGTCAACGCCGCTCCCACGGTGACAAACGCCGTAAGCAGCTCGTCAGCAACGCAAGTCACCACCAACAGCGTCAATCTCGGTGTAACGGCCACGGACGACGGCGGACCTGCCAATCTCACCTACACCTGGAGCGTCATTGGATCCCCGCCCGGAACAGTCGATTTTTCCTCCAACGGCATCAATCAGGCGCAGACCACCACGGCAACCGTTTCGGTCCCAGGCACGTACGATTTTTTGGTAACGATTACCGACTCGGGTGGAAAAACGGTGACCAGTTCGGCCAACATTAATGTCCCCGCCGCCGCTGATCAGATGCCGATTGTCGATATTCCCTCGTCGCAACAAACGTCTGAAAACGAGTCGCTGGTTTTCTCGCCGTCTTCTGGCAATGCCGTTAGCATCAACAATTCAGCAAATGCAACTGAACTGGTTACCATGGAGACGTCCAATGGGTTGCTTACACTTTCCTCCTCTTCGGGACTCACATTTCTATCCGGCACCACAGGTACGAATACGGGAACTATATCCATTGAAGGTGCCCCCTCGGCGATCAACGCGGCACTCAATGGCCTGACATTCTCACCAACATCCGACTATTCGGGCCCTGCGGGATTCGTGATTTCAGCAACGGTGTACGGCGGAAGCTCCGTCCTGGTGGAGATACCCATCACGATTGAGCCGGTGAATTTACCCCCCACGGTGGCGACGCCTGCGCAGGCGAGCCCCAGCCCGGTGACCGGGACTTCCACAAATCTGAGCGTGCTCGGCGCAGATCAGGATGGAGAAGCCAGCCTCAGCTACAGTTGGTCGGTCCTTAGTTCGCCGACCGCAGCACCTAGTCCCAGCTTCAGCCTCAACGGCTCCAACGCGGCACAGAATACGGTTGCGACCTTCAGCGCCGCAGGCAACTACGTCCTTGAGGCGACAATCACCGATGCCGGCGGGCTTTCGACAACCAGCTCGGTCACGGTCGTGGTGGATCAAACGCTTACAAGCATTTCGGTGGCTCCGGCGAACGGCGCGATTGGAACAAATCTGACCCAGCAATTCTCCGCGACTGGATTGGATCAATTTGGAAATGCCATGCAAACGCAGCCGACTTTTAGTTGGTCTGCTTCCGCTGGATCGATCAACGCTGGTGGGCAGTACACCGCCCCCGGATCGGCGGCCAGTGCGACGGTGTTCGCTTCCAGCGGAGGGGTCACCGGATCGACTTCCGTCACTGTCGTCGGCAATGGGACTGCCATCGCATCGCCGAGCATCGTCTCCGGCTCCAGCACGACCCTTTCCGTGCTAAATGGCGCGACCAGCGGCGTGACGTACACTTGGTCTGTCATCAGCACGCCCCCGTTTGCTGCCGAACCAATTTTTAGCATTAACGGTTCCTCCTCGGCGCAGACCACAACCGCGACATTCTTCCGAGTCGGAAGCTACACGTTTCAAGTGGCGATCAACAACGGCTCTATCACCACGCAAGATGTTACTGTCACGGTAGAACAGGCCCTGGCAGATATCGTCGTCAGTCCCGGCACGGCGAACCTCAACGAAAATGCCCAGCAACAATTTTCTGCAGTGGGGTACGATCAATTTGGCTATGCGATGGTGTCGCAACCCGCGTTTGCATGGGCGGTGTCAACTGGCAATGGAGCGATTGACGGAACTGGGCTTTACACGGCCGGGGGGTCGGGCGAGGCGGGGTCAGCGACCATCACTGCGACCAGCAATTCAATCTCTGGCATCACAACGATCACCGTCACCAACGCCGCGCCCACTGTTGCAACGCCCGCTGCTGCCTCGCCATCGCCGGTGACTGGAACCAGCACATCACTGAGCGTCCTCGGCGCGGATGATGGAGGGGAATCCAATCTCACATATTCCTGGAGCACCGTCGGAACCCCGCCTGCCCCCGTCAACTTTTCCGTTAACAACAGCAACGTCGCCAAGAACACGACCGCCGAATTTACCAAAGCCGGCACGTATCAATTTCTGGTTACGATTTCGGATGTCGAGGGGTTAACGGCAACTTCCACGGTCGACGTCGTGGTCGATCAAACCGCTTCCAGCATCGCAATCCAATCTTGCCCTCCGGCGATGGCGGATAACAGCAGCTATCCTTTTACCGCCATCGCCATGGATCAGTTCGGCAACCCACTTACGATCCAGCCGGCGATCACTTGGTCTGTCGATGCGGGCGGCGCCGGAGGAACGATCGACAGTGCGGGTGTGTATACCACGCCCACCGCCGGGATAGGTGTTGACACCATTCGGGTGAGCAGCGGCGGCGTCAGCGGCGCGGCCCAGGTGACCATCACCGGTGATGGAATATTCAATGCCGGAGCACAGATCGGTACGCCCGCGGTGTACGGATATTTCTCGGAGAATGCCGGCACATATACCGTCGCCGGTGGAGGCGTCGATACACCTTTTGGTCCGGACCAATACGAGTTGGCATACCAATCCTTCAGCGGCGATTGCACCATGATCGCCCAGGTTCCGTCCGTAAACGGAACCAGCACCCCCGCCACCGCCGGACTCATGTTTCGTGAATCACTGGGAACCACGTCGGCGTACGTTTCCATCACGCGCAATGGCTACTCGGGCAGCAATGATATCGGATTGGAAGCCCGCCTCACCCCCGGAGGCACTGCCGGTAACCTCAATCTTATCTCCGTCAGCGGCGCCACCTGGCTTAAACTGGTCCGATCCGGCAACAATTTCACCGCCTACTACGGGTCCAACGGAACTACCTGGACACAGTTGGGCGGAACCGTAACTTTGAGCGCCGGTGCCGGGATGTTGGGCGGCCTTGTCGTCTCGGCAAACCCCGCCAGCACCCTGAGCGAGGCAACCTTCACCAATGTCTCCATGGCCGCCGACCTGGCGGTCGCCCAACCGGCTTTAGCCAATAAAAATCCTGTGACTACGACGACGACCGGCCTGAGCGTACTGGGCAGCAGCACCGCGGGCGAGAGCACCTTGTCCTACACTTGGGCCGCTACGGCGCAACCCAGCGGCAGCAATCCTCTCTTTAGCGCTAACGGCACGAACGCGGCGAAGGACACGACGGTCACTTTCAACCAACCTGGCGACTACACTTTCATCTGCACGATCACCGATGGGCTTGGCGACACGGTCACCAGTAGCGTGAACGTGACGGTGGATCAGACATTGACAGCCATCACCGTCTTGCCGAGCAACGTGACGCTGCATCAAAATCAGCAGCAGCAGTACTGGGCCCAGGGGTATGACCAGTTCGGCGATCTCATGTCCCCTCCGCCCAACTTTACATGGGACTGCTCGGCCTTGGGCTCGATCGACGGTTCCGGACTTTTCAGTTCGGTCGATCAGCTCGGTACCGGCACGATCACCGCAACTGCCGGCGCGGTCACAGGAGCGACCGGCATCACCGTAATCAACGCCCCGCCGACCGTCGCGGTCGCCGCCGCCGCTTCGCCCAATGTCGTCATGGGAACGACGACCAATCTGAGCGTCCTGGGCGCAGACGACGGCGGCGAGCCGAATTTGATCTATATCTGGAGCACCTCCGGAACTGCTCCCGCGCCGGTGATTTTCTCGGCAAACGACACCAATTCATCGAAAAACACCACGGCTACGTTCGGCGCTTCGGGGATATACCACTTCCTCGTCACGATCGTGGATGCACGGGGCGCCAGCACCACGAGCACCGTGGCTGTGCAAGTCGTTCCGATATTCACCAGCATCGCGGTCACGCCAGCCAACGCCAGCCTGGAGCGAGCCGCCAGCGAACAATTCTCCGCGACTGCCCTCGATCAGTTTGGCGTCGCGCTGGTTTCGCAGCCAGCATTCACCTGGTCCACGCTCGGCAACATTGGTTCGATTGATTCCACCGGTGCTTACACCGCTCCGGATGCGGGCATCGGCAATGCCACCATCATCGCCACCAGCGGAAATATCAGCGGCAGCACGATGGTCGCGCTGATTGACGATCTTTCCGCAACCGTGCCGGCGGCGCAGAGTGCAATTCCAAATCAATCGGTAGTGTTTGCGGACGCCAATGCGATTTCCATCAACGATGGCGATCCCAATACGGAATCAGTTCCACTCTCACTGACTCTCGCTGGAACCGATGGCGTGATTTCGCTCTCCGAACAATCGGGCCTGACACTTTCGGCCGGAACAGGGACGGATGATGCGACGATGACATTCACTGGTAATCTCTCCGACATCAACAACGCGCTGCAAGGCCTGACATTCACACCCAACGCCGGATTCACCGGCTCGGCGTCGATGTCCGTGACCATCAACGAGGTGGGTATCGCAGAGCAATCACCTTCCAAAACAATCGATATCAATGTCGAACCTGCTGCCGCCGCATCGGGGCCAACAACGGGATCAACAGCGGGCGGCGGCGCTGCAGCGGGCAGCGGCGGGGATTCGGGAATAGGCGATATTCTCAACCCGCCCATCAATTCCAGCGGCGGCACCACAGGATCACCATCTTCCGGCGGAAGTTCGAATGTCTTCTCCAACTCGCCGATCGTCGGATCACCAACCGGCTTTGGAGATACCGGCACATCCGCGCCCTTACCAGCACCTGCGGCGCCGTCAGGCAATTCGAGCCAACAAAACTCGAGCGGCAGCAACAACGCTCCGGCCAGTGCAGCTCCAGCGCCGGCTGCGAATGTCGCGGCGGCGGCGGCGCCCGCTGCCGTTGCGGCCATCAAGCAGCCGGAGGCAAACCCGACGGTTCCCGATGTGAAGGTAAACACCGTGCCCGATCAGGTCTTCACTTTCCTCGCGCCCCAAAGTCCGATGCTCAAGAATCTCGACACCGTGAAATCCGATATGGCCTCGGAGAAATCGCTCAAGGTCGCCGCCGGGTCGGCCACGGTCGTCTCGCTGGGCGCATCGGCGGCGTATTTCGTCTGGCTGTTGCGCGGCGGCTCACTGCTGAGCAGCTTGCTGTCAATTTTCCCGGCGTGGAAGGCGATGGACCCGCTGCCTGTGCTGGACAGTTATGAGAATTCCCGCAAACGCCGCAAGGGCCGAGCCGCAATCGACGCCGAGTCGCTGGAGTCGATGGTCGATAAGTCGAACCAGAACGCGCCGAGAACAAATGAAGAAAAACTCGACTGATTTGAGAAGGAAGTTGCCATGAACCGGATACCCGTCCGACTGAAGATCGTCTTTGGATTGCAATTGCTGCTGATCAGCTCGATCGGCCTGGCTATCGTTCTTGGTTTCGTGCCGAACGATCAGTCGGCGACGATGCGCGGCCGCGCCACGCTCTCCGAAACGATCGCTGTCAATGCATCCGCATTTGTCGCGCGCAATGATATGACCGGTCTCGATGCCGTTTTGCGCACCGTCGTCCAGCGCAATCCCGATATTCTTTCGCTGGGCGTGCGCAAGGCGGATGGATTTCTCATCACCGACATCGGCGATCACGACGCCCATTGGAAGGATTCCAGGGCCGCCGCAGATGCCGACTCGCGCGTCTTCGTGCCGATCTGGTCGCAAGATAAAACGTGGGGATCTGTGGAAATTCGCTTCCAGCCGCTGAAACACGCTGGATTCTTCGGGTTCGTTTATTCGCCATACACGAAGATGATTCTGTTCATCTCGCTGGCGAGCGTGATTTCATTTTTGTTTTATCTGAAGCGAACATTGCAGCATCTGGATCCGTCGAAAGTGGTCCCGCCGCACGTGCGCGCGGCGCTGGATACGCTTGCAGAAGGCCTGCTGATTATGGACCAGGAAGGCCGGATCGCGCTGGCGAACCGGGCGTTTGCGACGGTGCTGGGGTGCGAGCCAGACAAATTGATGGGCACGCGCGCGTCGCAATTGGAATGGGAACAGGATTCGCCTAGTAATGAGCGCGGCGAGACGGCGATTGATTTTCCCTGGGCGATGGCGGTGCGAAGCAACGAATCGCAGCGGAATCGCACATTGCATTTGAAAGATTCCGCCGGCGTTCGCCGCACGTTCATCGTGAACTGCTCACCAGTGGCCGGCGCACGTGGCAAAGCGCGCGGGGCGCTGGCCAGCTTTGAGGACGTCACGCTTCTGGTGGAAAAGGAAATCGAGCTGCGCAAATCCAAGGAATTGGCCGATGAGGCGAATCGCGCCAAGAGCGAATTCCTGGCGCGGATGAGCCATGAAATTCGCACGCCGATGAATGCCATCCTCGGCTTCACCGATGTCCTTCGCCGCGGCTACGAAGACAGCGAGGCCGAGCGGCTGGAGTTCCTCAACACGATTCACTCCAGCGGCCAGCATCTGCTCGAATTGATCAACGATATTCTCGATCTTTCCAAGATTGAATCGGGGAAACTGGAAATCGAACTCACGCGTTGCTCACCGCATCAGATTATTTCCGAAGTGGTCGCGGCGCTGGGCATCCGAGCGCAGGACAAAGGCATCGAGCTGTCTTTCGCATGGGACGGGCCGGCACCAGCGACGATTCTGACCGATCCGACACGATTCCGGCAGGTGATCACCAATCTCGTCGGCAATTCCATCAAATTCACGGAAAAGGGCGGCGTGCGCTTGGCGGCACGACTGGATCGCTCGACAGCGCGACCGCAGCTTGTGGTTGATGTCATCGACACCGGCATTGGAATGAAACCGGATTCGCTGAAGAAGATTTTTGATCCCTTCACGCAGGCGGACAATTCCATCACGCGACGATTCGGCGGAACCGGGCTGGGGCTTTCCATCAGCCGACAATGCGCGACGGCGCTGGGCGGCGGCCTTTCGGTCCAGAGCGAATATGGCAAGGGAAGCGTCTTCACGCTTTCCATTGACGCCGGTCCCGCCGAGGCGATTGACATTTTCGATCCGCTGACGCAGTCGCCGCACAAATCCGCGGCCACGAACTCTTCGACAGTGATTCGCCTCAAGCCGGCGAAGATTCTGGTCGTCGAAGACGGAACATCCAACCAAAAACTGATCACCATCGTGCTCCAACGCGCCGGTGTCACGGTCGAACTCGCCAACAATGGCCAGATCGGCTTCGACATGGCGATGGCCGGAAAATACGACGTGATTCTGATGGACATGCAGATGCCGGTGATGGACGGGTTCACGGCCACGCGCCGGCTGCGCGAAGAGGGATGCAACTTGCCGATCATCGCGCTCACCGCCAACGCAATGAAGGGCGAAGAAGAAAAATGCCGGGCGGCGGGATGCTCGGGATATCTCAGCAAGCCGATCGATGTTGACCTGCTGCTGGGAATGCTTGCCGAATTGGTGGGTGAATTGCCGGCTGATGCCAGGGCGGCGCGAATCATTCCGTCTCGCACACTCGCGCCGTTGCCCAAGGATGTTCCGATGTTGGAATCCACCTTGCCCATCGAGGACCCGGAGTTTCTGGAAATCGTCCAGGAATTCGCCGATCGCCTGCACGAGCAAATCGGCGAAATGCAAAAGGCATGGGAACAACAGGAATTGTCCCAGCTTGCGTCACTGGCGCATTGGCTCAAGGGTTCCGGCGGGACGGCGGGCTTTCATGCATTCACCAATCCCGCGGCGAAGTTGGAGAGACTCGTCAAGGAAAAACGGCTGGACGAAATCAGCGCTGCGCTGGCAGATGTGCGGGACCTGGGCCGGCGCGTCGTGCGGCCAGCGCCCAAGACCGCAGTGGCGGGAGGAATTAAATCATGAGCGTCGCGGACACGATTTCGCGCGGATTGGCCGCACTGTCTCATCCGGAGAACCAGCCGGAAGTCAGCGATGAGGATGCGCACTTGCTGGGCGCGAAGATTCTGATCGTCGATGACGAGCCGATCAACATCAAAGTCGTCCGCAAACATTTGCAGATCGCGGGATACCACAATTTTGTGACCACCACGGACTCGACCACCGCGATGGAAACATTGCGCACCGAGCAGCCGGATGTTGTGCTGCTGGACGTGATGATGCCGCAGGTGAATGGGCTACAGATTCTGGAATGGATTCGTGAAGACCAACGGTTTCAGCACACTCCCGTATTGATTCTCACGGCCTCGACGGATTCCGTGACGAAGTTGTCGGCGCTGGAATTGGGCGCGACCGATTTTCTCGCCAAGCCGGTCGATCCGCACGAGCTTTTGCCGCGCTTGCGGAATGTGTTGATCGTCAAGGCGCATCAGGATTATCTGGCGGGATATTCAGCCAAACTGGAACGCGAGGTCCAGAAGCGAACGGCGGAAGTTGAGATGTCGCGCTTGCGGGTGATCCAATGTCTGGCGCGAGCGGGAGAATATCGGGATGACACGACAGGCCGGCATGTGATTCGCGTCGGCCGTTGCGCGGCGATCCTGGCGGGGCAATTGGGATACAGCCGGGAGAAATGCGCGATGGTCGAGCTGGCGGCCCAGTTGCACGACATCGGCAAGATCGGAATTCCCGATGCGATTCTGCTCAAGCCCGGCAAACTCACGCCGGAGGAATATGCCGTGATGCGAAAGCATTGCGAATATGGCAAGGCGATCATCGATCCGACCACGGAAAGCGAAGCGGAATTGGCGCGGAAATATGCCGACCTGGGGTTGATGCCGCGGCAATCGAGCGAGTCACCGATGCTGACGATGGCGGCGACGATTGCGATGACACATCACGAACGCTTCAACGGTTCCGGCTATCCGATGCGCCTCAGCGGCGATGCAATTCCGCTGGAAGGGCGAATCACGGCAATTGTGGATGTATATGATGCGCTGCACAGCCCGCGCCCGTACAAAGCCGCATTTCCCATGGAGAAATGTATGGAAATCCTGCAAGCCGGACGCGGGACGGAATTCGATCCCGCCATCCACGATGCATTGCTGAGCCGGATTCCGGAAATCATGACCGTCTACCGGGAATTCGCGGATTAACCATTTGGCTGACACGCGGATAATGCGGCCAAAATGGAGCCACAGATGGGCCGTTTGATTTCACTTCATGCCACTTCATGCCGCGATGATTGGCGGAAACCGTAATTTCAAGCGAGGGCGACGGGGCTCGAACCCGCAACCACCGGATCGACAGTCCGGTACTCTAACCAATTGAGCTACGCCCCCGTAAATGGGGAAAAACACTCTATTCGCGCTGCGGGGGTTGTCAAGTTGAACGCGAAACCGCTTATAATCCCGCCCCATGATTCTGGCCGGTGTGGATGAAGCCGGATATGGGCCGCTCCTGGGACCGTTGGTCGTGGGGTGCTGCGCGTTTGAGATTGGAGATCATGACGACATCCACAAGCTGCCGTGCCTTTGGAAGCGGTTGAATAGTCATGTCAGCAAGAACCGCTCGGCCTCGGGGAAGAAGCTTCATGTCAATGACAGTAAGAAGGTTTATTCGCCGGCCGCGGGACTGAAGGAATTGGAAAGATCAATTCTTTCGCTGCTGGCGGCCCAATCGGAGGTGCCGGCAGATTTCACGGATCTCCTTCGACGAACGGCCGGGCATGTGGTGGAGGAACTGAATCAATATACCTGGTACGCCGCGGCTGAGTCCGAGCAATTTCCGCTGGAACAGTCAGCGATTTCGATCCGGCTGTTCGCCAATTCATTTCGAAAACAGATCGAGCGCGCGAAGCTGAATTGTGTGCATCTTTCGGCTCGTGTCGTGCTGGAACGGCAGTTGAATCGCCAGATCGCTGCCACAAATAACAAGGCAACGGTCCTCTTCTGCACGGCCGCAATCCATCTGGATCACCTGCTACAAACCTACGGCCACCAGCCGATGACAATCTTCTGTGATCGCCAGGGTGGCCGCGAACATTACGGCTCTCTGCTGCGGCTGATGTTCGATCAGTGGCAACTGGAAGTTCGGGCCGAGCGCGATGGATTTAGCGAATATCTCCTGCATCGATCCGGAAATGTTGTGCGAATTCTGTTTTGCGAAAAAGCCGAGGGCCTGTGCATGCCGGTGGCGCTGGCGTCGATGCTGAGCAAATATCTCCGCGAGGGATTCATGCGGCGATTCAACGCATTCTGGTCGCAACATTCGCCCGGTGTCACGCCGACGGCGGGATATTACAACGATGGCACGCGATTCCTGCGGGATATCGAAAACAAACGCCGTCAAATGGGGATCGGGGATGAAATGCTCGTGCGTTGCCGATGATCAGGTGTATTGCGACGCAACGCTGACGTACCGCATGCGGACTTCGTAGAGAGCCGTGTCGAGTAATTTCTTTTCTTCCTCGGTGAGATTACCGCGGGTTTTTTCCTCAAGCACGCCCAGGGTGTCGATCTGGTGCTTGGCCATGTCGAGATTGATCTGCGGCTCCCCACCGCGGGCGGTGAGATCGCCGAGGTAATATAGAACCTGCGTCAGCATCGAGTTGATCAGGGCAGCGAAAGAAGCCGGCGGCATCGCCCGCGCGCCGGGCCGGGCCGCGGTAGCGGGACTTGGGGCCACTGAAGGCGCGGCCGGTGTTGCGATCGCCGGCGGCTTAGCTTCCTTTTCCGCAAGGCGTTTCTTCTCTTCCTGGGCTTGTCGCTTCCAGTCGTTGTCGATGTGGATGGTGGGTTTTTCGTCTGGCATAAATATCGGGCCGAGGACGGCCCGGCTCAATAACGTATCGAAAGGTGTCTGAAATTACTAGCGCGATTCGGGGGTGGCGCGCTGGCGATTTACGTAATCCGTCGCTTGGCGCAAATACTCTTCGTCGTTGATCCAGCGAATGCTCCCGCATTCGGCCCACCAGGAGCCTTGATTTATTGGTTGATATTTTGTGGTCAAGTCTTGGCCGAGCCAGCGCTTCCTTAATTGGCGAATAGTTTCTGGATTGTTTGGCGAATTCAAAATGACATGGACGTGATCTTTTCCAGCCGCGCACGCGTGGAAATTCCAATACCCTCGTACGCAAACCCCAGGAATCATCGATTCGACGATGGTTCTTTTTGCAATGTCGAATCGAACTGGCGGGTATTTCAACTTGGACTTCTCTTCTTCCCAACGATGTTCATCGAATCTGAGAATCGGAGATTTGTATTGATTGTGCGTTCGATCAACAGTCCCGCGAGGATCACCATGCAGACGCGTTCCGTACGTGCCCCACGTGATGTGGTAGGCGAGAACTTTCATAAACCGTAAGCGATCATAATTACCGAACGCGACCGTTCCAAGCCTGAGCCGGGCCGTCCTCGGCCCGATGTTTTCCTATACCACGCCCTCGCTCACCACCACCCCATGCGCCTTCAAAGTGTTGATCTGCACCACCCGCGCCTGATTCTCATCCTTCACGTTATCACTGTGACACCCCGCCTTGGTCCCGCGCTGCCGAAGAATCTCCGCCCCAGCCGCAGTGACGCCCGGGCTCGCCTGTGCCTTCTTCGCCGGCTGCGCCTCTTCGTCCTTCCCCGAATAAAACTCCGTAATCTCCTTGCTGATCCGCACGCTGCACCAATCATGCCCGCACATGGCGCAGAAATCCGTGTCCACTTCCAAATCCTCATCGTGATACGCGCGGGCCAATTCCGGATCGAAGCTGAGATCAAAATGCCGCTGCCAGTTCAACGCAGCGCGGGCCTTGGTGAGTTCATCATCCCGATCGCGCGATCCGGGAATTCCCAGCGCCACATCCGCCGCATGAGCGGCGATTTTGTACGCCACGCAGCCCTGTTTCACATCATCCTTCTTCGGCAAGCCGAGATGCTCCTTGGGCGTCACGTAACACAACATGCTGGCCCCATGGAATCCCGCCGCCGTCGCTCCGATGCAACTGGTGATATGGTCGTATCCCGGAAAAATATCCGTCACCAGCGGCCCCAGAACGTAAAACGGCGCACCATGGCACAGCTTCCGCTGCAATTTCATGTTGTATTCAATCTGATCAAACGGAATATGCCCCGGCCCCTCGACCATCACCTGTACCCCCTTGGCCCAGGCACGCTCAGTCAATTCCCCCAAAGTCGCCAACTCGCGCAACTGTGCCTCATCGGTTGCATCCGCCAAGCCCCCCGGCCGCAGGCCGTCGCCCAGGCTGAAGCTGACATCATATTCCCGCATGATGTCGCAGATGTCCTCGAAGATTTCATACATCGGATTCTGCTTGTTGTGGTGCAGCATCCATTTGGCCAGCAAACTTCCGCCCCGACTGACGATGCCGATCAGACGTTTTCTGACATACGGCAAATGCTCGCGCAGCACGCCGGCGTGAATCGTGAAATAATCCACCCCCTGCTTCGCCTGCTTCTCCAATTCCTTGAGGATGACGTCGTAACTCAAATCTTCGATCTGCCGGCCAATAATCATGGAATAAATCGGCACCGTTCCGATCGGGACGGTGCTGTTCCGGATGATGGCCTCTCGGCAGGCGTCCAGATCCCCGCCGGTGGAAAGGTCCATCACCGTATCCGCCCCCCACCGCTCCGCCCATCGCAATTTCTCAACTTCCTCATCCGTCCCGCTCGAAACCGGCGACGCCCCCATATTGGCGTTGATCTTGGTCAGCGACGCCCGGCCGATGCACATCGGTTCCAGCTTGTAAGTCAGATGCACCTTGTTGGCGGGGATAATCATCCGACCGGCGGCGACCTCCGCACAAATCTGGGCCGCCGTAAGATGCGGCTCACGAAGCGCGACCCGCTTCATCTCCTCGGTGATCACCCCGCTTCGAGCGCATTCAAGCTGGGTTTTCCCCTCCCGATCCTCGGCCCGGGCGAAATCCATGGCCGTCATATTCGATACACCCGGCATGCCCGGCGTGTCGGGGGAGCTGTAGCCATAGGCGGTCCCCACTTGGCCGCGATTGGCGAACGATCCGGGGCTGGTCCCCTGCTTCTCGCTCGAAGGGTTTTCGCCGACCGGGGGAAGATCAAACGAATATTCAGTGGTCGCCCGCGCCATAAGGTTTCTCCAAATTCAATGGGTTTGCACGGGGTTGGGAAACGCTGGATGTGCATCCATTCGCTTTCCTACGCCGGCATCACCCGGATCAGGTCTAAGGGTTTGTTCTCAGATTGCCAACCGGCAATCACCCCTAGCGAATCGAACTGGAGTTTAGATTGCCACCCTCCCGAAGGCAAATGCCAAATGCAACCGCCGAGCACGCCGAGAGCGCCGAGGCAGACGCCCAGGAAATGCGAAAATGGATTCTTCACCTAATCCCTCGCAACACTAAACCCCAATTCTTCTCCTTGTCTGCCTCGGCGCTCTCGGCGCCTCGGCGGTTGCCTTTGCTCTTTTTTCGAAATAATTCCGCAAAATCGCCGATTGGACCTTGAGATTCAGTAGTTCACATTGCTAGATTAGATTAACGCACAGGAACGAAGTCATTCCTTTTTTTTGCGACCGACCATGAGTGACTGGACGGATGCCGAGCGACGGGTGGAACGGGCACAGCAGTTCTTTGAACAGCGCAAGTGGTCCGATGCGCTGCGCGAGATTCGGGCCGCCACCGAGATCAATCCTTACAATCCGACGTGGTTTTTCAACATGGGCCTGATTCTCGACGAGATGGGCCGATTTGAGGAAGCGCTGGAGGCATATCGCCAGGCACAGGGCATTGATCCGCGCGATCTGCAAACGCTGAATCACATGGGGATGGATTTGTTTCGCATGGGGATGTACGACCGGGCGATTGGCGTTTGCGAAGATATTCAGCGGATTGATGCGACGTTTGAACCAAGCTACTGCAACCGCATCATCGCCTACGCCCACAAGGGGCGGCACGATCTGGCCGAGGAGATGTTCTACACCGCTCGTCTCTACAAAGAGGATTGTCCCCACTGTTATTACAACATGGGGGTCAGCCTCGAGGCTCGCGGGCTTTTTGAGAAGGCGATTTATTGTTGGACTCGATCATTGGATTTGCAGGGGGGACAGAATGATGTGCACGTCCGCATCGCCCATGCCCAGTGGAAAAAGGGGGATCTTGAGGATGCCCGCCGAAGTTTTCTGACCGATCTTCGACTGAATCCCGGCCGAACGCAGACGATGCTGGACCTGGGCGAATTGCTGGTCGAGATCGGCCGCAAGGACGAAGCCAGCGAGAAATTCCGCCGTGCGATTGAATTGGCGCCGGACGAACCCGGTGGGCATTATCATCTCGGTCGTTTGCTCATGATGGCCAACCGAGATCAGGATGCGGCCGTTCTCTTCGCCAAGGTGATGCAGCTCGATCCGACGTATTACGGCGCCCACATGTCCATGGGCCGAATTTATTTGCGCCGGGGCGATTTTCCATCCGCTCGCAACGAGCTTCGCGCCGAACTGCAGATTCGCCCGGATAATCCCAAAATTCTATTGGAACTCGCCAATCTCCTGCTCGACACCGGCGACAGCCGCGCGGCCCTGGCGTGCCTCAAATGGCTGGTCGGCATTCGGCCCGATCTGGTCAGCGGCTGGCTGAATCTCGCCGTCGCCCAATTCACCCGTGGCCACTACCAGGAAGGAATCTCCAGTTGCCACACAGCTCTCTCGCGCGATCCCAAGTGCGTCATGGCCCTCTACAACCTCGGCCTCGCCCACGAACATCTCGGCCAATTCGAAACCGCCCTCGATTTCGTCCGCCAGGCCCGCCAATTCGATCCCTCCGACTCCGCCCTGCAACGCCTGGAACTCCGCCTCTGGATGCTCCGCCTGCATCGCAGCGCCAAACAACGCCTGCACTCCTGGCTGCAATGGATGCATTTCCGACGGCCGTAAGAAGAAGAATTTCTACCACCGAGACACGGAGAACACGGAGAGGAATTAAAAATTTAGCCACCGATGGGGCACTGATTTGCACCGATGAAAACAGATATTGAACTGATTTGTCTTTCTTAATCGGTGCCCATCGGTGCCCCATCGGTGGCTAAATTTGATTTGAAGTTTTTTTCTCCGTGCTATCCCTGTCTCCGTGGTGGAATCTGTATTCGACCGTCGAAAACCCCTCACGGATTCGGCTGATAGAGCGAATTATCCGCCGATAGGAATCCCGTGCCCGGTCCAATCAACGCAATCTCCGTCGTCGGAATTGCGTTCGTGAATCGCTGACCCAGCGTCTCAGCATGTCCATCACAGAAAGCAACATTGGTCGCTCCGCGGTGGCGGAATCCCTGCGTGCCGGCTGAGCGTGCGGTGAAATTCAAATCGCCCGGATTCGGCAGCGGCGCACGCATGAACTTGTCCGCGCCGGCGTAATACTGGCCATCCCCGAACAACGCGCATTTCGACGGTGCTCGCACCTGAGACATCTTCATGGGAATCGGATCGGATTCGTACTGCCCATGGCCGATGTAGCTGGTGTTGTAGTTGTAGCCGGTGTACGGGTCAGCCACGGTGTCAGATGGTCCCTGATACGAAGGGCACTGCTGCACGGCCGCCGATGCGTAACCCTGCCAGAGTAAGCCCGGCACGACCGTCACGGTGCCGGTTGTGAGGTTCGTTTCAGTCGTGAAGTCCCAGCAATAGGAGTAAGAAATCGGGGCCTGATAATCGCCGTAGTAAGCGATCGGATATGTTCCCTTGTAGAGATTCACATAATTGGTCGCTGCCAGCGCCAACTGGCGGAGGTTGCTCAGGCATTGCAGGGAGATCGACTGCTGGCGAGCAACGGAAAGCGCGGGCAGCAGAATCCCGATCAGCAGCGCGATGATGCCGATGACCACCAGGAGTTCCACCAATGTGAACGCCCGCCGAATCATGTCGCCGCCTTTGGTCACGATGCGCGGGCGCGGCGAACAACAAACCGGCCAACGACGATCGCTGAGATTCCCACCATTGACAACCAAAACGCCGATGGCAGCGGCACCGATCCGACGACGCTTGGCGAGGCCGTAATCGAATCCACCTGGACACTCGGCTCCACATGCGAATCCGCCACGGCCACCGCGTCAATCACCATGCGCGTGCCGACCGTTCCGGCAAAATCGGTTCCATCTCCCGGAACAGTGAATCGGATGTAATTAATTTCCGAGAGCCCGGTCGGAGATAGATCCAACCAGCGACCGCCGCCGGAACCATCGAGCGTGGAAATCACGCTGGCATAATCGTCGCCGCTGAAGGAGGTTGGCAGGCCGAGAAACGGCTGGCCGAAATTGGCGTCCACCGGCGAGCTTGGTGCGGTGACATCATACGGACCGGCGTTGACATAATAATTTGAGGGATTAGTGAATTCTCGCGCGCCAAGAAGAACCCAGTGAGTTCCATCCTCGCTGACGCGGACCTTCGCTGATCCGCCGCCGAATGTTGTGGCCGGCGATCCGACTGTGCCATCGGGATAATCCGTATCGACCAGACCGGCGTTGGAGAAGACGCCGATGGATTTGCCTGTGCCGACGATAACCGGCTCGGGAAATTGCAGCGTGATTTCGCCGCCTTCGCCGATGACTACGATTTCACTGGACTGGAATCCGGGATTAAACGGGCTGAGAACACCGGGATATCCGGAGCCGACGCCGACAATGGCTGTCGGCGCGCCAAGGGCGGCGGATGAATCGGTGAGCGTGGGATCGGTGGTCGTGGCGTCACCGGGATTGTATGAAACCACCGCGGATGCGAACTCCGTCGCCGTCGCACCCGCGCGGGAAATCAATGCCGCTGAAAGAGCCAGCCCTGCAAACAGAAACCGAGAGAAAGATTTATGCATGATGCACCTCCGAAACAATCGGCCCAAGGCGATTTGACGCCGGCGAGCCGCAAACGATGAGTTGTAAAAAAGGGCTTTCCCCAATGCCGATTCGCGCGGCCGACGGGTCATGGCTTCGGACCGGCATCGGCCGATCCGCATGGCAGGCAGGTCTTCTGGCTTGTGACGATCGAATCAGTCTTCCCGGCCAACTGCGGCCAGTGACGCTCAAGCATCCGAACCGGGCGTTGTTCAGCAAACTTCGCCCGCAACAAAGGTCACTCACAGCGGCGCGTCCACGGCGGATTCTCACCGCCTTCCCTGACGCCTGCGCGGAATAGAAAAACAGAAAGGCGGTTGGTTGTCAAGATTTTCGGAAACATTTACTGGTTCATTTTTGAATCGGTTTCTTTGTCGGCATTGTTCCGCATTCCGGGCAACGGTCAGGCGTGGCGCGCAAATCGTATCCGCATCTCTCGCAGAGATCGTATTCCTTTTTTCTTCGCATGATTCGGAGAATCGAACGATATTGGAGTTGTGTGAGTACCGACAACGCAAAAAAAAAGAATAAGCCGGGCAACACGAATCTGTCGCGATCTGGTCTACCCATCGAGGGCACGATTACAAAGGTAAATGCTATGGCCAATAGCGCAAAAAGTAGGGTTGCGAATGCGATTATGTGACGCAGAAAAATCGCTCTTGTCTTAGCCAAGCAAAATGTCATTGCAATTCCAATCATGAATGCGAATAGCCAATCTATCGGGGCCATATCGCTTCTCCCGCCTAGCTAGTTGTTTAGCTGCCGGGGCCTCGCGGCGGCCAAACATTTTTCCTAGCGGCTGCGATCTGGAGTGGCGTTGCTGTTGTCGCCTGTCGCGGGGGCTGCAGTGCTGTTGTCGCCGGTCGCGGGCGCTGCGGTGGTGTTGTCTCCGGTGCTCGGCGCGGTGGCGGCGGTGTTGTCGGTGTTGCCATTAGCGCTCGAGTCGGTGTTGGCGGCGGCGTTCGTGTCGGTGCTGCCGGTCGCATTCGTATCGGTACTGGCGGACTGATCGGGGGATTGCTGCTCGCCGTTTGGATTTACGCCGGTAAGAAGCTGTTGATCGTCGCCATCGGCGTCCTTCATGTGCGAAGCGCCGGCTTTGTCGTCGCCGATGAGCATGGCGTATCGCGCCCACTGGCGATTGGTGGTCGACTCGCCGCGGACGGCATCGTTGGCGCGGGCCTTGGCCGATGGGCCGACGTCGATTCCGCCGGTGCCGGGCGAGGCGTATCCATCCAGCGCGGCCTGGAACAGCGTGTCCACATTCTTTTCCATGTCGGAAATCTTGGAATCATCCAGCGGCGTCAAATCCGCCAGCGCTTTCGGTGGATCGATGCCGGTCTTGTCCCGCGACAGCAGCGCGGTCAATCCCGGAATCTGCTGCTGGCCGCTCTTGCCAGAAACCGCATAGCCGTTCATCAGTTGGCCGAGCATGACATTGATTTCCGCCTCCGATGCTCCAACGGCGGCTTTGGTTTCCATCGCCGATGCCTTTTGCAAAGCGAAATCGCCGGGGTGCAGCGCATCCATGGTCTGTTGCCAGATCGGCGCATCCGGATCGTTGGTCTTCTGGCCGATCTGCTGGCGAAGATCGCGCACCAGCGATTGGGCGGCATTGAAAGTTCCATCGTATTCGTCGATGGCTTTGTCGAGTTCGTCATTGACCGTCTGTCGCAACGTCGCGGCAGCGCTCAGATCATCCCGAAGCTGCGCCGCCCGGCTGGCAATGGTCAGAGCATCCGGCGGCAACTGCGCTTGCGTGGGCGCGGGAGTCTGACTCTGATCTGGCGTCGCGCTGCTGCTCTGATCCGCGCTGGCGCCGCTTTGATCCGCCGGCGCTGCGGCAGGCGCCGGAGCGGAACTGTCATCCGTGCCGATGATCGCGGTTTCTTGTTTCCGCTGCGCATCAATCTGTTTTTGCACATCGCCCCAGCTCGATTGCAGCGCGGCGATCTCGCCATCCAGCGTGGCGATTTCCGCCTCGCGCGTCGACTTCTGATCCTGTGCGCCATCCAACGCCGTTTGCAAATCGGCAATTTGACTGGTGAGAACATCTATTTGCCCATCGGAAATCGCCGCATCTTTGCGAAGATTGGCGGCCTTGATGTTGTCCTGCACCTGTTGATCGCCGGTCTCGCCTTCGGCTTGGCGCGAGAGGGTTTCGGCCTGGTCGCGGTCCTTGCTGCTGGCCTGCCGAGCGGCGTCGCTGTCGGCTTTCGCCTTGGTGATCTGTGCGGTAAGCGTGTCGATCTGCGTGCCCAAATCCTTCAAGGTCGGCCCATTGTCGGAGTTGGCCGTGTTTCCCTTGATTTGATCTTCTTTGTCGTTGATGGAGTCGATGGATTGAGCGGGATCATATTTCTGCAGCGCGGCGATTCCCGATTGAATCCCGGCGACTTGCAGGCCGAGGCGTTCGAGATCGCTGATGGCGCGGGTGATGGCCAATTCTTGGGTGCGCAAATCGGCCGCCATCTTCATGCTGCGTTCCAGGCGAACTTCCGCCTGTTTGCCGCGCACCACGACCTTCATCTGGCTGGAGATATCCTGACTGGCCGCAAGGGTGTCATATTTGGATTGGACAGCATCAAGGGCGTCCATGTCCGCGGCGGCGGCATGCTGGGCGTCGGCCTTTTGCAGGTCTTCCTGCATCTGCCGGTCGGCCTTTTCCTGATCGCCATCGCAGCCGAAGCACAGGCACAGGGCCGCGCACGCCAGCATCAGCGATAAAATCTTCACGGAAGCGGACAACTTAGGCATGGATAAAATCTCCAGGAGAAATCAGCGAAAACGCACCGCCAAGGTAGAATCCGCACCGCTCTTGGTAAGCAACTGGATTGTGACGATCCAGGGGGGTAAAGTCAACATTATTCATGGTGCCCGGACCCTTGGCGGAAACTGCACAAAATGGACGGTTTTGGACCCCAATCCCAGCCTGATGTAAACGCCCCGCCGATACCTGCGCAACTCCCGCAGATGCCAGCAACGTCAAATCTGATTCCACCGCAAATTCCGTTGCAACCGATGCCGCCGCCGCCGGGGGCATTTTATTGGACCAATCCCCTGCCGCCACGGTCGGCCAGGCCGGATTCGGGCCGGGATAATTCCAACTCCAACGTCCAAACCTGGGCGGGCACGGTCGTGATTGCCTGCATGGCAATTGGATTGCTCTCGGCAATTTGTCGATTTGAGATGGCTCGCCTGCAAGCCGAGCGGGAACGGGCGATGAATTTGGCCGGCGAGGCATCGCTGGTTGAAGCCCAACAGGAGGATTTGGGAAAGCTGCTGTCTGATCCGGACACCAGGCTGATCCCTCTGTCGGCGACGAATTATTCCGATCTGCGCGGCGCCACGATGGCCTGGAACGAGCGCCTGCAGCGCGCGGTGCTATTTTGCGACAAACTCCCCATACTGGGCGATGCGGATCAATATGAGATTTGGGTGGCGGATTCATCTGGAACCTTTTCCCGATTGGGCGGCGTGGACGCCCATCCGGGTGTCAGCGTGTATCCGATTCGTTTCGCTGCGTTGGCGTCGCCGATGTCGCGCTTGGAAATCACCGCCGGCCCGCGCGAGCTTGCCAAGGGGCCGGTGCTCGTCGGCGAGATTCAGTAATGGACGGAAGGCTGGGACAGAGAGGAGCCTCTTATGATCGCAGTTCGACTTGCGGATAAATCCTACCGGCAAATGCCCAGCTCGACGAGCAAATTTCTCGAGCAATTCCAATCCAAAGGGTATTACAGTTTCGCTCCCAACGAGCAGTGGACGCCGAACGTAAATCTCTACGAAACCGAATCGGCGTACATGGTCTGCGTTGATCTGGCGGGCGTGGAGAAAGACAAGATCGACCTGGAGATCGTGCAGAATCGGCTGCGAATTCGTGGCCATCGCGCGGTTCCAACCACGATTGATCCCACGTCCACCGAGCCGACGCCGGCGCGCATCCGTGTGCATCTGATGGAAATCGATCACGGCGAGTTTGCCCGCGATGTCGAACTCCCGGCCAATGTGCATGCCGACGAAATCAGCGCCCGATATCACAGCGGTATGCTCTGGATCGAATTGCCCAAGCGAGCCTGAGTCCCATCGCAATACTTTCAAGGGTTGATGGATCAACATGGCTGAATCACAAATCATTGAACGATCCCCCGCGGCGACGATCATCCGAACCGGCGGCAACGGCCAGCAACTGGTGATCCCCAGCCTCGTGCCGATTTTGCCCATCCGGAACATTGTTGTATTCCCCGGAACCGTGATGCCGCTGAATGTCGGCCGGCAGAAGAGCAAAAATCTTCTGGATGAAGTCATGCCGGGGGAGAAATTGATCGGCGTCGTCACGCAAAAGAACGCCGAGACGGAAGACCCGGGCATGGCCGATCTGTATGCGGTCGGCTGCGCCTGCACCATTCTCAAGCTGTTCAAACTGCCGGATGGAAATCAGTCGATCATCGTGCATGGATTGGTGCGGTTTAAGCTTTTGGGGATCGAACAGACCGAGCCGTTTGCGATGGGCCGGATTGAAGTCATCGAGGATGTGCTGGCCCCCGGGCCGGGGATGGAGGCACTGCTGGCCAGCGTTCGCCAGCAGGCCAACCGGGTGATCGAGCTTTCGCCCAACACACCCGATGAGGCGGCTCAGGTGCTCAACAGTATCGCCAGCCCCGGCGCGCTGGCGGATTTTCTGGCGGCCAACTTGCCGGTGGACAAAGGCGACATCTCCGAAAAACAACTGATGCTCGAAGAGACAGATGTGGAGAAGCGCCTGCGGATGATCGCCGCGCGGCTGGCGGCCCAGCTCGACGTGCTGGAATTGCAGAGCAAAATCCAATCGCAGGTCAAAGAGAATATCGACAAAAGCCAACGCCGCTACTATCTGCAGGAACAACTCAAAGCCATCCGCAAGGAACTGGGCGAACAGGATTCCTCCACCGGCGGCAGCGAAATCGACAATCTCCGCACCAAACTCGAAGCGGCCCAGCTTTCCGAAGGTGTGATGAAAGAAGCGACGCGCGAGCTGACGCGCCTGGAATCCATTCCCAGCGCATCCCCCGAATACGGCGTCATCCGAACCTATCTGCAAATCCTCAGCGAGTTGCCATGGTCGGTGATGACCACCGACAAACTCGATCTGACCGAAGCCCGGCAGATTCTGGACCGGGATCATCACGATCTGGAAAAAGTGAAGCGGCGGATCATCGAATATCTGGCGGTTCGCAAACTCAAGCCCGATGGCGGCGGCGCGATTTTGTGTTTCGTCGGCCCGCCGGGCGTGGGAAAAACTTCGCTGGGCAAAAGCATTGCCGAGGCGATGGGACGCAAATTCATCCGGGTTGCTCTTGGCGGCGTACGGGATGAAGCGGATATTCGCGGGCATCGCCGGACCTACATCGGCTCCATGCCGGGCCGGATCATTGCCGAATTGCGAAAGGCCGGCACGCGAAATCCGGTGATGATGCTGGATGAGATCGACAAGCTCGGCTCTGATTTCCGCGGCGATCCATCGTCGGCGCTTTTGGAAGTTTTGG
Source organism: Tepidisphaeraceae bacterium (assembly GCA_049515255.1). Lineage (GTDB taxonomy): Bacteria > Planctomycetota > Phycisphaerae > Tepidisphaerales > Tepidisphaeraceae > JBEKUH01. The sequence continues at coordinate 6,921 of JBEKUH010000038.1, read as the reverse complement.
ACCCGGCGCAGAATCACACGTTTACCGATCATTATCTGGATGTGCCGTTCGATCTGTCGCGCGTGCTGTTCATTGCCACCGCCAACACGATGGACACGGTGCCGGGGCCGTTGCGGGACCGGATGGAAGTGATTGAAATCCCCGGCTACACCAACAGCGACAAGCTGGACATCGCCCGCAGGTATCTGGTCCCCCGCCAACTCGACGCCAACGGCGTTTCGCCGAAACAGGCGCGATTTGCGGACTCGGCGTTGAGCTGGATCATCGAGGGTTACACCCGCGAGGCGGGCGTGCGAAATCTGGAGCGCATGATCGGCAGCATCGCGCGGTCGATTGCGGCCGATATCGTCGAGGGAAAAACGCCCAAGGTTTTGATCACCAAGGAACGCGTCAGCGAAATTCTGGGGCCGAGAAAGTTTGATCCGGAACTCGCCAGCCGAACCAGCGTTCCCGGCGTGGCGACCGGCATGGCGTACACACCCGTCGGCGGCGAGATTCTTTTCATCGAAGCCTCGCGCATGCCGGGAAAGGGAAATATCACGCTCACCGGACAGATCGGGGATGTGATGAAAGAATCCGCCCAGGCGGCGTTCAGCATTATCCGCTCGCGGGCCAAGGACATGGGAATCAATCCGCAATTGTTGGCCGAGAGCGATATTCACATTCACGTCCCCGCCGGCGCGGTTCCCAAGGATGGGCCCAGTGCGGGCGTGGCGATGTTCACCGCGCTGGCGTCGCTGATGCTCAATCGCCCGGTCCGACATGATGTGGCCATGACCGGCGAGATCACATTGCGCGGGCTCGTGCTGCCCATCGGCGGGCTGAAGGAAAAAACCCTGGCCGCCAAACGCGCGGGGATCAAGCGGGTGATTGTTCCCAAGCGGAACGAGAAGGACATGGTTGAGATTCCCAAGGAAGTGCGGGATACGGTGGAATTTATTTTCGTGGACAATCTCGATCAGGTGCTGGAAGCCGCGCTTGCGCCGGTGAAGGGGAAGAAGACCCGCCCGCGCAAAGTTTAGCTTCCACGGCTTAGCATCAATCATTCCCATCTCCTCGCCCAGCGCTGAACATGGTATTCTTTCCGCATGGAAATCCGCCCGATGACCGCCGAGGACATGAACCTGCTGGGGGAGATCGACGCGACTGTCGAATCGTCGGAATATCTGCATGTGGACCGCTCGGGCGAAGGAGTGGAAACCATCTGGAAAATCCAAACGCGCCCGCTGCGGGAGAAACGCACGCATCGTTTGGCTTTGGACGCGGATCAAATTTTTTCCATTCGCCAGGTCGTCCAAGGAACTGAAGACGGCATCGCGCTGGTGGCGGAGCATGACGGCGCGCTGGTCGCGGCGTCGGCGGCGCGGGCCGATCCTGCCAGCGGAACGCTGCGGCTGATCGATCTGCGGGTGGATTTTGATTTCCGCCGGCAAGGGCTGGCGATGGCGATGATGTTTCAGATCATTCAGGACGCCCGCGACCGGCATCTGCGTGCCGTTTTTGCGCAAGCCAACGCGGACTGCTATCCCGTCGTCTCGCTGCTGGCCAAACTTGGCTTTGAACTTACCGGGCTGGACACGCATCTTCATTCCAATCACGATCTGGTAAAGGAATCGGTGGCGTTGTTCTGGTATCACTCGGTGCCATAAAAATTGATTCACGGTTTTGCTTCCACCACGAGCCGGGCGTCGGGATACATTCCCTCATATTTCACCACGACTTGTTTTGCCGGAATGTGGCCGGGTGGAGCGTTCACCAGGACGTACAACTCCGGCAGTGCGTATTTGAACATTTGCCACTGCGGCACATACAGCGCGGGCTGCGGATTTTGCGGGGAAAACTCGGCGATTTTTTGCACGGCTTCGATCTGATTGCCCAATGTCGTTCCAAATCCGATTCCCAGCGTGCCGCCGTCGCGGGCGATTTTCCAGATTACTGCCGAGAGCGAGACGAGCAGGCACATGGCGTAAACGGTCGGCAATGCGCGGACGATGATCGTGCGGTTCCACAGCCGTTTGCCGATCTGGTCGGCGGCGAGCCAGGCGAAGAAGACGAAGATGATCCAGTTGCCGTTGAAGTAATGGGGGAATTCGTAAATGCGCTCGACGCCGTGGAGGACGGTTTCGGCGACGTAGGAGAGAAGCGCGATTAGACAGAGATGATGGATGGTTGAAGCGTTTGGAGACAGACAAATGGCCGGCCGGCATTTGATCGCAGCAAGGATCATTCCGAACCATGCGAGCGGATAGGCGATGAGCGTGATGGTTTGCGCGGTCATGCCGGCGATGAACCAGATGTTTCCCAGGCTGTAGAGCCAGTCGCTTTCCAGATCATTTCCCAATCCCGCGGATGAGAGATGATGCGCGCCGAGGAGTGGGAAGAACCAGCCGTTGATCGGGGAGGCGGCGATTTGCCAATAGGGAATTTCGTGAGTCGCATTGGCTGGATTGAGCAAAAAAGAAATGTATGGCGATGCGAGAAAGATAATGACGGCGAGGACGGCGGCGATGCTCCATTTGTATTTCCATAACCATCGGAGCTGTGTAAAGAACATGTGCGCCATGATCGGCGCCACCAGCGATAAGGTGAGAAAGTGGGTGAGCACACACGCGCAGCATGCGCCGACTGTTAGAAGTAGCGAGCCAAGTCCGCGTCGGGCGAGGAAATCGGCATAAGAGGCGAAAGTCAGGGCGGTCAGTGGGATGCAGAGGCTGTTGTCCCAAATCTGGCGGCTGTAGATCCACATCCAGGGCGAGAGCATGGTAATGACCGCCAGCCATGCGCTGCATCGCATGGTTCGCGCCAGCCATGCCAGGGAGAATGCCGTTGTTCCGGCGACGAGCAGTGTGCGGATGCGGACGATGGCGGCGAAGTTGTGCGTGATGGCCAGGAGGATTTGGTAAAACCAGGTTGGCAGCGGGCCGTAATAGACGCCGCGCGTTCCCATCAGGCCGGTGAGTCCGGGAGTGAAGGGGAGATTCAATCCATACATGTGGGCGGGCGATCGGTTGTACATCAACGCGTGCCCCAGGAGCAGGCCCTGATCGAACATCCATGCGACATCCAGTGGGCGGATGAGCATTGACAGGACGATGGCCGATAGCACGAGGTAGGCCCATTTCCTGTCGGTTGCCGATGTCGCGACCGGCGTTGAATTCGGCGAATTCACAACAATCGATCCCCTGTCCCACGCGGAATCTGCGCCAGGACTTTGCCGATGATCTGCTCGACCTTCACGCCCTCGGCCTCGGCGTTGAAGCTGGGGATTAACCGATGCCGCAGGACCGGCGACGCGACGGCTTCGATGTCTTCGATCATCACATGCATCCTGCTATTGAGCAGCGCTCGCGCCTTGCCGGCGAGGATCATGAATTGCCCCGCGCGCGGGCCGGCGCCCCAGCTCAGCCAATGCCGGACGAAATCGCTTGCGCCCGGCTCACCGCAGCGGGTTGCGCGCACGATGTCCAGCGCGAAATTGTAAACATGATCGCCCACTGGAACTTGCCGGACCAATTGCTGCAAACGCAGAATCGCCGCGGCATCGATGACGGGGGAAATTTGTCCATTGGGGCTGCCGGTGGTGCGCTTCAAGACATCCAATTCTTCCTGGCGCGATGGATAATCCACCGTCACCATGAACATGAACCGATCGAGCTGCGCTTCGGGCAGCGGATAGGTTCCCTCCTGCTCGATGGGATTCTGTGTCGCCAGCACCGCAAACGGATCGGGCAAATCCAGCGTACCGTTGCCGGCGGAAATCTGTCGCTCCTGCATCGCCTGCAAGAGAGCCGATTGTGTTTTCGGCGGCGTGCGGTTGATCTCATCGGCAAGAATCAAATTGGCGAAGATCGGCCCTTTGTGAAATTCGAATTGCCGCCGGCCGGTTTGGGGATCTTCCTGCAAGACCTGGCTGCCGGTGATATCCGAGGGCATCAGGTCGGGCGTGAATTGGATGCGCGAGAACGATAAATCCATCGCCCGCGCCAGCGACGAGACCAATGTCGTCTTGGCCAATCCCGGCACGCCTTGCATGAGACAATGCCCGCGGCAAAAGATGGCGATGAGCACTTCCTCGATCACCCGGTCCTGCCCAATGATGACTTTTGCCAACTCGCGCCTGAGATTCGCGCAGGCGGCGGCCAATTCACCACCGATGGACTCGCTCGATTGACTTTTCGTTTCCGTCAAAGTGTCCTTCATTCGTGGCAGGTTATTCCGAGAGGATGCGAATGCCCAGCACTTCGGGCAATTGCCGGCCCATGAGTTTGCCGCGGCGGAGAATTCTCACGCCGGCGAAACGCGGGCCATCGGTCCCCAACTGGCTGGGACCCTGGTAAATCCGTTTGCCGTCGCAATCCACGGTGGCGAAATTTTTGTTCACGGCGACATCGACGATCAGCGAATCACGCCCGGCGCCAATCGCATCGCCGGTGGCGGCGAACGAGCCATCCGACAACGCCACCTGCGGCCGCCACATCCACTCACGATCATGCTCCGGCTGTAAAACCACCTGCAAGAGCGGCGGCGAGAGATGATCGTTGCTCAAATCTCCGCCGCCGGAAACCAGCACTTCGGGAATTGCCTGCTCGTTGACTTCGGGCAGGTGAAAATTCACTTCGATCTGCCAGGTTTGCGACGCCGACAACGGCGACTGGATCGCCAGTCCACAAGCAGCGTAATTCGATGGGGCGTCCATCGGCGGCCGGAATTTGCCGGAAAATCCGCCGGAAAGTGAGCCGATCGATTTGAAACCTGCCGGGATTTGATCGCTGAAGTTGGTCGTCAGGATTTCCTTCTGGAATTTTGCATCGGTCAACTGCTGGAGCGTGCTTCGATTGCTGGTGAAGAGGAAATAGGTGATGAACGCGACGGAAACGAGAAGCGTCAGCGCCCCCAGCACGGCGATGAGCGTGGCCATCGTGGACGGTATTCGCGGCGGGCCCTGTTGGCGCTCCAGTTCAACGGCTTCCAACACCGCGCGGGTGAATCCAGGACCGGCGCGGATTTCCCGGTAAGACCGGCCGCTTTCCAGATGTTGCCGGGCGGTCAGAAGCAACTGGAATTCCGCCGCGCGTTCGGCGGTACTGGAGGGCGTACCGTTGGAGGACGATTCGGGCGGGGCCATGTCGCGCAGCCGATCGGCCGCATCGCGCCACGCCGCGCTGCCGGGGCCCTGCCGCATCGCATCGGTCAGGAGCTGGAGAAATTGATCGGATTCAAAATCGAGGATCGCCATCAGAATTCCATTAATTTTCACTTGTCATTTTTTGTCGTCTCTGCTCATTCGTCCGGCCAATTTTTTCAAAGCGTGAAACATTCTCGATCGCAGCGTGACGGCGCGCGTTCCGGTGATCTCTTCCATCTGACTGTAACTGAGGTCCTGAAATATGCCCATGACGATGACTTCTTTCTGATCCGGCGGAAGATCGTCCATCGCTTTCAGCACGCGCGCGATTTGCTCGCGCTTTTCCATATTGTCCGAAGCGGCGGCGGCCACCTGCGACGGATCGCCGGTGATGTCGGCCCCTTCGAGATTGAGTTCGGTCATGCTGCGGATGGGGCTGCGCTTTTTTCTACGAGTTTGATTGATGGCCAGGTTTCGCGTGATGGTAAAAAGCCAGGTGCTGAATTTTTGCGGATACCGGTAGGTTGCGCGAAACCGATAGGCGCGCAAAAACGCTTCCTGGGCGGTTGCCTCGACATCTTCAACATTTCCCAACATGCGAAAGAGGAACGAAAGGAGCGAGCCATTGTATCGCTCATAAAGCAGCGTGAACGCCTGGCGATCCTCCTGCTGGGCCCGGCGCATGAGCTGCTCATCCGATTCCCGCCCCAGGGGCACGGGGGTGAGCTGAGCCAACTCCCCCCGGAGATCGGCGGAGAGCGGTTCCGGCGATTTTTCCGCGCTACTGGGCATCCAACTCCATCATCGGGCTGGCAACAACTGAACCGGGAGCAACGCCCCCTCCGGCCACAATATACCAAACCAACCCCAAGGCTTCGCCAACGCAGAGAATGCCATTGGTCAATCTGGGCAATCTGGCCTCACTTCATTCCACCCACCGAGAGCATTCGGCCATCGACCCCGCAACCATGGGGGGTGGGGGGGGTAAATGTTTCATTCTGTTGCATTTCGTTTCATTCGTGTCAATTTCCTGCTGTCACTGCGGTGCATCTGGTCCCGGGTAGGGAATCCACCTCGGCGGCGGATACATCATCCGCAACCATGTGATCCCTTACATAGTACGAACATTCTGCCAGTTTATTCCGCCAAAGCAAGAGAAAATTTCAAATTTCTCCATTTCAGGAGTACGCACATACCAAGTGAAACGTCCGAATAATTGTTAGTGAATATAAACAACTTGTTCATCCATAAATGACTGACCGTTAAAAACTTACAACAAATCGAAACGGATTGATTGCGGATGCTGGTTTCACCGCTCGCGTCTATAGGTGTTATGATGCTAATAGACACTAACAACATCGCGGAAAAATCGGATTCCTGGCTATCGTCGGCTCGCCCGGAGGTGTCCAGAGATTTGAACGCAATTGGGCGTGACATCGACCGGCCGACCGACGGGCTGCTGGTCAGGCAAACGCTGGCCGGCAATCGCCGGTCGTTCGATGACCTGATCCGGCGATACCAGCGGCAGGCCGTTGCCGTCGCCTATCGGCTTCTGGGCAACACGCATGACGCCCTTGAAGTGACGCAGGAGGCGTTTCTCAAGGCGTTCATGAATCTGGCGACTTTACAGAAGCCCGAGGCATTCGGAGGCTGGCTCATGCGGATCGTCGCCAATCTCTCGCTGAATTGTCGGCGAGGGAGAAAAGTCCGCGGCCAGCTTCCGCTGGATGAAATCATCCCAGCCGCCGCCATGACCGCTGACCCGGGCCGTCAAATGCAAAGCTCCGAAATGGGCG
>JBEKUH010000037.1:0-32173 GCA_049515255.1 Tepidisphaeraceae bacterium | reverse complement strand
TCAATCCTCACCCATTTTATTTCCACAATCAATACCAAACTGTTAGCTGGAGTTTTCGAACTGGTCCTGCGCATTCATTCTGCTTTCATCTTCAACATCGTTTGCTAGGATAAAACTGGAACTTAGGCGTTCGGAATAACACATCGTTTCGGACGAGGTGCGACCATGTCCACGGAAATTGTGCGGGCAAAAGCTGAGCATGTTCCGGAAGTCGGAAGGATCATCTTCGAGGCATTCAAAGGAATACAGGATCGGCACGCATTCCCGCTGGATATTCCCAGCGTCGAAATGGCGACGCACATGGCCGGCATGCTGGTTCAACGGCCGGATTTTTACGGCGCGGTGGCTATCGAGGGTACGAAAGTCGTCGGCTCGAACTTCACGATGATCAGCGATCCAGTATCGGGCTTGGGGCCGATTACCGTCGATCCCGGCTACCAAGGGCGCGGCGTCGGTGGGAAACTCATGCGACACGTCATCGAGCGGTCGCTCAAAAATCACGGCCCCATGATTCGGCTGGTGCAAGAAAGTTTCAACATGCCGTCGCTGTCGCTTTATACCTCGCTTGGATTCACAGTGGTCGAACCACTGGTCCTCATGGAAGTGAAGCCGGCCGAACACGCCGACACCACCGTGCGCCCGCTTGCGGTCGGCGATGTGCCGGCGTGCGATGCCCTTTGTCAGCGCGTTCTAAAAGTCTCGCGCAAAAACGAACTGGCGTTCATGATCGAACACGGCGCCGGGGCGGGATTTGTGCCGCATGGCCGTTTCAAGGATGGCAAGCCCGTTGCATACATCATTCCAGGATTCTTCGGGCATGGAGTCGGTGAATCCGCCGACGATTTGCTGACCGCCGTGACTCAGGCCGCGCGAACAACGCCGCCAATTGCGCATCGAGTTTTTGTGCCGGTGAGAAACGGCGAACTCTTTCGCAAGGCGCTGAACCTGGAGATGCGGTCGATCAAGTGCCTGAACTTGATGGCGCTTGGGCCTTATGAGGAGCCGCTGGGGCCAAACGGTGGAACGGCCTGGGCGCCGTCGATTGCGTATTGATTCCTCGGCACCGATTGGCATGTCTGCATCGATTGCATACACTCTAGGCATGCAATATACGCTCAGAAAAATTCCGCGCGAAGTGGACAAGGCGCTCCGTCAGAAGGCTTTCCGGGAAGGACGGAGCCTGAATGAAGTTGCAATTGAGGCTCTTGCGCGCGGACTGGGAATCAAGGAGGAAACCGTCAAGAACCACGAGCTGGATTTCGCGATCGGGACTTGGGTCGAGGACCCGGAATTCGATAAGGCGATCAGCGATCAGCGGCAAATCGACTGGAACATGTGGAGTTGAGATTATTGCCGCCCGTTTACTTCAATGTGGCGTCAGGCGCGAAAGTCCCCGCAATGTTGCTTCATCCCGAAAATGGAATTGCCAGTGTCCGGGCCAGTCGCGGTGGAGAATTCGATTCAATCGTCGCGCTGAGCCGCCGCTGGTCATGACGTTTCGATCGATTTTTGCGCTCAGAGATTTGAGCAATTCGACCCGAACGGCGCTGGCGCGGGCGAGGGCGTCCACGACGGCGGCGAGCATTTCCAGCCGAGTCGTTCCGAGCGTCAGGCCGTGGAAAGCCGCGCGCTTTTGCTCGATGCTGGTTCGTTCGCCTGCCAGATAGGGATCGAAAACCACGCCGGCGGGATCGGCATTCTTTCCCGCCAAATGATCGACCAGCCGGTAAAACTTTTCCTCCGGCATGTCGCAGAATAATTGTTCCCAGCACCAGCGGATGGCTGACCCCGAAGCCGCCAGAGTCCCCACGGTCATCCATTTTCTTCCGACGCCCAGGGCGCGGGTGAGCAGCTTTTCGTGCGGATGCGGGCGGGAAGTGCAAAGTCCCAGCACATCGGTCGAGCCGCCGACGTTGAGCAATTGTCCGATGGCCGCGCCGGCCTCGAACATCGCGCTGCTGGTGTCGATGATACCGGCCAGGACGGGAATCCCATCGGGCAATCCCAATTCTCTCGCAGCCGCGGTTGACGCGTGGCCGGCGATGACGTTGGATTCCAGGATTTCCGGCAATTGATTCCGCTTCACACCGACGGCATGAATAAGTTCGTCGCTCCATCCGCCTTGTTTGACGGTTTCATACAGCCCGGTGAATGATGCGTTTGAGGGATCGATCACGCGCCGGCCGGTCAGCCGGCGATGCAAAAAAGTGTTGAGATGCCCGAGCAAATCCGCCCGGCGGATAATTTCCGGATGATTCTCCACAAACCACGCCGCCGTCGTCGAGCTGATCCCGCCGGGAAATGGCCGATTGCCGGCGATTCGCAAATGCTTCGCCTTGCCGACTCGTTTCTCCAGTTTCTCGGCGACATGCACACTTCGCCGATCTTGATGCGTGATGATCGGAGTGAGTGCCTTGCCCCTCTGGTCCATCGCCACCCACGCCGGGGACATGCCCGTCAATCCCAGCACATCCGCCTTCTTCGCTGCCGAACTCAAATCATTGATCGCTTGCCTGATGGCTTTGAGAATCGCCGCCGGATCGACCTCCGCGCGCACGCCCTCGAATCGGCTGACAAAATCCGCCCGGGCGGGACCGTGCAGGATTTTCCCATTCCGAACGATGCCGGCTTTGACGGAGGATGAGCCGATGTCCAGGCCGAGGAGATGCATTGGCTAAGAAACCAGATGTTTCAGCGGCTTGGCATGAATTCGCCGCAAAGTGCGGGATGTGGGATCAATGCTGAGACCTGTATTTTCCAGGGCCACCACTCCCAAAATCGGCTCTGCATTTTCCGGCCCAAAGATCACCTGGGCCACGGTTTCCGAGCCGATGAAACTAACCCGCGCAAATCCATACTGCCTTTCGACCGGCCGGCCATCAGCCATTTCATACACCGCTTTGCCTTCGGGCTTAATCCCGGCAGCCCGAAGCTTGCTCGCGGGAGCCAAGCAGTCGATCGCGCCGGTATCGACCAGAAATTCCGCGCTGTAAGGCTTGGATTTTCCAGCCAGACTGCGGATTTGTGTGGTGACGTGAGTGATGCCCATGCAGTTCCTTCGCTCGGATTATATTGCATTTTCGAACACTGTTCTTGCCACTGGCAATAAATTCTAATGAATTAGCGATGCGGCTTCCTTGAGTGACATGCATGCCGCCGTTGCCCCAATCAACGCGTACATGCCTATAGTAACCAAAAACCTCACGGGTTGGACGCGAAGATAAACCCACGGCTTGCTCGGTTCGGCCTTTACCTTTATTGCCACTAATCCGAAAACGACGAATGCGCAAGACCAAAGGGCAATCGCGACACAACCGGCGAGCAAAATGATATTTCCGAAGTAGCCCATCGCAGGCCCTTCTATTATTTCCCCGCCGACCATTCTGTGTGGATCATCTCGGTTGGATTATCCAGCCGGGCATACGTATGGGCCCCGAAGAAATCGCGTTGGGCCTGGATGAGATTTCCGGGGAGACGCTCGCGGCGATAGGAATCGTAATAGGCCAGCGAGGCACTGAATGCGGGGGTGGCGATGCCGCTTTGGGCGCCGAGTTGGACGGTTCGCCGCCAGGCGGGTTGGCGGGAATTCATGATCTCCTTGAATCGGGCGGCCATCAGCATGTTTGGCAAGTTCGGCTCGGCCTTGAACGCCTGCTTGATGCCGTCGAGGAAGATCGCACGAATGATGCAGCCGGCTTTCCAGATGCGAGCCATCTCATCGAGGCGGATGCCGTAGTTGTAGGCTTTGTTGGCCGCGCCGAGCAGGGCCATGCCCTGGGCGTAGGAGCATATCTTGCTGCAATAGAGGGCATCCCGCGTGTCTTTGATGAATGCCTTGAGATCGCCGGTATATTTTTGCGGCGTCGGGCCGGTCAGGACTTTGGATGCGGCAACGCGCTGAGCCTTGAGCATGGAAATCTCGCGCGAATCCACTGCGGCTGCCATCGTGGGCACTGGCACTTGTAAATCCAGCGCGGATTTAATTGTCCACGTTCCGGTTCCCTTCATTCCCACCACATCCAGAATCTGCTCCACCAGCGGCTTGCCGGTCCCCTTGGGATCCGGGAAGTCGATCACCTTGGTCGTGATCTCGATCAGAAAGCTTTTCAGTTCCCCTTCATTCCATTCCGAGAAAACATCCTTCAATTGGCTGTTGTTCAATCCGCCGACATTTTTCAGAAGGTCGTACGCCTCCGCGATCAGTTCCATGTCGCCGTATTCGATGCCGTTGTGCACCATCTTGACGAAATGCCCGGCTCCGCGCGCGCCGCAGTAGGCCACGCAAGCGCCGTCGTTGTCGTCGGTTTTGGCGGCTATCTTCGTAAGAATCGGCTCGAGATGTTTGTACGATTCCTCATCACCACCTGGCATGATGCTTGGACCCCACAGCGCGCCTTCTTCGCCGCCGCTGACGCCCATGCCGAAGAATCGAATTCCCGTCGGCTTCAGATCGGCCTCGCGTTTTTCGGTGTCGGTGAAGAGCGAATTTCCGCCGTCGATGACGATATCGCCCGGTTGCAGCAATGGCCGAAGGCTGTCGATGACCGCATCCACCGGCTTGCCGGCTTTGACCATGATGAGAATCCGCCGGGGCCTTTCCAGCAGGCCAACGAATTCTTCGTAGGTTTTGCCCATCTTGGCGTTTTTGCCTTTGGCGATTCCCTCCATGAATTCGATCGTTTTCTCCGTGGTTCGGTTGTAGACCGCAATGGGAAAACCATTGCGCTCGATGTTGAGCGCGATATTGCGACCCATGACTTCCAGTCCGATGACGCCAAATGCTTGCAGGGGCATGATCACTTCCTTGGTTGAGTTGAGGGTATTTTGAGAATCGCTGGGAGGATTGCAACTGGAACGCATCGGAACGACGGATAAGAAGGAAGATGATTTTCGGTTACGGTGTTCGTGCCGATGAACGGGGACCAACTCGAATGGGTGAAACCCCCGGCGCTGAGAAGACATTTGGCCGGCCCGGCGACGTTCGCGCGGGCATCTTGCCGCCGAAGAATAAGGAGTTTCCCACCTTCGGCGGCGGGATGCGAAGGAGTTTCGAGCACATGCTCGACCCTCAACCGTCCTGCACAGCCCCGCTTGCCCGACCTCCTTGGCGAATGCGAAATACGAAAGGCGACGTCGGACATTGGGGCGTGACGGACGGTTGAGGGGCGCGCCTGAGCGCGAAACTCATCAGCATCCATCCGCCGAAGGCGGGGGCTCTGCGTTTTGCTGCGCCGCAGAATGCCGCCGCGAACGTCGCCGGGCCAGCCAGCGGTCTTCGCAGCGATGGGGGTGTTCCCTATTCGAGAAAACCGGACCGGTCGGCACGGGAACCGTAACCGAAAATATGCTGCTCTAAAGAATGTTACTCCAGCGAACGCCGGCCATATAGATTTTGGCGGGCCGAGGACGGCCCGGCTCAGCTTGCATCGTGCGCTCCTTGACTATTCGGGATGGGATTTCGTGAGTGTTTCGGATCCTTGCATGGGCATCCGCAGTGGGGCGGGCGAGCGAGTGGCATCGCCTTGTTTGATTCCTAGAACGCCCTGGGCATAGGCGCGCAAAATTTCTGCCACTGACAAGGCACATGCAATCGCGCCGCCGGGTTTTTGCGGGGGATCACCATCGAATAATTCGGGCAACTGGCCCAGGCCGTCGCCGCGGAGATGGTTGATGCATCCATCGAGCCACTGGCGGACTTGCAGCACGCACGCCGGCCGGCGCCCGTGGACGCGCAAGTATGCGGTCGTCAGCGGGCCGAGCAGCCAGGGATGGGCGGAACCCTGATGTTGGGATTCATCGCGCTGGGCCATGTTTCCGCCGTATTTGCCACGATAGTTGGGGTCGCGGGGAGAGAGCGTGCGCAATCCCATCGGGGTTAGAAGTTCCGACGCGAGCGCGTGCAGCACCAGCGCGTGCCGTTCCTGGGCGAGGACCGGGTGCGGCAAACTCATGGCCAAAACCTGATTGGGCCGGAGGGACGCATCGGATGCATCGTCTTCGACGACATCAAAGCACCAATTGAACTGCGGATTCCAGAATCGCACATTGAAAGCTGCCGAGGTTCGGTCGGCCAATTCGTTCCATTCCAGCGCGAGTTGCGGCAGGGCGAATCGATCGGCCAAGCCGGCAGCGATTCGCAGGGCGTTGTACCAGAGTGCATTCAATTCGACCGGCCGGCCGGCGCGCGGGGTGATGACGCGATCTCCCGTCTTGGCATCCATCCAGGATGTCGCCACGCCGGAGGCGCGGCTGAAGACCAATCCATCCGCATCGACACCGATTCCCAGCCAGGTACCACGGCGATAGGAATCGATGATGTTTTGCACGGCCGGCAGCAGGGCGCGAAGCGTCGGCTCGTCGCCACTGGCCTGATCGTACAACGCAATTGCATTGATGAACCACAGCGATGTGTCGGCGCCGTTGTATTTGGGAGCTTGCCCATCCTCGGAGAATTCGGTGGGGATCAGCCCATCGCGCATCTGCGCCGCCAATCCCAGGAGCAATCGCCGGGCGTGATCGATTTTTCCGGTGACCAGAAACAAGCCGGCAAAACCGGCCAGGGCCGATCTGGCGTTGGGTGATGACCAGGGGAATTGCCCGATGACACCGACTGGCCGGCTGGCATCGGCCGGATTGGTCACGATGAACGCATCGGCGGCGTGGAACAGGGCGTCGAGGTTGGCATCCAACTCGGTGGCGGCGGCATCGGCGGTGCGGCGGTCAATTTCGACACCCATTCGACGCAACTCGCTGTTTACGTGCTCCATCTCGACCGGCTCGCTGGAACAAACCAGATGAACGGTCTGTCCCGGCGAGAGCGTCCAGCGAAACGCACCGGGGGTCCACAAATCTTCCAGCCCGGCGTATCCGCGCTCCTGCTCGCGACGATAAATCGAATTCAGATACCAATACGGCTCGGAAAAGAATCCGCCATCGTGGGCGAAGAAAACTTCCGGCGTCCTTGTGCTGGCGGGAATTCTGATCCGGCCCTTTCCGGTCGTTTCGGCGGCGAGCCGGGCGTTCCATTGATACATCAGTTCGTGGATCGACCGCATCGCCAGCAGGGGGCGGATTTCCAGGCTCACCTGCTGATCACCGGCCAACAGCGAATAGGACAGGCAGACGGTGTTCTCCCCTTCCAGCAGGCGGACGGATTTTTCGATGGTGAATCCCTCGCCCTGATATGCCCAGCGCGGGAACGGTTCCGCGCTGAATGCGCGCAGCAATCTCCAACCCTGCGGCGAGATCGTTCCGGGATATTCGTTGCACCCCAGCGGCGTAGCGCCATGATTGGTGATGACCAGCTCATCCACGTGCGAGAGCAACACCATCCGCCGAACCGGCGGCGACATCGCGGCTACCAGCAGGCCGTGATATTTGCGCGTGTTCATCCCACAGACGGTCGAGTTGGCGTATCCCCCGATGCCGTTGGTGATCAGCCATTCCCGTCCGATCATCCCCTCAAAATCCAATGCAGTGATGTCCAATGCCATGATCGGATCCTTCCTGTACAACCGTTACAGCATAACGCGTCGTCGGCGAATGGGAACAGCGGATATTTCGGGAAAATTTTTACTGTGATGCCAGAGAGTTGGATCACAAATTGGGATAAAATGCCGGCCGGCACCCGTAGCTCAGCTGGATAGAGCAGCGGATTTCTAATCCGCCGGTCGCAGGTTCGAGCCCTGCCGGGTGCGTTTATTTTTAGAAATGTCGTTTTGTTGATCCCGGGTGGCCTCGTCTGGCTCCGGGCTGGAGATGCCCCGGCTCTCCCACAAGATCAATCACGCTTCGTAAAAATGCGTGTCGCATTTATCCGGACCCATGCCCCGAGACTTCTTGGCGCACTCTGATGCTTCATTCGCGCCTCACTCGTGGAAACTCAGTTCCCATAATCCTCCCGGACCCCCAGTTTCAGTTGCCGATGTTTCAGCAGAAATCCGATTATCGGATGCGCCAGATGCTACGAATAGTACAGAAGATGCAGGCGTTGCAGGTTCACGAATAAGGTTAATCCGGCTCGACATTGTGACGAATTTAAACTTGGCGAACTAATGAATGGTGGTATATGGCTCTAACACAATCAACAGGAGATGAAATGGCTAAGCCCAGTCTTAGAGCAAATGTAGATACCACCAACGCCCAGTTCGGGCGGAATCTGAATATTGTTTTCAATCAGGCCAAGGAAGCCCAGCGCTTGCATGCGTTGGAAGCCGCAAAGCACCGCAAGATCAAGCCCTCCCTGGCTGACTGGCATTTCCAGGGATATGACGAATCGACGTCGATCATGGACTGGGTCAACGAAGCCAAGGAACTGGTGAATCGCTGCCCGGTGATCCGAGATGAGCAGCTCGAAACCAACGGCGATAAGTCCGAAAACGGCTCGGCTACGGAAAAAGGCAACGGCAACGGCAAAGAGATGGTCGTGGATCGGGCTTGAGCTGAATCGACTGTTCAAGTCGAGAATCAAATATAAAAAAGAGGTCGGGAGTCTCGGACTTCCGACCTCTTTGAATTTTTCGGAATTTCAATGTCACCCCGTCTATAATGCAACGTCCCTGGGCGATTCCGCCTCATTAAGCAAACGTATAATCTTTGTCGGCCCCTAAATGGTAGCGCTGATACAATGATCTCAAAATTTATACGTCACCGACCCCATCAACTCCGGATACGGATACCGCAAGGTCGGCTGGACCTGGTCGAATTGATTGTCCTGCGGCAGGCGGGCGTAGTTTCCGAATAGATTGTAAACGCCCACCTGCATGTCGAGATTTTGCATCACATTGTGTGATGTGAGCACGATGTTCGTGATATATGTGGGCTTGGTGTAGACCTCCAGGTCTGACTTCATGCCCGCGACGATTTGCGGCGCGATGGAGAGAAACGTGCGGCTGTTGATGACGGGGATGGCGAAGGATGTGCCGACGATCCATTGTGGGGAATGCGTGAGCGTGTCGCCGTCCTGGTCGGCGCGATCGACGCTGCCATAGGCGCGGAACTGGGCTCCGCTGCCCCACCTTTTGTCGACTTCCGCCTCGACGCCGCGTGCCCAGTCGGTGCCGACATTCTGGAATTCCTCTGATCCATTCGCCAGCGCGACGCCTTCGATCGCATCCTGCAAACGCCAGATATATCCATCCAGAGTGGTGTGCCAGCCGTCTGTGAACTGGTGGTCCCAGTCGATCTCGTAGGTGTCGCAGATTTCCGGATTGAGATTGGGATTGGGCGTGTCGGATCCGGGGCTGGAGTAGAACATCTCATAGAGATTCGGCGGTCGAAACGCGCGGCCATACAGCAGTTTGAATGTGTCCCCTTTCGTTGGCGTGAGAACGACGGCGGCGCGCGGACTGATCGTAGTGCCGATGCGTTGGATCTGATCCATTCGTCCGCCCAGCGTGATGTCCATCCAGCGTGTGACTTTGTATTCTCCGTCCACGAAAACGCCGGCATCGTTGTAAGAGGGTTTTTGATCGACGTCGATGCCGTTGACGGTGTCGTAATCCAACTGCACCGTGCTGATCGCCTGCGTGCCATCGACCCCGGCGAGCAGGTGCAATTGCCGCGTCACCTGCCAGTCGTAATCCACTTCCTCGCCGACCCAATTGTCGTAGGCGGTGGTGTTGTAAAGCTCCTCCGGAGCTCCGGTGCTGTCATCGTATTGGTAATACTGGCGGTATCGGTAATCGCCGTAATAAGCCATCGCGCGCAAATGCTGATCCGCTTCCACTTCGTGATCGAATTTGAAAGTGACGTTGGTGCGCTGCTCGTTCATCGCGCCGGGATCAAACCATGACACATCATAAGTGGCGTCGCGATTGCTCTTTTGCCTGCTTTCGAAATCCCCGGTGGCGGTGAACTCGTCTTTCGTCGCTTTGAAGAAACCCGAATAAACGCCCTCATAATCCGAATTAATGATGTGGCCATAATTCAGCGCGGGGCTGGTGATATCATCAAATTGGATGTCCTTATCACCCGGGCTGGTGGATCCGCTGAGGTCCGCGAGGATGTCCCAGCCGTTCTTGGTGTCGAACCCCATGAGGGTATTGATTCGCCCGGAGTCTTTGGTGCCGCCGCCAGCCTTCACTTGCACGCCGTTAACATCCGAACCCTGCTTGGTCACGACATTGATCACGCCGAACACGGCATCGGGGCCGTAGAGCGATGACCCGGGCCCGCGAATGATCTCGACACGCTCGACCGCTTCCATCGGCACGACAAAATCCTGATCGAGGTGCGTCTGATCATATATCAATTCCCGTGTCGGCCGGCCATCGACCAGCACCAGAATTCGCGCATTCCATTCATCCGGCCGCAAAAATCCCCGGACACCCGCAAACCAATTCAGCCCGTCATAATTCAGATAAAATCCGCGCTGAGTCCGCAACACATCGGCCAAAGATTTGAAACCGTAAAGGTCGATGTCTTCGGCCGTGACGACACTGACGGAAGCGGGGGCCTCGCGCTGGGTCTGCTCTCGCTTGCCGGCGACCAGGATGACAGGCATGTCCTTGTACAACATCAGTTCCGGTGCATCGCCGCTGGGAGCGCTGCCTTTGGAAAGATCGGGAATGATCGGCTCGTTGAAATCGTCCGGCAGAAGCGCGGCGGAAGGGTTGTTGCTCGGCGCGGTCGTCGGGCCGCCCCACGCCGACGGCGCGACGAGCAGAACGAACGCGGCGATCAATAGCCAGGGAGTTTTCACGCGTTCCCCCCAGGTTTCGACAGCGCTGATTCGATTTCCGATTTCAGGGCCGATTCAATATGCAGTTTCAATCGATCGGCCTCGACGCGCAATTGGTTGAGAGTTTGTTCCGCCTGGGAAAGATCGACCTGGGCCATTTTTTCCAGTTCGGCGGCAACACGCTGGATCGAAGTGGCCGATACATTGCCGGCCGAGCCTTTGAGTTTGTGCGCCGCCTGGCGGGCCGCTTTTCCGTCGTGGGCTGAGATATGCCGATTCAGTTCTTCTAAGGCGGGTTCGAGCAAATCCCCGAATTTTGCCAGCGCGCTGGCGGCCACCTTGCGATTGCCCAGGCAGCGTCTGCGCAACGCTTCAAAATCAACGGGAAGATCCGGCGCTGGGGGCGCGGAAGGCGCAGGAGGCGGCGATTCGATGCGCGCAGGCGGCGGCGTTTCCGGGGATTTCTCCGCAGGTGGTGTTGCAAGCGCGGATTCCGATCCGTCCCGAGAAATGCATTCCCGCAGCGCTGCGAACAGCGCCGGCGGATCGATCGGTTTGGTGACGTATCCATCCATGCCCGCGGCCAGGCATATCTCGCGATCTCCTTTGATGGCATTGGCCGTCAGCGCGATGATCGGCAGGCGATCTTTTCCGCCGCTACTCTTTTCACGCTGGCGGATTTGTTTTGTGGCCTCGAATCCATCCATCACCGGCATCTGGCAATCCATCAGCACCGCGTCGAAACGTCGCTGCGTTGTCTCTTCCAACGCCTGGCGGCCGTCCATCACCATCGTCACTACACAGCCGGCTTGTTTGAGCAATTCCTCCGCCACCATTCGGTTCACTTCGTTGTCCTCGGCCAGCAGAACGCGCTTGCCCTTGAGCGATTGCTGGGACGATTTATCGCTGGACTCGATCAATCGCTGATTTTTCTGAACGACGTAGAATCGCTTCGCGAGCACGGCAGTGAACCAGAAGTTCGATCCCTTTCCTTCAGCGCTCTCCACTCCCATGGTTCCGCCCATCATTCCGACGATGCGCTGCGAGATCGCCAGACCCAGACCGGTGCCCCCGAACTTTCGCGTGGTGGATGCGTCCACCTGTGAGAAGGATTTGAAGAGCCGATCGAGCCGGTCTTTGGGAATTCCAACGCCCGTGTCGCGCACCTCGAATTTGAGCTTCGCGTTGGAAGCGTCCTGTTCGACGAGTGAGATTGAGATTGTCACCTCGCCGCGCTCGGTGAATTTCAGCGAATTGCTCAGGAGGTTCATCAGGATTTGCCGCAGGCGTGTCGGATCGCCCGCCGCATTTCTGGGAACGTGCGGGCCGATGATGCAGGCGAGTTTCAGGCTCTTCTGCTCGGCGCGCGGTCCCATCATTCGCACCACGTCGTCGGCCACGCCGTGGAGATCGAAATCGGTGGATTCCAATTCCAGTTTGCCCGCCTCGATCTTCGAGAAATCCAGAATGTCCGAAATTAAATCCAGCAGCGACCGAGCCGATACCTTGGCGACATCGCAATACCGCTTTTGCTGGGCGCTGGTTTCCGTGGCCAGCAACAGATCGACCATGCCGATCACGCCGTTCAGCGGCGTGCGCAGTTCATGCGACATGTTGGCCAGGAACATGCTCTTGGCCTTGCTGGCTTCTTCCGCGGCGGCCAGGGCCTTTTCCAATTGAAGCGTGCGGTGTTTGACTTGATCCTGAAGAGTATCCGTGAAATTCCGCAGCTTCTGCTCGCGCAAATGCACGGCCAGCCGCATCTGCTCGAACGACCGCGCCAGCCGGCCGATTTCATCCTCATGCAAGTCGTCGATCGGCGCCCCAAAATCTCCGCGCGCGATCACCTGGCTGGCATCCGCCAAACGCTGTAAGCGACGCGTCCAACTGCCGAGGATCAGGTAGATCGCGATCCCGCCGACACTTGCGGCCAGCGCCGTCGTCATCGCCGTCGAGAAGCTTTGCCGGCTCTGAGCGGCGTGCAACGAACTTGTGGACAAACCGACAACGACCCGCCCAACCGGGCCCTTGCTCGCCGGCGCGGGCTTGGCCGCCAGGGGGTCGCCCGCCTCGGCATCTATCCCCGTCGAGAATTCATCCTTCTGCTCCAGTGCAGTCACTTCCTCCTGGCCGACGATGAAGCGGTTGTCCTCGGCCATGCCGGAAGAGAATTCGTCCCAGGCGCGTTGGTCCACCACCGCTGTCGCCAGCGCTGTTGGGTGCTGGCCGTAGATGGCGACAAACAGAATGTCCTGATCGTGCAAATAACTGTTGGCCAGGCGCGACAATTCCTTGGCATCACCGACGGTCAGCGCCAATTGAGAAGCGCGGGCAATGCTCATCGCTACCGTGCCGGCGGCGCGATGTTGCTCGGCGTCGATCTGCCGATGAATTTGCCAAATGCTCATTGTCGCGACCACACCCAATGCCAGCGCGGTGATGGCCGCGGTGAAACCGGTCACTTTGGATCGCAACGTCAGGTTGGAATACCACTTCCGCAGCATCTACTTTTCCTCCTTGAAAACGTAGGTGGCGCGCTTCACCAGCGAATCCGGCAGGTCGATGCGAAGCTGGTCTGCCACGTTCAGATTGACCGCGATCTGATATTCCTTGGGGGATTGCACGAGATCGTGACCGGATTTGGAGATCGCCAGTTCCTTGATCAAATCGGCGGTCTGGTTTGCCTGTGCATGGGGATCGACACCCGCGCCGAACAGCGCCCCGGCCCGCACAAATTGCGGTGAGAATCCCCAGACGGGAATATTGTTGCGGATAGCTGATAACAGCAACTCGCGAATCGAGGCGCTGTCGTAAAGTTTCGCATCTGGCCAGGTCAGGATCAGATCGATGTCTTTTTGGGTTAGCTCGTCGATCGCATCGGCCACAGTTGCATGACCGGCCACGTCCACCGCGTCAATCTCCCAGCCAGATGGAAGACTTTTCCGCAGCGAATCGAGCAGGTCCTTTTCGGCCGGAATATCCGAGCGATAGAGCGCTCCGAGTTTTCGAGTATGCGGCATCGCCTCGGCGATTACCTTGAACTGATCGGCGGGGGGCAAATCCATGGTGATGCCCCAGCAAGGCGCGCCTTTGAGCAAGCCCGCATCCCGCGCGTTGCTGACCATGCAGTAAACAAGTTCGACACCCTCGGGAAGCTGGTTGTGCAGCCACGCCGCCGCCGGGGTGCCGATGGCGATGACGGTGTCGGTCGTGGCGATGCTGCCGCTGATGCCGTCATCCGCCAGCGACTTCACAAGAACAGTTCTGATGTTGACGTTTGGCGCGGTGAGCCGATCACGCAGCGTTTCTTCGGCTTGGTTATACGGCTCTGCATCGGATGTTTTGACAATCACTACATCCCCCGCGCACCGGCACGCCAACAGCAAGGAAATTGCTAGTGCCGCCAGCGCAGCAAAAAGTTTACGAGGTGAGCGCGCGACGAAATGAAGCCCGTCGTTTCCCATTGGAAAGATTGCTCCGTCCTTTCCACAACCCATGGAGAGCCGGAGGTTTCCATCCAACCTATCGGCTTGGAAGATTGCGACGTTTATGACGGCTGATGGGAAAAACCGAAGTGCCGCATGAAATGGCTTATGGCCGCGCGGACCAATAGCGGGAGATTTTCTCGGACGATTCTCGAACTGAAATTAAGCTGTGGTTAGCGAGTTATACGACGTGGCAAGCGCATCGCCGCCAGCCCGATAAAACCGAACATAGCCAAGCCAGTGAGCGGCTCAGGAACCATTTCGACGGGGTTGCCATCGTTAGATGTGACGGCATCATCCACCAGCGTATCGGTGTCCACGCCGGTTTTGGTGTCGTTGTATAGGAATTCGTAGTCGTCCCAGCCGGTGGTGGCGGGATTGGCGCCGGTATTGGACACCTCCATGCGAAACGCATCCCACATCACACCATTTGTGCGGTTCACTGCCAACGTAATCACATCATCCTGACCGGCCGGATTCAGATCGCTCATGTCCCATTGGAAAGCGACCCATTGGTAATACCCCGAAACACCACTTCGTTGCATCGGGTCATTGACGGTCGCCATTCGCTGATATCCCTTCCACAGGAGCGAGTGGCCATTGAGGCTGACGGTCAGATCCGATTCCTCCGCCGCTATGCCGATCGAGAGCACGACGTATTTGTTGTCCGCTTCCTGCGAAGGTGTCAGTGTGAAATTAATTTCCCAGGGCGGCGGGACGTAGGTGGCGGGCGTGGTCGGATTCGCCGCTGTCCCATCCACATACGGGGCCGTCTTCTGCACCACGTAGTTGTAGCCGTCTTCGGTAGTGTCGCTGGAATTGTAAACCCCGGCATATTCGTTGGGGTCAAATTGATACCACTGATTCATCGGAAAATTCGCCAGGCTGTTGGTAGCCGGCGTGCTGCCGACGGCGGTGGCGTAATAATCCACCGCTCCCGGAATCGCGCTGCTGGCCAGCGCGCCGTAATAATCGTATTGGCCTTGATAGTTTCGCTGATCCAAAGAGGTATCGCCGATGTGGCCGAATTCAAATTCGTTGGCAGAGCGATCTGGCGTGCCGATGGTGAAGACGGTGGTCCCGAAACTTTCCGGGACAAATTGCAGCCCCGTGATCGTCGTGGTTCCGTTGGCGTTGACGGTGACGTTGTTCATGCGCAATTCGCCGAATTGTCCGCGCACATACGCCGACAGCCGATAGTCCCCCGGAACCACGCCGGGAATCGTCACCGAATCGGTGGCCGGATTCACATATCCCCAATATTGATCACCCTGATTTGACGCCTGGAAATTGGTGTCGTTGTCGGCAAGAACGACGACATTGTTGGTCAATGTGCTGCTCCACCCACCGGTATCGGTCAACATTGCTGTTACCGTGCCGCGCGCTGTGGACGGAACGTATCCGTCGGCCAGCAGCGTCGCATCGCTGTTATAGACATTATTGAAAGTATCAGCCTGGGCGACGGCGTTGTTATAAAGGTCCGTCGGCGTTGTCATCGTGCTGCCGTTGGTGACGTTGAAGTAAAGATCAAACGGACCAAAGAGCCGCGAGGAATCGCCGGCCGGCATCACATATTGCGCTCCGCCGAAATGGTTTGAACCATATCCGACCGTCAGCATCGGACCGGAGCTTTCACCGTCGGTGTCCTGATCGTTGGGGCCGCCGGTTTCCGATTCGTGGCTGGGATACACGGCCCAAACGCCTAGTGTCGTGCCGTTGGATTCCGTGCCAAAAAGACCATCGGCGGTGTGGTCTTCCTCGGAGGTCGAGAAATCGTATTTGGTGATGTAGTTGCTGGTGGTCGTCCCGGTTTGGTCGCCCGCAGTCGTGTAATTTTCCGTGAGTTGGGAAGTGGGGGAGAAGCTGGTGTAATCGATCGTCTCGGCCTGAACATTGCGGGATGCCACCGCGGCGGCAGCGGCTTGGTTGGTCATGGTGGGCAGGTTGTATTCAAACGTGCCCTGGGAATTGAAGCTCGTGTTGGCCATGTAAAAATTCTGCAAATTCGTATCGGAGGTCTTAATGACAAACCCCTGGCCAAAGAGCGATCCCGCGCCACCATCCGCCGTTGTGTGATCGACCACGGAATACATCTGCAAACCCGACTCGCCATTCACCAGCACATAGTGGTCTTGCACAGTGGCCATGTCGGCCGTCGTGGAGGGTGCATTGCTGTCCCAGAAGTCAATGTAATTGCTGCCGATGGAATACCCTGAGGTGATTCCGCCGCCGTTCTCATCGGCCAGGTTGTATATTTCCGGTGTCGGCGAACCATGGTCTATATTGGGCATGTCGAAACTGCTGTTCACTTCGTTGTACGATGTGCCGTTGAGAATGACGTTCAGGTTGTAAATATCCCCCGCGACCGGATTGTAATTGAGCGTGATGATACCGTTGCTGATTTGCCAATCCGTGGAACTGACCTGATCAAACGAGATCGTCGCCTCCGCGGGCCGGATGAGCAGCAACGATAAAAATCCGATTACGAGAACCCATCCAAGCAGGCGCTGCATCGCACTGCCCTCCAGTGTGCCCCAAACTAATCCTCTGATAGATTCTACCAGGGGCTTCTCAAGGTGTTGAAAAAAGGGGTGATTTTTTGCCGGAAACGGCCGAAATGACGGCTCATTCCGTTCTTCCAGCGGATTCGAGGGCAGCGGGGTTGCGGGCCAGTTGAATGCGATTGCGGCCGGCGTGCTTGGCGGCATAAAGGGCCTCATCTGCCTCGGCCAGAAGATCGGCGCAGCAAACCATGTCCGACCGCCGCGCGGCAATGCCCGCGCTGATCGTTGATCGGATCATGTGCCCATCGAATTTGAATTCCTTCGCCGCCACCGCAAGCCGGCATCGCTGCGCGCTCAGTTCTGCTTCCGGCATGGTCTGGAACGGAAGGATAATCAGGAATTCCTCGCCGCCGATACGGCACACCGTGTCGGTGCTGCGAACACAGCCGCGCAGGATTCCCGCCACCTCGAGCAAAACCGCGTCGCCGGCCGCATGACCGTGAGCGTCGTTGATCCGCTTGAAATGATCGATGTCCAAACTCACCACCGACACCGGCCAGTGATATCGGTCGCTCAGCGTCCACTGTTCTTCGAGCCGGCTCATCGCCTGGCGCCGGTTGTACAGCCCGGTCAGATCATCCGTGATCGCCAGCGTCTCCAGCCGGCGATTGATGTTCATCAACTGCACGTTCAGTTGCCGCGATCCCTGGTGCTGGCGATTCAACTCATCATACAAATCAATCACTCTTTGCCCCGAGCGCAGGCGCGACATCAAATCGACTTCACTAAACGGCTTGGCGACAAAATCATCCACACCCGCATCAAATGCCCGCGCCAAATCCTCCTTGCTGGCGTGAATCGTCAGCATGATGAAGTGCACGTGCCGGTGTCCCTCGGTGACTCGAACCCGCCGACAAAATTCCAGGCCGTCCATCTCCGGCATTTGCCAGTCGGAGATAACGATGCGCGGTTTGACTCGGTCCATCTGGGCCAGCGCATCAGCCGCGCCGGCATGACAACTGCAGTCAATTCCCTGGGAATGCAGATAATTGGCGATAATGTCCCGCGCCACCGGATCGTCATCGACCACCATGATCCGCAGCGTTTCAGGCGGGCGGACGACGGAAATTTTCGGCGTCGAATTCTGCTCCGGTTGCGGCGCCATCGCCTCTTGCTCGGATTCCGCATCCCGATATTGCTCGCGGATGGTGATGAACTGTTTTTCCAATTTGTGAAACGCATCAACGATGTCGGGGTCGAAATGCGTGCCGCAATCGCCGTCGATAATTGCTTTGGCCTGCGGATGACTCATGGCATGGCGGTAAACACGCCGGCTCGTCAGCGCATCATACACATCCGCCAGCGCCACGATCCGCGCCGGCAGGGGGATTTGTTCGCCCGCAAGTCCGTTTGGATATCCCTGGCCGTCCCACCGCTCGTGATGGAACAGAGCGATGTCGCGCGCCATCTGCAAAAAGCGCACGTTGGGAAATCGCTGCAGCGACGCCTCCAGCGTCTGCGCGCCCAGTTTGGCGTGCGTGCGCATGATCGACGTTTCTTCATCGCTCAGTTTCCCCGGCTTCAAAAGCACATTGTCGGGAATCCCCACCTTGCCGATGTCATGCAACGGCGTGGTCTGATAGATCAGCCGGATGAATTCATGATCGATCCGGCCAAAGAATTTCTCGGTGGTGGAAAGATATTGGGCCAGCAACCGCGCGTAACTCTGCACCCGCTCCAGATGCGCCCCCGTCTCCGGGTCTCGGCTTTCCGAAAGCTTGGCCAGCGCGAACATCGCCAGTTCGCGCGTCTCCAGCGCCAAAATTCGATCGGCTGTCTTGAGGCTCACCAGCAATTCATCGGAGTTGAGCGGCTTGACGAGAAACGCATCCGCCCCCGCGTGCAGCCCCTCGATCTTCTGCTGGCCGCCATCCCGGCTGGTCAGCATCACAATGTAAACGTATCCGTCGAAATCTCCCTGTCGAATCGCCCGGCAAAGTTCCAGGCCGTTCATCTTTGGCATTTCCCAATCGGTAATGACCAGATGAATCTGTCTTTCCTGAATGATCTGCAGCGCTTCCTGCCCGTCATGGGCGCGCAGGACCTGATGCCCCATCTCTTCGAGCACTCCCTGGAGAATATCCAGCGACAATTCGTCGTCATCCACGATCAACGCATGCATCAAGCGCTCCGTAACCCATCTGGCATTCGCGGGCGGCCCACCATCATCGTTTATCGGAAGGTCCAATCCCCTTGTTTAGACCCCATCCAGAAAAGAAGTCCGATTTTGCGCAATTGCGGGGGCTGCCAAATTATCGAACGTCTGGCGACCGACATCATGGGCAAGTGCGGGGAGTTGGGAGAAGCGGGCGTGACGGATCGTTGAAGTCGAGCATATGCTCGAAACTCCTTCGCACTCTTCGGCGGCAAAATGCTCGCACGAACGTCGCCGGGCCAGCCGACGGTCTTCGCAGCGCCAGGGCCTTCCCCTATTCGAGTCCACGGCTCCAATCGGCACGCAAACCGCAACCGATCATCATCTTCTTTCAGCGCATGTGGGCGATTTCTTGTTTGAAAGCGCGCGCCACTGTAATTTGCGCAGCCTATGGGACCGAATTCCCCTGATTTGTCCGATCACGCGCGCGCCATCAACTTCGTCTGGACGCTCGTCGCGGGGTTCCTGGTCATGTTCATGCAGGCAGGTTTTGCGCTGGTCGAAACCGGAATGTGCCGGGCGAAAAACGTCGCTCACACCATGTCCATGAACTTCCTGGTTTATTCGCTGGGGATGATCGGATTTTTCGTCTGCGGGTTTGCGTTCATGATGGGCGGGGTCAACGCTTCTCCTGCTGGCAGCGGGGCCCCACTCGTCGGCGGGCCGGCATCTCTGGGACTCAATGGCGGGTCGGCCCTCACCCACATGCTCTATCTCCCCATCGCCGGAAAACATTGGGGGATTCTCGGCTACAGCGGATTCTTCCTCAGCGGCCCATCGATCACTGCCGGCTCGCTGGTCCTCTTTTTCTACATGATGGTTTTCATGGACACCACCGCCACCATTCCCACCGGCGCGCTGGCCGAGCGTTGGAGCTTCAAAAGTTTCACCATCTTCAGCCTCTGCGTCGGCGGATTCATTTACAGCTTTTACGCCTGCTGGATGTGGGGCGGCGGCTGGCTGGCGGAACTGGGCGTCAACGCCGGACTCGGACACGGCGCGGTCGATTACGCCGGCTCCAGCGTCGTGCATCTTCAGGGCGGCGTGCTGGCTTATGTGTTGGCCATTCTCATCGGCCCGCGCATCGGAAAATATGATGCCGAGGGAAATCCGCGCCCCATCTTCGGCCATCACATGCCGATGGTCATGTTCGGAACTTTCGTGCTGGCGTTCGGATGGTTCGGATTCAACGCCGGCTCATCGCTCTCGGGCATGACCGATCGCATCGGCCTGATCGCCGTCAACACCATGCTCGCCTCCGGCGCCAGCACCGCCGCCGCAACCATCTACATGTGGAAAATCTACGGCAAGCCCGATCCCTCCATGATGTGCAACGGAATGCTCGGCGGACTCGTCGCCATCACCGCCCCATGCGCCTTCATCAGCCCCCCATCCGCCTTCTTCATCGGCCTGGTCGCCGGTGTCATCACCGTATGGAGCGTCCTTCACATTGAGAAAAGCGGCATCGACGATCCCGTCGGCGCCATCAGCGTCCACGGCGTCGCCGGACTCTGGGGAATTCTCGCCGTCGGCCTCTTCGCCAACGGCACCTACGGCGACGGATACAACAACATCCCCGGCCCCGTCACCGGCCTTTTCTTCGGCGATCACTCCGCAAAACAATTGCTCGCCCAGGCCATCGCCGCCGGCACGTGCATCCTATGGGACGCCCTCGTCGGCGGCACGGTCTTCCTGCTCATCGGCAAATACCTCGCCCGCAACCGAGTCAGCCCCGAAGTCGAAGTCGCCGGTCTGGACATCCCCGAAATGGGCGCCCCCGGCTACCCCGAATTCATCTCCCACTTCTCCAACGAACAGATCGGCTCATCCGATGTCTTCGATGTCCGATGAATGTTTAGCGGCCGGGCTTGCCCGGAGCTGCGACCGCCCCAAGCCACCCCCATTTTAATTCAACCAATTCGCGTTTAGAATCGCATCCCGACAGCAGCGTAGCTCAGTTGGTAGAGCAAGGGATTCATAAGCCCTGGGTCGCCGGTTCGAGTCCGGCCGCTGCTATTGAAGAAATTCAATCCGCAACGGGGCGCAGCCCCGTTGCGGATTGCTCACAGAACGGGATTGGATAGACTCCCAGGGCGAATGGGTCCCGGCCGCGGTGGGAGTTGCGGATTGCTCACAGAACGGGATTGGATAGACTCGTTCGAAGCGCAATCGTAACGGTGGTCGGGAGTTGATGGCGGTCGGGCTTAGAAAAACTCAAGCTGCTGCGGTTGCTTCTGGGGAATTTTCCGCATTTTTCCCCAGAAGATTCGCATCCGCTCGAACTGTTTGTCGGTGATGGTGATGATTCGAACCTCCCCATCGTCCGGTACCCAGTTCTGCACGCGGTTGATATGCACCTGCGCATTTTCTTCGCTGCTGCTGTGACGGGCATAGACCGAATATTGCAGCATGGTAAACCCATCGCGCAGAAGATGCTTGCGGAACTGCGCGTAGGCCTTGCGCGCTTCGCGCGTGTCCACCGGAAGATCGAATAGTACGACCACCCACATGAAGCGATAGGCGCTGAGGTCCACCGCCGGGATTTTGCGTCCGATCCGGCCGCTTTCATCCAATAAAATCCGCTTTGTTCGAGCATCGCGTCGCCGGGAAATCCTTCTATAACGAGTGTACCATTTATTCCGGCAAATCAAGCTTTTTCTGCTCCCCCTCAAAGCAGCGCACCAGCGACGACAACATCCGGTGCAGACCCACCATCAGAGGCCCCGATTGCCCGGCGACGGTGATCGGCTCAGACAATAGCGAGAGAATGCACCGCTTGGAATCCTTGTCGATCTGATCCGCGCCTTCCGCCACACGCCGCACCACTGCGGCGTCGATGCGCGAACGAAAGACCTCCACGAGATCGTCGGCGAGCACGAAAGCATTGTTTCGATTGCGATGATAAAGTCCGATGGCCGGATGCAATCCGGCCGCGACGATAGCGCGCGCCACAGCAGCGCGAAAAACCATGTATCCATAATTGAGCAGCGGATTGGGCCACGCTCCCTCGGGATCGCGGCGGAACTTCTCGCCCATCAGCGCGGGCCAGTAGAATCGCGCCGCCACGCCCTCGCAGTTGGCCGTGTCGCCCGACTTCACTTCGCCGGCCAGCGCCAACAATCGTCGATGATCGGGATGCTCCGCCGGCAGGTTCGCGGCCTGCCCTTTGATTTTGTGAACGACGATTTCCCGCCAAAGCCGCTTCCGCATCGGCAGCGGCGCGGCAATCTGCGCCCGCAATCGCTGGGTATGCAGATCATTATTCTCCATCGGCAGCAAAATCCCCACGGGAAGATGATTGGGTCCGCACAAGACGATCACCGCCCCGCGCGCCAGCAATCGGGTGAAAGCCGAGTGCGTGCAGGTGGTCGCCTGGTTGTCGATCATCAGCACGCCGACGTCCTCGCAGGGAATCGAGCCGATGCGTTCCCCATCGCGGGAAAGAAGAAGCTGATCGTTTTCGATATTCAGAAACGTCGGCCCGTCGGAGATGTCGATGGTGCGTTTAATCATTGCCCATTCCCATCAGCCCCGGATGTACATCAGGGGCTTCGCATCCATCAATCGTTCGCCCAGCGGATTCGGCCGAGGGGGTCAATCGTGACCTTGCGAGCCTTGGGCGACATCGTTGATGCCTTCACGCTGACGGTCTGCTGCTGGCTACTCTTTCGCGCGTCGGTATGCCGGACAAACCACATCTGCCCGGAAGTGGACGCGGCAGTATTAAAGACGAAGGGACCGGTCAGGCCATCTTTGATCCCAATAACAGATTCGCCCCGGCTGAGCGACATGACAAATTTCGCATCAGGTCTTTGCGGATGAACGTGCTGAATGATCGGATCGCCGCTGCGGATGCGATTGATGGCGTCGAGCATCGACACGAAGACCGCTTCGCGCTTCTTCTTCCCCTTTTCGGTCCATTCAAAGATCACCAGATGATGCATCGAGCCGGGCTTGACATAAGCGGTACCCTTTCGGATCGGCTGAATGGTTTCGTCGCGTTTCACGATTCGCACTTTGCGAATGGGTGTTCCGGATTTCATTGTAAGGTCCGGCTTCCACACATCCGTGCCGATAGCCCCAGCGACACCACGCCCAAAGGCGACGTGGCGTTCATTCAAACGCTGCATAACGATCCCGCGAATAGTTGGATCGCGAATGTCTTCGATCATCGCCAGCGTGAGGGACTCCACCGGCTTGCGAACCACGAATTCGCCCGGTCGCTGAACGACCTGGCCTTGTATGTTTTTTTCATAGACCGGGCCATAAATCGTGTCTTCATGCAGCGCGCCGCTAACCCTTCGTTGCACGCGATGTGATACGTTGATCTTTGCAGCGGCATCAATCACTGATTGCCGGAAACCGGGCCACGGGTCTGGTAACACTTCACCGGTGGTTTGCGTTCCGCCCTGGCTTCTGATGCGGGCCAGTTGTTGTAAGCGGGACTGATCGGTGAGCGCGACCACCAGCGCGTCGATGGCGTGGTGGCGATGATCGCTCCGGTTTTTTTCGCCATCGCGCAGGTTTGTTTCACCCATCCAGGCCGGGCTGTCGGGCAATTCCCGCAGGACCGTATCCAGTCCCCAATGGCGGCGAAGTTCGGCGGTGTGACTGCCCTTAGGACAAAGAACATGGTGCGGTTGTTCGACAATGCCCCGGAGATACCGTGCCGCTTCCCGCGCGATGTATCGCGTGTCGTTCAATTGCCGCAGGACGAAGTTATCGAGTTCAAGTTCCTTCTGCGTAAATCGCTTGCGCTTCGGGTAGGGAAGCCGCCAGGCGTATTGCAGCACCTGGTTGTAGCGATCAGGGTCCGCCTCCAGCCACTCCCTTGGTGTGCGATTTCCCTTCTCGTGGTTCAGCGATCGAAAAGCCACCACCTTATTCTGCATCGAATCGTCTAGACACCGCGAATACGGCAGGATGTGATCGGTATCCGCCTCGCCCTGAAGGAGTTGGGTCACGCTGATCGACTGGCCGCTGTAGACGCAAATGCCGCCCTGTTCCTGCCAGAGCAGGACACGATCAATTCCGTCGCGCGAAACTTTGAACTGGTTGGACCGGATCAAATCGGCGGCGTCGTTTCGACGATCTTCATTCTCCTGCCGCCGCTTCGATGCTTTCTGGCGATCCTCGGATGACATAGCCGCGTTGCGGGCCAGCTCGATATGAATTTGATCGGGCTTGCCATACTCGCGGATAATGGCGTTGACCAGTTTGCGGATTTCAAACATTGCCTGGCGAACCACTGGATTGGCAATCTCGGGCGGCTCGGGGAGGAATGGCAGCACTTTGCGGGGCACTTGATCGGGGCGAGGGTATCTGGCTTCCGTCAACGCGCACGGTGTGTCGTCATCGGTCATGTAGAGCAGACCGCGCTCCATGTGCGGCAGAAGCTTTTCCAATGCCATTCTGCTCAGAGCCGCGTATCCGTCTGGGAGATCAACCGTCGCAAGTTTGTCGATGGATTCCGGCGGAAGTCCCCACTCCTGGACGAGGGAGGGCAGCTTGTCATCGTCGGCGTCAATCAGCTTGCGGACAATTTCATTTTTCCGGGCTTCGGGAAACTCGTGCCACCGCCTGCCGAAAAGTTCCTTGCCCGCCAGTGCCGCGTCGGTCGGCATCCCCTTGATGAATTTGCGATGTCCTCGCTCAAGATTGAAGGGAATGGATTCGATGAATCCGAGTTCCTTGCGAATCCCATCGAAATCCTTTTTGGCAACTTTGGACAACTTGTCGAGGAGAAGCGTTCGTTGTTCGGAGGTTAGCGGGCGCTCTTCGCGCGCATCGGGGTCGAAATAACGAAGGTTGTTCACCTCCTGCAACAACCGGAACCGTTGGGCCAATCTGTCGGCCCGCGGACAACGCGGCTGGCGCGGCTCCAATTCACAACGCCCGACAACCGATGGGGGCCAGTACATGTCGCGCTGGAAGAAAATCACTTTACGGATCCGCTGCTTAAGTTCGTCTGGAAGCAGCGATGGATGAAATGCTTGTTGCTTCGTCCAGCAGACCTCAAATTCCGTCTCAAACATATCGCGGCGCGTATGGCGATTCCTCACTCGGGCATGAGGATCGTCATGGAGCTTTGCAAGATACTCGCCGAGCGTTTGGCACCCTGCGTCATTCAACTTGGCCGCCAATTCATTGATCTCGCCGAGCATTCCTTTGTCGTCGGCTTTTCGTCCACGATCCGTCTTCCGATTCGACTTGAAACCGCGTCGCTGATTGAGATGGACCAGCAAACGGCCAAATTCGTATGGCGTGAGCGCTTCGGACAATGCGCGCCGACGTAGCGCGTATGGGTCGGCCACTTCGAGGGATCGCAGCTCATCATCAGCAGTTGGCAGCAATCCGGCCGAAATCAGCAGTGTGCGAAGCTGCCGTTTTCGTACTCGCCGGCGAGCAATCTGCCGCCGCATCCCCCGAGCGACCCGCCGGCTCTCCATCTTCGGCTTTTCCTTCTTCGTATCGAAGTTATCGACGCCCTCCGGAAACACGCGTACGCCGGATGCGATAATTTCCGTAGAGCCCGGCTTGATGACGAACCAGCCAATGGAGTTGGCGCCGACATCCAGACCCAGCGTTCTTTCGCCCATACTTATCCTCTGAGGTGTTGACGAAATGATAGCGACGGATGTATTGTTGTGAAGTCTATCCAATCCCGCTCTGCGAGACTTTTCGCAACAAGAGGAAAGATTCGCAGGCACTGCTCTACGGAGCATCCGAATGCCATCGTCGAAAGATGAGGGCATTCTTTTTTTGCCGAAGGGAGCTACCCCCCCCGCGGTCAGATCAAACTCATGAAATTTGCTACAAAAGTCCAATGATTTTGATCGTCGCATCCGAAAACAGCAAGATTTAGTAACACAAATCGTGCAAAACCGTGTCGATTTCGCGCAGAATTTCACGTGAATTTTAGGGCCGAAGTGCGGCAGTATTTTGATAAATCGCTGTTATCCGGCAAATAATTTCAAAAATTTATAGTTCGTTTGCCACGTTTTCCGCTATAAACAAAATAAAAATGGCGCAGGCAATTTTATGAAAAAATCGTGTTACAGAAGTACAAATAGTCAAACTCCTCTCCCGTGCCCTTAGCAAAGCCCATATCGTTCCCGGATTTGGGGGACTCAATGTACCCCAGCACAGCATTTCCGATAAATCGCGACAGGATTACCGTCTTAGGATTTTGCGGTTTGCCCCATTGAATAGATAGAATCCCTCGAAAATCTCTGGATGTGCTTGGTCACGTGATATTATGGCCAAATTATTAAAATCGATCGTTCGCTATGGTTTTCGTCAATTCATTCCAAAAAGTGCCCATGCATCTTTGCGTCTATGGCTACGAACAGATTGGCCGGATGAAGAACCAAGGATTATTCGCGATTTTGCTGCCGATCCAGTCCTCGTGCTGGCGCCCCATCCAGATGACGAGGCAATCGGACCTGGCGGTACGGTGCGACTGCACGTTCTTGCCGGCGGTGCTGTGACTGTAGTCATTGCAACCGACGGGCGCTGGGGAGGCTACGATCCGGACAAAACGCTGGTTGAGCGCCGAAAGGCAGAAAGCAAAGCGGCGGCAAAAATTCTTGGCACGAGCGATCCAATCTTCTTGGATGGACCGGATAACGCGCTTGACGATTCACCGGAAATTGTGAGCAAAGTCCGGCGGATAATCGAGGATAAAAAGCCGGTTTATATTTATCTTCCGGCCCTGACGGACAATCATCGAGATCACTGGGCGACGAATCGCATTCTATACGCCGTGCTGAAATCTTTGCCTCGAGAATATGTGCAAGGCGTGGTCATCCGCGGGTATGAGGTCTGGTCGACGTTGATTGCCGATTGTTTTGTGGACATAAGCAGTGTCGTTGAAATTAAAAAGCAGGCGATCGAGGCGTTTCCGAGCCAGACCAAAGCAGACGACTATGCAGGTGCTGTAATTGCGCTCAATCGCTACCGCTCGTTGCGCGCCCTGCACGGACGAGGTTATGCAGAAGCGTTTATGCAGATGGGATTCTACGAGTTTGAAACGCTCTATCTCGCCGCCAACCCGCGAATGGGACAGAAATAGAATCGCGAGGGGACCGCGATCAAATCGGATATTTGAGGCGTTTTGACCGATCCGGACGGCGATTTTATTGTTGCCATAGTCTGACTCCTTCAGTATCTTAACACCACATTTATGCGGGCAGGCCTGCCGGTCTTACCCGTCTTTGCTCCAAACAAGGTTGGGAGAATTCATGTCCGATTCGACATCTGTTTTCAGGCGTAAGCGCACCGTCAAGAGCACCATTCGGGCTGCGATGCAAATCCTTGAACCTCGGCTGCTGCTTTCCAGCGATTATGCGGCGGTGTTTAAGGAACAGGAATATGTCCAGACGGGCGATTCAACCCCGGTGCCGACCAGTACTCCCAACGACGGGGCTGTTGAGGTCAACGAAGAGGCGTCTGGAGGCGCAATTCAATCCGCATCGGTCACGTTTCCGGACGGGACCAAACACGACCTGATCGAAGGCATGGTCGGCTCGCCATCCGCCACGTTTGGGTTTCCGTATAGTACGCAAGCAGACCTGGATGCCGCCTGGCCGGGCGGCACTTACACGATCAAATTCACCGATGGCGGTGGCACATTTCAATATTCGCTGAGCATGCCCGATGTAGACACATTCCCAACAACGATTCCACAGGTCAGCAACATCAGCGATTTGGGAAATATCGATCCCTCCCAATCCTTCACACTGAGCTGGAATCCCTGGGATGGCGCGACCACCGGCGATTATGTCAAAATCCAAATCATCGATACATCCACGGGCGACGCCGTTTACGATTCCCCCTGGCCATTTGAATCCAGCCCGCTTCTGGGCACCGATACCTCCGATCTGATCCCTGCCGGCACGCTTCAGCCCAACACGACTTACACGGGACAGATATTCTTTATCGTTCCATCGCAGGAAGTGACCGGCGAATCGGGCGTGCCGGGCTTTTCCGGCTTCACGTCCGTGACGGAATTTACGATCTCGACATCGACCGCGATTTCGGTGCCGGCCGCGCCCACCAATGTCACGGGAAGTTTGGGAAGCTATCCCAAACACGTTCTGATCAACTGGACGCCCGTGAGCGGGGCGACTTCTTATCAAATTTTCCGCAGCACAAGCAATAGTTTCAGTTCGGCGACCAAAATTCAGGGTGGCGTGACCGGCGGTTCTTTCGCCGATTCCACCGCCAGTCCCGGCGTGCTTTATTACTACTGGGTCGTCGGGAGAAACTCGTCCGGTGTCGGCACCCCGAGCGATTCCACCAGTGGGTATATTCCACTGCAGGCGCCGACGCTCACAGTTACTGATGAGACGCATCACCTCGCGCTGACCTGGACGCCGGTCACCAACGCCTCCACCTACCAGGTCTGGCGCAGCCTGACCAATGACGTTTCCGATGCCACTCGCATCGCCAACGGCGTGACCGACCTCTTCTTCAACGACACATCCGTCAGCGGCAGTACCGACTATTTCTATTGGGTCCGCGCCAAAAATTCGCTGGGCGTGGGTGCTTGGAGCAATGTGGGAATGGGAGAGCTGACATAACGGTCAACAACGGGGCATTCATTTTTGCCGGCACATGTTTTGGAAGGATAAGTGCTAATTTTCGCATAGGAGACAATATGAAGACTAATCGGAAGCCCGCCAAACGGGGATCTGCAACCATCCATCACGACGGGGCTCGCATGGACATGCTCGAAAAGCGCGTGCTGCTCAGCGGCACGATTTTCATCGCGGAGGCGGGCCTCAATGGCGCGCAGATCGGCGAGTATGACACCTCCGGAAACACCATCAACGCGTCTCTGGTCGTCAATTCCAGTTTGATGAGCGTTGAAGGGCTCGCCGTCGTCGGATCGGATGTTTTCATTGCCGACGACAGCGGCGCCGTCGCCGAATACACCACTTCGGGCGCTGCAGCCAACGGGTCGGCCATTATCGACGCCAGCTTGAATGATCCCATTGGCGTCGCCTCCGATGGCACTGATGCCTTCGTCGCGGCGGAGGATGGCAATAGTATTACCGAGTTCAACACATCTGGCGCCATCGTCAACTCCTGGTCGACCGGAAGTTTGTATCCGGAATATATCGTTTGTTCCGGTTCGAATTTGTTTGTGACGGGATTGACCTTTCCCAGCGGAGAACAGGTTGCCGAATACTCGACTTCGGGCACTCTGGAGAGTTCCGCCTTAATCACCGGCCTGACCGGCAATATTGCAATTGCCGCCTCCAGCACCGACCTCTTCATCGAAGGACCCAGCGGCATCTCCGAGTACAATCAATTCGGAACGGAGATCACCCCGAACTTAATCCCCACCACCGACGACATCGAAGACATGTCCGTCTCCGGCAATGATCTCTTTCTATCCGACAACGATACCGATGCGATTAGCGAATACACCACTTCTGGAACGCTGGTCGATGCCAGCCTCGTGAGCGGGATATTCAACCCCCGAGGCATTTTCGTATCCACCCCGGTGGTGTCGCTGCCCACCGCCCCGACGGATGTCGTCGCCACGCAGGGCACTTTGCCGCATCACGTTGATCTCACCTGGGCCGCCGTCAGCGGCGCGACCAGCTATCAGGTGTACCGCAGCACGCAGAACAATTTTTCCATCGCCAACAAGATCGCCGGCGGCGTCACCACCAACAGCTACAACGATCTCAACGTCGCCGCCGACGGCGTCATCCATTACTACTGGGTCGTCGCCCGCAACAGCGCCGGCGTCGGACCCCAAAGCGCCGCTGCGGTGGGATATGTTCCGCTGCAAGCCCCGGCGGTCACCGTGACCAATGGGCCGCATCACGAGGGCCTTACCTGGGCCGCAGTCAATAACGCCACGAGCTATCAGGTCTGGCGCGCCACGGTCAATAACGTCGCGGATGCCACCCGCATCGGTAACAACATCACGACCGACTTCTTCAACGACACCACCGCCGCCGCGAGCACGACGTATTATTACTTCGTCCGCGCCAAAAACGCCGCCACAGGCGTCGGGCTTTGGAGTGTCGTCGAAACGGGCGAACTCACATAAACTTTACTAACGGCCGTTATGTTTTAACGGTTGGCGGAACGCGAACGTTTCCGGAACGGGTGGATACAAACTTTCGAGGAGTGAAGCGACATGACAAGGAATCGGCTGCGCCGTCAAGGCGCTGAGCGGCGACATTCGGAGTCTCGAGAATATCTTGGGCGAATGGAGGCCTTGGAGCGGCGGGTGCTTTTGTCCGGGCAAATATTTGTCACGGAAGGGACAGGTCCCGTCGGTGAATACACAGCCTCCGGCGCAACAGTGAATGCCTCGCTGATTTCAGGACTGAGCTATCCTCTCGGCATAGTCAATGTTGGATCGGACCTTTTCATCGCGGACAACAGCTTGGGTACCGTCGGCGAATACACAACCTCCGGCACAACAATAAACGCCTCGCTCGTTTCGGGTTTGAACCAACCGGATGGAATCGCCATTTCCGGATCGGACATATTTGTTGCCAACTCAGGTGACGGCACGGTTGGCGAGTACACAACCTCGGGTGCGACGATCAATGCATCGCTAATTTCGGGGCTCAATTACGTTGATGGAGTTGCCGTTGTGGGGTCGGACCTCTTTGTTAGTAGCTTCAACTTGGCCAGTCCCGGCGATTCGGGCACGATTGGCGAATACACAACTTCCGGCGCTACCGTAAATGCGTCTCTGGTTACGGCATTAACAGCGCCGCAGGGAATTGCCGCCTCTGGATCTGACTTATTTGTCACTGAGCTGAGCTATCCTGCCTATGT
Organism: Tepidisphaeraceae bacterium; assembly: GCA_049515255.1. Taxonomy (GTDB): domain Bacteria; phylum Planctomycetota; class Phycisphaerae; order Tepidisphaerales; family Tepidisphaeraceae; genus JBEKUH01. Next base: position 1,474 of record JBEKUH010000037.1, on the reverse strand, counting down.
TGGTTCAGTTGGCGAGTACACAACTTCGGGTGCGACGGTGAACGCTGCGCTAATCACGGGGGCTGAGGATGACGCGCTCGGAATCACCGTGTCCGGATCGGACCTGTTCTTGACCAATAATGGAAATGGAGCGGTTGGCGAATACACGACTTCCGGAGCTACTGTCAATGCTGCGTTGATATCCGGATTGCCCGACCCACAAGGAATTTGGGTCACGGAGAATACGGTTGCCTCGCCCTCCGCCCCAACGGATGTCGTCGCCAGTATGGGAACAGTGCCGCATCACGTCGCACTGACGTGGGCGGCCGTCAGCGGGGCGACCAGTTATCAGGTTTACCGCAGCACGCAGGACAATTTCTCCATCGCCAACAAAGTCGCCGGAGGCATCACCACCAATAGCTACAACGATCTCAACGTCGCCGCCGATGGCGTGATTCATTACTACTGGATCGTCGCTCGCAACAGCACTGGCGTCGGACCGGAAAGCGCCGCGGCGGTGGGATACGTTCCGCTGCAAGCGCCGGCGGTCACGGTCACCGGCGCAGCCCATCACGTTCAAGTTGCCTGGTCCGCGGTGAACAACGCCACGAGCTATCAAGTATGGCGATCGACCAGCGACAACGTTACCGGCGCCACCCGCATTGCCAATGGGGTCACCGCCGATTTCTTCGACGACACGACAGCGGTCAGCGGCACCCTGTATTACTACTTCGTCCGCGCCAAAAACACCGCCACCGGCGTCGGACTTTGGAGCACCGGGGAAATGGGAGAATTGAGTTAGTCGCCTGATTTGAACACACCGCCCGGTTGCATTAACCTTTTGTCCATGGACCGCGACAAACTCTTCTCGCTATTGGATGATTTCAAAATCGAAGTCCCGAGCTGGGGATTCGCTGACACCGGGACTCGATTCGGCAAATTCCTCCAGCCGGCGGCGGCTTCGACAATTGAGGAAAAGCTCGCCGATGCGGGGACGGTGAATCGTTACACCGGCTGTTGCCCATCCGTTGCGGTGCACGTGCTGTGGGATTTTTCCATGGGCGTGGACGCCACCGCGACAGCGGCCGTCGCGGCAAAGAACGGCGTTCGCATCGGGTCGATCAACCCGAATCTTTTTCAGGATCAGATGTATAAATTCGGCTCGGTGTGCAGCCCGGATGAATCGGCCCGGCATCAGGCGCATCGGCATTTGATGGATTGCATCTCCATCGCCAAGGCGGTCAAGAGCGACATCATCAGTTTGTGGTTCGCCGATGGCACCAACTATCCGGGACAGGATGACATCGTCGAACGCAAGCAGCGCATGCACGGCGCGCTGCGGCAATGGCACGATGCGCTCAGCCCGAGCATGAAGATGCTGGTGGAATACAAGCCATTTGAGCCGGCTTTTTATCACACGGACATCGCCGACTGGGGGATGTCTTATGTCTTTGCCAAAAATGCGGGGCACAAGGCGAAGGTGCTGGTGGATACC
>JBEKUH010000036.1:0-38022 GCA_049515255.1 Tepidisphaeraceae bacterium | reverse complement strand
TGCTCCTGGAGCCATCTGACTCGTGTTGGACGGTCCACCGATTCACGGTGCAATTCATCACTGGCCTTTGCCAAATGGGTAGCCGTGAATCGACCCGTGGCGCATCCACGCAGTCTAAAGCTCCAAGGCCCGGCGGTACCTGTGAGAGGCCGCCGACGCCGAGCGTCTCAACTGGTCGGCCATGACTCCACCGGTAAGTGCTTGAGATTACAAGAGTTCCGCGGTGGCCCGCAAAACTTGGGTTGGAGGAAAAAAGTCGGTGGGGGATGCCGCGCCCCGATGTAGGGAGCGCGCGCCGGCCTGCGCGGTTGCGTTGCCCCGGCGCTTCGTAAATCTCGCGCGCTGCAGCGATCGGTCTCGCAGTGTTGGAGAAACCAAAGCGGAATTAGCCACCGATGGGGCACCGATTTGCACCGATGAGAAAAGGCCGGAAATAAATTCTTTCTTTATTAATCGGTGTCATCGGTGTTTATCAGTGGCTAATTTTTTCTTTTGGTTAGAGGCCCCAAGGTTTGGAGAAAAGGCGAGTGGTGACGGAGCAATTGAAGGAAGGAATGTTTCTGCGCCCGGCGCAACCTTCGTTCCACATCCACTTGACCGCCGCTCCGCGCCCCTCTATTCTCGTTTCCCAAGGATTCGTAATGACCGGCAGGCCGGTGGCGTTCGGAGGGTCGAACGCAGTTCTGGCGGCTTGGTGACTGGGAGTGTTTGAATGTCTATTTCCGCTGAAGCAAAACAGAAAATCGTTAAAGATTACAAGATTCACGATAAAGACTCCGGCTCGCCGGAGGTGCAGATCGCGCTGCTGACCGAACGGATCAACCAACTGCGCGGGCATTTCGACGCGCACAAGAAAGACCATTCGTCCCGCCGCGGACTGCTCAAGCTCGTCAGCCGACGAAATCAATTGCTGAAATATCTGACCCGCGAAGATCGCAACCGATATCAGCAGATCATCGGCCGGCTCGGCTTGCGCAAATAATGTTGTAGCCGGAAGATTCTTCCGGCGAGATGAACAGCTTTCCCCCTGCCCGAATCAGCCCCGGCATGACGGAGAGTGACCAGCCACAGATGCACAAATGCGGACAGTTGTGACAAAAACTGATTGCATTTGTCCATCTGTGGTAACCAAACTGGGGCTGAACGAGGGCTTTTTTTCATGCAAGCAATAGAAGTTGAACGCCAGATCGGCGGACGTCGATTGGTGATCGGAACCGGCACATTCGCAAAGCTCGCCGGCGGAGCAGTGACTGTTCAATATGGCGAGACCGTCGTCTTCGGCGCCGTCGCCCGCGCCAATCCACGCGAGGGGATCGACTTTTTCCCGCTGCAGGTGGATTACCGTGAACGCCGCGCCGCCGCCGGCAAATTCCCCGGCGGATTCATGAAGCGCGAAGGCCGCCCCACTACCAAGGAGATTCTCACCGCTCGCCTGATCGACCGCCCGCTGCGCCCGCTGTTCCCCAAGGGATTCATGGACGAGGTGCAGATTCAATTGAACGTGCTGGCGTTCGATGGTGAGAATGATCCAGATATCTTCGCCGGCGCCGCCGCCAGCGCTGCGGTTGCCATCAGCGACGTTCCCTTCATCACGCCGATTGCCCACGTGCGTGTCGGTCGGATCGAAGGAAAACTGATCCTGAATCCCACCGTCGAACAACTTGAATACAGCGATTTCGATTTGGTCGTTTCCGGCACCAAGCATTTCGTCAACATGATCGAACTCGGCGGCCGCGAGGCCAAGGAAGATGATGTCGCCGATGCTATCGAATTTGGCCACAGGGCTGTTGTCGAGATCGTTGGAATGATCGAAGAACTCGCCAGCAAAGCCGGCAAACCAAAAGTCGGCGACATGAAACAACCCGACCCCGGATTCGTGGATTCCATCCGCGCCCGCGTGACCGATCGCATCCGCGAGGTCAAAGGCAAAGCCGGCAAGCACGATCGCTCCGAGGCCATCGACCAGATTCGTGATGATCTGCTCAAGGAAATGGCCCCGCCGGTGACCGACCCCAATGCCAGCTATCAATCCATCGTGGCAGCGCGAGAGAAACAGAAGCAGATTCGCGCGATTTTCGTCGAAGTCGAAGAGCAAGTGACACGTGAGACGATTCTCAGCGGCATCCGGCCGGATGGACGTGATTACCACACGATTCGCCCGATCAATTGCCAGGTGAGCATTCTCCCGCGCGTGCACGGCTCGGCCGTATTCACCCGCGGCGAAACCCAGGCGATGTGCACGGTCACCCTCGGCACCAGCAGCGATGAGCAGATGGTCGATGGATTGATCGACGAATACAGCCAGAAATTCATGCTGCATTACAACTTCCCCAGCTACAGCGTTGGCGAAGTTCGTCCAATTCGTGGACCCGGTCGGCGAGAAATCGGCCATGGCGCGCTGGCTGAGCGCAGTCTCATCGCCGTACTGCCGGGTATCGAGCAATTCCCCTACACCGTGCGCGTCATCAGCGATATTCTGGAATCCAACGGCTCCAGTTCCATGGCCAGCAGTTGCGGCGGATGCCTGGCGCTCATGGATGCCGGCGTCCCGATCACTCGGCCAGTCGCGGGAATTTCCATCGGCCTGGTCAAGGAAGGCGATCGATCGGTTCTTCTCACCGACATCATCGGCGAGGAAGATCATTTCGGCGATATGGATTTCAAAGTCTGCGGCACCACCGAAGGAATCACGGCCATCCAACTCGACATCAAGATCGAGGGCATCGATTACAAGATCATACGAGACACATTGCACCGCGCTCGTGAGGCTCGGCTGACCATTCTGGATAAAATGACTGCTGTGCTTCCCGCGCCAAGGGCGGAGATCAGCAAGTTCGCCCCGCGGCTGCTCACTGTCAAAATCGATCCGGAAAAAATCGGCAAACTCATCGGCCCCGGCGGCAAGAACATCAAGAAACTGCAGGAAGACACCGGCGCCAACATCGACATCGAAGACGATGGCACAGTGTTCATCAGCTCCGTCGATCAGGCATCTGCCGAGAAAGCCCGCGATCTCGTCGAGGCGATCACGGCCGAGGTCAAGGTCGGAAAAATTTATTCCGGCAAGGTCGTCAGCATCAAGGAATTCGGCGCGTTCATCGAGATCGCTCCGGAGACCGATGGATTGTGCCACGTCTCGGAATTGTCCGACCGTTACGTGCAAAACGTGACGGACTTCGTGAACATCGGCGACGAGGTTCGCGTGAAGGTGATCTTGATCGACGATCAGGGCCGAATCAAATTGAGCCGCAAGGCCGCGATGAAGGAAGAGGGATTGAGCGATCCCGAACCCGTCGGCGCGCCCGCCGGCAGTCCCGATGAAGGCGGCGAGGGAAACTTCCGCCCACGCGAACCCCGCGGCGATCGCGGCTACGGTGGCGGCGGCGGACAACGTGGCGGTGGCGGTGGTGGTCGCGGGGGAGGCGGCGGACGTGGCCGCGGCGGCGACCGCGGGCCGCGTCGGGATTAATCCGGCGTCTCTGATTCTGCTATACTTATTCAGATATGCCTGCTACTTTACGCAAGCCTCGCGTCATCGGCCCCGAACATAACGGCCGGCGCATGTCGCTCGACGATTTCGATCGTGCGATATCGCGTGACGGGCAAATCTTTGAATTGAATAAAGGGGTCATCGAAATGACGGATGTGCCTCACCATCGGCATTTCGCGCAACTGCAGGCGGCTCGAAACCAATTGGTCATATATCAGGACGCCAACCCGGAGACGATTCATTCGATCACTGGTGGAATGGAAAGCAAAATATTGGTTGCCGCGACACAATCGGAACGGCATCCTGATTTATCCGTTTACCTTTCGCCGCCTCCGGATGTGGAAGATGTCTGGTCGCTTTGGGTGCCCGCGATTGTGATCGAAATCGTCTCCCCAAGTTCGGCAAATCGGGATTACCACGAAAAACCGGACGACTATCTCGAATTTGGAATTAGTGAGTACTGGATTATCGACGCCCAGAAACAACAGATGACGGCAATGATCCGCTGGCGCGGGTTGTGGAAGCCGAAGATCGCAAAAGCAAATCAGAAATATACGACGCGACAATTGCCCGGATTCTCGTTGAATTTGAGCAAAGTGTTTGCCGCAGCTAAGTGACACGCCGCGATTGCCCCGTAATTTTATGAATTTCAGGGCAGCAAGCGCTCGGTCGGAATTTCCAATTTCGTGCCATCCGCCAATGGCAGCGAAAGTGTCTGCCCCACGGGCAAAGTGGCCACGGCAGCATATCGCCCTTCGCCCGACACTGGTTGCGTGCGGACCTCAATGGCATGATCCACGAGATTGATCAAGACGTACAATGCGATCCCCGCGTCGGCATAAAGGCGTTGCTTGATTGTGCGATCGTCCTTGAGAGAACTGTCGGCGACCTCGACTACCCCCAGAATGTCGGCCGGCATCGGATGTCGAACGCGGTAATTCCCCCGATCTCCGCGCACAAGGGCGCCGTCCGGTTCGGGTTCGCTATTTGGCGGCAGTGTGATCGGATTCTGAGTTCTCATGTGACATCCATGATCTTTCAAGAGTTCATTCAACTCCGAAAGACTCTGCACCACCAACGCATGCTCGTACCCGACCGTCATAGATTCTCCTCCCTGTCGGCTTCGGTCTTTGCGCACCAACAGCCCGTCGATCAATTCGATTGGCTTGCCTTCCTCCAAAATCCCCTCGGCGATCATCTCGTGATATTGCTCCACCGTCAGTGGAACAACCCTCGAGTAATCCCGTTCGGCGTCTCGCAGTGTCCTTACCGTCATAACAAAGCTCCCGTCTTGTCGATGATACCACAAATCGCCACCGTGCAGCCCGCGATTTTGGACGGTTTTTGGGGTAGAATTAGCCAATGGCGTCGCACCTCGTAGGTCCATTCCCCGCCGAGCTTCTGGCTGCCAAGAAGCAGATTCGTGAGCGCGCCCGATCCTACGGTCTGGATTTCTTCCCCGTTATTTTCGAGATGTGCGATTACGAGCAGATGAATCAGCTCGCCGCCTACGGCGGATTTCCGCAGCGATATCCGCACTGGCGATTCGGGGCGGAATACGAACGACTTCGCAAACAGCATTTCTACGGACTCGGGCGAATCTATGAGATGGTCATCAACAATGATCCCTGCTACGCATATCTGCAGGAATCGAATCAACTGGTGGATCAAAAGCTGGTGATCGCCCACGTTTACGGCCACGCGGATTTTTTCAAAAACAACCTGTGGTTTAGCCAGACCAATCGAAAAATGATCGATGAGATGGCGAATCACTCCACGCGCATCCGCCGGCACATCGAGAAACAGGGTTTCGACACTGTTGAAAAATTCCTCGATATCTGCCTGAGCATCGAAGACCTGATCGATGCCCACAGCATGTTTCTCAATCGCGGCCCAATCGAAGAAAAGGCCACCGAGCCGCATCGGCAGGATGACATCGCAAAATTCAAGGCGAAGGACTATCTGGATCGCTGGATCAACCCACCGGAAGTGCTCGAAGCCGAGGCGAAAAAATTGCGGGACGAGCGCGCGAAGATGCGGCATGTCTCCCCCGCCCGGCCGACGCGTGATGTGCTGCAATATCTCCTGCAACATGCGCGGCTGGAAGATTGGCAAATGGATTGTCTCTCCATCGTTCGTGAAGAGGCGTATTACTTCGCGCCACAGGGCATGACCAAAGTGATGAACGAAGGCTGGGCCAGCTATTGGCACAGCACGCTGATGACCAAGCATTTTGTCGAGGCCAAGGAAATCATCGACTATGCCGACCATCATAGCGGCACCGTCCACATGCCGCCGGGGAATTTTAATCCCTACAAAATCGGCTTGGAACTTTTCCGCGACATTGAAGATCGCTGGAACAAAGGAAAATTCGGCAAAGCGTATGAGGAATCGGACAACCTCGGCGAGAAAAAGAAATGGGACAAGGGGCTCGGATTGGGTCGGGAAAAGATTTTCGAAGTCCGTCGAGTTTATAACGATGTGAACTTCATCGACGAATTCATGACGCCTGAGTTCATCGAGAAGCACAAATTCTATCAATATGGCCGCGACCCGCACACCGGCCAGCTGCGGATCATCAGCCGAGATCCGCAGCGCATCAAAAAGACGATGCTTTATCATCTCACCAACATGGGCCGGCCGTTCATTTATGTGGCCGACGGCAATTACGCCAATCGCGGCGAGCTTTACATGGCCCACAAACACAACGGCGCCGACCTGGAGATAAAGTTCGCAGTGGAAACGCTGAAAAATGTCTACAAAATCTGGCAACGCCCCGTGCATTTACAGGCGAGGATCGACGATGACATGATCCTCTTCAGCTTCGCCGGCGATCAGCCCAAGCAGCAGACCATTCATGATGAGATGCCCAAACCCGGGCATCAGGTATAATCACACAAAATGACCAGCGCCCCGCAATCCCCACGAATGACACTGGAAGAATACTTCCGATTCGAACGCACCGCGCTGGAAAAGCACGAATTTCGCGATGGTCAGATTATTGCCATGTCGGGTGGAACTTACGAGCACAGTTTGATCATCGCCAATACCATCGGAGAGTTGCGTCAACAACTCAAAGGCAAACCATGCAAAGTCGCCGATAGCAATCTCCGCGTGCGCATTACCAAAACGGTTCTTTATTCATATCCCGATGCGCTGGTCATCTGCGGCGATCCGCAATTCGATCCGTTGGATTCCGCTCGCACAACGATTACCAATCCCAAAGTTGTCGTGGAGGTTCTCTCGCCTTCGACAGAGTCTTATGACCGTGCGGACAAATTCGTTCAATATCTCCGCCTGGAGTCCCTGCAGGAGTATGTGCTTGTCTCACAGCAAACGGCGCTTGTGGAAGTTTTCCTCAGGCAAGAAGAGGGAGCTTGGAAATTGTTCTTTTTCGAAGGCCGTGAGGCGACCGCGAAATTGCAGAGCATCGGTGTGAACTTACCGTTGTCTGAAGTTTATGCGGGGATTGAGTTCCCGCCGGCGCCAGCAACCAAATAATCCATCCATGGGCGAGCGAATCATTCAAGTTGTGCCGGATCTGAAATCGCTTGCAGTCGCAGCGGCGGAGCGCATTATCGAGATGTCCGATGATGCCAAGGGGCGGCACGAATCATTTTCCATCGCACTTTCAGGCGGTAATACACCCAAAACCCTATTCGAATTGCTCGCGACGGATGAATATTCCGAGCGAATCGACTGGAACCACTGGGAAATTTACTGGGGCGATGAGCGCTGCGTGCCGCCGAACGATCCGGAAAGCAATTTCGGAATGGCCGCCCGCGCGCTGCTCGATCACGTGCCGATCCCACCGCAGAATATTCATCGGATGAAGGGCGAACTCGATCCGCAAAAAGCGGCCATTGAATATGGGCAATTGCTCAAGGAAAAATTTGGCGACGGCGGCATGAATTTAATTCTTCTGGGCATGGGCGATGACGGACACACCGCATCCCTTTTTCCGCATACCGAAGCGCTCAAGGAAACCAAGCACCGTTGCGTGGCGAACTTTGTGCCGAAAATGAATGTCTGGCGAATCACGATGAGCGCGCCGTTCATCAATCGCGCCCAAGAGGTTATTGAAATGGTGGCCGGCGCGTCCAAGGCCGCGCGGCTGGAAGAAGTCCTGCACGGTCCGCCCAAACCGGATGATTTCCCCGTCCAGATGATCGACCCCGTCGATGGCCAGATGATCTGGCTGCTCGACGCCGCCGCCGCGGGGATGTTGGAATGACCTCGCAAATCCCCCGCCTCCGCATGACCGGTGTGAAGAAACGCTTCGGCGCCACCGTCGCCCTGGCCGGCGTCGATCTGACCGTCGCGCCCGGCGAAGTGCTCGCGCTGGTCGGCGAAAACGGGGCCGGAAAAAGCACGCTCATGAAAGTTCTCTCCGGCGCGCACAAGCCGGATGAGGGCCAAATGTGGCTGGACGGAGAACCTTACGCACCGGCGCATCCGCTGGAAGCGCGCCGCCGCGGCGTGGCGATGATCTATCAGGAACTCGCCCTCGCTCCGCACCTGAGCGTGACGGAAAATATTCTTCTGGGCCTGGAGCCAACTTTCGGCCCGATTCTGCGAAAATCCGAAATGCGCCGCCGCGCGGCCGATGCGCTGGCACAGCTCGGCCGGCCGGATATTTCGCCGGACGCAATCGTGTCTGATCTTTCCATCGCCCGCCGGCAACTGGTGGAAATCGCCCGCGCCGTCGCCGTCGGCTGCCGGGTTCTCGTGCTTGATGAACCCACCAGCAGTCTGGCACAGAGCGACATCGTGCATCTGTTCAATCTGGTCCGCCGTCTCAAATCCGGCGGCTTGGCGACGATTTATATTTCGCATTTTCTGGACGAGGTGAAGGAAATCTCCGATCGGTTCACAGTTCTGCGCGATGGCCGCAGCGTCGGCGAAGGCGAGAGCGCCACCGCGCCGGTGAAAAAGATCATCGCGCTGATGGTCGGTCGGGATGTGGAAGATTTGTATCCGCGCGGCGAGCGCAAGGCTGGCGAAGCTGTGCTCGACATCTCCCATTTGGCTGGGCAGTCCAAGCCGAGTGATGCGTCGCTCACGCTCCATCGCGGCGAAGTTCTGGGGATCGCCGGCCTCGTCGGCGCAGGCCGAACCGAGCTTCTTCGTTGCATTTTCGGCCTGGACCCGGTTCGGCGCGGGAAAATTCGTGTCGAATTATTCGAAGGTCCGGCGACGCCGGCGGCGCGGTGGCGGCAAGGCGCGGGAATGATCTCCGAAGACCGCAAAACCGAGGGATTAGCACTTGGTTTGAGCATCGCTGATAATTTAACCATGACCAAAATGCGGCGCTTGGTGAATCCCCGGCGGCAACGGGCCGAATCGCGCCGATGGATTTCGCGCCTGGGCATTCGCTGCCGAAACCCCGGCCAACCCGTTGGCGATCTATCCGGCGGAAACCAGCAGAAGGTTGCCATCGCCCGGCTTCTGCATCACGATGTGGATGTGCTGCTGCTGGACGAGCCGACACGCGGCATCGATGTCGGGTCCAAGGCCCAGATTTATCAGGTCATCGACGAGCTGGCGCAAAGCGGTAAGGCCGTGCTGATGGTCAGTAGTTATTTGCCGGAATTGCTCGGCGTGTGCGACCGGATCGCCGTGATGTACAAAGGTGTGCTCGGAAGCGCGGCGGCAGTGGCCGACACGAACGAACATCAAATTATGTTTCAGGCGACCGGCGCGACGGAGACGGTTTGACCTCGACGATGCAACAATCCCCGCCGCTCGAGCAGCCCGGTTCGCCGCGCTGGCGAATCAGCTTTGGCTGGCTCAATCAGATCGGCCCGGTGCTGGGGCTGCTGGCGATCTTCGCATTGTTCGCATTTCTGCGGCCCAAAACTTTTCTGCGTGTCGACAATCTGCAAATCATGCTCCTGCAAACCACCGTGTATGCCACGGCGGCATTGGGGGCAACGGTCATCATCATCTCCGGCGGAATCGACCTTTCAGTTGGATCGAACATCGCCATGTGCACCGTGGTGATCGCTAAATTACTGTTGATGAACGTGTCGCCGGCGATGTCCGCTCTGGTCGGCATCGGGGCAAGCATGGCGTGCGGACTAGCGATCGGGCTTCTGGTGACGCTGCTGGATTTGAGTCCGTTCATCGTGACGCTCGGCATGTGGGGCGCAATTCGTGGGGCCGCCAAGTGGATCGCTGATGAAACGGATGTCGATGCGCCGCGCACGTGGATCAATTCGCTGATGCATCAACTTCGGCCGGATCAACAGTGGATGATTTTCCCCGTCGGTGTGTGGCTGATGTTTGTTCTGACATTGCTCGTGAGTGCGATATTGCATTACACCCGGTTCGGCCGGCATGTGTTCGCCATCGGCTCCAACGAACAAACCGCGCGGCTCTGCGGCGTGCGCGTGAAGCCGACGAAATTGGGCATCTATCTCTTCGCGGGATTTTTTGCCGGCGTCGCGGGAGTGTTACATTTTTCCCGCCTGACCATCGGCGATGCCACCAGCGCCAATGGATACGAGCTGAACATCATCGCCGCAGTGGTGATCGGCGGCACCAGCTTGATCGGCGGCCAAGGCGGCGTGTTTGGAACCTTGGTCGGCGCGCTGATCATGACCGTCGTCGCCAATGGCTGCACAAAAGTTGGATTGTCCAATTCCCTGCAGGAAATCGTGACTGGCGGTATCATCATCCTGGCCGTTGCGCTGGATCGGTTCCGGCATTGGAGACGCGCCTGACATTCCGCCGCGAGGCCGCGGCGGCTAAACTGATCCATTATCGCCACTGTGACCGATAAATCGGCTGATGCGATTGGTAAAGGATTACGAAATGGAGACGGAAGAAGCGCCGGAGGCGAACGAGATTCCCGATGGAATGTCGGAGCCGGAGCCAATCGAGGAAGATTCCAGCGCCCCCGTGCCCGAAATTGATCCCCGGCCCGTCGAGGCGCTGCTGCTGGCGACGCATCATCCGCTGACGGCCGGCCGATTGGCGGAATTGCTGGGCCTGGACACGACTCGGCCGATTCGTCAGGCCATCGGCAAACTCAATCAATCCTACGAAGAAACCAATCGATCCTTCCGCATCGAGCAGGTCGCCGGCGGATATCAGGTGCTCACCCTGCCGGAATTCGGCGAATATCTAAAAAAACTCCACCAGCGCGAGATCGACGCCAAGCTGACCAAAGCGGCGCTCGAGACGTTGGCGATCATCGCCTATAAACAGCCGATCCTGCGAGCCGACATCGAAGCCATCCGCGGCGTGGCGTGCGGGGAGACGATTCGCAATCTGATGGAAAAGCATCTTGTTAGAATCGCCGGCCGAGCGGAAGAACCGGGCCGGCCCATCCTCTATGGCACCACCCGCCGATTTTTGGAATTGTTCGGATTGAACAGTCTGAAGGATCTGCCGCAATCGGAAGACGGTTTGCAGCCGACGCGGTGAAGAATCGGGGTTCGGGTTTCGGGTGTCGGGTTTCGGGGAAATACCAAAGACCGATCGTTTTTTCACCCGAAACCCCAAACCCGAGACCCGAAACCCGATTCCTCACGTCGCCAGCGAAGTGTGATACAGCATGAAATACACCGCGACTCCGCTTAGCGAAACGTAAATCCATACCCAAAAGGTCGGCACGCTCATGCGGCGATGGCTGGCCCAATCACGCCGCCAGGCGCGGCGTAGCGTGACGAAAATCATCGGCAGTAACACCACCGCAAAAAATAAATGAGGCAGGAGAACGATCAGATATGCATCGCGCAAAATTCCCGGATGCGCGTGCGTGGTCTTTTCGCCGTGACGGATGTGGTAAGTGAGATAGCAGGCTAAAAAGATTGTGGAGACGAGTGTCGCCAGGACCATCGTCCAGCCGTGTGCGCGGTATCGGCCGGATTTGATGAAGAAAAATCCGATCACGATCAGCACCGCGCTGAGGGCGTTGAGCGAGGCGTTGATCTCGGGCATCGGGCTGGTCGCGGGGTTCATGGATTGAGCAATCGCTGGACGTCGGCAATGAGATGATCGGTTTCACCGAGGATGCTGCTGTCGTAATACTCCCGCACTGATCCCTTGGCATCGACCAGCACGAAATGCTGGCTGTGCTGGATCACGCTTTGACCCTGGGCCGGCTGGAAATAGAGCCGCATCCCTCGGATGACATCGTCTTCCGTCTGGACCGGACCGGTGAGGAAAAGCCAGCGGCCGTCCTGGGCGTGATAGGCCTGGGCGTATTTCGCCAGAACTTCCGGCGTGTCGTGGAGCGGATCGACCGTGAACGAAACCAATTTCACATCCGGCGGCAATTTATTCTGCAAGGCCGACATGCGCGTGGACATCAGCGGGCAGGCATCAGCGCACGTGGTGAAAATGAAATCGCAAATCCATGGATGCCCGAGCAATTGTGATTTCGTTATGGTTTGATTGTGTTGATCGGTCAACGTGAATTCCGGTGCGGGATAGAGATCGGGAAGCGATTCTTCTTCCGAGCCCGCGTTTGAGACAACAGCATCCGGATTGGCCGTTGGCTGTTTCTCCGCCAATCGCGCCCATTTGATGGCGGCGACGGATACGATCGCCATGCCGGCCACGAGCCACAGCGCCAGGATCAGGATTTTTTGTTCTCTTCGCATGATTCGATTCAGGTTTTTGATTCTACTGCAAATCCGCCGCAACGCGCTGTCGGGCGCTGAGGCCCGCGAGCCAGAACATGATCAGGGCGAACAAAATTGAAATTCCCAGGCTGTACGAAAAGTTGGGAAGATTTCCACGAGGCAGATCGGCATAGAGAGATCTTCGCAGGCCCGAGACGCCGTAGGTTAAAGGATTCAGCCCCATGATCCACTGCATCACGCCATGGGCCCCTTCTGCCGGGAACATCGCGCCGGAGAGAAACCACATGGGCATGAGAAACAGATTCATAATGGCGTGAAATCCCTGCGTGGAACTCATCCGCCAGGCGATGCAGAATCCCAGGCCGGTCAGAGCGAAACTGACGACCAGCATGATAAGCACCGCTTCGGTAAATCCAGCGAGGGTCAGTTTCACGCCAATCAGCGGTGCAAGTAAAAGAAAAATCACACCTTGCGCTGTCGCCAGCAGCGTCCCGCCGAGGATTTTTCCACCCACGACCGCCAATCGCGACACCGGGGCGACCAGCACCGATTGCAAAAATCCTTCCCGGCGGTCTTCGATAATCGAGATGGTGGAAAAAATCGCGGTGAAAAGCAAAATCATCACCGCCGTTCCCGGAAAGAAATATTGCATAAAGCTCCCCCCGCCCGGCCCACTGGTCTGAAAACTCTTGCCCATGCCCGCCCCGAGCAGAACCCAAAACACTATCGGCGTCGCCAGTGCCCCGATGATCCGATTCCGCTGCCGCAGAAACCGCACGAGTTCCCGCTGGCAAAGTGAAAAGGCTGGAAGGAGAAAACGATGATGAGACATTCGAGCGGTGGATTGTAGTACGAAGAAATCATTTCCACCACGGAGACACGGAGTTCACGGAGGTGGCATTCGGCTATATTGCGGTTTACTTAATTCCTTCAAATCAATTTTCACCGCAGAGGGCCGCAGAGAAAGAAAATAAAATTGAATGCATGTATTTTATTCCTCTGCGCTCTCTGCGGTTCAAACTCTTCTTTCCCCTCCGTGCTCTCCGTGTCTCCGTGGTGGAAACTGTCTTTCTTCGAAATTCAAAACGGCGCCAGGATGCGGAATGTCATCCGTTTCCCGGTGCGTGGATGATCGAAACCAAGCTGAACCGCCGCGAGCATCAGGCCGGCTTTGTTCTGTGATCCGCCGTACATTTCATCTCCGACAATTGGGCATCCAAGGTGTGCCAAATGGGCGCGGATCTGATGCTTGCGGCCGGTTTGTAGCCGGATTTTCAATCGAGCCGTTTGCTGATCGACCGATATGACCTCGTACTCCGTAATCGTCTCTTTCCCAGTGCGGCTGACATGAACCGATCCATCCGACCATTCACTCAGGCGGGTTTTGATCGTCCCCTTGGGCGTTTTTGGCGGTGGCGAAACGACGGCCTCGTACACCCTTTCCACCGTGTGATGGAAGAATTGCCGCTTCAGGGATTCATGAGCATGGCGATTTTTTGAGAAAATCAGCAGTCCCGAGGCTTCCCGATCTAGGCGATGGACCAATCCGGCTTGCGCCCGCCGGTCCGAATCCGCGACATATTGCCGCACCCCGGCCCATAGCGTGGGCCGGCGCTCGCGGGGGCCGGTGCTGGTGAGGGTTCCCGCCGGTTTGTTGACCAGTAGGATATCGGTGTCTTCGTGGATGATGGGAATTGGCGCCATGTTGAAAGACAAAAAACGCCAAAAATAACCCGGAAAAACCGAGCCGATTTCAGCGCCTGTTGCGAACGTGGGTTTTCTTTCCTCTTCCACGGCCGCGCTTGGTATTATGTCTGCGGCTTCAACGTGGGTAAACGGTGTGGAATCCTAATCACACAGAAGCCAAGCGGTATCCAGTTTGCGGCAAGAATTTTATTGGCTTTCCGCGTTGGCGCAGCCAATGAGTTCCGATAATCTAGGTTATTGAGTATCCGTGGATAACGCTCGGCAGCCGCCGCGGATGAGCACGCTGCCCCGTGGGACAGCGGAAAGGAGTCCGAAGAAAACCAAGGGATTGGGTGATCGGCAGTGAACGGGCCACGTGGTTCCCGCTGCCCCTAGTTGAAAAAAGGAAGGTCCGGAACCTGCGGACGCCGGAACAGACAACTCCGGTTGTATTCGTGTAGGTCGGCAGGTTTAAGGAGGCTTTTATGATTCGTCGTACTTTGATGTTAAGCGCAATGGCCGTGGGTGCCATTGCAATGGTTGGATCGAAATCAGCTTCGGCGTCGACCGTCATCCAAAGTGGTGATACGGTGGATGGTTGGAAGATTTCTTTCCCCGTGGGCGTCGGTCTTTCTCTCGTAGCTGACAACACAACTGGTGTTGAGCTTGGTCTGGAAAAGTTCGCAGATTTCCAAAGCACTGAAGGCATCGCGATCACCTTTACGCAGGCCAGCTACACCGCTGCCGCCCAGCAAATCGCGATTCTCGATGAAAGCATCACCAACAGCACAACGACGCCCTTCAGCGGCTTTCAGTTCCTGGTGATCAGCCCGATGGCTGGTGGTCAATCGTTCACCAGCACGTTCACCTCGATCTCACCCTGGACGTCGGACAGCCTGACTCCCGATGGAACGTCATACACTCTTTCCGGTGGAACGCTGGGTATCGGCGATACCGCCTCGATCGGGTATGGCGTTAACGGCGGCGATCTGGTGATGGATGCAAATCCGGTCACCTCCGGCCTGCCGTCCGATTTCTTTCTTAAGGAAATCCCCATCACGGGTGGCGGCGGATCATCGCCCGTTCCCCTTCCCGCCGCGGCCTGGACTGGCCTCGGTGGATTGGCGGGCGTGATTGTTCTGAATCTCCTGAGCAAGCGCCGTCAGCGAGTGATTTGAGCGTTGATTTGAGTTTCTAACTAACGAAGATGAACTGCGAGGGTCGAATCCGATCGACCCTCGCTTTCTTTTTGCGCGCATGGAACTTCCACCCGATGGTCACGAGCCGGTGCTGTTACAAGAGGTGCTGGATTTTCTGCGCCCCGCTACCGGGCAGACATTTGTTGATTGCACGCTCGGCCGGGCCGGACATGCGATGGCCATCGCCGCTCGGCTCGGTCCGCGAGGATTATTGATTGGCCTGGACGCCGACCCGCGCAATCTGGAATTCGCCGCCGAGAAACTCAAAACATCCCCCTGCCCCACGCGCCTGTTCCACGCCAATTTCTCGGAATTGCCGGATGTTTTGCAGACCTGCGGCTGGCCGCCGATCCACGGAATCCTGGCCGACCTGGGCATCAGCACCAATCAATTATTCGATCCGGCTTATGGCATGAGCTTCGACCGCGACATGCCGCTGGACATGCGCATCGATCCCCGGCTCGCGCAAACTGCGGCTGATTTGGTGAACCATCTTCCCGAAAAAGACCTCGCAAACGTCCTATATGAACTCGCACAGGAACATTATTCTCGTGGAATCGCAAGAAAGATTGGCGAAGCGCGCAAGAATTGGCCGATCAAAACTACCGAAGCATTGGCCGAATTGGTGCGCCAAGCGGTCGGCAAAACCGACCGATCGCGGATCGATCCGGCCACGCGGACGTTTTTAGCGCTGCGAATGGCAGTCAATGGCGAGATGGAGAACCTCGCCCGGCTGCTGCGAGATGGCCCAGCGTTTTTAGCGCCCGGCGGTCGAATGGCCGTCATCAGCTTCCAGTCGATGGAAGATCGAGCTGTCAAAAATGTGTTTCGGTCGTTGGAGCAGACCGGGGTTGTGACCATCCTCACGAAAAAGCCCCTCGCCCCCACTTCCGAAGAAACGGCCCGCAATCCCCGGTCGCGCTCGGCCAAATTGCGGGCCATCGAAAAAAAACATTGACGGGAATCGGCGCTCGCGGCGCCCTTGGATTGTGAGGTTGGCATGACGCGCGAAACAAAAATTGGACTGCTCGTGGGGTTGGCATTTATCATCGTCATCGGGATTCTGCTCTCGGACCATTTCCGTCCGACGATCGAGCCGGCCTCGCTGATCAATGCCGCCAGTGATGTGCGCGAGGCGATGAATGCGCCGATGGCCAGCAATCCACCGATCACGATTTACACTCCGCCGGATTCCACGCCGCGACAAGCCGTACCGACGCAGCAGGAATTAAATCCGCCGGTGGTTCCAGCAAATCCTGTCGCAGTCTCGCCGGTTGATCCATCCCGGGAGGAAGCGAACAGGCCAACGTATGTAACCGATCCAGCGACCCCGCAAGTCAATCCGGCGCCGCCCCAGTCGATTGCCGGAGCTGATGGGCCGGGGACTGGATCGGATGAACTGTCTCGTGTCGCCCGTCGCAACGGCGAGGAAATTGTCGGCGTCGATCAGCCGCCATCGGATTCTCAGAATTCCCCCGCCGCTCCGAGCGCATTGAAAACCTACAAGGCCCAGCCGGGCGACAGCGTTTCGCGCATGGCCGCCAAACTCATGGGCTCCAGCAGCCGCGCCAATGTGCGGGCGATCATCGATGCCAATCCATCGCTGAAAGATGATCCGGATACGGTGATCATTGGAAAAGTGTATGTGATCCCGACCACCGCCGGCGCAACCGCGCAGAATATTCCATCGCAAAATTCAACCGATTTGCCGACTCCAACGGATGCTCCAACGCCCTCAACCAGCCGCCAATATTTCTACACCGTGCAGGATGGCGACAGCCTCTGGCGAATCGCCAACGATGTGCTGGGCGATGCATCGCAAGTGGATGCACTGAAAGAATTGAACGCCTCGGTGCTCAAGGGCGATGACCACGATGTCGTCATCTCCGGCACGAAATTGCGGCTCCCGTCAAAACCGGTTGCCTCAGCGAATTGAGAAGCGGATGCTCAAGCTCCTCCTATGCCTCGCATGGAGCATGGCCATCGGCGTGGCCCTGCTGGAGCTGCGTCAGCAGCAATTGAATCTGACGTACCAGATCGATGCGTTGCACAATCACATCGAATCCAGCCAATCAGAACTCTGGAATCAACAACTCAACATCGCCGAATGCACCGCGCCCAATGCGGTAACGGCGACATTGAAAGGCCAGGACTTAAAAATGTCCGCCCCCGCATCGAATCCCCTGGGCGAAAAGAATTGGATTACCACGCCAGATGTCGGCGAATAACGCAACTCTCGGTTGCCCGGAGAGAAAAAGGGGACATCACTGATTAATAATCAGTGATGTCCCCTTTTTATTCCCGAGGGCGGGCCGGCTCAATGTCGTGATCGTGCGGCTATCTAAAATTCGATTCCCCCGGCAAATTCTGCCGATGTATTACCGGACGTTCCACATGCCAAATTTTTCCGCTAGCCGCTGCGCCGTCATGATCTGCATCGTCCTCGCCCTGCTTTCCATGCTGGTCGGGCGGGTGGCGTATCTGCAAACCTATGGCCGGGAAATCAGTATTGACCGGGCGGATCGGCAGGAGCATGAAACCCTCATCCTTCCGCCCAGGCGCGGGAATATTTCCGATCGCAACGGCTTGATCATGGCCGGCACGATTCAGGTCCGCAGCCTATTTGTGGATCCGAAATTCATGCAGGATTATTTCCAGGAAAATGGCCGCAGCCTGCTGGACATGGATCAGGCGTTGCAAAATCTCGGCTCGATCATCGGGAAGGATCCGTACGAGTTGGCGCAACTTCTTGGCGATCGTTCCACCAGCCGATTCGTGAAGGTGGCGGACGACCTCGATGACAACGCCGTCGCCCAGATCGACGCGCTGCATCTCAAAGGAGTCGGCATCGTTGCCAGCAGCGCGCGGGTTTATCCGATGGGATCACTCGCGGCCCACGTGCTTGGCGGATGCGGCGGCGATGGTTCGGGCCTCGACGGATTGGAACTGAAATTCAACACCATGCTCGCCGGCCAACCGGGATTTGAGCGGCAGACCAAAGACGCCCGCCGCCAACCCATCGGCGTGGATGATGACGATTATCTTCCGCCAAAACACGGCACGCATCTCGTTCTCACCATCGACGCCAATCTGCAGATGCTCGCTGAAGAGGAATTGCAGCGAACCATCGAGCAAAACAAAGCCAAGCGCGGCGAGTTCATCGCCATGGACCCGCGCAATGGCGAAATCCTCGCGCTGGCGAATTATCCGACTTTTAATCCACAAACGCTGAGCGATTCGCTGCCGGATATGCGGCGAAACAGCGCGCTGGTCGCGCCGTATGAACCGGGATCGACCTTCAAGCCGTTCTTCGCCGCCCCGGCGCTCATGTGGCACGTGACGACGCCGTGGGAAATGTGGACTGTTCCCGGAATCACCTGGCAAACGCCGTACGGCCGGACGATCACGGATGATCATTATTACGGAAATCTCTGCACGTGGGATGGCCTAGTGAAATCCAGCAATATCGTCATGTCGCAACTCAGCGAGCGCATGGGCAACGCGCGCTTGTACCGCGCTATCACGAGTTTCGGTTTTGGTCGAACCACCGGCATTGATCTTCCCGGCGAAAATCCGGGATTGGTACGACCCCTGAGCAAATGGCAGCGCGACAGCACCGAGTCGATTGCTCAGGGATATGAGGTGATGGTCACGCCGCTGCAACTGGCGCGGGCATTTTCTGCCCTCGCCAATGGCGGACATCTGGTGCGACCGCATGTTGTCATGGGAACGGTCGGACCCGATGGCGAAGTGCTCTCGCGTCCGTCGGATGATACTTCTGATGCGTCGCCGGTCATCGACGCCGACACGGCTGCGACCATGCGGAGAATCCTGTGCGATGTGGTGATCCGCGGCACTGCCAGGGGACATCGCAGCAAAGTCTGGAATATCTCCGCAAAAACCGGCACTGCCCACATCGCCGAAGGCCACGGCTACAGTGCCACGCGATTCAACAGCAGCTTCATGGCGATGGCCCCGTACGAAAATCCTCGCCTCGTGGTCGTGATGGTGATTCACGAACCTGATCCATCGATCGCCTATTACGGCGCGGACGTGTCGGCGCCCGGCACGTGCGATTTCATCGAGCGGGCACTCAGCTACATGGATGTCCCCAGTTCGCCCGATCTTCCCCTGCCGTCCGCGCCGATGCCGAGTGTTATTTTTGATTATTCGGACAAGATGTACACGGATCGTTCTTTCGGCTCCACTCCCTTGGCCCCCGAGCGGCTGGTCACCAGTAGCGGGCAGAATTAAATCTATTTATAGAGAGTCAGAAAAACCGTGTCAGTCGCGCCATGAATTTTTCCCCTCTCCCGGTATTCCGGGAGAGGGCAGGGGTGAGGGCCGAATTGAAAAATCGTTCGAATAATTCGAGCGAAATCGCCCTCACCCTAACCCTCTCCCAGAGTACCGGGAGAGGGGACAAGATGCGTCACCAAAGAATTTCACTGACAGTATTTTTCTGACTCTCTATAACCGGCGAGTTTACTCGCCGATCACTGAGCGATCTTCACCATCGCGTGATCGTAATCCTCGGTGAAAACCCGATGGGTCAGCAAATCCGTGTATGTCACGCGCACCAAAAGTTTCTCGTGCGTCGGGGCGGTTTGCCACGGGCAATCCAGCACATACATGTACACCAGAAATGTCCCGACCCAGGCATTGCGCGCGGCGGCGGGATCGAAATCCCATTGGCCGATGCGCGGGTCTTTTAGATTCAGATCGAACAATTCCACGTGCCACGAACCCGCGGCCTTGAGATCGTCGCCCTGCTCGTCGGTGGGAACGACAAACACTTTCAACTCTGTATCGGCCGGCGCGTTTGGATCGGCGCGCCAGCCGCCGGTGACTTTTCCAAATCGAAATCCCGATGCGGTGACGAGTTGGTCGATTTCATCCGGGGGCAATGTCGGCACGGAGGTCGCGCTGGATTCCAGGCCGCGAATGGTCGCCTCATCCGCATCGTGCTGATGATTGAGCTGATCGATGTTGGCCTGCATCGACTGGATTTGTTTCCGCAATTCGATATTGGCCTTGTCCGGCATGTTGCTGCAACCGGCCAGCGAAATCGCCGTGGATATTGCGATGATGGCCCAGGGAAACCGAGGCAAACGAGATTATTCCTTGTCGTCGTCTTCAGTGACCGGGCGGATCAGTTCGGGGATGCGTTCCAGCACGCGGTCGGCGCAGCCGTATTCGACGGCTTCCTCGGCAAAGAGCCATTTGTTCCGGTCGAAATCGCGGTGAATCACTTCCGCCGCCTTGCCCGTGAAGCCGGCCATCAGTTTGTAAAGACGATCACGCAGCCGCAGCATGTGAACCGCTTCGATGCCCAAATCAGTCGCCGGTCCCTGCAGCACGCCGCCGATGAGCGGCTGGTGCAACATCACCTGACTGTTGGCCAGCACATATCGCTTTCCCTTTTTCCCGGCGGCCAGCAGGCAAGCGCCCATGCTCGCCGCCATGCCGATGCAGGTCGTTTCCACATCGCAGCGGAGGAAGTGCATGGTGTCGATGATCCCCAATCCAGCCGACACGCTGCCGCCGGGTGAGTTGATGTAAAACTTGATATCGCTCTTGGGATCGTCGTTGGAAAGGAAGAGCAATTGGGCAATGATCGTGTTGGCCACCTCATCGGTGACCGCACCGCCCAGGATGATGATGCGATCCTTGAGCAGGCGCGAATAAATATCATACGCCCGCTCACCGCGGCCGCTTTTTTCAATGACGATCGGGATTAAAGTGTTTTCAGACATAGCGTTTTCCATTGCGGAAGAAAGAATATTGAACCACTAAGACACGAAGGCACGAAGCGGTTCTCGTGGATCATAGGATTACTCGTCTTATTCCGTCCTTTATGAGTTTAACATTGAAATTGATCAGAAAGCCGAGTCGTTTTCCAGAAAGTTTCAAGTAAGTCAGTAGTTGGGCCTCGTAAAGAGCATTGTGTTGTTCGGCGGTTTTGAACTCGATGATAACTGATTCCTGAACGAGCAAGTCGATTCTCAGTCCATCATCCAGAATGACTCCCCCATAATTAATTGGAACCACGACCTGCCGACGAATCTGCAATCCTCGCTCTTTCAGCTCATATCCAAGGCAGATTTCATAAACACTTTCCAACAGGCCAGGACCCAAAACCGAGTGAACCTTGAACGCGGAATCGACAATCTGCGTCGCGACACGCTCCATTTCTTCACTCAACTTCGCGTTTGGGTTGGCTACGTTCATTCCTCGTGGCCTTTCCGAAAATGCAAAATACATATTGAACCACTAAGACACGAAGACACTAAGCGGGCTTCGATGTTCCAGCACCATTCAGTTCTTCGTTTCATTTCTTCTGAATCCAACTCAATTATTTTGTCCCTACCGCACGCACACTCCCGAACTTAGAAAACCGCTTCGTGTCTTCGTGTCTTAGTGGTTAAATATTCTTCTCTTAAGCCCTTCGTGGTTCAGTTTTTTCGTTCCACAATTTGCACTTCGTTCCCTTCGGGATCGCGGAATGAAACCGTTTTCCCACCGCCCATTGCCGGGACGGGCTCGAATAGAAATTTCACGCCCAAATCCTTCAGGCGGGCGTAGGCGGCTTCGAAATCGGTGACGCGGATGGCGAAGTGCCGCATGCCGTGCTGGAATCGGGCGAATGTGTCGGCATCCGCGCCGGGATCGCGCACGGGCATGAGTTCCATCATCGCCCCGCCGCCGGTGTTGCCCTCGAATCCGATCAGCACCGCCGGGGGTGTTTTGCCATCCACTGCAATCCGCTTCATGCCGAACTGCGTGCAATACCAATCCGCCTGACGTTCCACGTCGTGGCAGCACATGGCCAGATGATCGATGGCGAGATATCGCATCAGTTGGGCCCCAAGAAATCACTCCGCAATTTATCTCGATTTGTTGGAGTCCGGGACCACCATGGTCGCGGCCGCCTCCTCGCCAAGAACCTCGTCGCAAATGCCGTATTTCACAGCCTGCTCGGCATCGAAAAACCGGTCGCGCTCACTGTCATCGCGAATCCGTTCGACCGGCTGGCCGGTGCATTTGGACATAATGTTGATCAGCGTTTCCTTGGTTTTGAGGATTTCGTCCGCCTGAATCTGGATGTCGGCCGCCTGTCCGTAAACGCCGCCGAACGGCTGGTGAATCATCACCTTGGCGTTGGGCAGGATGAAGCGCTTTCCCTTTTTCCCGGCCATGAAAACAATCGCCCCGCCGCTCTCGGCGCGGCCGATGCAGTAGGTGGCGACGTCGCAACTGAGGAATTTCATGATGTCGTAGATCGCCAGCGTGTCATCCACCACGCCGCCGGGGCTGTTGATGTAGAGGTTGATATCCAGATCGCGTTTGACGCTCTGGAGATACAACATCTGCATCATAATTCGGCTGGCGCTGACGTGATTGATCTCGCCAACAAGGAAAAGCACCCGGTTTTCCAGGAGCATTTCCTCCAGCGTCATCTCACGGTAACGATTGTAACCCCCACCCGGCGGACCGGGCATCGCCACGGGCATGGCAACCGGTTGCATGGGCGTCCCTGCCGAAGCCGGCGGCATCCGCATCGGCCTTTTATTCGGATCAAATAGTTCCATTCGTCTCCTATTTCCAGCGAGCGGATCGTATGCGCGATGATTGGTAGCGTCAATCGCCATGGCGAGGAGTTTCAATCAAAAAAAGAATATTGGACCACTAAGACACGAAGGCACGAAGCGGCTATTGTCGGCCCAGAATCTCCTTTGCATATTCGCGCACTCACGTCTTCATCCGGACAGGATCAACGAGCGGCGAGGCTACTCACCCAGTTGAACGCGGCGCACAGAAGAACGCGATCACCACTGGGGCCGATTTCGGACTCTTGTCGAGTTTTCAGGTCGAACATGCGATATGACCACAATGTGGGGATTATTTCGGATTCTGTGACGATCCGTTCGGTCCCGGGAATCAGTTCGACAAAGTCGCCCGGAATTTCTATTGTCGATAACCGCTTTAGCTCTCCGTGTTCGAGGTTAAAGATAATGGCGATATTTTTTTTTGTCGCGCGCATCGACGACGTGGCCGAAAAGATAAAGCTTTGTTGGCGTGCTACGAACGCCCAGTGGATAGCAATCCGAAATGGAAATTAATGGATTGGTAGAATCAGCGATCCCAAAAACGGATGTCTTGCCGGTCGTAGAGTCGTATGAAACAACGTAGCGAACTATGCCATCGCAGCAGGCGGTTTGAGACAACACACCCACGGCCGGAAAGAGAGTTCCATTCGGCAGCTGATATCTCCCCGGTGGGGAAAATTTTGCAAACGGTGTTCCATCCTCATTAAACTCGTAGGCCGCCTCGCGCTTGTATATGCGAACATGTGGAACGGTTTCAGATATGACATAGACATCGTACGGTACTCCAACGGAAGCATCGCATACGCCCAGCATGGTGCCAGAAGGATTTTGCCAAAAACCACCCTGTATCGATTTGTCGCCATATCCAAAGGGCCTTACGATTTTGAGTATATCACCCTGAGAGATCCAAAACGCTCCTGGTCCACCAGACGATTGTTGGGGGTCTGTGGGCGCGCATCCCATTATGGCTATGGACGCCATTGCACATGACACTAGACGATAATGCACATTCGCTCCCAAACCCTGCGATGCCCACCAAACGGCCCATTGGGTTAACTGATCTTCAATTCTGGACCGGCCGACTGCAGGTTGCGCATGCTCACCTGCCCGGCGAGATTCTGCACGATGTGCATCAGGGCGGCGGCCAGGACTGGCGAGCCTTCGAAATTCTTCGAAGGCGTTCCGGCGTCGCTGTTGACGCGCAATTCGGTGAACATCGGCAGCGCGCCCAGGAACGGCAAGTTCATTTTCCTGGCGGCCTCTTCCGCGCCGCCGCGGCCGAAGATGTCGTGGGTGGTTCCATCGGGGCCGATGAAATAGCTCATGTTTTCCACGACGCCGAGCACCGGCGTGGCGAGCAACTGGAACATTCGCACCGCGCGGATCGCATCGTCCAGCGCCACCTGCTGCGGCGTTGCGACGACTACCGCGCCAGTGACTTTCAATAATTGGCACAGAGTCAACGGCACATCGCCCGTTCCCGGCGGCAAATCTACGATCAGATAATCCAGTTCCGGCCAAGTCGTGTTGTCGAGCAACAACTGTTTGAACGCTCCATGTGCTTTGGGCCCGCGCCAGATCAGAGCCTGCTCCGGATCGACCAGCGAGCCGATCGTCACCGCGTGAATCCCATGCACATAATGCGGAAGAATCTTGGACCCAACCACGCGCGGCACCTGGCCACGAACGCCGAGCAATGTCGGCATCGAAGGTCCGTAAATATCGCCATCGAGCAATCCGACGGCTGCGCCGGCGCGCTGCAGGCCGACGGCGAGATTCGCGGCGATGGTCGATTTCCCAACGCCGCCTTTGCCAGCGCCGACGGCGATAACATTTTTGATTTGCGGCAATATTTCCGATCGGGCCGATGCTCGCGTGTTGGCGGTCAATTCCACTTTCACATTCACCGCGCCGGCACGTTTGAGCGCCTCGGTGACTTCCCGCTCAATGCGTTCCTTGAGCGGACAGGCTGGCGTGGTCAATTCGACCGTGACGAACACATCGTCGCCGTCGATGCGGACATCCTTCACCATATTCAGCGACACGATGTCCTTGGGAACTTCCGGGTCCTGCACCGTTTGCAGCGCGGCCATGATGTGGTCTCGAGTCAATGCCATAGGTCTATTGTATCATGCAGCCGTGGGATTCTCTTTGACGCGATCAGCCGATACACTGCCGCCGTGAACCGAATCCTCGCTCTCGTGATTCTGCTCGCTATGGTCTGCCATTCGCTCAGTTGCGAAACCGCGTTCTTTCAACAGAAAACTGTCCGCGAACCCGGCGAACCCGAACACGGCGGCGTTTTCCTGCATGGCGATCCGAGCAATGCGCCAACAACGCGCTAATTCGCCGGCTTCATCCATCCACATCAATCAATCTCCGAAATTCCGATTTTCCGTTTGTTCCCGATGATCGAACCTGCGATGATGCGCCCAAGGCGCCATGTCACAGGAGATGGACATCTCGTGGCAGGTGCTCCGCCGGATTGTCGGTGACTGGGCCGGATCGACGGCGGAGCTGGCGGAAGTGAATCCGCTCGACGGGGGCGCCATCAGTACGACTGTCGCCCTCACGCTCGCCGACGGCCAGCGCGCCGTTTGCAAAATTTCCTCCCATCGTGTCGATCGCAGCTACGTCAATGAAGCGCATCAGCTTGGTTTGCTGTCGCAATTGGGAATTCCAGTTCCGGTTGTTTACGCGGCCAAAGTTGGATCGCTAGATGATCCGCACAGTTTTATCCTGATGGAATTTGTGGATGGCGTGCCGTTGTCGGAGGCGCGCAAGCGATGTACTGCCGAGCAATTCGATCAATTGCAAATTCATCTGGCCGAGCTGCTGTTGAAAATACATGACCATAGTTCGGGATTTTACGGGCGGGTGATGATCGATCCGCCTCCGACGATGTTTTCGACCTGGCCGGAATTTTATCGCGCGGTGTTCGATCCGATTTGCGATGGCGTATTGAGCGATCATGCGGTTCCCTTGAAATGTCGCAAACAGATCGGCAAAACGCACGAACGGCTGGAGCGGTTGCTGCAACACGACGATGTTCCGCGGCTGGTGCACTGGGATATCTGGAGCACTAACATTCTCTGTCGCCCCGACAGCGATGGAAATTGGCACATCGCCGCCCTGCTCGATCCCAACTGCAAATTCGCCCATGCCGAGGCGGAGCTGGCGTACATGGCGCTGTTCCACACGGCGACGCCGGCGTTCATGAAGGCGTATCAACAATCGCGCCGGCTGAGCGACGATTACCATCGCATTCGCAAACCGGTTTACCAACTTTATTCGCTGCTGAATCATGTGCATCTTTTCGGACAGGACTATGTCAAACCGCTGATGGCGGCGGTGGACAAACTAGGATCTGTCTGAAAACCTAATTTTCAATTTTCACCGGCTCGTTAAACTTCCTCCCCAGCGCGTTCAGATAATCGTCAATCGTCTTTGTGTACCCAAAAACAAACCTGCTCATAATGCGAAAGATCAGGTTATATACCTCTCCATATTCGGTGATCCGGCAAGCGCAGCCGTCCCCGGTCGCGGTGATTTCCCATGTCCAGGTTCCGGAGAAGGGAAGATTCTTGTCGGCAATCCTCGACCGATAGAGGCGGGGTGGATCAGACACCGCTTCCTCAAACGTGATCGATCTGTTGCCCGATTGCTCGCGCCACCTCCGCAAGCCGTCGTCGCTGGGAAGCTCGATTTTCGTAACTCCCCGCCAATCCTGCGACCCGGTGATGGTGGCGAAGACGCCCTCAGGACACTGCTTGAATTCGGCCATCCGCGTCGCCCGATGCGATTTCGGCAACATTAGCCCCACCAAAACGACCACGAGCACAATGACCCCGATCGCCATGCCAACGAACAGCAGCCACCTCATGAACCGGTCTCCTGTTGAAGTCGACTGGCTTGGCCCGAGTCAACCAACTCCCCCGCGGCCCGCGCCAGCGATCGCAGGCCGGCTAGTGCCGAATCACGTTCCTCAGGCGACAGCCGTCGAAGCATTGCCTTGACGAGGTCCGCATCCAGTATCTTTTCCTGTTCTTTGATCCGGACGCCCGCCGCGGTAAGCCGCAGATTAATGCGCCGCGCATCTTTTTTATCGCGCGACCGATGAACGTATCCATCGCGTTCCAGCCGGTCGATCATCAATGACATGCTCGATGCCGTAATGCCCAGATGCGCCGCGAGTTCGTGCAGATGCGTCGATTCCACAGCGTCGAGATGATCGAGAACCCCGGCTTGTCGCAAACTGAGCACCCGTTTGGCTTTTTCATCCCGCACATGCGTTCGATGGCAGGCGAAGAAAATCTTCGGATAACACTCCAACACCGTCGCAACCGCAGCCCGAATCATGGATTTGACCCTATCCAAATTAATTTGATTTGTCAAATCAAATTAAAATGCAATAAACGAATCATGGCTGTATTTGGCCGGAAGTTTCTAATCTCCCGCTGTCGGTACGAGATAACTGTCATCGTAATGCGCCGGGCCGTATTCGGTGCCGATGTAGCCGGGCACGTTCATTTGTGGGTGGGGTTCGTGCTCCGGCTTGGGCGCCAGCGCGGTGTAGATGTTGTCGTGCTCGACGCCACAGTATGGCGTCCATTCGAAAGACACGTTGCCATCGGGATGCAGCACATTCTGGCCGGCCTGCTGATGATTCATGGAATTTCCCTTGGCCAGCTCAAACGGCGGCGCATCTGGGCCGGGCCCGAGCACGCGGCCGTTTTCGGCATCGAATCCGGGATTTTTGTCTGCCAGCAGCGCGAAATCGTGCTGCAAGCGATCGGTGCTGAAGGCGAATTCCGCATCGGTGAATGGGCAAGCATACGAGTAACTCAGATTCAGCGAGGATCGAAAATTCCCCCGGAACTGTGCGACCACGCGCGATCCGGCGGCGTTGACCAATCGGTCCGGAATGTCATCCGTGCTGGGGCAGATGAACACCGACAGATCGGTCACATATTTCTCCCGAACCAAAAGCCAGAGTGATGCCGTCACATCGTTGGGCTGCACGAGACTTGGCCGGGTGAAGGGTGACGGCTCATCCGCGCCGGTGAAAACCGAATATCCGCGCGGCCGATGGTCCGGATCGTACGTCGTCTGCGGCAGCGAATATCCGTTGGCGCTTGCGTACATCGCCAATGCCCGGCCGAGAATCATCAAATGTGCCTCACACTCGGTTCGCCGGGCCGACTCGCGCTGACGCCAGACATACGGAAGCAGAATCGCCAGCAGAATCGCAAGAATTCCAACCGCGACGAGGAATTCGATCAGCGTAAAGCCATGCCGATTCGAGCCAGCTTTCATTCGCTACGGCTCCCCGCGGAAGAATTGCGACCGGTCGAGCCGATCGGCACGAATCGCAACCACCAATTGCTCATCCGTGAGCAGATGGCCTTTGAACGCATTGAGGATCAGCGGCGGATCGCTCGGCTGGGTGGAGGGAACCATCGAAATCTCCGCAAGCTCGTAGAAATTGTGATCCGCGCCATCGGCGGCATCCATGACCAAACCGAGACTTCCGCCGGGCATGATCATGTTTCCCACCAGGCTGACGCCGTCCCATTCGGGAGTGAGATCAAAGCGAATCATGCGGTAGCCGGCTTTGACGAGAGTGATGGGATAGCTTTTTGTGCGTTTAAGAACCACGTTGACGGGCGTCGTGTAGCGGGTGCCATCCACCTCGACGACGGTTCCGCGCGGATTGGTGTCGAACGCCATCGTCTGATGCGTCCCGCGCAGGACCGTGCAACATCCGCCGCACGCCAGCAACAACAGACTGTTCGCAAACCATCGCATGAGATTCTCCGGGGTATGAGACCTTATCCAGATTATCGGCGGATCGCCACTTGCGCTGATCGCCAATCAAACACTTGACGGAAATCATTTGGCCGAAATAATCGCGGCGTCCAGTCCTTTTTTTCAATGGAGCTGCATGGAGCCTACGCGAAACGATCCGATTCCGCATCCCGCCGTTCGACGCCTCAGTCTTTATTTGCGCCAACTCGAGTCCTTCAAGCGTAAGGGCCGACGCACGATTTCCAGCCGGCAGCTCGGCGAGAGCCTGAATTTCACCGATGCCCAGGTTCGCAAAGACCTGGCTTACTTCGGTCAATTCGGTCATCCGGGGGTTGGATATCTGGTGGACGACCTGATTGCGCAGCTCAAACACATCCTGGGCACCGATAAAACATGGAATGTCGCGCTGATCGGCGCCGGCAATTTGGGCCGGGCACTGATGGCCTATAACGGATTTGAGGCCAAGGGATTTCATATCGTCGCCGTGTTCGATGCCGACTCGGCCAAGATCGGCCAGCGCATCGGGCCATTTGATCCGGATAAACGGACGTATTTGATTCAGCCGATCTCGGAACTGAAATCGACGATCGACCAAATGGGCGTTCGCCTGGCAATGCTGGCGGTGCCGGTGGATGCGGCCCAGGAAGTGGCCGATCGGATTATCGAAGCGGGCATCCGCGGGATTCTCAATTTCGCGCCGACATCGCTGAATGTTCCGGAAGAGATCGCGCTCAATGCCGTCGATCTGGCGGTGCAGTTGGAGCAGTTGTCGTTCCAGGTGAATTTCGCCACGGTCGGCGCGGCGAATGGATGAAAAATCGGGCAACGGGTTTGGATTGACTGAAAAAAATAACATCATCGTCTCCACGGCGCGGACATCGGTCTGGCCATCACTGACAGCGGCGATCTTCTGCACCGCCATGATCGTCGAAGCCATCTTCACTCTCCGCGGCGGCCTGGCCAACGGCGACATGATGGTCATGGTCTGCCCGCTTCTAGGCGCGATCTTCCTCGGCATCCCCGGCTCGCGCGCCTGGTGGAATGTGATCCGCATCCTGCGTGGCAAATCGCCGGCGTAAGCCGAAGACAATTTCCACCACGGAGGCTCGGAGAACACAGAGAATTCAAATCAGATAATCGCACAAAGTTAGACCTAAATCCTTTTCTCATTTTTCTCCGTGTACTCCGTGTCTCCGTGGTGGAATTTCTTCTCTTGGAATTGAGAAAGCGTCACGATTCCGGCGGAGCGATCTCACGGAGATACTCGAACGAATAAATCCCGGTCGTGTGCTCGTCGGACCAGTCGATTTGCAATGCATAATTTCCCACCAACTGGGCATGAACGATCGTTAACGGATTGGAATAATTCCCCGGCAAAATGTTCAGTGATGTCTTGGTTTTCACCTGCGGCTGGCGAATTTCTTTGCACATGGCGCAGGGGCACATGGAGCGCAAATAACTCAGCGGATACACGCTGCGCACACCGTCCTTCCAGAGGATTTCGACGTGCTTGTCGCGCTTGATGTCGAGCTTGGCGGGAATCGGGGGCACAGCGATCATGATATCACCAGCACTTCGTGATCGGCGATGGAATCGAGTTGAAATTGCGCGGTTGCCCCGCGCTGGATGGAGATTTCCTTGCCGCTCACCAGCGCGATGCATCGGTTGCCTGCAATTCCTGATGGAATTCGCAGGCTAATCCGCACCGGCCCGCTCGGGATGACTTCGCGCATGGGCGCTCGCCATGCCGCGGGGTTTGTGAGATTCACCACATGCAGAATCAGCCGATTTTCCTGCCGATAGAGTTCGCAATGGAACATTCCTATTGCGTCGACGTTCAATGGTATCGAATCGCCCGCGGCCCAGCGGACAATGTTGGCCAGCAGGTCGCCATGATCGGGAAAATTGTAGAGCGCGAACCGCCGGTCGATATCGGCGGCGAGATAGGCGACGCGGCTGCCGCCTTCACGGATCACCAATCCTGGGATGTCCGTGTGAGATGTTCGCATGTATGAACTTTCCGGCGGCGTGGATGGAAATGGCGGGATGTACGTCATTAGCACCATCGCCTGCGGATCGACACGCAGCGGCGACGGCGCGCCGCCGTACGGGAGAATGTCGGTCTGATTAAAACTGGCGAGAATCGGGTGGCGTTGGCCGGTGATCTTGGGCTCATCGCCGCGCATCGGTCCGTCGACGGCGGCGCGTAATTCCGGGGTCAGACGCAAATACGAGTGTGCGGCGGGAAGATCGTTGCCGACGCGCGGAACACGAGCCGCGCGCTCGACGGGCTTGCCGCCGCTGACGCCGAATAAATCGGACAGAGCAAAATCGGCGCGAGGGTCGCCCCACTCATCGAACAAACTGGTTTGCCCGCTGGCGACGAGCGCCCCGCCGCGCCCGACGAATCGGCGAATCGCCGCGATCTGTGAATCAGACATGGATCCAATGTTGGGAAGAATCAGCGCGGAAATTTCCTCATCGGCCGGATCGAAATCATCCAGATGCACCGGCACAAGCGGAATGCGCGCATTGATCAGCGCCTGCGTGAAACCGCGCCAGGGTTGGGCGACCAAATCGTCAGTATCATCCCGTCCAAAATAATCCGTGTTCCGTCGCGACCAGCCGATGGCGACGGACGCCACCGGTTTGCGATTCACCAGATACTGCTGGTTATCCGCGTGCCAATTCATCAGCGGCTCGGCGGTCTGATACGCCCGGCGATCTTCGTGATACGCCCCGACATGATGCCACCACGGCCCAATTCCGCCGGCAAAACCTGTTAGCATCCACGTCCGCGCCTCGGCGGCGGATTTGGCGGAATATCGAAACTGGGGCCGGCCGTGCTGATACATCGCCATGCTCTCGATGATAATTTTGTCCGGCCCGAGCAGATTGCAAATCGTCTTGCCGGCCAATGCATTTTCCGAAAATCCGGTCGCATCGGAGCGCGACTGATTATCAAGCAGCATGATCTCGGATCGGCGCGAGATTTCCCGAATATCCCGAAATGTGCTGTTGCCATCGGCCACGCCGGCGCCGTTCATTCCGATCCAAAGGCAATCCACCCCGCCGGCGGCGCGGGTGATCTTGTTGTTTAACTCCCACTGTTCAATTCGCCGCGTGTAGTTCCATTCAATCCAATCGCGATAAACCCCATCATTCCAGTCGTGGCTTGTCGGAAGTGCTTTGCCAAAACGATCCCGGCAATATTTGCAATAACAGATTGTGCTCCGCTCCAACCCGCTCCAGATGTTGTCGGCGAATCCTTCGGGATGCGATCGCTCGATGATTTCCTCCAGGATTTGCGGAATGAATTGGTCGTAATATGGGCTGTTGATGCAAGTGAGATAAAGATCGCCACTGCGGAAGGGCTGGCCGCTGGAGTCCGCGCCGAACCAATCGGGATGGGCCTGGAATAGATTTTCGTGGGCCTTGCTGGAATCCATGCGGGCGACGACCGACAGACCGTCGTCGTGTGCGGCGTCGGCGAGTTCGCCGAAAAGGTCGCGGTCGCCCAGGCCAGCAGCGCGATAGTGCAAGGGAAATTTGCTGGGGTAATAGGCGAAGATTCCGCCGGCATTGACGATGACGCCCTGAACCGCCGTGCGCTTCCAATATTTTCGCCACCAGGGGATGTCGTAATTCTTCACATCAGCTTCGGTGATATTGGTTTGTCCCCAGCGCGTGGCCCGGCGGTACCAAGGCGCTACGGCGGGTTGAGTTTGCGCGGAGGTGGAAGGAGATTCGATTCCCGCGACTGCCACAGCGGTTAGGGCGGCGATCTTCAAGAATTCGCGTCGGGTTGGTTCAATGGGATTGGTGGCCATTACCAAATCGTAACACGTCGCTCCCGCGCTCTCCCCATGACAAGAAAAAAATCCGGGAAAAGCTGCGGGCGCTCCGGTGGCCGCAGTGCTGATCGTAACCGCATCCAGTTGGAAGCTGAACGCCTCTGTCGTCGGCACGGTGAACTGGATGTACTCGACATCGCTAAAGCCGGTGCCGGTTCACCCATTCCCCTAATTCAGTGGGGGTGTGGACTCCGCTGGAGCGTTATACTGCGCTCGATGCAAATCCTTTTGACCAACGACGATGGCATCACCGCCCCGGGTTTGGTGGCGATGTATCGGCGGCTTGCTGAGCTTGGCGAAACGCACGTCGTCGCCCCAGCCACGGTGCAGAGTGCCACGAGTCATGGCATCACGCTCACCACCCCGCTGTTGACGAGCCGGGTGAAGGTGGATGATGCGTTCACCGGCACATCCGTGGAAGGCCGGCCGGCGGATTGCGTGAAGCTGGCCATGCAGATCATGCCAAAGAAGCCTGATTTGGTCATCAGCGGAATCAACAGCGGGGCCAATGTGGGGATCAACGTGCTGTACAGCGGCACCATTGCTGCGGCGATTGAGGCGGCATTTTTGGGATTGCCGGCGATTGCGATATCATTGCATATGGGGAATCCTCCGCCCAACTACCCCGCCGCCGCCAACTTGGCATTGAGTTTAATCCGCCAAATCCACGCCGCCGGCTTGAATCCCGGCCAGGTGCTGAGCGTGAATCTCCCCGCCATGCCGCCGGGGGTGCCGCCGAAGGGTGTGAAGATCGCCCGCCAATGCACCCGGCCCTGGCCGGATTCTTACGAGCGCCGCACTGATCCGCGCGGGCGCGAATATTTCTGGGTTTCCACCGTTTTTTCGCTCCGGACCATCGACCCGGATACGGATGTGGCCGCTCTCAGTGAGGGATACGTCACGATCACGCCGCTGGAATTTGATCTCACCAATCACCGGCAAATGTCCCATTGGAAGGACGTGGATTGGAAGCTGGAGCCTTGAAGACCCCGCATTATCTTCGCAAAATCGCAGCTCCCCGCCGTTAAATTCCCTATATTCCGCACTAACGCACCACCCCCGAACTGTCCGATAATTCCGATACAGGACGTTGCTCGCGGCACGCCCATTCTGCGCCCAGTTTGTCCAATTGAAAGGAACCGCCCATGGCCTCGCTGATGGAACTCGTCGAACGCGTCAACAAGGGAGAGATGATCGAGCCGGCCATGCTGGAGGTCTATCAGGATTCGGCCAACAGCGCGGAGAAATTCCTGGCCCACCATTGCCGGGCCATGCTCGATCTTCGCAAGGCCCAACAACACATGCTGCAAAGTTTGGAAGCGATCGACTACAGCGATCAGAAGGTTCTGAATCAGTTCATCAGCATCAGCGGATTCCTTGGGCTGACTGATCTTCGAGCTGGGCCGATCGTGAAGTTTGGCGCATCGGCCATCGCGCGTCGGGAATATGCGCTGGGATTGGAGGCGATTCAGAATGCGGTGGCAGTCGATCTGCAACAATCCGGCGCTTACACCTCGGACCGGGAGCATTGCCTGCTGATCGCCGGCCAATATGACCGCGTGGCACAGTGCGTCAGCTTCACGCCGGCGACGTCGCTCGACTGGAACAACCGCCAGACGCGCATCGCATATATCGTTTCAGGAATCTCGGATGATGAAGCATGCACCAAGACGATTTCCAGCTTCGCTAAGACATACGATTCAGCCCGCTATCAACTCGGTATCTACAGCACCGAGGCACAAGTCCGGCGAGAAAAGCAGCAGTTCTATCAAGCGAATTATGTCACCGGCAGCACCAAGCGCGGCACCGCCTGCATCGAGGCGCTGAGCCGATCGCAGATCGGCGTTTGGACGGCGCCGGTGGATGGCGACATTATCTTCATGGCCAAAGCGCTGGCGGAGGCGCTAGTGCGGGATCAGATTGATGTCGTGATTTTCGACACAAATCAGTCCGATCCAATTGCCGCGATGGTTGCCGCATGGAAGACGGCTCGAGTGAAGATCAACATTTGCCGCAAGGCACCGATGTATTCTTCGTCGATGGACAGCGTGGTGTATTTCGATCCGGTGCGGTGGGAGTCGGACAAGGATTTCTGGAGTCGCCAGAATATCGACAGCCGATTCATCCTCGAAGGTGGCGATGTGGAACAAGTGCTGGGCGCGCCGCCGCAGCGGAGTGCGTACGGAATTCCCGAAGCCGCGACGGTGCTGGCCACCAGCGGCAGCGATCTGGATCGCAGCATCTCCGGCGAATTCGTCGAGACCGTCATCAATCTCCTCCGCGCCCATCCGCACGCGATTTATCTCATCATCGGCGACGGCGAGTTGGCCTGGCAAAAACGCAAATTCGAAAGCGCCGGTGTCGGCAAGCGCGTGGGATATGCGGGGCGAAGAAAAGATTTGCCGGGATTCCTGCGGATTTGCGATGTGTATCTTGCCGAGTTTCCATCCAGCAGCGCACAAGGCGTGCTGGGAGCGATGAGCGTAGAGCGGCCGGTCGTCGCCGCGCGCTGGGGCGAGGAAGCCGAGGCATCGCAAGCTGCCGCGCTCGTCGGCAGCGAAGGCGCCACCACCGGCCGGGATGCCGGCGCATACATCGAGCGCGTCAGCAAACTCGTGCGCGATCCCGCCTATCGCAGCAAGCTCGGCAAATCCATGCGTCAACGCGTCGAACAGCATTTCTCCTTCTCCCAAACCGCGCAACATCTGGAACAGCTCTGCGATCAGTTGATCCAGAATCGCCTGTCGTCGAGTGAGAGGGGCGAGGCGCGGCGGTGGGAAGCGGCTTGAAGATGACAAGGTGACAAGGTGAAGGGGTGACAAGGTGACCAAATGCGACGCGCGAATGATCTGCATCTGCATTTCTTCACCTTGTCACCCCCTCACCTTGTCACCTTGTCACATCCCCCCACTCCCTGCCGAACAAGCAAAAACCGTATAGAATAAGAAACCATGGACCCTCGCCTCATCGAGATCATCGAAACTCTCCCGCGCAGCCGGGTGCTGCTGCTGGGGGACATGATGCTGGATAAGTATCTGTACGGAAATGCCGAGCGCGTGTCGCCCGAAGCGCCGGTGCTTGTACTGCATTATCAGAATGAGGAAATTCGCCTCGGTGGTGCCGCGAACGTGGCGGCGATGCTCAACACACTTGGGGCGGATGTGCGGGCCGTCGGGGTGATTGGCAAAGATCAGGCCGGCGAGGATGTTCAGCGATTGATGCGCGATGCGGGGATTGATCCGGGGCATCTTCTCCATGCGGATGATCGGCCGACGACATCCAAACTCCGTCTCGTGGGCGCGGCTCAGCATCGCCATGCACAGCAGCTGATGCGGTTGGATTATGAGAATGCTCAGGCTGTCTCCGCTGGCGTTGCGGCAAATCTTCTCAAGCGTGTTGAAGAATCGCTGGCCAATGTACAGATGGTTTGCATCGAGGATTACAACAAAGGCGCTGTGCCCCCCGCTGTTTGTCAGGGCGTGATCGCGGCGGCGAAGAAGGCCGGCGTGCCCGTGCTGATCGATCCGGCTTCCATTCCGGATTATTCGAAATATTCCGGCGCGACGGCATTGAAACTCAACCGCTCCGAATGCGAGCGGGCCACGGGATTGAAGATCGAAGGGCCGGATGATTTTCAGCCGGCGGCGGAAAAGCTTTTGCAAAAGCTGAATCTGGATGCGGTCGTCCTGACATTGGACCGTCATGGCGCATTTCTCTCGACGCGCGAGGGCGAGCATCGCTGGGTGAAACACAGCCGGCCTCGGCAGGTGTTCGATGCCACCGGCGCAGGCGACATGGTGCTGGCGATGCTGGCCGTGGCGCGGGCGGCGGGCGCGAGCTGGGTGGAATCCGTCGCCCTCGGCAACGTCGCCGCCGGCCTGGAAGTCGAACGCTTCGGCACCGTCCCGATCAAACCCGCGGAGATCATTCAGGAATTGCAAACACAGGTTCACGAGCATCTGGGCAAGGAACGCAAGTTGCCCGTGCTCTGTGCCGAGCTCGCCCGCCATCGCGCCAGCGGGAAACGCATCGTGTTCACCAACGGCTGCTTTGATCTGATCCATCTCGGCCATGTGAAATATTTTCAATTCGCGCGGGCCCAGGGCGATTTGCTGGTTGTCGGCGTGAACACAGATGCGAGCATTCGCCGACTCAAGGGGCCCAAACGGCCGATCATCGGGGAATCGGATCGGGTCGGCGTGCTCGAGGAACTCGAGAGCATTGATTATCTCGTGCGTTTCGAGGAAGACACGCCGCTGAATCTCATCCGCGAAATAAAACCGGATGTGCTGGTGAAGGGTGCGGATTACGAAAAAGAGGAAGTGGTCGGCTGGGATTTCGTGGAATCCTACGGCGGCAAAATCGCTCTCGCTCCGCTGATCGATGGCAAGAGCACAAGCTCGGTGATCCAGCGAATTCTGGAAACCCACAGCGCGCCGCGGTAACGAACTACTCCCCTATTTCCCCTCCCCTGGTAATCCGGGGGAGGGTTAGGGTGGGGGTGCTTGGAGACCGCTTGACAAAACCCCCACCCTCGCCCTCCCCCGGAGTACCAGGGGAGGGGAAAGTGTTTTGGAGTTCGCGATGTACACCATCTGGTGCAACGCATCCCTGACTTTACTCGCTCTAGACGAACTCAAGCGATCCTGCGGCGAAAACCGCGTCATCGTCTCCGCCCAGCCCACCGGCAACCTCTCCGCCGGCCAGCCCGATCCGACATTGGCCGAAGCCGACATCGCTTTTGGCCAACCCGATCCAGTCCAGATCATTGAATTGCCCAAACTCAAATGGATTCATCTCAGCAGCGCCGGATACACGCGCTACGACACGCCAAAAATTCGCGCGGCCCTGAAAAATCGTGGCGCGATGCTCACCAACAGCTCGAGCGTTTTCTCCGAACCGTGCGCCCAGCACGCGCTGGCATTTATGCTGTCGGGCGCCCGCCAATTGCCGATGGCTTTCGCCAATCAGACCGGCGAGCACGCCTGGCCGATCAATCAATTTCGCATGCAATCGCATCTGCTCACCGATCAAACGATCCTGATTCTCTCCTTCGGCTCCATCGCCCGGCGATTGGTCGAACTGCTGACTCCCCTGCGGATGAAAATGATGGCCGTCCGGCAATCACTCCGCGGGGATGAGACGATTCCGACTTTTCCCAACACGGAACTCGATCGCCTGTTGCCCCAGGCGGATCACGTGATGAACATCCTGCCGGACTCGCCGAGCACGCAGCGATTTTTTAATAGCAAGCGATTCGCCCAGCTCAAGCCCGGCGCGATTTTTTACAACATCGGCCGCGGGACCACCGTCGATCAACCCGCC
The DNA here is from genome assembly GCA_049515255.1 of Tepidisphaeraceae bacterium. Classification (GTDB taxonomy): domain Bacteria; phylum Planctomycetota; class Phycisphaerae; order Tepidisphaerales; family Tepidisphaeraceae; genus JBEKUH01. Next base: position 456 of record JBEKUH010000036.1, on the reverse strand, counting down.
CTGCTGGCGGCGCTGAAGACGGGAAATCTGACCGCCTATCTGGACGTGACCGACCCCGAACCCCTGCCGCCGGAACATCCGCTCTGGTCGGCGCCGAATTGCCACATCACCCCCCACACCGCCGGCGGCCACGCCGCCGAATTCTCCGCCATGGTCCGGCATTTTTTGGAGAATTTGAAGAGATTCGAGAGCGGGCAGGGGTTGCGGGATCGGGTGATGTGAAAGAGGCCTCAGGATTTTTCATCCCGCTCGACCGGCTGACGCAGGAGAATGAGCATGATGATGGGCATGGCCACGCCCCGTGGGATGTCACCAGCTAGATACCAAAAGTCATATAATACCGCTTCCATTTTTTAAATGCGCGCCCGCGCGCGGGGTCCTTTTTTGTGGCATGATTACCGGCAACTCTGGCAAGGAGGCCGATTCATGCATGTTGTCGAACATCACGCCATCGAT
>JBEKUH010000035.1:0-41636 GCA_049515255.1 Tepidisphaeraceae bacterium | reverse complement strand
TGATGATGTTGGGTGCATGGGCGATCGGCGCGGCCGGGGGGAAACTCCCGGCCGCGGCGACCGAGCCTTCCATTCCCCTCGCCGCCACGGAGCCTTCCGTCTCCGCTTCCACTGAGCCGTCAACCATTCAATATGCCAACAGCGCCAAGTCCGGGACCGCAACTGTTTCGGGGACATCCACGTTGCACAATTGGACCGTCTCAAGCCCGACCATCAACGGCACGGCGGTTTTCTCGAGCGATTTTAATGCTGCGACGCCCCCCGCCATTGAGTCCATCAACGTCGTCATCCCGGTCAACTCGCTCAAGAGCACCGAGGGCAGCGGGATGGACAGCACCATGTATGACGCTCTGAAGATGAAGCAGGATCCGAACATCACCTTTTCCATCACCGGCGCCAATCTCACTTCTGCCCCGTCCAAGGGCGACGCTAAATACCGTTATGCCGTCTCCGGTCCGCTCACTTTGGCCAACTGGAAGAAGTGGGTGAATCTGACGCTGGACGTGCTCCCGAATGCCGATGGGACGCTGACCATCTCCACCAGCACTCCGCTGAAGATGACCGACTTTGGCATGAAACCGCCGACGGCAATGCTCGGCATGATCACCGCCGGCGACGATGTCACGGTGGATGTGACCTGGCAACTCACCAAACAACCCACTCTTGCGAGGACCGGACCGTGAACCGCGGCGTTTCTTTAATCCTCGCCAACCAGTCAGTGCGAGGATTCGTGTGGATGCGTCGCGCCCTTGCGTTGACATGTCTGGCTTTGTGGGCGTGTGTTGCAAGCTCGTCGGGAACGGGTACACCCAAGCCCCCGCCCGATTCTCCGTTGAATGCTTCGCCGGCAATTGCCGCGGAAGTTCCCAGCGGCGCACTGGAATTCGTTCCCGCATCCGACAGCCGCGCCGAGCTTCAGGGCGACACAACGATTGGGCCCTGGAGCAGCAGCAGCACGGACATTCAGGGCAAGTTCATCGTGAATGTAGATGCCAAAGTCCTCGATGCACTGTTCGATCACATTCAGGCCGACTCAAATAAACCTTCCAGCGATGATCCTCCGCTTGCCCTTGCGGTTCGCAGCTCGCCGATCGCGGATATTTCCGTGCCCGTGAAATCTTTGCAGGGCAGCAGCGGCGGCATGGACCGCGACATGCAGCATGCCCTCAAGGCTGATCAGTATCCTTCGATTGAGTATGTGTATAGCCAACTCCAACAAGCTACCGTTCAAATTGATTCAAAGAGCGGTCGCCCCAGCGTGAACCTGCGTCTCGCCGGAACTCTTGCGATGGCCGGCGCCGTTCGGCCGATCAGCATGGATGTGATCATCACGCGAACCTCGCCCGGCCATTTTCGCGCGCACGCTCAAACTTCCATGAAGATGACTGATTTCGGCGTCACTCCACCGGTCGCGCTGTTCGGCCTGATTAAAGCTGGTGACGATGTGAATGTTGATTTTGATCTCGACCTCGTCCCGGCGAATTGATCCGTTTCCCTATCGATCATCGGCAAATCCCTTACACCAGAATCGGGACGAGTCCGATTCCCGGTTCCATCACATTGTTGAATGATATCCATATGGATTCGGCCAGTTGGCCGGTCAACAAATTGGAGGTGTGCCATGACACTAGGAATTTATGCTAATGCGTTGGAACCAGCGGAGAATCCGCCACTCCATCGTGCACTCCCTCAGGAGTTAATTCGCAAGGAAATGGCCCGCGCCGGAATCCTGGCAGTGCGCCTCATCGGCCCGCCAGGCTCGGGAAAGACGGCGCTGATCGATGCGACCCTCAAACGCCTAACGGCCCCGCGCCGGGTGGGGGTGATCGTGATTAATCCCGCGGCCCAGCGTGATGCTGAGCGATTGCTTCCGCACTGCCGGCATGTCGAATCCATCGACGACGCTGTGCCCCGCGCCTCGCATGTTCGACGCGCTGTCGAACGATTGCCGATCAAGGACATCGATCTGGTTCTCATCGAAGCCTGCGGCGGATTGGCATCGATAGACGATCTCGGCCAGGACGCAACAGTTGCCACCTTCGCTGTCGGAGGCGGCGACGATAAGGCGGCCGAATATCACGAACTGTTGAAGGCATCCAGCGTCGTGCTTCTCACACAAATGGATTTGCGTCCGCTGGTGAAATTTGACGAGTCGCTTTTCCGACGCGACGTGCAAGCCGCAAATCCCACCGCGGAAATCTTCGAGCTTTCCGCCGTGACGGGAGCAGGCATGTCCCGCTGGATCGACTGGCTCGACGGCCACCGCGCCGGCAAGGCTCGCCGCAACACGCCGCCGCAAGACCCCGACCAAACGCGGCCGGATGCATTTTTCGGATAGGAGCGAATGCGAATCGAGGTAGCTCATAATGGACACGACGGTTTCGATCGGATGGATGCGGATGGGCCTGCGGGCACAGATTTGCCCGCAGTGTCGTCCCAACGTCACTGCGGGCAATCCGCTTCAGGTTCTCAATCCCACATCCTGCGAAGGCCGTTGCGCTCTGTTCGTGCAATTGCCGCGCCTGGCGAGATTTTTCCAGCGTTATAGCGGGAAGCCACCGTCGGGATACGAAGACTTCGCGGAAAAGCTGCTCAGTGATTCCTCGGCAGTATCAATAGAAGTTGATCCATCCACGCCCCAGCAGTTTCCCGCGCCGTTCCTCGAATATTCCATCGACGCCCTGGCGATTCTGGAACATATTGCCCTCTTAACCAGCAAACTTACCTTCGAGTAGACAACCAACGATTGCACCTACCGTTCTCATAGGATGTTTCCATGCATAACTTAGATGTCGGAACGCTTTGCCGCATTCAATTTGCAATGACTGCCGCATTCCATTTCTTATTTCCACCAATCACCATCGGACTTTCCTGGTTGCTCGTGCTCGTGGAATGGCGCGCGTGGAGGCAGAAAGATCCGATTGCCGAAACTGCCGCTCAATTCTTCGCAAAGCTTCTCGCACTCACGTTCGCCGTTGGGGTTGCATCGGGAGTTCCGATGGAATTTCAATTTGGCACCAACTGGTCGAGCTATTCGAAATTTGTCGGCGATATCTTCGGCGCCCCGCTGGCTGCCGAGGGAGTCTTCGCCTTTTTTCTCGAAAGCGGATTTCTCGGGCTATACATTTTCGGCCGACATCGCGTGGCACGGAAGTGGCTCTTCCTGGCTATCTGCATGGTCGCATTCGGAGCGACGATCTCGGCATTCTGGATCCTGGTCGCCAACTCCTGGATGCAAACGCCCGCGGGATTTGTTATTCACGATGGCCGGGCTGAGCTGACCAGTTTCTCCGCCGCCGTCTTCAACGATTCCATGTGGCCAAGATTTTTTCATACGATGTTTGCGGGGTTCGTGACCGGCGCATTTTATATGGCCGGCGTGTCAGCCGCGCTCTTGCTCAAAAATCGAGCCAACCCGATTGCCCGCTACACATTGAAATTGGCGATCGTCATCGGGTTGATCGTCAGCGTGATGGAAGTGTTTCCATTCGGTCATCTTCATGCCCGACAGGTTGCGCGCACCCAGCCTGAGAAATTCGCCGCCATCGAGGGACTTTATTCCAGCCAAAGCAAAGCCCCACTGGTGATGTTCGCGATTCCTTTCTCAGCCCCGCCAACACTCAAGGCCAAAGCCGAAGTGCCGGGATTGCTGAGCTGGATGGCCTTCGGCGACATCGACGCCAAGATCAAGGGGATCAACGATTTCCCCGCCGACGATATTCCGCCGCTCTGGCTGACGTTTGTCTCCTTCCACAACATGGTCGTGCTGGGAATGTATTTCATCTTCGTCATGTCCTGGGCCGCGCTGAAAATGTCGCGCGGCATTTTGTTCGATAGCACAAAATTCCTGCGGCTTCTGGTCATTTCCATTCCCTTGCCGCTGGCCGCTTGCGAGCTTGGCTGGATGGCCGCCGAAGTCGGACGACAACCCTGGGCCGTCTATCATTTGATCCGCACCGCCGATGCTTTCTCATCCAATCTCTCGCCGGCCATGGTGCTTTCATCGATTATTATGTTCGCAATCATCTACATCATCCTTGGTTCCCTCTATATCTTTCTAATGGTCCAGAAAATTCACCACGGACCTGATGGCAATGAAATCGCCGCAGGGCCGAGCGATCCGTCGCCCGTTGCCGCCGAGGTGCATTCATGACACTCAACGCCATCTGGTTCATTCTCCTATTCGTGCTGCTCGGCGGATATGCCGTCCTTGACGGATTCGATCTGGGCGTGGGCATGCTCCATCTTGTGCATAGAAACCCAAACACGCGCCGAATTTTTCTCAATGCGATCGCCCCAGTCTGGGATGGCAATGAAGTCTGGCTTCTCACCGCGGGCGGCGCGCTCTTCGCCGCGTTTCCGATTGTTTACGCAACGGTATTCAGCGGATTCTATCTGGCGATGATGGCCGTGTTGCTCGCGCTGATCTTGCGCGGCGTCGCCATCGAATTTCGCGGAAAGGTGGACAGCCCGCGCTGGCGAGCCATCTGGGACACTTCCTTCGGCGTCGGCAGCTTTCTGCTCGCTCTGCTCTTTGGCGTCGCCTTCGGTAATGTCCTCCGTGGCGTGCCCCTCACCTCCGACGGAACCTACGCCGGAAATTTCTTCAGCCTCCTCAACCCCTATGCAGTCCTCGTCGGCCTGCTGGTTATCACCGTCTTCCTCCTGCACGGAGCGATTTTTCTGCTCGGTAAAACCGAAGGAGAGGCGAAAAATAGATTGATTTGCCTGGCCAGGAATTTCTGGGTTGCCACCATCATCATGTTCATCGTCGTCACCGGCGCGACTTTTGTGTGGGCGCCGTCGCTCCTCCAAACAGCCGTCGCCGATCCGCTCACCTGGCTCTTTGCCGCCCTGCTTCTCGCTGCAATCATTTACATCCCCATCGGCCTGAAATCCGCGCGCTTTCGCACCACCTTTTTCGCATCCTCGACGCTGATCGCTTCCCTGATGTTCCTCGCCGCCCTCGGCCTGTTCCCGCGACTTCTCCCTTGCATCAACGATCCCTCCGCTAGCCTCACGATCTACAACAGCTCCTCCACCCCCCGCACATTGCAAGTCATGCTGGTGATCGCCCTCCTCGGCATGCCGCTGGTGATCGCCTACACCATCCTCATTCACCGAATCTTCCGTGGAAAGGTAATCATCACCACAGTGAGTTATTAATAAACAGAGCAGACCCGCCTTGATATTCAATTCGCCTTGCTTCGCCATGAAAACCGCGATAGCGTTGAAAAAGCGGCAGGCGAAGCCTCCGCAGCGGCAGGCGAAGCCTCCGCAGCGGCAGGCGAAGCCTCCGCAGCGGTAGGCAAAGCCTCCGCAGCGGTAGGCAAAGCCTCCGCAGCGGTAGGCAAAGCCTCCGCACGAGCCCGCGTAGCTCAGTTGGATAGAGCGCTGGTTTCCTAAACCGGAGGTCTCAGGTTCGAATCCTGACGCGGGTAGATGACCATTCTTGAGCGACTGCTCCAGCACGATGCGTGGACCACGCGATCGCTTCTGGCTCTCTCGGCCGATCTTCCCGATTCCGCCCTCGACTGCGAATTTGACATCGGACATCGCTCGCTTCGACGTACATTCACTCACATCATCGCCAACATGGAATGCTGGTGCGATCTGATGACCGGCCAGCCGCAGCGATCGAATGTATCCGGGAACTCGATTGCCACATTGATCGAAAGACTCGACATTGTCGCCGCTCAATTGAGTTCGCTTGGCAAAAACGTGGATGCGGAAAATTGCCAGGACGATTTCTTCACGGATTATCTCGACGATCCTCCGCATAAAAAACCGCTGGGCGCCGGCCTCGTCCACATCACCACGCACGGCATGCACCACCGCGCCCAATGCCTCTACATCATGCGCCTGCTCGGCGTGAAAAATCTGATCGAAGGCGATGCGATAAGCTGGGAGCGGATTCATCGGGGGTTGAAGGAATGGCCGAGAAGCTAACTTGAGCGCATGCCCCGCAAACTGAGCCGGGCCGTCCCGGACCCCGCTGAGGCCGGCGGGGCTAAACGATCTGTGTCTACTTCGCCGCGATCCGCACTTTCAATCCTTCCACCCACTGCTTGTTATCGTCGCCGTAATACAAATATGCTCGACTCGCCGGACCGGTGTAGTCGCCGGGGACGGCGGCGGTCAGGCTCAGGGGAATATCGATCCGCTGGCTCGGACCCATGTCACGCCAATACAAAATCACCTCGCGGCCGCGCACTTCGTAGGCGGCGATGCGCTGGGCTTTGACCAGTTCCTTGAGCTGGTCGTAACGCACTTCAAGACCGCCCGGCAATCCGATGATGGCGATCGGCGTGGGGATCGCAGCATCAGTGCGATTGGTTACGGTCACATCCGCCTCCGTCGTGCCGCCTTCGACCATCTGCGTGTCCTTCAGCGCCACCGTCAAACCAACTTTGCACGCATCTGACGACGCCGGCGTGACGCTGTTGTAGGTCACATCCACCGCGTACGGCATTTGCGAACCATCGATCATCTTCAGCGAAATCTCGTGACTTCCGGGCGAGAGGAGATCAGAAATGTCGGGCAATTTCATCACGCCCTGCGTGTCGGCAGTGAACGCAAACGCCCCGCCGACGGGTTGGCCATCGACGATCAGTTGCACTTTTCCCGGAGCCAATGGATGCGCCCGAGCGCGGTCATATTCCACAATCGCACGCAGCGCCAGCACGGTCGATTGTGTCGAGCCATATCGCCCGTCCTGACACGAATCGGCCAAATAATTTATTCCGCGTGTCGCATTGGCGGCATATGTTAGATCACGAAGCCACGCCAGAACCGCCAGCGATGTCGTTTCAATTTCCAAACTGTCCCCTTCGCTGCCGACGACGCTGGTGGTTGCGCCGGAGACATGCCCGTCTTTTTCCTGCTTCTTCGCCAAATCATCCATGAATTGTTTGGCCGCATCGTGATCGCCCGCCAGCGACATCGCGTTGGCTGCAAGCGCTTTCACATAACTGTTGGAATCATCCGTCGCATGACTCTTGAGCCAGGCCACTTCCGGTTGCAAACCGGTCTGGCCCGATTCCAGAAGCGCCCAGGTGCAATAACCGTTGGCACAATCGGGATCGGTAATCCACGTGTGCATGGCCGGTCGATCGTGCGTGAATCCGCCTTTGCCATCCTGATGGGACATCAGCCAATTCCGCGTGTCCTGCACCATCGTTTGATCCACCGTTCGCACCTGCGACATGTCCGTGAATTCCAGAATGGCGTAGGCCGAGAGGCATTCGTGGCCGGGATCATCGCCGAACCATTCGTATCCTTTGTTCTTGCATTCGAATCCGATCAGGCGGTTGTAGCCTTTGTCGAGCAACTCGTTGCTCTGCTGAATAATCGCCGGATCGACGCCGCTGTGGCTGAGGAAATATTGATCCGCCATCACCAGCGGATACGTCGTCGAGCTGGTCTGCTCGAAGCAACCGTACGGTTCCTGCATCAGGCGCTTGAGCGCTTCGGTGAGATTTCCAACCGGTGTCGGATAAAGGGCAACACTGGTGACCACGCTGCCGGGAACGACCGAAGATGGAATCACAACCGATTGCGAAATCGACGCATTGGCATCCAGCATTCCGCCGCCGGAGATTTCCGTGGGGAATCCGACTGGCTTGATGATCAGTTGCCGAGTCACCTGATCGGAATACGATCCCGCCTGGGCGGTAATGTGGATATTGGCCGTGCCCGGCTTTGGACCGACGGTGATTTCAGATATTCGCCGATCCCGCCCACCGGCGGGCAACATGAAATCGGGGATCGAACCGAACGTCAGCGATGGATCAGGATCAATCGTGAACTTCACCGGCAATTGATCGCCGGTTCCGTTGACGGCCGCGATCGGGAGGCGAATCACATCGCCGCCGCTGACTTCCAGCGGCAATTTCGGCTCGACATAAAACGGCTGAATGGAACGAATCGTCGCCGTCCCTTCGCCGAGCGCGCCGTTTTGGTCGAATGCGTCGGCCGAGATTTTGAAACTGGTCACCGAGTCGTTGAGCTTGAAGGAAATCGTCGCGGTTCCCGTGGCCGCGTCGGTTGGAACGCCGGCGGACCAATAGATTGTCTCAGCAAAATCCTTGCGTTGTCCGGGTTGGTAATCGGGCCGGAGATCATGGGCGTAAATTCGTACATCTTGGCTAGGAAATAATATGTTCTGCCCGGCCTTTGCTCGCTCCGGCTGCCCGGTTTCGTCCTTGGCAATATCGAAATCCTCTTCGGGCATGTCCATTGCCGGAGGGACTGCCGGTGCCGGCATCGCCGTGCTCACCGCGGCGCGGTCCGCGAGCATGTCCTCCACCTGCGCCTGTTGATCTTGAATTCCGCCCCCACCGCCGCCGAATCCGCCCATTGGATTGGCAAAGCTGTATCGCAAAACTATCGGCTGTCGGTTCGCCAGCGCGCGTCGTCCCGCATCACCCCACTTCGCCAGGAATGCCGCTTCATCTACGCTGGCGAATCGACGCCAGCCTTGCGTGCCCAGCAGAAGATCCGTCGCCAGCGGGGCTTTCGGATCCGTTGGATCGAGATACGTCTGGGCGTCGGCCAGTTCCCTCACATCATCTTCCAGAAGCGCCATCTCGGCGAGCCGCGGCGCGCGGTCGCGTTGCTCGGGGATTTGCAGAACGCTGGTGTCGGTGGCGGTGATGCCCACCACTGCCGGGACGGGATTGCCGTTGTCATCGGTCGTGGTGATCGTGACCGACACCGGATCGCCGGGAACATAGGAATCCTTGTCCGATTTCACCGTGACATGCAGCGAATGATCCGGCTGGCGATAGACGAGCCGCTCGGCCAGTCCCTTGCCGTCTTGGTCGCGCACCGTCACCACCAGCGCGCCATCGGCCCAACCTGGCGCATCCAGCGAAACATCCACGGGCTTGCCGGCCTTGAGGTCCAGCATCTGAGATGAGAATGATTGGCCGTGTTTGCTGAGGGTTACCGTGTAATCCCCGCCGGCGCTGGAGGCGCATTGGAGAGTCACCGGTTGATCGGCGGTTGTGATGTCCGTCGATGACGTCAGGACAATTCCATTGGCAACTGCGGCTGGAAGCGGGAAGAGTTTGTCAATTCCAGCGGGTTGGGACAACTTCAAGTTGTAAATCACACCCAATCGCGGGGTGAATGTGAATCTCCCTCGGCCTTCATGTTCCGTCTTCACATCTGCCACCACTTGTCCTTCAGAATCGACGATCTGCCCGACGATATCGGCGGGCTTTTTGGATCGCGTGCGGGATTCCAGATAAACACGGTTCGCCAGCCCGGCCACGAGATCGCCGCCTTCGGGGTAGAAGGAAATGTCCACGGTATTCACGAGAATGGGAATGGTCTTGGCGATCGGCTCGACGACGCCGCCTTCGGTGATGGCCAATGAAAGTGTTCCATCGCCGGTGGAAATCTGCTGCGGCAATTTGAATTGCACAGAGCAATTTCCAGCGGGGTCAATGGCGGTCGAACCGCTAAACACAGTCGCCCCATCAACGATAGCCGATGCGGAAACGGCCGCGCCGGCGGGCACGCCCCCCTCGGCCCGCTCGACGTGCAGCGACGCCTTGACGACATCGCCCGGCCCAAATCCATCACGTAGAAAAATAATCTCGCCCTTGAGGCGCGGGGCGCGATAGGCGCGGATTTCAAATTTTCGTTCCGCCGGTGGAATTCCCAGCGCGGGGAACTCGGTGACGATTTTGTATTGCCCGCCGGTCGCATCGGCTGGAACGTCCCAGGCGAATCCGGCGACGCTCTGCTGAATCGTGGCCCATCCGTTGGCCAACGTTTCGCCTTTGGGGCCGGTGATTTTGAACGTCGCTTCGGAACTTTGGTTATCGGGAAGCGGATGCTGATTCTCCGCGCCCAGAACGACGGTGCGGATAAACATGCGCTCCCCGGCGCGGTAGATCGGCTTGTCGGTCGAAACGTGGCCGAGATAACGATCGGTTTGAGTATTGGCGATTTCCTGAGCCGCCAGAAATCCGATTCCCACCAGCGCACAGCACGCCACCGCCGCGATCCATCGAGTGATTTTCATGGCCCCTCCGGGAACTTGTTTCCAAACGGATAAACGGTTCATTTGCGAATTGGACGCGGGAGTGGCGTAAAAGTTCTGGAAAACTGGAAGTTGGAGGAGAAGGTGACAAGGTGAGGGGGTGACAAGGTGAGGGGGTGACAAGGTGAGGGGGTGACAAGGTGATGGAATTCAAAAGGCGCTCCATGCGCGCAATCGTTTAGCCGCGACCCGCAGGGGAGCGCGTTCGCATGGCGAGCATCGACGCGCTCCCCTGCGGGTCGCGGCTAAACAGTTCTGCCATCCACGTTCATCTTTTCATCGGCGTTGCCGAGTCTTTTTTCTTCCCATCATTCCATCTCTTCCTCTCGAACCCATTCGCTTTGACGCCTGTCAACGGGACCGTCGCAAGCCCTGCGTACAGAATCTCGCATGGCTCCTGTGACCACGCGACGTGGAGCTTTAGCGGTGTGCCACGCACACACGCAGGTGGCCCCAGTGACATCCCCGTGTCGCCCGTACAGATTCACAGGCGGACGCACGCGGGCCTCGGAACGGGCGTTGGCAATCCGATTGCGCTATCCCGCCGGAGGTTGGCCGGCAACGGCCCCGTTGACAGGCCCCAAAGCCTGTCGAGTTCCCATCATCCGTTCTAGGGGCGGATGGGGATCGTCCGTACATAATACTAACAATTTTTGTGGAGTCAAGAGAAAAATTGGAAGATTTTATTCGATTTCGGAGGATTTTAATAAGGTATTTGTTAGCATGAGTTTATGGATGAATCATCATTGCATCTTGGGGCGAAAACACCAAGATGTTTGCATGACCCTCGCCGTTACCGAAACCGCCCGATTGCGCGTGTTAGTCGTGGATGACGATTCGACCTTTCGCACGCGCCTGGTTGCGGCGCTGGCGGCGCGGCAGTTGGATGCGTTTGGGTCGGCATCGCCGGCCGAGGCGCGGCAGCTTTGCCAGCGCTTGCGGCCGGACCGGGTGATTGTCGATCTGCGAATGCCGGGTGGGTCGGGGCTGGATCTCGTCACCGATATTCTTCGCATGCATCCACAGGCTAGAATTGTGGTGCTCACGGGATATGGCAGTATCGCCACGGCCTTGGAGGCGACGCGACGCGGAGCTGTGGATTATCTCACCAAGCCGGCGGATGCGGATCAGATTTTGGCGGCGTTTGAGAAGACGGCCAAGATTCCCGCGCCCAACAGCGCGCCGTCACTGGCGCGGGTGGAATGGGAGCACATTCAGCGGGTGCTGATGGATTGCAACGGAAATATTTCCCAGGCCGCGCGGGTGTTGGGGATTCATCGGAGATCGTTGCAGAGGAAACTGAGCAAATACCCACCGGAGCCTTGATGCGCGTTCGAGCCGGCATCTGCAAAGGAAATTCAAAAGCTGTATTGCCAAAGATGAATATTGAGAATTTTTTTTATCTGTGTTCATCTGATTTTCTATCTGTGGCAAAATAGCATTTGGATTTCTGCGCGGCAAAAACCCTCAATTGAATAGAGGAGTTTGCTCCTCGATCCAACATTTCCTATAGGAATAGGGTGGATTTAAGTACTGGAAATAAATAGACTTATGCGCCAAATCGGCTGGACAATATTTTGGCCGACGTTGTATTGCCGGAAAGCTTTCTCTAGATTAACACTCCGTCCATTGAACCGCGATGACTGCGGAGATCGGAAATCGAGGGAAAAGGAGTACTCTCATGGCAGATACCGGAACGGCTCAGCACACGCTCGGCGAACGGGCGGCATTTCAACTCGCCAATGTCACCAAAACACCGCCGCAATATGGAGCGATCACGCCGCGCTGGCTGGTGCGGTTTCTGGATTGGAAGCCGCTGGAAGCAGGCACGCTGCGGGTCAACCGCGTGGTGGATGAAAAATCGGTTGAAGTGATTTGCGATCAGAAAGGGGAGCAGGACCTTCCCGATTCGTATGTGAATTATGACGAGAAGCCGCGCGAATACACGCTCAATTCCATCTCGGCCGTCGTGGATGTTCAGACGAAAATCTCCGATCTGTTCAGCAATCCATTTGATCAGATTCGCGAGCAACTTCGCCTGGCGACTGAGACCGTCAAAGAGCGGCAGGAAAGCGAGCTGCTCAACAACAGCGATTACGGGCTATTGAAAAATGTGGCGGATTCGCAGCGCATCAAAGCGCGCGCGGGCGCGCCGACGCCGGATGATCTCGACGAACTGCTCACCAAAGTCTGGAAAGAGCCGTCGTTTTTCCTGGCGCATCCACGAGCCATCGCAGCGTTTGGAAGAGAATGCACCCGTCGCGGCGTTCCGCCACCAACGGTCACGCTGTTCGGCACGCCGTTCCTGACCTGGCGCGGAATTCCCATCGTGCCCACCGACAAAATTCATGTCGATGGAAAAGCCAAGCCCACCTCGCCCGGCGGCAAGACCAGCATTCTGCTGCTGCGCGTCGGCGAGAAAAAGCAAGGTGTCATCGGTCTCTTTCAGCCGGGATTGCCAGGCGAACAAACGCCGGGGCTTTCGGTGCGGTTCATGGGTATCAGTCGCAAGGCCATCGGGTCGTATCTGATTTCTCTCTACTGCTCGGCCGCGATTTTGACAGATGATGCGATTGCGGTTCTCGAGCAGGTGGAAGTGGGCAATTACCATGAGTACAAGTGATCTGCCCAAGGAAGCTGCGGAAATTATTCCGCAAGCGGAGTCGCTGATTTCGCCGACAGCCGCTGGTCTGCCGGATGAGGCGACCATGACGAAAATGGCGAATGAGTTTTTTCGCGCCATGCCGGGGCAGGATCAGGCGAGGGAATCGTTTGTGGCGGATCCCCAGAGCGTGAAAATCCCCACCGAAGAGGAGCTTCGCAAACTGCCGGATCAGATGACGGCGGAATCGAAAGCCGCAACAGCAACTTCATCGGGGGGAACTTCATCGGTTTCTTCCTGGCCCGGGATTCCCGGCGGAATTTCGGCAAGCGATTTTTCGCGCGCTTCTTCGTTTTCGTTTCTGGAGGAAGCGCGAAGTCTTTTTGCGACGGCGTCCGCCGCGACGATCCCCGGCGCGCCGGCGATGGGGACGGTGAAGATTCCTTATGAGACCGAAATGCGGGGATTTGAAACCTCCTTGTCCGGTGGAAAGACGCCGCCGATTCCCGGGTCTTTCGCCGATCTGGCTTCGCCGCAGATTCCCGGCCTTCCGATGAATGATCTGGGGATGGGGCGAATGGGATCGTTCGATTTTCTTCAGGATGTTAAATCTCTCGATCTGGCAAATCCGCAGTCGACTTTATCGAAAACGGGTTGGGCACTGGGCGCGGCGCCGTTTTCCGATTTGTCGTCCATTCCGTTTGATGTGAATGCCATTCGTCGGGATTTTCCGATCCTTCAGGAAAAGGTGAACGGCCGGCAACTGGTTTGGCTCGACAACGCCGCGACGACGCACAAGCCGCAATCGGTCATCGATCGGCTCTCGTATTTCTACTCTCACGAAAATTCCAACATTCATCGTGCCGCCCACACGCTGGCCGCTCGAGCAACGGATGCTTACGAGGCGGCGCGTGAAAAAGTCCGGCGATTTCTCAACGCATCGACTTCCAAGGAAATCATTTTCGTCCGCGGCGCGACCGAGGGGATCAATCTGGTCGCCCAAAGCTGGGGCAAACGGAATATTCAGAAAGATGATGAGATCGTCATCACCTGGCTGGAGCACCACGCGAACATTGTTCCCTGGCAAATGCTGTGCGCGGAGAAAGGAGCCAAGCTGCGCGTGGCTCCGGTGGATAGCACCGGGCAGGTTTTGCTGGATGAATATGAAAGGCTTTTGAATCAGCGGACGCGGCTGGTGGCTTTCGCACATGTTTCCAATGCGCTGGGAACGGTGACTCCCGTCGAGGAGATGATCGCCGCCGCCCATCGGCATGGGGCGAAAGTTTTGGTGGATGGGGCTCAGGCGGTTTCACATTTGCGCGTGGATGTGCAGGCGTATGATTGCGATTTTTATGTTTTTTCCGGCCACAAAGTTCTCGCGCCGACCGGTATTGGCGTCGTATATGGAAAGGCCGATGTGCTGGAGAACACGCCACCCTGGCAAGGGGGCGGCAACATGATCACGGATGTCACGTTCGAGAAGACGACGTATCAAACGCCGCCGGGAAGGTTCGAAGCGGGGACCGGAAGCATCGGCGATGCCGTGGGGCTTGGGGCTGCGATCGATTATCTCGAGCGCATCGGCATGGTGAATGTTGCGCGCTATGAACACGATTTGTTGCTCTACGCCACCGAGCAAATGCAGCGGATTCCAGGACTGCATCTCATCGGCACCGCGCGGGAAAAAGCCAGCGTATTGTCGTTTGTGCTGGATGGTTTTCGCACCGAAGACGTTGGGTCCGCGCTAAATCAGGAAGGGATCGCTGTCCGCTCCGGGCATCATTGTGCCCAACCGATTTTGCGGCGATTTGGGGTTGAAACAACCGTGCGTCCGTCGCTGGCTCTCTACAACACCTGCGAGGATGTTGATGCGCTGGTGACCGCGATTTGGAATTTGAAGTCCGGCCGCAATCCCAGCCTGCTTTAACATCCTTCCGCAAAATCTACCGCTCCAAAATTCCGTAGTCATCTCCCCATTTTGTCCATTCCATGCACGCTCTCGAAATCTCATCGCCTAAATTCGCAATGTCTATGTAAATTGACATCCAGGCGGGTTCTAAGAGCGAATAATCTTGTTGCTGAAGGGTAAACATTTTTTAGATTCACGCGTTAGAAAATACACAACGGGCAATAGCGAAAGCAAAACCAGTCAACATGGCCCGTGGTCACTACAACATTTCCGTTGTCCGCGACGCAGCAAAACTCGCCGCGCTGAAACCGCAGTGGGATGAGCTCTTTATTTCCAGTCCAAGCGCCTCGCCGCCGCTGCGTTGGGAATGGATCAGTGAATGGTGGCGCGTTTTCGGAACTGCCTACGGAGACGGGGGACGCGGGCTGAGGGTTCTGACTGTCCGCCGCGAATCTCATCTTGTCGGAGTTCTCCCGCTATACGAGCAGTGCGTGGGGCATCCACTTTTTTCCCCGCGCATTCTGCGGTTCATCTCCAGTGGCGTCGCGGAATTTGAGGAAACCTGTGCTGAATACACCAATTTGCTATTCGCCCCCGAGCATCTTGAGCCCTGCATTGAATCGCTCGGAGAATTCATTCTCCGTTCGCGCGAGGTGTCGTGGGATGAACTGCATCTTACCGAGATGCCGGATGATACTCCGCTGCTGGGGCTTTCGAAGACTCTTTCAGGAAGCGGCCGCATCGTCAAAGCGCTGTCGCCGGGGGTATGCCATATTTCTGATTTGCGAGGTGGATGGGAAGGTTATCTGCAACATCTTTCCTCCGGCACCCGATACAAAGCGAGAAAAATAGTGCGCGATTCGGAGAAGGCGGGAATGGCTTTTGATATCGCCCAAACGTCGGACGACGCCGAGCGGTTTTTCGATCAACTCGTTGAACTGCATCGCGCTCGGTGGACCTCCGAAGGAAAACCCGGGAGTTTTGCCCCGCGGCATGCCCAGTTCCACCGCGCTTTGGCGATCGCGCTGGTCCCCAAACAAGAGGTGATTCTCGCTCGCCTGTCGTTCGAAGGCGCGCCCTTGGCGTTGCTCTACGGACATCGTGTGGGGAAAAAATTCGACTGCTATCAGTGCGGCACTTCATTGGAAACAAGCGCCGTCCGCAGCCCCGGCACGGCTGTCAGTTTGCGCCTCATGAAGTATCTATCGGAGCAGGGCGTCACGACCTACGATCATCTGGCCGGGAGCAATGAATTCAAACAGAATTACGCCAAGCACAGCCGGCCGTTGGTGAATCTCACCGCCTATCGCCCATCACTCAAATCAGCCGCGCACGTCACCGGTTATTTTGTGCAGCGCGCCGGCCGAAAAGCCGTCAAGAGCCTGCTTGGGATCTTTGCAAGCGCCGATTCATCATCGGTGATTAAATCCCCAATCCATCGACAAAACCTCGCTCCAGGTCCGGAGATTTCCCGCCAACCCGCTGCTCCAGAAACTCCGAAAACGCATACAACAGTTGGCGCGGATCAGCGGCGGAATTGGGCTGAAGACGAATGAAATCCTCGGTCGATTCCAGAGCCGCCGTCAGCGCATCGTTCATCCCGCGCGCGTAGCCCGCTTGATAGCCGCGCTCGTGGTAGGCGCTGACCAGCGGAGAGAAGACCGTTTGATGGTCGGCAATGTCGATCATGTAATGCCCCCTTTGCCCGCGGAAGCAGGCTTCTTATTGCGCTTTTTCTTTGGCGATGGCACCCCGCGTCCGAGCGGTTCTTCCGGCGGGATGCGATTCGGCCAGGGAATCTCCCAGCAATGCCCCAATCTCAGTTCCGCTGCCAGGGAGGAAAGCCGAAAAAATCGCTGCCGACACGCGCGCCAATTCTGTTTCGGAGAACGATTCAGCGGCGGTCGCCCCGATGAGGGCTGCTCGTCCGCGGTCCTTGAGCATCCCCGAATCAATAAAATTTGCCATCCGCGCCAGATCGCGCGGATCGAACGAATGTCGATCTCCATCGGTTCGATCAAGAACTGCCGCCAGCGCGCGAACTTCCGGCATTCCGATCAGAAGCAGGATTGCCGGCAACCCGAGGGCTCGGGCCAATTCGACGATTGTAGAAAGTCGGGGATCGCTGCTGCCGGTCTCGATCTGCGCGATGGTCGCCCTGGATATCCCGGATGCCTCGGCCAATTCCTGCTGCGTGACCCCGGCCGCCAGGCGGGCGGTCACGAGATTTTTGGCCAGGAGGGAGTCTGCTGATTCTCGGATGATTTCTTCGGATGTTGGTAATAGCTGAGTCATTGCGCGGCGCTCTGATTGGGTTGAAAATGCACGAATCGCCCGCCCTTTCGGGCCGGGGGACGAAGTCGACCGGCGTTTTTTCATGGCGCCGATCAGGCCTCAACAAGGACCATTTTTACAGCGGCATCGACACGGTTGCCCCGGAGCGCGGCATAGCGAAATGGCTGGCGATTGATGATTTAATGCTGGATAACGCATCATTTGGCACCCTAATCGGCCGATAGGTTTAATACCTACTAATCCGACCGACGTTGTGGGCGTAATTGTTACATCGGTCATTTGGCTTGTCAAGAGTCAAGAAAGATTGGTAGTGAGCTTGTTTAACCCTTTAATTTTCAAGTCGGGCTTATTTGACAAGCCCCTGACGGCGTGGTTCAGTCTTCTTATCGCATCGGATGGCTGATCCCATGATTTATCTGCCCCTGATCATCGTGTTTTTCACCGCATTGATATTGAGTCGGAACTGGGCGAAACGAGACTCGGAAGGCTTCGCTGGATTCAGGCTCAAATGTATATATGCCGTGAGCGCCCTGTTTGTCGTGATGGCTTTCCTCGAACACCGATCATTCCTTCTGGCCTTTGCGCTGCTCTTCGCCCACTTTGCCGCAGGCGAGTCGCGTCGAACGCGCATACGCCGGCCAATCAAGCCCGATTGAAGTTGGCCGACCAGTCCCACATCCTCGCCGCACCGGGGGTGAACCTGGCCCACCACCGAAAGATTTGGGGAAGCATTAACCCACATTGCCGGGACTGCCACCTTCAACCGCGATGCGCCCGATGCGCTGGACAACTGTCCGATCACACTTGACGCAAGCAGGCGCGGCGCGTTTTATTGTTCACGACAATGAGCAGAACGCTTCTTTTCATCTCGGCTGTTTCCGGTCGCCCAGACTGTTGTCAGGCAGCCTAATTTGTTACGGAGCATCCTGCTCTGTTTTTCCTCGCACCCCAAAACAGGAGATTTACCATGAGCGAATACGCACACCCTGAATTTCTGGTCAGCGCTCCGATCGAAGTAGGGGAGGCCGTGAAGGTCGCGTAGGCCTTCGCGGCGATGACCACGTGGTCGAATGGCAAAGGCGCGGGTCTGCAAAGCCCGTTATGCGGGTTCGATTCCCGCCGTGGTCTTTCTGGATGAATTGGATCGATTGTCCCTTCCCGGCGTGATGTCGTCGCCCTCTTCCGCAAAGACGACAAATCGCTGACCTCTTGGCGCCGGCGGTGAGTGAAACCACCGCCGGCGTTTTTTTTCGGGCACGCCGAAGCGGATAAAAGTGTCACGGCAATTCGGTTTCGATGACTTGTTGCGCCTGTTGTTTGCGATATTCGCGGAGACGTTCGCGCAGCTCCGGGTTTGAATGCGAGAGAATCGCGATCGCCAGGAGCGCGGCGTTGATAGCGCCGGCTTTGCCGATGGCCATGGTGGCGACGGGGACGCCGCCGGGCATTTGGACGATGGAGAGGAGCGAGTCGATGCCGCTCAGGGCGGCGCTTTTCACGGGGACGCCGATGACTGGGAGGATGGTTTGCGCGGCGGTCATTCCGGGCAGATGTGCCGCCCCGCCGGCGCCGGCGATGATGATCTGCACACCGCGCCCCTCGGCGGCGATGGCATAATCCGTCAATAATCCTGGCGTGCGATGGGCGGAGATCACCTTGCTCTCATGCGGCACTCCGAATTGTTTGAGCATTTGCACCGCATGATGCATGGTTTCCCAATCGGACTGGCTGCCCATGATGATGCTGACGAGCGGGTTGGTCGGTTGATCGGGCATACTGTTTTTTGCCTGCGTCGATCCTACCATGTGGGCAGCGATGCCCCAAACGCCGGCAATCCTGGACCATCGGTTGGATTTCGATTCCTCCGAGGATTTCGAGCAATTCCTCCAACTAGCGCCGGGGAAATGGGCGGTCTATCTCTTCACCGATGCGGATGATAATCCCATCCAGCTTTTGTGCGTGAAGAATCTTCGCGCCAGCCTCAAACGCCGATTGAGCGGCGAGCAGACGCTCATGCATTCCAAGCGGGTGGAATATCGGCAGATCGTGCGTCGAATTTATTTTCGCCGGGTGGACAGCGCGTTGGAGGCGGATTGGGTCTATCACGACGCGGCCCGGCAGATTTTTCCGCAAACCTATCAGGGCATGGTCGGATTTCGACCGGCGTGGTTCGTGCATGTGAATCCCGATGTGGATTTTCCGCGGTATGTGAAGACGATTGATTTGACCAAGTCCACGGGCGTTTATTTCGGCCCGCTGGAGGATAAACATGTGGCGGGGAAGTTCGTCGAGCAGGTGGAGGACTGGTTTGATCTTTGCCGGTATTACCAGATTCTGATTCAAGCGCCGAAGGGCCGGGCATGTGCGTACAAGGAGATGGGCAAGTGCCCGGCTCCTTGCGATGGGTCGATTTCGATGGATCAGTATCGGGTGATGATTCAATGGAGCGTGCAGACATTGACTGATCCGCGCGAGATGGTGCGGGACCAGACCCAGCGCATGCGCGATGCGGCGGCGGATTTGCGATTTGAAACCGCGTCGAAGATCAAATCATTCGCCAATGAGATTTCACAAATCGGCAAAGGCCCGCTCCGGCATTTGCGTCCGCTGAAGGATTTTGCGTTTGTCTCGTTGCAGAATGGACCGTGGAAGGGATGCGCCAGTGTGTTTGTGATCGTTCGGGGACAAATCGAGCAGATCGCCAGCATCGTCAACATTCCATCTCATCCGGCAGATTTGCTGCGGACGATCCTTGCAACGGCTCAGAAGATGGCGGAAGAGCCGATCGATCTTTTGGCATCCGAGCGCATCGGCATTGTGACGCATCATCTTTTCACATCGCGCCAGACGCACGGCGTCTATCTGCCGCTGGCCGACATCACGGAATCAGCCGTCGCACGGGCATATCGGGATTTGGGTAAACAGAAACTTCCGGAAGAGAGCGAGGCCGAAGGGGTGATGAAGGAATTGCAGGCTTTGGAGTAAACAACACGAAATTGTCCCCTCCCCTGGTACTCCGGGGGAGGGTCAGGGTGGGGGTCTTCGTACGTCGATCGACGTTCCACCCCTACCCTGGAGTAACAAGGGGAGGAGGAGTTCAAGAAAAGGTGTCAGACACCTTTCTTTCAATGCGTTCGACGTTTGGAGAGCGACTTCAGTCTTGCTCTGTCACCGTCGAAGAGTGCGCCGGTCGTATTTCAATTGAACAGGTAACTCGAAAGATAAACGCAGACCAAGGAAAGGACTACGTCGAGTAAAAGCCGCCACGACCAAATCGTTGTGATAACCTTTCGGCTCCGTCTGAGTGCCGTGATGGCAAGAAGCAGGTAGCCATTGGCAGAGTAAGTTATTCCAAGGCTTGCCAGAAATGTAAGTACTGATAATAACACATGGTCGGAGGTATCGACGACCCCCGAAGCATCTCGTTTCAATTCGGCGAGGATAAGCGCAAAAAGAACTGCCGTAGCAAAGTGAGCAAGCCACCAAAGACAGACGATTGGCCGAAGCAACAGAGGCGGTCGGCGCTGAATCAACGCGATCCGGAGCCCAAGTGGACGTTTGCCTTTTCGAACACCCTTCCAGATCAGCCCAAGATATTGCATGTCGAAAAAAATCCACCAACCAAGCCACACTCCAACACCTAGTGCGGCGAGATAATTCCGTCGATCTTCAAGTTCCGAGGCCGTTACGAGGATCGCTGCGGCGATTCCGATCGTCGCAAGTGAGGCAAATATAGCGCCGCACCTATCCTCGAGTGAACCGAGGACTGTTATCTTTCGATTTGGACCGCGCGTCGCCGAGAATTGCGCGCTGCTGGTTTCCATGGCACCGCTACAATAGCTGGGGCCGAATTGATTGGCCATCATGTCATTCGCAGTTTTGCGAGCGATATCAGTTAGGCTTTTCACTCTCCTTTGCACATTCGCATCCGCCGAACCAAAATCTTCGTAAGCATGTAGTAAGGATGGAGGGAACGGCCGGATGCGCATCTTTTCAAATATTCCTATTTTTCACCGAATAATTCCATCGCCTTTGGGCACTTCAAGGATGAGGCGACTCTTCAGGAGCGACGGGCCGCCGCAAGACAGGAGGCTGGTGGATCGGACTGGCGGCGGCAACTTTTTCAGTAAGTCTCGCCAGTAGCGGAATCGGGTAGAATTGATTGGTCGCGCACGTCTTCCGGAGTGTAGCGCGGCTTGTTTTACCCGAAACCCCAGGCTTGGCCGATCCATCACCGATGGCCCAGGCAGATTCCAATCGCCGCCGATACGAGCAATGGGTGCGGGACTACGCATCGGAGCTGTATCGTTTTGCCTTCCGGCTATCTGGCCAGCGGCAAGTCGCGGAGGACTTGCTTCAGGAGACGTTCACCGAAGCCTGGCGATCGCTGACCAGACAACAGGGTTCGGATCGCGCGCGGGCGTGGCTGTTTCAGATTCTTCGCCATCGCTTCGCCCATTTTCTGCGGGCGAATCGTGCGATCAGCGGATTATTGGTGCCGTTGCCGGAAAATTCGGACGATCAACCGGCGGATCGAGGGATTGGGCCGCTGGAGAAGATGGCGGAAAAAGATGCGCTGCAGACGGCGTTGCAAACGCTGTCGCCGGCGATTCGAGAAACTTTTTTGACGGTTTTCATGGAGGGTCGGACGTGCAGAGAGACGGCTGAGGTGATGCAGATACCGCTGGGCACTGTCCTGTCGCGACTGGATCAGGCGCGGCGGACATTGCGAATTGCCCTGACCGATCGGGAATCGGCAGCAGGCGATTCCGCAGCGGGTGCACCTGTCAAAGGTGATTCGGTGTTGGGTGAATCGGTTGTTAAAGGGGGCCAGGCATGATGCGCGATGAGGCACAATTTGAGCATTGGCAGACCATGGCCGGTCTGCCGGCGGGTGATCCGGAGCGGCGGGAGGTTGAAAAACTTCTGCCGAGTCTGCCGGCTCCCCAGCGCGAGGCGCTGGCGGCGACGATGAAAGACGCCGATCGGCTGCGGGCAGAGTTGATGCGCGTGCAGCCGCCGATTGGGTTTGAGATCGGCCTGCTGACCATCGGTCTAAAGAATGCCGCGGCAGCCGTGCATCCATGGTGGCGACCGACATTCAGTGGATCGTTTGGGCTGAAGCAGGCGGCGGCGATTTTGCTCATTGTCGGAACGCTGACGTATCTCTGGTGGCCCTCGGGCGATTTGCCCCGCGCCAGGCCGTTGAGCGAACAGAAGGTCCGGCAGATTGCGGATTGGGCGCTGGAGAATCAAACCGTGCCGGTGGACGTGAACAGCAGCGCACCGATGACGGTATTGGCGGCACTGAGCGACAAGCACTTGCCGTTCAACGTCGATCTGCCCCAGCCGCAAGAGAAACTGCAATTGGTCGGCGGCGGCGTGTGCCAGTTTGGTTCGGCCAGTGTTGCCTTCACGCGATGGCAGTCGAGCAAGGACACTTTCACGCTGTATCAGTTCGATGGAAAGCAAGCCGGTGTTTCCAACTGGTTCATGCCCACGACCCAGTGCGCGGAACCGGGCTCGAAAGAAAATCGGCCACATACCGTGACCCTCTGGCCGGATCTGGAGCGAAATTGCACGTGGGCGCTGGTGACAGAGAAACAGGAGGATGCAGAGGCTTTCGGCGACGTCGGATGCCAATAGTAGGCAAGAAATAAAGATTTTTGGATCTTCCCAGACCGGGCCGTGCTGAGCTGTTCGTATTGGACGAACGCCGCACGGCCCTGGCCTTTTACGGGGTCGCGCTGCGCGTCAAATGCGGGTTGAACCGCCAAAACGCCAAGAACGCCAAGGAAGAAAATACGCCAAGGGGGGGCCAGAAATTGATTAGTGTTTGTATTTAAACCGTATTCTGTGTTCTTGGCGTATTTTCCGGCCTTGGCGTTCTTGGCGTCTTGGCGGTTCCACTCTTTTTTAGTCCATCAATTCACCGATATTTCATCTAGACGGCCGTCAGCCGTGTGATATGATATTGTTACCACTTCTTTAGGACGATGTTTGACACATCAGGAGGTTCGCGTGAACGAGGGCAAAGCAGGTCTGAACAATCTCGGCCAGATCGGTCCGAACCATTCTCTTCCAACCCATCCATCCATCGGGCATGGTGCGCATGTGCATCCCACGGTTCATCCGCCGATGCACGGGCAAAAGCTCCCGCCGATGAGCGGGCCGCTCCCCACCGGTGCACATCGGCCGTCGATGGCGGAGGAACCATTGTCGTTGGTGGATGAAGCGCGCGCGGATGAGCCGCCATCCAAGAGCAAAATCCATGGCATTACGTCCGTCGCCCCGCTTACCCAGCAGGATTTCAAGCGGCCGCTCCATGCCAACAACACCGGCGCCAACCGCATGCGCACATTTCACTGCCGGCTCAGCGAGCAGGGCGTGGAATATCTCGACCAGAGCATCAACTCCTGGCTCGATCAACATCCGGAAGTGGAAATCAAATTCTCCAGCAGCGTCGTCGGCATGTGGGACGGGAAGCTCAAAGAGCCGGCGCTGATTATCACGGTTTGGTATTGAAAGAATTCTTGTGCGATAGCCGTTCAGAATTCTACGTTAAACCAGTGGTGGTGGGCAAGGATTCTGGCGCTGGAGGTCGAGCAAGTGTTTCATTATTCGTTTATATCGAAAGTCCCTGACGCTTTGTCCACCGACCATTAAAATAATCACGCCTGTATAGAGGAGATAGAGGACAGAGCCAGAAGCGCCACTGCGGAGAACAACGAATACGACGATCCACGTAAAGATCATCATCCACCCAAAGGCCATTATGAATCGTCCAAGCACAGCCATTTCTTGTGATAATTCTCCAGCTTGAATGGAAGTTAATAGCCTTTTGTCTTTTTCGGATAATGCCGGGATTTGAGGTGTCACTTCGTCCTCCTAAATGCCCCACCAATTTGTTCCAATTACGAAGATCGAGCCGACGCCGCCGCAAGTAGTTCAGCGTTGGTCTTTTGCTTGGCCATCACATCCAGCAAAGTCTTGATCGCCTGGGCCGGGGCCATGCTGCTGAGCAGTCGCCGAATGTGCCGGGCGCCGGTGAGTTCGGTGGGTGAGAGAAGTTTTTCTTCCTTGCGGGTGCCGCTGGCGACGATATCCAGCGATGGATAGATGCGCGAGTTGGCCAGATTGCGATCCAGCACCAGTTCCATATTTCCCGTGCCCTTGAATTCCTCGAAGATCACCTGATCCATCCGGCTGCCGGTGTCGATGAGACAGGTCGCCATGATCGTGAGGCTGCCGCCGTTTTCAATTTTTCTGGCAGCGCCGAAGAGGCGCTTGGGGATTTCCAGGGCGCGGTTGTCGAGCCCGCCGGACATGGTTCTGCCACCGCTGGGGCCGCCGGTGTTGAAGGCTCGGCCGAGGCGCGTGAGCGAATCGAGCAGCACGACGATGTTCTTGCCGAATTCCACCTCGCGCTTGCAGCGTTCGATAACCAGTTGCGCCAAATCTAAATGCTTCTCAACCGTGTTGTCGTTGCTCGATGCGTAAACAATCCCCGGCACGTTTCGCTTCATGTCGGTGACTTCTTCGGGCCGCTCATCCACGAGCAGCAAAACGAGTTTCACATCCGGATAATTGTGGTGGATTCCCCGCGCGATGTTTTGCAGCAGGATCGTCTTGCCCGATCGCGGCGGCGCGACGATGAGTCCGCGCTGGCCGAAACCGATCGGAGCCAAGAGATCAATGATGCGGGTCGTATATTCCGTGGGATTATGTTCCAGCCGGAGAATCGGCTCGGGGTCAAGGGCGGTGGAATCGTAGATGGCGATGCGCTCGGCGTAGTCGCCGGGGCTTTGGCCTTCAATCGAATCCACCTGCACCAGCGCCGGTCCGCGCGGCGTGCCGCGAAGCATCAGACCCGGCCGGAGATTCAGATCGCGGATCAGCTTCCTTGGCACGATCCCCTGCCGTAGCGGGCGCAGGAGATGAAGCGGATCGCGCAGTTGGCCATCCTGCCGGTCGTCGGGTATGTGGAGGATTCCCTCCAGCGTGGCTGTCATTTGTTGCATCTAAACGAATTTCCTTGACGGATTCCCTTGGACTTCCTCTCGCCAAGGCCCAATCTTCGCAGGTGCGTGGATTCGTGTAACAACGTCCTTGGTGTAGAATGTGGATTATACCCGAACCCCAGATGGAGTAAATGATGGAATTGCAGGAAAAATTGCAGGAAGACATGAAGACGGCCCTAAAGGCCGGACAGAAGGATCGCCTTTCGGTCATTCGGATGCTGCTGAGCGATGTCAAGAACATCGATCTGGCCCCAAAACCGATCACGGCTCAGGAGACCGTCGCCGCCTACGGGAAGAAACTGCGCAAGAGCATCGAGGAATACGAAAAGCTGGGCAAAACCGACGAGGTCGCCAAGCTGAAATTCGAGATCTCCGTCGTCGAGGAATATCTGCCAAAGAAGGCCTCGCCGCAGGACACGGCCAAGCTCGTCGCCGATTTCCTCGCCAGCCATTCCTTCACGGAGAAACAATTCGGCCAGGCGATGGGGGCATTTATGAAGGCCCATGGAGCCAACGTCGATCCGGCAACGGCCAATCAACTGCTCAAACAAGGGCTCGCGGGGAAATGAAATTCAATCCAGCGTTCCCTTGGTGCTGGGCACATCGGGATTGCGCGGGTCCACGCTCACGGCTTGCCGCAGGGCGCGGGCGGTGGCTTTGAAGATCGCCTCGGCGATGTGGTGATTGTTGGTGCCGTACGGCACGTTGATGTGCAGATTCATCCGCGCGTTGGTCGAGAGAGCTTTGAAGAACTCCTCAATGAGTTCGACGGAAAATTGCCCGATCAAGCCGCCATGATATTGCGCGTTGTAAACAAACGCCGGGCGGCCGGAAAGGTCGATGGCGACGTTGGCCAATGTCTCATCCATTGGCACGCTCGCCCAGCCGTATCGGTTGATGCCTCGCTTCTCGCCAAGCGCCTTTTCCAGCGCCTGTCCAAGCACGATGCCGACATCTTCGACGGTGTGATGCGCATCCACCTGCAAATCGCCCTGGGCCTGCACATCGAGATCGATCAGGCTATGTCGGCCGAGCAGATCGAGCATGTGGTCAAAAAATCCGACGCCGGTCGCGGCAACGGTTTTGCCGACACCATCCAGATCAATCGTAATCTTGACCCGGGTTTCCTTGGTTTGACGCAGAATGTCAGCATTTCGCGGCATTGGTAAATTCAAGTTTCGGGAAAAACTGATCGTGACGCAAGATGTCCGATTCTTACCCCCTCCTCCGGTACTCCGGGGGAGGGTTGGGATGGGGGTTTCGCCGCTCGACGTTCGAGCCCCCACCCCTGCCCTCCCCCGGAGTACCAGGGGAGGGAGATGAAGCGCCGCTCGCCGAACCGCCGCCGGAAGTTACAATAGCCCAATCGCCATGACCGCCAAACGCATCCTCATCCCTCTGCTCAACCTGATCATCTTCATCGTCGCCGGCGTCGCCCTGTATTATCTCGCGTCCAATCACACCCCCCAGGCCACCGGAGAAGAGGCCGAGCAGGGCCTCGAAGGAATCCCGACAACTGTTGAAGTCCACGTCGGAACAGTCGAAAAAGAAACGTTGCATCGCATTCTCACAGTTTACGGCCGGATCGAACCATCGCCGGCGACGGCCGGCCAAACGGCTGCGATGGCGCGGGTTTCGATTCCGACCCCCGCGCTAGTTGAGGAAGTGAATTGCGTCGAGGGCCAGCATGTGAACAAGGGCGATGCGCTGCTGACGCTGGATAGTCGAACCATCGACGCCCAGCTTGAGCGCACCAATGCATTCCTGGCCTCGATGCAGGATGCCTCAAGCCATTTTTCCAACGGCTCGCTTGCAGCAATCGCAACGCTGGTCCGTGACGCGGCGGCGATGCAAGTAAAATATCTCCAGGTCCAAAAGGTTTTGCTGACCATCACCGCTCCGATTTCCGGAACGGTCGTTTCGCTCCCCATCCACGCTGGGGAAATTGCTGATCCTTCAACGGCCATCACACTGATCGACACGGATCGACTGGTGCTGGCCGTGGACATTCCCGGGTTCGACGCCGCGAATGTGAAGATCGGACAGAGCGCATGGATTGAGCCGATGGCGGCGAAAATTTCTTCCGATGCGTCGCCCAGCACAATGCCAACGACATCGCCATCCGAAATGCAAACGCAAGTGGTGCGTGTCGATCCAGCGGTGGATGCGAGTACCGGCATGATCTCGGCCGACATCGCCCTGCCGCCGGGTTCAGAATTTCAGGCGGATCAATTCACTGCCGCGCGGATCGAAGTAGAAACGCATGTCGATTGTCTGACGGTCCCCGCAGAGAGCATTGTGCGTGACAGCCTCGGCCGGCCGCGCGTGGCGTTTGTCAGCGATGATGAGCATCAGGCGACGTTTCACTATGTCGATCTGGGCATTCGGCAAGACGACCGTGTCGAACTGCTCGGCGACACGGTTTCGCCAGGTGAGGAGATCGTCACTGGCGGCGCGTACGGGCTTTTGAATCAATCGGGAATTACGGTCGTCGGCCGCTGACTTTCGGGGCCACCTCGACGGGAAGATATGACTTCGACGCTCGGACGGTTCGCAATTCGCCACGGGGCCTCGATCATTTTCCTGGTCCTCGCCGCCGCCGTCGCCGGTGGATATGCGGCCGATCACATGCCCTCGGCGGTTTTTCCGCAAACCAATTTTCCCCGCGTCATCATCATCGTGCAAAACGGCGTCATGCCATCCGATGAGATGATGGCGGTCATCACCCGGCCCATCGAAGAGTCGATGAAGGATTTGCAGGGGTGCCAAACGATTCGATCCTCCACCGGCCGGGGGACAGCGGAGATCGATTTATTTTTTTCCTGGGACACCGACATGCGGCGGGCGGAGTCGGACACGCAGGCGCGGCTGTCGCAGGTCCGCAACTCGATGCCATCGACGGTTCAGACAGAAGTGTATCGGATGACATTCTCGGTGTTTCCGATCATCGGCCTGAGCCTGACGGGACCATCGGCCAATGAAACCGATTCGTGGGAACTGGCGCAATACCTCATTAAGCCGAAATTCCTGCGCGTGCCGGGCGTGGCGCGGGTGGATCTCGTTGGCGGGCGCGCCCCGGAATATGCGGTGATTTGTGATCCAGTGAAATTGGCGGCGGTAAATCTGGATTTGTCGGATGTCAGCAACGCGCTCTTGGCCAACAATCTAACCGCCCCGGCCGGGATGCATCAGCAGGACAACAGCATGTATCTCACGGTGGTCGATGGCCGTGTGCATTCAATCGAGCAGATTGAGCAACTGACGGTCCCGACGGCGGATGGCAAGCCAGTGCCGATTGCGGATTTTGCGCGGGTCGAGCGTACGCCGGAGCCGGCGCTCAACGTGGTGACGGCCAATGGGACCGATGCAGTGCTGCTCAACATTTTTTCCCAGCCGGACGGCAGCACGCTGGATATCGCCAATCAGATCAATCAGTTGCTGCCGGGAATTCGCGCCGAACTTCCGCCGGGGATGAAGCTGGAGTTTTTTTACGATCAATCCCTGCTGGTGCGCGGATCGGTGCGGAGTGTGTGGGATGCGATCATTTTTGGATTGATCCTCTCGGTGCTGATTCTGTATCTGTTTTTGCGAAGCTGGTCGATGACGCTGGTGGCGATCGTGGTGATTCCGATCACGGTGCTGGTGACGATTGTGGCGATGAAAATTTGCGGGCTGAGTTTTGATCTGATGACACTCGGCGGGATCGCGGCGGCAATTGGGCTGGTGATCGATGATGCGATCGTCGTGGTGGAGGCGATTCATACCAAGATTACCGCCGGACTGGAACGGGCGCAAACGGTTGAGCAGGCGATTGCAGAAATCCTGCCGCCGCTGGTGGGCTCAACGCTGACGCCGGTGGTGGTTTTCATTCCGCTAGCATTTTTGACCGGAATCTCTGGGGTATTCTTTCGGGCGCTGGCGATCACGATGGTCGTGGCGCTGCTTATGAGTCTTGTGCTGGCACTGACATTGACACCCGCGCTGGCAGCTTGGGTGATCGGGGCAGTTCGTCCCACCACATTCGAGGGCGGATTCATTTTCCGCGGGATCGTAGGGTTATACGAATGGATCGTCCGCGCCGCGCTGGACTATCGGTGGTTTGCCCTGGGGCTGGGGATTTTCATATTGCTGGCGGCTGCGACGGGATACACGTGGCTCAAAACGGATTTTCTGCCGCACATGGATGAGGGCGGATTCATCATCGACTACATCTCCCCGCCGGGGACCAGTCTGGAAGAAACCGACCGCCAGATGCGAATGGCCGAGAAAATTCTTGCATCCATCCCGGAAGTGGAAAGCTATTCCCGTCGGACCGGCACCGCTTTGGGCGTGCATCTCGACGAGCCCAACACGGGGGATTTTCTCGTGATGCTCAAGGCCAATCGCGCGCGGTCGGCGGATGCGATCATCGCCGATCTGCGGCATCAACTCGCCGCCGCTTTGCCACGGATCAGTTGGGAATATCCAGGGATTCTCACGGATTTAATTGGCGATCTGACATGGGCGGATGAAGCGATCGAGGTGAAGTTTTTTTCCACCGATGAGCAAGCGATAAAAACCGAAGCATTTAATATCGAGGAAGACATCGAGAACATTCCCGGCGTGGTAGATGTCTTCGATGGGCTGATTTACACGGGGCCGTCGATTCGGCTGAATGTGCGATATCCCGATGCCCAGCATTATGGCCTGACGGCCGCCGACATTGCCGATGCGCTGAACATCGCCATGCTCGGCAAAGTTTCATCCAGCGTCATCGAGCAGGATCGCGTGGTGAACATTCGAGTAAAAGCCGACCCCGCCAGCATCGCGCGGATCGCCCAGCTCGGGCAATTGCCGATCCGGGTGCGCGATGGGCATGTGATCCGATTAGATCAGGTGACGGACATGACGCTCAAGCCGGCGGAATTGGAATTGCATCGGGATGACCTGCGGCAGGACATCGCCGTCACTGCCGACCTGCAGGGGCGCGATCTGGGCAGTGCGATGGAGCAGGTGAAGATCGCACTGAGCCGGGACTCGACGATCCCGCCGGATTCCATTGAATATGGCGGACTTTACGAACAGCAACAGGAATCGTTTCGCAATCTGACCATCGTGCTGGCGACGGCGTTGGTGTTGGTGTTCACAGTGGCACTGCTGGAATTTCGATCCTTCCGCGAGCCGATTGCGATCGTTTACGGGGCCGCACTTTCTGTTTTCGGAATCGTCGCCGCCCTGCTGCTCACGGGGACGACGCTGAATATCGTCACGTTCCTGGGCGCGATCATCGGCATGGGGATTGTGCATAAGAACGGATTGCTGATGCTCGATTCAGTAAAGCAAATGCGCGCCGCCGGCGTGTCGCTGGAAGACGCTCTCATTCAATCCGGCCGGCGTCGCCTCCGCCCTGTGTTAATGACATCATTAGCCGCGGGATTGGGAATGCTGCCGCTGGCGTGGGGTTTCGGATCGGCGGAAATGCTGCGGCCGTTGGCGATCGCCGTCATCGGGGCGGTGTGCGTATCGGTACTACTTTCATTAGTAGCGACGCCGGCGATGTACTACATTCTGGCCCCCACCGATGCGGCCGCCAATCGAATGGATCCCCCTTCCAATCCGATTCGTTAAATCCGGGAAATCTTTTGCATCTTGTTATTGCTGCGGTATAATTTTGCTAGCACACAAGTAGAGGGATCACAGGGAGCGTGTGCCGCGACTTTGGGAAGGGGCTACCCCTTTCGGCGATACATATCGGAGGAAGCCATGCCAAACGGCCGCCGCGAGCGGGCTGGGATTGCATCCACAAGGCGCGGATTTCGGAGACAGCGCGCCAGAATTGCCATTGCCGTTGCCGCAGGGTTGATTGGAGTCGCCAAGACCGCGCATGCCCAGTGGGTTTCCAACACCGGCGGAAGCTGGAACACGGCGTCGAATTGGTATGAAGGCGTGTGATTCCGAATGGCGTGGGACAGGCGGCTCAGTTTCTCACTTCAATTTACACGCCGAGCACGGTGACTTTGGATGGTAGCGAAACCGTCAGCACATTAATCTTCCAGAGCACCAACGCTTACACTCTTGCTCCGGGCATGAGCGGGTCGCTGATTCTTAACAGCGGCTCCCCAACGGTAAATGCGAACCTGCAGGATCTGCTGGGCACTCAAACGATCTCGGCTCCGATTTCGTTGAGTTCCTACGCGGAGTTTTATGTTGAGACTCCCAGTCCGACGGACGAACTGCTGATTTCCGGATCAATCTCCGGCGCTAAAGCGACAATCGCCGGGACTCAAACAACCATCTTCGGCGCCAACAATACTTCCAGTCTCGGCACGATTATTAACACATCAGCGACCTTGCAATTGGGTGATGGTGGAACCACCGGATCAGCCGGAAGCGGCATGATCACCGACAACGGCACGCTGGCGTTCGATTACAGCAGTCAACAGACCTTCTCCAGAGTCGTTTCCGGCAGCGGTGGGATACTGGTGAATTCACCAACCAATGGCGGTGTGTTCCTCACGGGAAGCGACTCATATACCGGCGGCGTTGTGATTGATTCCGGCATTCTGACCCCTGCGACCACCAACGCATTCGGAAATATTTCGCTGATGGGAACATTGCCGTCGATCACGGTAAATTCACCGGGTGTTTTGGATATCGACGGGTTGCGAAATCTCACATTCGGCAGCGTGACCGGTAATGGCACCATCGATAATCTGAACGCAGGTGGAAATATCACACTCGTCCTTGGGGCGTCCGGTTTGAACGACACGTTCAACGGAACGATCGCGGATACCACGGGCACGGTGTCGATCTTCAAGATTGGCGGAGCCAACCTCACTTTAGGTGGTTCCAGCACCTATACCGGCAGCACCTATATCGCCCAAGGCGTCATCGTCGCCGATGCTACCAATGCCATTCCCGCTGACAGCACCACATATTTCAACAGCCTGGTAGGTTCACTGAATCTGATCATGGGTGATAACGTCACCATCAGTTCGCCGATCACGCTTGGCAGCGCCACCGGCGAAAGTGGCGAATTCATGGATTATCCCGGCTCTTTGGACACCAATCTGGCCAGCAACATGGTCCTGCTCGGCGGCGGCGGACAATACCGGATGGGGGTCAGCGGCACCGGAACTTTGTGGATGACCGGCATCAGTTCCTACAATACTTCACAGTTCTGTTTTCTAACCAAGGGCAACATCGCCTATGCCGGCAATGGCGGGCTGCTTGTACCCGATACCTCCATCGGCATCGGCCGAAGCACTAACAACGCGGTCCATCTTTACTTCGAGGGCAATGCGGTCGCCACTGGCACCGGTGCGGTCATGGGCGAAGGCTTGTCCATGACCAACATGGCCCTCGATATCGACAATTCCGCCAACTTCCAGGTGACCGGCTCTTTCGACATGGAGGACAGCACCAACACCTCCAGTTCCGGCACGATCAATCTCAACGGCGGAACGCTGGGCGCGGCGTATTTCTTCCAGACCAAGAACGAGTCGAGTCCAGGCGAGCTCTATCAAGGCCCTCTTCCACCAGACACCCCGGAAAATGGCACTTACATGAATCTCAACGGCGGGGTGCTGATGCAAACCGCCCAGGTCGGCACCAACGCGTTTCTTGCTGAGGGATTGAATGACATCGATGTCGCCCTCGGTACTGGCGGGGCGCTGTTTGATTCCAACGGATTGACCATGCGCGTCTCTGTCCCATTGGAAGATATGTTCCTCGAGGATGGTGGCGTTCAGAAGCTTGGCTTGGGCACGCTCATAATAAGCGGTTGCAACACCACTTACGGTGGAACGTCGGACTACGTCGGTCCGACGCTTGTCAAGGGCGGATTGCTCGAATTGGTTGACACACAGGGCATGGGTGGCATACAGGGCTATCAGTCGCCGAACATCGCCGTCAGCCCCGGCGGCGCCGCGGGCATGGAGGGCGGTTCGATCACCAACACCGAATACTACAACTACAACGCCTCGGCGTTCCTTGCGGCGATGACCTACAACTCAGTCCCCAGCTTCGGCAGTTTGGCACTCGATCCGGCTGACGCAACCGACAACATCAGTTACACCACCGCCTACTCGGGCGCTGTTTTCGCGGGTGGCACCTTCGGTATGAATAACACGGTCTTCGCTCATATGAGCATCGGCGCCCTCTCCTCCGGCGTCACCTACACCGGCACCATCACGCCCGGAGCCAATGGATATCTCCTCGGCGGCGGCGGCGTGTTGACCCTGTCCAATAACAACGCTTTGACCGGAGCCAATGCCCTCACCGTTGAAAATGGTGGAACGGTTCAGCTCACCAACACCAACAATTACACCGGCCCAACCACGATCACAGGGACCACTGTCGAAGCTGATCCGTTCTTCTCCTCCCATCCATTTGAACCGACGACACTATCGGTTGCTTCGCTCCTCTCCGGCGGCAGCAATATCACCAACAACTCGGCCCTTTCGGTCACCGCCACCGGCTTTGTCACTGCCGGCAATGTCAATGGAACGGGAACGACAACCATCGCCGCCGGCGGCGGAATGAGCGCCATCAATTTCAGTCAGCCGGTTGTCGTCAACAACGGATCGCTCAGCCTCACCGGCGTAGGTACCGCGGGCTCGATCTCCGGCTCAGGAACAACGACGATTTCAAACACCTCGTCGTTGTCCGTCAACAGTTTCAATCAGGGAACCCTGAACGACAACGGCGCGTTCTCGCTCATCGGCATTGGCACCGTCGGCATCATCAACGGCGTCGGCAGCGTGACGCTGGCCAGCGGTTCGCGCCTGACTCTCGCCCCATCCGCCGGCACATTTGGTCCCGCGGTCGGCACGGTCAGCAATGTCGGGTGCGCACTGCGATCATCAATGGATTTGACGATTTCAAATGGGATGGCCATGGCATTACTAGTTCGGTTTCCGAGGAAGATGCCGCTAGCGGCGTCCCCTACGGAGGCAACTCCGCCGTCGGCTATGCCGACAACAACGACATCGGCAACAGCAGCATTGGCAACAATAGCGTGCTGGTGCGCTTCACCTACTACGGCGATGCCGACCTCAACGGCGTGGTTAACCTGAATGACTTTGATGATTGGCTCTATGGCTACACCGGCGGCACGGGCACCGCTGGTGACGTGAATTGGTCGGTCGGCGACTTCGCCTATACCGGTCACGTCGATCTCAACGACTTCGACCTCTGGCTGGCCAGCTATACGTCCGGCGACGGTTCGCTGAATACCCTGGACCATGCGATCGATGTTTCGACGCTCTCCACTTCGCAGAAGACGGAATTGCTGGATATCGTGGCATCGGTTCCAGAACCGACGTCGGTTGGCGTGTTGGGTATAGCCGGCGTAGGACTATTGCGGCGAAGACGGCGAGGCGTTGGCGGTTTGATTTGAACGCACCTCTACGAAACACCGCGCTAATTTCGTGGTCGCAGGGCTGTGCATCCCGTATGCTGTGAAAATGTCGAAGCGCAAATGCTTTCGGATCGGCATCGCGGGCATGGTTCCTTTGGCGTGCGCCTCCAGCGGTCGGGCGCTGACACTCGATCAGAAGATCGCCAACGCCTGGACCTTTGCCGACAGCCAGGTCCTCGCCACCGCCAACCTTTCCAGCCTGAATGCCGGCGGTGGTGACGTGCTGTATCCTTCCTCCACCACGGGCTACACAAGTTGGAAAACGATTAACTCTACGAATCAGTCCAGCGGATGGGATGCCGCATTCTTTCCCGGAGAGTTGTGGCTATTGTACGGTGAGACGGGCAATAGCACCTTCCAGACCGACGCGGAAAAATGGACCTATCCGCTTCAGTACGCTCTCAACGGCTCGGACCCGGACAAGGGCATCGTGCTCGATGAGGACGCCGGCTTTCAAACCGAACTCTCCTGGGGGAACGGCTTGCTTTACTCCACCGATTCAGCCTACAACGGCTCAGCTGCCGTCAATACTCTCGTTAACAATGCCAGTTATCTGAACTCCCGTTTTCTTCCGGAGGCAAATAACACGGGCATGATTCGCTCCCTGGGCGTGCCGGGAAATTATAGTACGGTTGTCTGGCCGACCTACGCCAACTTCAGCAATTCGCAAATCTCAAGCTTGCATATCAACGACGCTTCGGTGATCGACCATACGATGGGATTACAATTGCTATTTGAAGCTTATGACATGGATCCCAACTCGACCACCGAGGGATATTATCAGGATGCGATTACGGATGCCGTGACATCGGCCAATGAGTTCGTGCGCAAAGATGGTTCCAGCTACCATGCGGTGTGGTATTACGATCCAACCGCTTCGCCCAGCCTCGCGGGTACCGTTTGGGGCAAGGGCACAGAGCAGGGCTACGCCAATGAATCGACCTGGTCGCGCGGACAGGCTTGGGGCACTTACGCATTTACCCAAGCTTACTTCTATACCCGCAATGACCAGACCCAAATCGGCAATGGAGATGTGTCACTGTTCCTCACCACCGCGCAAAACATGGCCAATTATTTCTGGAATAATCTTCCGGCTAATCTTCCGCACACCTCGGCTGACTATGTCGTCGGTGATTATGTCCCGCCCTCGGATTTCAACGCCGACTCGGGTGAGCAGGATACTACCACCGACCAGCAGGGAAATACTTATTATGATGCCGCCGGCACCGGCGTCTTTAACGAGGACGTCAGTGGAACGAGCAGCAGCAAAGGCAAGTACGTCGACGACCGATTCGTCGGACTCGGCACTTACACGCCCCGGGATACCGCCGCGGCCGCCATCGAAGCGGCAGCGATGTTAAACCTGGCCGAGGACGAACCCACTCACACTCTCGGGCTTCAGTATTTCGATGAGGCCTCGGACATCCTCGGCAGTCTCCTGACGCAGAGCAGCACCTCCGGAAACGGGGAAACCGACTATTTCGCCGAAAACACGTCTGGCAACGCTCTTGGCGTTGGTTTGTTGCTCAAGTATTCGCTCCAGTGGACCCCCTCTTCGGATTACGCCTCGGCGGTTTACGGGGATTATTATCTGCTGCAGGCTATGACCGATTACCGAGTGGCCGAAGCCCAATTTGCCGCTCCGGTGCCTTTGGTTAATAACGGCCAGTTCATCATGTCTGGCACCGGCACTGTCGGCCAGATCACCGGCGCCGGAACCCTCACGCTACAGAACGGTTCGCGCCTCACCATCGCGCCCAGCAGTCCGGTGAGTTATCAGAATGGCTTGACCTTGCAGGGCACCGGCACACTCGACCTGACGAACAACTCGTTAGTCATCACCTATGCCAACAATGCCGGCAGCTTCAATCCGAACATCGAGAAAACAGTTCGGGCTGAAATCATCAATGGCTTTGACGATTTCAAATGGGATGGCAATGGTATTACAAGTTCCACTGCCGAGAACGATGCCGCCAACCCAGAAACCTCGCCATACAAAGGCGACGCTGCCGTCGGGTACGCTGACAACAACGATCTCGGCAACTCCAGCCTTCCCAACAACAGCGTGCTGGTGCGGTTTACCTACTACGGCGACGCCGATCTCAACGGTAAAGTTGATTTGAACGACTTCGACGATTGGCTCTACGGCTACACCGGCGGCACGGACGCGGCCGGCGGAGTGTCTTGGTCCATTGGCGACTTCGCCTATACCGGTCACGTCGATCTCAACGACTTCGACCTGTGGCTGGCCAGCTATACGTCCGGCGACGGTTCGCTGAATACCCTGGACCATGCGATCGATGTTTCGACGTTGTCTAGTTCGCAGAAGACCGAGTTGCTGGATATTGTTGCTTCCGTGCCGGAACCGACATCCCTCGGCCTGCTGAGCATGTTGTCCACAGGCTTACTGGTACGGCGAAAAAAAACGTTTGTAACCGCAACAAACCATTATAGAATACCCGCGGGAAGGGAAAATGCCTCGCAGAGCAATTCTCGGAATCGTTTGGGCGACTATTGCGCTCTCCGCTGTGGCCACCGCCAGTGCGCAGACGACGCAACCCACCGCGAGCGGCACCGTTTTAAATTTCCTCACTACTCCCAGCGGTAGTATACATCCGTATTACTATGGAGCCGCTGGCGGACAAGTGGTCGGTTTGGCCTGGGCAAATTCCGACACGAGAAAACAGCCGCTTCTTTGGAACAATCCCTCAGGAATTCCCACCGTGATGACCCCGACCAATCTCGATACTTTCGACGAATCTGGCATCATCGGGACCGACGGCGCCGAGCAAGTCGGCGAGGGCGACAGCCCACAGCCACTAGGCTTCCATGCCCTGCTTTGGAACGGATCGGTTGACAATGTCGTCGATCTGACTCCGACCGACCTGCCGGGAGTAACGCAAGCGGTCGCGTACGGCGTCAGTAACAACCAACAGGTTGGATATGGATCCGTCTCAATAGATTTTAGTGCCAATCACGCCTTGCTGTGGAACGGAACCGCCGCCAGCGCCGTCGATCTGAGCCCAACCAACATCTCCATGTCGTCGAGTGAAGCGCTGGCCACCAACGGCAACGAGCAAGTCGGATATGGAAGGGCTCCGAATTCGGATAACTATTCTGCGCTTTTATGGAATGGGACCGCCAATAGCGCCGTGAACCTCGGACAGGGAGAGGCATTTGGAATCAGTCCCAATGGTTTGCAGGTTGTCGGCCAGACCACCACTGAGCTGGGTAATATTAACGCGGTGCTCTGGTATGGGACCAGTCACACGTTTGTGAATCTCAATCCCACTTCGTTGGCGGGTTTCGGCAATTCATACGCAGTTGCAACCAATGGGGCACAACAGGTGGGCTATGGGGTTTTTGGATTTGATTCCGATGAAGCCTTGGTATGGAGCGGAACTGCACGTTCCGCGCAAAACCTTCAAAATCTTCTCCCTTCCACGGGAACATGGATTTCATCGAACGCCTACTCCATCGATGCCAACGGCGACATATTCGGTACCGCCTACGGCACCTATGATGGCATGACCGGAACCTTCTCTGTCGAATGGATGCAAAGCTCGACGCCGACGTCCGTCTCGTGGAACTCCCCCGCCGACGGCAATTGGGGCTTTGGCTCTCAGTGGACGCAACTGACCAGCCCCACGGCGGCCACCAACGCGAATTTCAACACCGGCTCATCGACTCCGTACACCGTAGCTCTCACCACCAATGCCTCTGCCGCGAGTCTCACCGTGCAAGATGCTTCACAACCGGCTTCTCTCACGCTCTCAGGCGCCGGCATCACCACCGTCGGCTCACTCAACATAAGCACCTACGGCAAACTTGACATCACCAATACCGCCGTTGTCATCCAATACGACAGCAACTCCGGGTCTTTCAACCCGGCGACAGAGTTACAAATCCGAAACTACATCAAAAATGGCTTCGATGGCGGTTCATGGGATGGCGGCGGATCCGTGAACGGAGCCATCGTCAGCTCCGTCGCCGCGGAGGACGCCAGCAGCGGCGAACCCTACGGCGGCGATTCCGCCATCGGTTATGCCGATAACAACGATCTGGGCAACTCCAGCCTTCCTACCAACAGTGTGTTGGTTCGATTCACCTACTACGGCGATGCCGATCTCAATGGCGTAGTTAATCTGAACGACTTTGATGATTGGCTCTATGGATACAACGGCGGCCTTGGCACCGCTGGTGACGTGAACTGGTCCGTCGGCGACTTCGATTATGATGGTTACGTCACGCTGAATGACTTCGATCTTTGGCTGGCCAGCTACACATCCGGCAACGGTTCGCTGGGCACTTTGGACCATGCCATTGACGCTTCGACGCTTTCGACATCCCAAAAGACCGAACTGCTGGGCATCGTCTCATCGGTCCCAGAGCCGGCGTCTTTCAGCTTCCTGGCCGGGGGCTCAATCGCATTGCTCGGCCGTCGACGAAGACGGGTTGAATAGAATGGGTTCAGATTCAGCGGCCGTTATCGCCCATCAGGATTCGGTCGAAGCTGCCATCGAGGCGGTCAAGAATCCGCACTAACAGTCGGTTCTCATTGGCCAGTGCGGGAGGATCGAGATCTGCATCGAAAACGATGGGCGGCAAACCGCAGCGGCCGAGGTGATATTGCAGCAGCAGGCGCGAGAGGATGCCATGGAAGCTGGGGAAAAACGGATCGGCCAGAAGTTGCGAGTGCAGTCGCGCCACTTCGATCAGGGCGGCTTGCAAACGAAGCTGGGGGGAATTGACTCGGCGGACCACTGAATCCAACCGATCTGCGGTGCGTTCGTCCAATGAGGTGGTTGATAACCCGTTGCTGATGGAGGTGTACCAGCGAATGACCATCGACGCGGTGAGCGCTTTGCCAGCGCGAACGCAGCGATCGATCGCCCGCAGAATGGCCGCGTGGTTGCGGATGCGCTGGGTGATTCGGCTGCGTACGGTTTTTCCAGCAGTGCCGGGGCGAAGGGCGTCGGCGACCTGCTGTGAGGTGGTCTCCATTCCATCCAGCCGAAAGCTGGATAAGGTTTCCTGAAAGTAAAAGTCACCCGGCAAATGTCGGCGGCCATTAAGACGAGAAAGCGCCCGGCGTTTTCGCTCGATGAGTCCGAGCCATCGGGGCCAGTCGATCTGGATGGAATGTTCGCCGCTGCCGAGAGGTCCTAGCAGAGCGCCAGCGCCCGAACGCCGAGGGGAGTCGGGCGCGCCGCGTCGCATTTGCATGGGCGTATCACATTTTCAGCTGTTGCCCCACCCGCGCTCGGCAAGATTAGCGGAACCACCCCGCTGACCAAACCGTGCTGCGTCCAAGGCGCTGTTCGTTTCCGGTCCGCCAGAACCGCGTCGAAATCAGCGATCCCCCATCTTCCAAA
This sequence comes from Tepidisphaeraceae bacterium, assembly GCA_049515255.1. Classification (GTDB taxonomy): domain Bacteria; phylum Planctomycetota; class Phycisphaerae; order Tepidisphaerales; family Tepidisphaeraceae; genus JBEKUH01. Next base: position 1,980 of record JBEKUH010000035.1, on the reverse strand, counting down.
ATCCCGAATCTCAAATCCATCTCACAGCGCCTGTTCGTCGACTTCGCCGGTACGAATGCGAATGACCCGCGCTACGGGGTAGATGAAAATTTTGCCATCACCCACTTCGCCGGTGCGAGCCGCCTCCACGATCGCACTGGCCGCTTTGTCCACGTCCTCGGATTTCACACAGACCTTCAAAAGCACCTTCGGCACAAATCCGACGTCCATCTTGGCCCCGCGATACCGCTCGGTATGGCCCATCTGCCGGCCAAAGCCTTTGCATTCCACGGCTGTGACGCCGAGGATTCCCAGTTTGGCCAGGGACTGTTTCACCGCATCCGTTTTGTGCGGCTTGATGACCGCTTCAATCATTTGCATGGGGTCTCCTCAACTCTACGACCATACAGTCCATGTATGTCGAGTGAAGAATATTACCCATGGCCGGTCCGGTAACAATCCCTAAAACCGGAATCACACCGAAAGATGAACAAGGCCGGATATCAGCCCAGCGGCTCCGCCGCCGATTGCCAACCCGGCTGGGATACACCACTACAATTATTGTGCCAATGCCTTGCAGCCACTAAATATGCCCAAGTTCAGTGCATTCGGGGAATTTCCGCGTTCCGTCTGCAAAATTAACCAGCACTCCGAAAGTCTGATAAATCAGGTTGATACGGACTTCAGGACGTGCTCGGCGACGAAGATGGGCACCATCGTGGCGATGCCCAGGGCGATGGCGTCGCTGGGCCTACTGTCGATCTCGCGGACGTGGCCATTCTGGCGGACGTAGATGCACGCGAAGAAGGTGTGGTCTTTCAGGTCGTTGATCTCGATCTTTTCGATGCTCCCACCCATCTCTTCGATGACATTGGCCAGCAGATCGTGCGTCATGGGCCGGGCGGTGGGGTTGCCCTTGAGCCGGCGGTCGATGGCGACAGCTTCGGGGTTGCCGATCACGATGGGGAATGCCCGCTCACCGTCCACTTCCTTGAGGACAATGATCTGCGTATCAGCCATCTCGCTGATGATGATCTTGTGCAACTCCATTTGAACTGACATTCCGACGGCTCCTGGCGGGGTCGATTTACAGTACGAGGGGTGTAGACTTTCGTCAAGAAAAACCGGGCGAGCATCCGTGGAATCTTCGTCCCAGTGCATTGAAGTTGCTTGATCTTGTGTTTGGTCCACCCCAAATGCCGCTGGCACGCCTTTCCGCGTGGTCAAGGCACGCAAATACGCCGGGTCCAGTTGGGGTGCATTCTTTGGCGGACCATGAATATGTAATCCGGTGAACTGTTGGCGTCAGCGTGTAACACAATTTGACACAGGCAAACCGCGATGGAATAATCCAGTATGCCTACTCGCACAAGCCTCAACGTGTCGCTCACTCCCAAATTGGAAAAGTTTGTCCATGATCGCGTGTCGGAGGGCCGTTACCAGACCGCCAGTGAGGTCGTGCGCGAGGGTTTGAGATTGCTTGAGCAAGAAGAGCGAAGGCGGGAGGCAGCACTTAAGGCGCTAAAGGCCAAGCTGAAACGTGGCATAGCTCAGGGCGATCGCGGCGAATTCGTCACACCCGAAGAGGTGATGAAACGGATCGAAAGGCTAAAGGCAAAGCGGGCTGCCGAGAGGGCATGAGTCAACAATACATTCTAACTCCCCAGGCCGCTTCCGATGTTCGCGGCATCTGGGATTACCTCGAATCCAAAGCATCAGATGCGGTAGCGGACCGGGTTGTTACGCGTATCTGGGCTGAATGTGATAAATTGGCAAGATATCCCACCTTGGGCCACTTTCGCGACGATCTGGCGGATCGACGGCAGCGCTTTTGGAGCGTGTGGTCATACCTGATAATGAACCGTTGGCAAACCACACCGATCCAAATTATCGCAATCGCGCATGGGGCGCGCGATCTCGAAACGCTCTTGGATGATCGAATGTAATGAGGTCGCTTTATCCCCATGCCAAGGTTCATCTTCCTCCGATGAAATTGCCTCA
>JBEKUH010000034.1:0-34342 GCA_049515255.1 Tepidisphaeraceae bacterium | reverse complement strand
TGCCGACGACGACGTCGGCGAAGGAGAGTTGGGATTGCTCACGTTCACGCATGCGAACCTCCGTGTCGATTTTTCGATTCCATCAGTATACTGGACGTGTCAAGGGTTTTTCAGAGGTTCCACAGCAAGTAATCACATTCAAAACGATGGGTGCCCATTCTTTTGAAAGGATTCATTTCCATCCGAAGCACCAACTCGTTCGAGAAAATGTTGCCTACCACTGGAAGCGGTTCAAAAAACTCATGAATTAGGAAAAAGAGACAATCAACGAATAGAAACGGGGCGGACTTGAATTCTACTTATCTCGCCGGGCGAAAATTGCTTGCAAGAACCGAGGAAGAGACGGCAGCCTTTGACATTGTGGCGATCATCCCCGGTAAAACCAGCCGAGGGATGTCCATGTCTCAAAACAGGTTTTCACGCGCGCGGGGTCTGGATTGTTTCCAAAGGAATCCGCCAGCGCTCGTTGCAGCGTGCGGCCTTTGGATAGGGATGTCAGAAGTTGAAATTCATCGGCATCCAGCCGTTTGTAATAGAGGGAATTGTTGTAGCGGTGAACGGCAAGAAAAATGCGCTCGGGCCGCGGAATCGGGGGGCGACGAGAGGATTTCCGATCGGCTTTGGCGCTTTGGGATTCGTCCATCGCGTTGCTGGCTTCGCCGCGGAGTTTGTGCTTTTTCAGGGCCAGGACGTAATGATCCAGGGGATAGCGGAGTTCCAGCAGTTGGACATACGGTTGCAAAGCCAGACGGAGTTTGGCGGGATTTTTGCCGAGCAGATCGTCGACACCGATGGATGGCCGAACCGGGTCGTCGAAGGCCACGACTTGCGCCCACTCGAATTTCGCCATGTCCAGCGCGAGTTCCTTGCGCGGGGCAACCAGACGCGGATTTTTTTCGATGAACTCCGGCATGTGCGAGCCGAGATTTCGTAGCGTATAGGATCGTGATGGAAATTCTTGCAAATACGCTTTGATCAGCGCATTGAATTTCAATCGGCCCAGGATGGCGGAGAGGCCAGGGAAATCATCGTACATGCAATCGACCAGGCGAAACCAATATTGCTTGTTGTAGATTTCGATGCGCTCAAACGAAGTCAGGCGGTCGTTGGGTTTGATGAATTCGGAAGTGACAACATGCATGTCGCGCTCAATCGGCTTGCCGCGGCGATTGTCGAGCCAGGTTTTTTGCATGGTCCAGTTGGACCGCAGGGGATTCATGATGATCGACCCCGCCAATCGCTGGAGCTGGCGCAATTCTTCGAGGGTTTGTCTCTTTGCGACGGTGCTCATACGGCCGCCAAAACGGGTTTGGCGCTGACATCTTCGAGAAATTTCTTCGCCTTCATCGCCTCGCCATGCACTTCCTCAAAGGATGGGATATGGGCATCCCATTCCAGAAGCGTCGAAGTCGGCCCGCAGAGTTGAATGGCGTGGGCATACATTTTCCACACCGGATCGAGCACCGGATGATCGTGCGTGTCGAGAATATATTTTTCAAACTTGCTGTGCCCGGCGATATGCATCTGGCCTACGCGATCATGCGGGACATTATTCAGATAATCATACGGATCGAAACCGTGATTCTGGCTGGAGACATAAATGTTGTTCACATCCAGAAGGATTCCGCAATCGGCCAGCTCCACGACTTCACTGAGAAATTCCCATTCCGTCATTTCCGAAACATGAAACTCGGCATAGCTACTGACGTTCTCCACGCAGATGGGGATTTCCAGGAAATCGCGGACCTCACGGATTCGCCGGGCCGTGTTCTTCGCGGCGGCAAAAGTGTACGGCATGGGAAGCAGATCGTGGGTGTATGTTCCATCCACGCTGCCCCAGCAAAGATGATCGGAAAGAAATTTCGTGCCTGTGCGTTTGACCAGAGTTTTGAGTCGTTTGAGCTGCTCACGATTGGTTTTGTCGGTGGAACCGAAGTAGAGCGAAACACCATGCTGCACCACGCGGTATTGTTCGAGAATCTGATCCAGCACCGACAGCGGCCGGCCGGCATCGCACATGTAATTCTCGGAGATGATCTCAAACCAATCGACGCTGGGCTTCTTGGAAAGAATGTGCTGGTAATGCGGAATGCGCAGCCCAATGCCGATGCCGAGTTGCGTGTGTCCGTTAAAGCGATTGGCAGGCATGGTGAAACGATATCAGAATAAACCAGATGGTGGCGGAGAATTTTTTCAATCCGTGGCCGCCCTCTCCCAACTACGAAACGCCGGGAGAGGGCGAATCCACGGACTCTGGGGAAGACTCAAACGAATAATCACATGAACATGCTGGGCTGGGTCGTGGAGGTCTTGCATCCACCCTTGCCCTTGCAGGAATTCTTGCCCTTGCAGCCCTGGTCGCCGGTATTACAACCACCGGTGCCCTTGCAACTGTTCTGGCCCTTGCAATCGTGGGAGTCGAGGTTGCGAGCGCCCACCTGGACGCCGGCCTTGCCATCGACCACCTTGGCGGCAATGGTCTTGCCGGTGGCGGCCGAGGCGTGATTGGCCGCGCCGGTGATCAGACCGCTGAAAGCGGCAATAGCGAGCAGGCCTGTGGTCGAACCTAAAACTTTTGTCTTGCGTGTCATGGTGTTTTTCCTTTCAAAAAATTCTGTAGTGAGTTTTACAATGAGTAATCGATTCAACAAAAAACAACACATTCACAAAGGCGCCAACATGCGGTGACTTTATGGCTCCGCAAGCCGCGCGATATTTGAAGGCTCAGGCACCTCCTTCTCTAATTTCATTCAACCGATCGATCGGTCTTCAATCAGAAGCTCTTACGGATGACCACGACTATCAGATGTGGGTAAGAATCTGACATTGCGCGAATTTATTCCCGGAAATGGCGACTTTGAGCGATCGCCCAAAATGGGCAAATGATCTGTGGATAAAAAATGGCCGCCCTCACTCAACGACCAATCGTCGAGAGAGGACGGCCCACGAACTTTTTGAAAAGACTCAACTTAAATACTTGGCTGAGAGGCGGGCATCGAAGTGTTGCATCCACCCTTGCCCTTGCAGGAATTCTTGCCCTTGCAGCCATTGTCGCTGCTGCCACAGCCACCCTGGCCTTTGCAGTCGTTCTTGCCGCTGCAATCATGGGCGGCGAGGGTGCGGGCGGCATGTGAACCTGCCAGCATCGTCTTGGCGGCAACATTCTTGCCGGTGGCGGCCGAAGCGTGATTGGCCGCGCCGGTGATCAATCCGCTGAAAGCGGCAACGGCGAGCAGGCTGGTGGTCGAGGCGAGAATCTTTGTTTTGCGTGTCATGGTCTTTTTCCTTTATAGGGGTTTATTACGGGTGACGAGGAAAGCATCCAAAAGATGACATATTCCGAAAGGCAGCACCTCCTTCCGTATCCTGGTCAATCCAGTAATCGTTTGTCATACCGCAAGCGATTACGGATGTACACAACTATCAGATGTGAATAGGAATCTGACAATGGGTGATTTTATTCCCGGGGGAGGATGGACCGCCAAGACGCCAAGACGCCAAGGTAGGAAAATACGCCAAGGGGGAACCTGAACGGGCTTTTATTTGCGGGTTTTTACACAGAGAATTTAGTCACCGATGGGGCACCGATTTGCACCGATTAAGAAAGAAAATGCAGGAAATTCTGATTTAAAATCGGTGGCCATCGGTGGCTAAGTTTTTCTTGTTTTATAAATCCAAAAAATCGAATCTGATTTCTTGGCGTATTTTCCTACCTTGGCGTCTTGGCGTCTTGGCGGTCCATCATCTTCTGTATCTCTTCCTGCAGTTTGCGCACCTGGACAACCAAATCCGGAAGCCGTCGAAGAGCGGCCTGTTCGCGGAGGGTTTGGCGGTGGGGGAGGGCGGGCATTCCGCTGACGACCGTGCCGGCGGGGACATTGTCCGCAACCGCCCCACGGGCGCCGACCATCGACCCATCGCCCAGCGTTACGTGATCCCGAATCGCTACCTGCCCGCCGAGCGCCACCCCCGTGCCCAGGGTTGTGCTTCCGGCCAGCCCCGATTGGCCGGCGATCACGCAATTGGGACCGATCACCACGTTGTGTGCCACCTGCACCAGATTGTCGATCTTGGTCCCGGCCCCGATGCGCGTGACGCTGAATTTCGCCCGGTCCACGCAGACGCATGACCCCAGCTCCACATCATCTTCGATCACAATCGTTCCCACATGCGGCACCTTCATGTGCCGGGAGCCGTCCCAGCGGTAGCCAAATCCATCCGTTCCCAGCACGCAGCCGGAGTTGATGATGACCCGCGCTCCGATGGTGATCCGATCCCTGATGTTCACGTTGGGAAAAATCTCGCAATTCTCACCGACGAGAACATCATCGCCGATGGAAACATGCGAGTGCAGGATCGAACCGCGTCCGATGCGGGATCGTTTGCCGATGGTGATGAATGGGCCGATGGCGGTGTCAGCGCCGATATCGGCCGAGGGGTCGATTCGCGCCAGCGCATCGATACCCACCGGCGGACGCGACGGCGGCTGGATGAAAATCTCCAGCACCCGCGCCATCGCCAGATCGGCATCATCCACCCACAGAACCACCGGCCGCGCGCCTTCGGCCCGCGTGGGAAGTTTAACGTTTTTCTGCACGAGCACCGCCGCCGCGCGCGATTTGGCAAGTTCCTTGAGATACGCCTCGGAAGTGACGAACGAAAGATCGTTCGGCCCAGCATCTAACAGCGCCGCCACGCCTCGGATGAGAATATCTCCCATCGGCGCGGCCGCCCCCACGCGCGCGGCGATTTCGCCGAGGTTCACCCCTTCACTGCTCGCTTTGGCGCCGGATTTCATGAAATACGGGCAAACGCTCCAGAACCAGCCGCTCTACTTGGACTTGGCAGCGTAGTCCTTGTCCATCTGGTTGATCACGTCCTGCGTGATGTCCAGCTTCGGATCGCCGAACAATACCTGCACCTGCAGCAGCAGACCGCTCAGTTGGTTGTTGTTCACGGTTGACAGGTCGATCTGATCGAGATTCGGCTCGTTGCTGGCGAGCACAAGATCGAAGCCCCTGGCGGCGGAGATAGTCTTGATCGTGGTCTGCATCTTCTCGAACAAAGCCCGGGTCTGCGCGTTGAGTGTTGTTTGCAAATTGGCCTCGCTCAACTTCAGCCACGAATCGTATTCGATCTCGGCCTTGAGGACTTCCTGGCTCTTGGCGGCGTATTCTGGACTGTCCGGGACCAGCAGGCTGAGTTGGCTCTGCATCTGATCCACATCCGCCTTCTTGGTGACCTGATCTTTCTGGAGCTGGGCCTCGTCTTGCTTGGCTTTATCCGACAGGTCCTTGAATTCCTGCAGCGAGGTCAGAACCTTGCCGGTGCTGCAAAATGCGATCTTGGGTGATGTGTCGTCGGCACGCACTGGCGCGGCGGCGAGCAGCAGCATCCCGGCGACAAACAGGCCGACGAGGCTCAGGGGCGATTTGGCAATAGACTTCATGGGGCGTTCCTTTAAAAAAAAGACAATACCGTATGGATTATCGGCTGATACCCAGTGAAAAGCTCAAAACTTGCGTTCTATCCTGACGATTCTGCGAGATTGGAATGCCGAAGTCCAGTGCCACGGGTTTCTGGCCAAAAAACGGGATATAAAGCCGTACGCCAAGCCCGGCACTGGAGCGGATGACGCCGAAATGGGTATTGGCCTCCACATCGCCAGCATCGACGAAAACCACTCCTCGCAGGAAATCCTCAACCAGCGGGAACCCCAATTCTTCTCCCCCAGCCAGCGAAAAATCGCCGCCGACCGGGTCGTCGAACGGTCCGGCGCGAGGGCTGATGCCTCGGAAATCGAATCCCCGCACACTGCCATATCCGCCGCCATAGAGCCGTTCATAGAACGGGGCTTTGTGCGGATCGGATGCGAAATCGAGATGTGAATAGATCACCGCCCTGCGGTCCACAAGGTCTTCGGAAATCGTCTGGTAATCGTTCATGCTAAACGACACCCGGTTGAAATCCACGTTCCCGCCCAGGGCTTCTCCCTGCTCGAATTGGACATAGGAGTTGTCACCCTTGTATGTAAGCGGGCCGTGGTTGGTGGTGTCGCGCTCCAGCGTCACGGCAATGCTGGTCAACGTGTGATGGCCCGTGCCTTGGTTGATCTCCGGGGCACGCAATTCCGGATCGATGACATGTTTGATCACCACATCCTCGCCCCGCAGTGAAACATCCGCGGAATAGATGTAATTGAAATTGTGGCCGAAGATGATCGTCCCGCCGAGCCGGTCGTCGTCGTAACTTTCGCGGATGCGGTTGCTCAGATATGCCTCGGCCGTGATGGAAAAGGGCTGGTCGAAAATGTACGGCTCGGAGAACCGGATATTCGCATCCGTGCCGAGGGTGCCGGGATCAAATTCAGCGCGAAAATCCTGCCCCGCCCCGGCAAATGCGCGGCTGCTGAAGAAATCGCCAAAGCTGGTGGGAGGATTGGTGATGTCGAAATTCTTCTGCTCATACGAAAGCTGGCCGCCGACGCCGCCATTGCTGTTGACGCCCACGCCCGCCGTCACCTCGGCTGTGCGCTGTTCCTCCACTTCCACGAGCAGGTCGCGCCCGTTCGGATCGCCGTTGTCGATTGGCGTGATCGTCACGGTCTTAAAATTCGGCAGACCGCGCAACCGATCGGCCGCATCCTCGACTTCTCCCGAATCGTACCGCTGCCCCGGCCGCAGGTGCAGCTCGCGCAGGATCACATTATCCTTGGTCGCCTCGTTCCCCTTAATGCGGATGTTGTCCAGACGGAATTGTCGGCCTTCCGAGATGTCGTACACCAAATCCATGTGCCCCGGCTGGCTCTTGAATCGCGCCGTTCCCTTGATGTAGAGATAATCTTCCGAACTCGGCAAACCCGGCTGCGAAAAATAAATGTATCCGCCAGCCTTGCTGTATTCCCGCACCATCGCCCGAATGTCGTCGTCCTCGCCCGCTTGCTCGAAGTATTGCCCCTCCAGCATGTGCATGTCTTTCCGCAACTCGCCCTCGGTCACGGCCATGTCACCCTTGAATTCCACCCGATCGATGATGTATCGCGGTCCTTCGTCGATGACGAAGGTCACTTCCATCTCCGTCATGTCGGCCGATCGCGTCAATATTCGGCCCACGCGCGCGTCGAAGAATCCCTTGTCCCGGTAAAATCGGCGGAGAGATGCCACATCCTCATCCACCTGCTCCGGATCGAAATTGCCGGAATTGAAGATGAACAAATAATGCGGCGTCTGCACCTGATCCGAGAGTCTGGCGGCGGTGAAGCTGTTGTTGCCGATGAAATCGACTTTCCGCACGCGCACCTGCGGCCCCTCGACGATGGTGAACAGCACGATGCCATCCTGCGTCAACAATTGCTGATCCACCAGCACATGTGCGAAGGGATGATTCTTGGTGTGATAAAGTTTTTCGATTGCCTGCTGTCCCAGGCTGATGCGAAAGCTGTCGATCGCCTGCCCGGCCTTGAGATCGACGGCATCCTCCAGATCGCGGGTTTTGATTTTGAAATTGCCGACGAAACGAACGTCCTTGATCTGCTTTTCCTCGGTGACCAGAAACACGACGATGACGCCTGTGGCGGTTGGCTGGACGCGCGCCTCGACGTTGGCGAAGAGCTTCATCTTGTCATAGACACGCTGGTAATCATCGACGACCGTGTTGGGATCGAATTTGTCCCCTTCATGCGTGCGGATCAACTCGCGGATGACCGATGTGCTGACCTGCGTGTTCCCCTCGATGCGGACTTCCTCGACGGTCTGCCCGGCGTATTGCGAAGCGGCAACCAAGTCCCGCGGGGTGACCGGCATTTGCTGTCCCCCAGCCCCACGCGCATGGATTGTCGCAAGACATGCCCACGCCAATATTCCAACCCAAAGCCGATGTCGCAGCGACAGTCTCAATGAGAGATTCTCGGCGAAAGTGGAGATCGTCACGTCGGTCCGAATGCAAATCAATTTGCGTCGCCAAGTGTAGCGGAGGCGGGGGGGTTGTCAAAAACGGGAGGAACAAAATTGATTCCCCGTGTAGCCGGCGAGCTTGCTCGCCGATCCCACGGCGAACAAGTTCGCCGGCTACACCAAATCAATCACCTCTTCCGCACCGGCGCCGCCGCCCAAAAAACCAGCGCCCCCTCGCCGGCCGCCAGCAATCCCCACGGCCCCCACGGCATCGGCGGCGGGGTCGCATCCTCGTCGGCGACATACCCCGTTGCAATCTGTGACGAAAAATCTTCCGACCATTTGATCCGCTGCTCCACCGCATAAATCACACTCGCCACGCCGAAGATTCCCCAGAAGATCGCCAGGGTCAGGATCGCATCCATATGCGGATGCCGGCGGGTGCGCGCGATGCCGATCGGCGTCATGGCCAGCACCGCGATGGCTCCGATGGCCAGCAATCCGATCACAATCGCCGGCCGGGCCGCATCGGCATCCGGAGCGAGATTGGCGCTGGCGAGCAGGAACATCGCAGTAAGTCTATCACGTCCGGCGGTTAAATTTTGCTTGAGCGCCGCGCGGGTTTAATCTACCGGCATGAACCACCGCATATCCACCGCAATTTTCTTCATCGGTTTGTGTTGCTTCGCTTCGCATCTGCGTGCCGCCGACGCCAATGTGACGATGACACTCAACGGCCAGCCCGCAACTGTCGGCGATTACAAACCGGCCGACGTTCAGACGCTCACGCTCTCCAACGGCCTGATTTCCATCACCTTCGGCTCCGATGGCAGCGCGACATCGCTCATCAAAAACGGGCAAGAGCTAATCCACAATCTCAACGGCGACGCCGAGCGCGATCCGAATCGGCAACGCTCTTTTTACATCGACTACAACGCCGGCCGCGGCGGATTGAAGCCGGACACGATTCGCATCGTCAAATCCACGCCGGATTTTGCGCACATCGCCATCATCGACAGCGGATCCACCGGCGATCTTCCCCTCGAACATCACATGATCGTCACCCGCGGCGTCAGCGGCGTGTATGGATACGTGATTCTCAATTCCGGCGACCGCCAGCGAAATATCAACGAACTCCGCACGATGTATCGCCTGGACCGAAGTATTTTTGATTGGGCGTACAACGACGAGCGCGTCGGACAGCAAATGACCTACGCCCAGCTTCGACAAATCCCAATGATGCAGGATGACACCTGGAAACTTCCCTCGGGCGAGATTTATCAGAAATACGATTACTCCGCCTATTTCGTCGAATGCCCAATGTGGGGCCATTACGGCCACGGCTTTGGCGTTTTCTACATGCCGATCAGCACGGAATATTACGGCGGCGGCCCGCTTAAACAGGAACTCATCATCCATCAGGACGCGCTGATTCTGAATTACATCCAGGGCGAACATTACGGTGCGGGAAATCTGAGCATGCCGGCCAACAGCGCAAAATTATTCGGACCGTGGCTCGTATATGTGGCGGCCGGCGCGGACAACAACGCCGTCATCGCCGATGCCAAAGCCGCCGCGACGGCGGAGCAGGCGAAGTGGCCATACCAGTGGATGGATGAACCGCTCTATCCGCTGAATCGCACGACCGTCACGGGACAATTGCAGGTAGCCGATGGCCGCTCGCCGGCCGGGGCGTGGGTGATCCTTGGTGGCCCGCAATCGGAAATCTACACGCAGAAGGGCGGCTACATGTTCTACACCCATGCGGATGATTCCGGGAAATTCACTTTCCAAAATGTCCGGCCCGGAACGTATTCGCTCTTCGCCTTCGCCACGCAAGGCACGATCACCCAGCAATTGCAAAAAGACGGCATCGACGTCAGTGGCCCAAGCGTCGATCTCGGCACCGTTGTCTGGTCCCCACCGAAATACAACAATTTCCTCTGGCAAATCGGCAAATCCGACCGCATGAGCGATGAATTCAAATACGGCGACCAACTCCGCAACCTCAAATGGATCGGCATGGTTCCGGCCGACCTGACTTTCACCATCGGCCAAAGCAAGGATTCTGACGATTGGTATTTCGCCCAAGGGAAAGTCGGGAGCTGGGATGTGAATTTCAATCTCGACAAAACGTACACCGGCAATGCCCACCTGACCGTCGCCATCGCCGGCGTTTCCAACAATCCGCGGCTTTCTATCCTTGTCAACGGGCAAAACGTGAAGGATTTATCGTACGGAAACGATTCAGCCACCTACCGCTCAGCGCTTCGCAGCGCCCGGTATTATCTTGCCCCCATCGACTTCCCCGCGAGCCTGCTGAAAGAAGGGACGAACACCATCAGCTTCAAAATGACCGCCGTCGGCAAGAACGGCGGCATCATGTACGACACGATTATTCTCGAAGCGGATTAGAGTTGAAATCACTGCCCGTGATATCCCCACGGCTGCGGGCTCGGATAATACATCGTCGGACCGCGCATCATGTGAAGATTGGGCGAACCGAAACTGCATCCGCGCATCACGTGCAGGAAGATGAACGCGAAGAAAATAATCGCAAAAATGCCGCCGGGCTTTCGGCGACGGCCGTAGGGAGTTCCGGAATAACAATTCCATTGCGGCCTGCGCGGCGCCGGATTCCACTGCGATGTCGGCGGAATCGGTGTTTGCGGCACCGCCGAGCCGCAGCGGGCGCAAAATTTCGCCTGCGCCGGCAACCGATTACGACAGCGTGGACAAATCTGCTCGAGCATCTTGATTAATTATATCTCATCAATCGACCCCACGGCGGGCAAATCGCCGACGAGCGGTTTGACGTATTGCACGAACGCATCGGTGATGTCGTTTGTGCCGGAGATGTAGGAATCGTCCAGATGCTTGGTTTCCCGCGCGACGGTCGCCAGCGGGGTGAGGAATATTTCGATGCGATATTCTTTCCCGGGCAATCGTCGCATGGCAATGCTGCCTTCGGTCTGATCGGTGCCGCTGTGCTGGACGGCAATTTTTCCCACCAATCTCGCCTCGGCCGCGTCGGTGGGGCTGACAAATCCCGGAAAACTGCGCTGGAGATATCCGAATGTGTCCGCCCGAACTCGCAATTTTCTGCCGCCGCCGCCGAGCTTGGTTTTTATCAGCTCCGCCAGAAAATCCCCCAGCGCGCCGCTGCCGGAGAGTTGGATATTTCCGTGGCTGTCGCGGTCGAGATTTTCCGCCATCGATTCCGCCCAGGTTTTGCCGCCGGGCTTGGCGATGCCCTCGCTGGCGGCGATCAGGCATCGGCCGAGTTTGCTGTAAACCCGGTCCACATCCGAAAGAAATTGCTCCTCGCTGAACGGTTTCTCCGGAACATAAATCAGATGCGGCCCATCATCCGGGCGCTTTCGCGCCAGCACCGAAGCGGCCGTGAGAAATCCCGCATGCCTGCCCATGATGATGTCAACCTTGATCCCCGGCAGGGATTTGTTGTCGTAATTGTCGCCCATTATCGCCGCGGCCACGAACTTCGCCGCCGAGCCGTAGCCTGGCGTGTGGTCGTGCACCCGCAGATCGTTGTCGATGGTCTTGGGAATATGGAAGACGTGAAGCTCGTAATTGTCGCGCTTGGCCAGTTCCGAGACGATGCGCGCGGTGTCGGCCGAATCGTTGCCGCCGATGTAAAAAAAGTAGCGGACATTGTTCTTGGCGAAGGATTTGAAAATTCGCTCGCAATACGCCGCATCCGGCTTGTCGCGCGTCGATCCCAATGCCGCGGCGGGTGTACTGGCGATCCGCTCCAGCAATTCCGGCCCGACATTTTTCAGCGGGACGAATTTTTCATCGACGATACCCTTCACGCCGTGCCGCGCACCAAGCAGTTGCTCGATGTGCCCCGCGCCCTGGACGGCCTGGATGACTCCGACGAGAGATTGATTGATGACAGAAGTCGGCCCGCCGGACTGCCCGATGACCGCATTGCCTTTTAATTGCGTGCTCATGTGAACTCTTTCGCAGTGGTTGGGGAGAGATGATAGTTGAAGGGGCGAGCGGTTGCGAGAGCGGGAAAAAAGAGAAGCCCCGGATGTACATCCGGGGCTCCGTGCAAAATTATTTGCGCGACATTATTTCTTACAACCCGCCGCCCGGAGGTCCTGCGGGGTTGGCTTGTTGGTGCATGGCCATGTAAACCTGCAGGCCGGCGGAGGTGAGGGCCTGGATCAACTCCGTCGGGACGTAGCCATCGATACGCATGTTGGAGCCATCGGTGCTGATCGTGCCGCCGATGGGGGGAAGATCATCCTGAAGCTTCACGCCCATGTCGGTGCCTAACTGCTTGGCGTAATTCAAGCCCGTCGAGGCCCACACATCCAGCGGGAGATAAAATTCCGCCATTCGCTGCGTCGGCAATTGGGCGGCGACGGCTTTGATCGCGGATGACTTGGCCACTGGATCATCCCCATTTTTGATGGCAGCGATGGCGGCGCTGAGCGTGGTGTCGTCCAGTCCGGATTCGGTGAGCAAGCTGCTGTCAGTGACGGCCCCGCTGTAGAGATTCATGCCACCGGGTCCGTAGATGTAGTTGAGGAACAACGTGGCCTGGTTGCGACCGGGGCCGACGCCGGCCATGTTGAATGTGGTGACCGCATCATCGAACGTCACGCCATCGACTGTTTTTGCGGCGACCTGATAACTCTCCTGGCTGTATTGCTGTTTGATGCCCAGGGTGGTCATCAGGTTTTGCTGTAGGTCAAAGCCCTTGTGTGTATCGTCGAGGAGCGTCTTGGCATCGCCGGTCTTAATGGCAATGATCTGCACCAACGCCTGCTGCCCAAGCGCGCCGCTGGGGGCGACCATCCCGAAATTGCTGCCGGTTGTGGCCGCCACCATGGATTTAACCAGCGGAAATAGATCGTTGATGCTGGCATAATCCGGCCCAAGATCGGCGATTCCTTTTTGAATCGGGTCCAGAATGTGTGAAAGGGCCTCGGCCTGCACATCCGGATCAGACTTCGCCCCGGCCAGCATCAGGTATTTTGCATCCGGCAAACCGGTCAGAAAGCTGGCATCGGTGTCTTTGGCTTCGGCGGTAAGTTTGCCCAGCCACGAATCCGGCTGGAAAACGAGCAGACCAGTCGTTGAAATTCCATCCGGTGCGATTTTGATTCCATAGGTAACGGCATCCGTTTGGTCGACATATTCGTGGGCGAGATCAATCAATTCATTGGCAACGACTTTCAGCACCGGGCTGAGTTTCGTCATGTCCCCCCCAGGAAACATCATGCCCATGGGATTGCCGGGGCCTGCTGGACGCTGGGCCTGTTGATCCAAAAAATCCGAGGCCGCTTGCTTGGCCTGATCGAACATCGGTCCGGCCTTGGGTCGCAGGGCCGGCACGTTTACGGCAATCACGATATCCTTGCTGTCCCATTCCTTGGCGGCGGCATCAGGAAGCGTCAAAGCCGTGTCCGGCTTTTTCAGAACCGCATCATGCACCGGGCTGATGACCGCATAATCGCCCCAGTGAGCCACATATGCGGTGTTGGGGTTCTCGATTTCGGTGATGTCTCCATCCGTCTTGGCATCCTTGAAATTGCCAAGAAATGCCTGGTAATCAGTAATGGGCACGATCACCAATCCGGTCTGGTCGGGGGTGGTTTGGTAGGCGGTGGGATCGAGATAGACAATGGCCAGATCACCCGCCCGATTGACGCCATCCTTGACGTGCATCGAATCCAGGAATGCATCCAGCGGATGCGCCGTCATCGGCTGCATCTGATCGATGCCGAGGACCTTGGCCAGATCCGCGATCTTCTGGCTGGTGGCGTCGAGGTTGCTCACCTTGATCACCACCCAGGCATTGGCGGGCACCAGGCTGATGATCTGTGCCCTGGCCGCGCCGGCGGCAAACAAAAACATCGCCACCACCGCCAGGCCCATTTTTCGCGCAAGATTCATAACCGCTCCTCGGGTCGCCCCTTTTCGAGAATTAGATGTTCGCCCCACATTGGGGCGAGGCACATCGTAGCCGTGGGCAAAGTTGCGTCAAATGAGAAAGGAGTGAGAGGTAGGCTCAGGTTACATAAACTCATGCGACCACAAGTGATTCTGCCGGCACAATCGACTTGCCCGGCGCTTCGGCAAGCATGTCCCGAATGAGCTGCCGGTAGCGCGGGGAGTCGTTGGATTTCACGTATCGTCTCATTTCATCGAAAGCGGCGTTGGTTTTGCCCATTCGCCAAAGGCTATGAAACAAACCCAAAGAGGCTTGTTCCGAGTGTGGTGAAATGCTCGCCGCCTTGCGGAAGGCTTGGGCAGCTTTCACATCCTCGCCGGCTTCGGCGTACAAGAAACCGAGATAGCCCCAGAGCTTGGCAGCCTTCGGGAAATCGCTGGCGCTTTGGGACAAATGGTTGATCGCTTCATCGAGTTGCCCCGCGTGATAGGAATCGATAGCGGCTTGCAGCAGTCCATTCAGTTGTTGTTTCTTATTCAAAGCCATTCAAATCCTCCGGTCGCCGGACTGCTCGAAGCGCATTCTTCCAGGCCTGCTCGCTCTTTTCTCGACTGTCGATAATTATACCTGCAGCGTCGGAGTAAGTCGCCTCGTTTTTGTCGCCTGTATTTCGCTTCTTGGCACGCCGATACCGTTCTTGGGCCGCAGTGATACCCTCCAATTGAGCGCGCGTCTGCGATGGGGATGAAAACTTGCGACGCGCGCCGGCGAGCTTTTTCTTTGCGCGTTGTTTCTTTTTATTTTTAGCCACCCAATCCTCATTTCACGATCCGATGTCCAAGAAAGAAGGGCCAGAACTGTCCAGCCAAGCCCCGATCTTAATTCAGAGCTGAGATGCGGTACATCCTGCCGAGTCTGCATCGCCTCACAAACTGCTGGAAATCAAACCTTAACCCCACATTTATCGGCCGCGGCATGATGGCTCAATACCCTTCTCTATTTGGTCGAAACACTTTCGGAACTCTGAATATGTTGACCGATCCGATCAGGGTATAATCATTCCAGCGGAGATTCGGTCAGGCTGTGTCGGATTTAGCTCATGCAGACAGTTGCATTGCCATCCAATCCGGTGCCGGAAGTGACTTGGGACAGCGTCCTGGGCCCGCATGTCTGGGTTTTTTATACCGCTTTCCTCATCGCTTTCATCTTTACTCCCGTCATGCAGTCGATTGCGATGTATTACAACATTGTCGATCAGCCCGATCGGTTGCGGAAATTGCATTCCCAGCCGGTGGCGTATCTGGGCGGAGTGGCGGTTTTCATCGGCTGGGTGGCGGGGCTGGCGATGAGCCAGTTCCATTTGCCGGAAGATGGAATCGGAGTTTCGCATCTGGAAGTGAAACTCTCGATCGTCGCCGGCGGGGGGCTGATTTGCATTCTGGGATTGTGGGACGATCTACGCCGGCTGCGGCCGATCTACAAAATCACCGGCCAGATCGTGGCGGCGTTGATTCTGCTCAGCCAGGGCGTCGGATTGCATTCATTAAGCCCGGTCATTGAGCCGCTGATTCCGCGACTTGCGACCGTGACCGGCGTGCACCTGTCGGTGTCGCATGGCGTGGTTGAAGTGTTCAGCGCGGTGTTCGTCGTCCTCGTCGTGGTGGGATGCTGCAACGCCACTAATTTACTAGACGGCCTCGACGGATTGTGTGGCGGGGTGACGGCCGTGATCGCGGCGGGATTTCTTTTCCTCGCCGTCCATCTGGCGACGGTTTACACCACCAACGAACTGGATCCCCTCAGCGAACTAAACCCCGTCCGCATTGTCCTCGCGCTGGCGCTGCTTGGCGCGGTTTTAGGATTCGTGCCATTCAACTTCAACCCCGCATCCATCTTCATGGGCGACACCGGCAGCATGTTCCTGGGATACGCCTGCGCCACAATGATCGTTTCCTTGGCAGAAGAAAACGCCAAGTGGCTGCTGGCGGCAATGGTGATGTTCGCGCTGCCGATTCTGGACACGACGCTGGCCTTCGCACGCCGCTGGGTCAATCGCCGCCCGCTCTTCAGCGCCGATCGGCATCATTTCCATCATCAATTGGTCGATCGCGGATATTCTGTCCGCAAAACCGTTCTCATCAGCTACGGCCTGGCCTTCGGCTTCTGCTTCCTCGGCACCCTCATCGCCTACATGCGAACCCGCTACGCCGTCGCGTTTTACCTGGTGACCTTCGGCTCGATCATCGTGGCGGCATACAAAATGGGCATGGTCCACGAAAAACCGCGCGTCGTAAGCCGCATGCCGCTGGGCGTGAGCAACTCCGTAGTGGATGCATCCGTACCGCCGGTGCCTGGCGATGTACTTGATCTCCAACCCCCCGCGACGACGACAGCGAATCAAGCCAAACCCAATCCACGACCTGATACCGCCGGGCCATCCGATATTGCCGGTGTGATGGGGAAATGAGCCGCGACATCAGCCGATTTAGTAGCCCGATAAAATGTCTTGACCCCAAAATGGTGGAAATACCACCCCCTTGCGGTAACGCCGGGACTCCGTTTGTCCGATTTTAACCCTTGGTGCCTTCAAGCATTGACGGCCGCCGCTCGATTTTTATGCTGACCGGGACGATGCCGGGAGATATGATTCGCTGACCCGTCTCGGTGAACCGGGGGGTGGCCTTTGCTAACGGAAATATTGCCATGGATGTAACAATCATCGGTTGCGGGTATGTCGGTCTGGTTACGGGCACCTGTTTGGCCAGCATCGGTCACACGGTGCGCGGCGTCGAGAAGGACGCCAAGAAACTCAAAACCCTCCTCGACGGGCATTGCCCGATCTTCGAGCCGGGGCTTCAGGAATTGATGCAGGAGAATTACGCCTCCGGGCAACTGCAATTCACCGACAATGTGCGAGCCGCCGTGAAGGATGCGGAGGTGGTCTTCCTGGCAGTGGGCACGCCGTCCAAACCGGATGGCACCGTCGACATGAGCTACCTCGAACAGGCCGGCAAGGAAGTTTGCGATGCACTGGCCGAACAGAACAACGATTACATGGTGACCATCGTCGTGAAATCGACCGTCCCCGCCGGCACCAACCGCAAGCTCTACAATTTTCTCAAACAACAAACCAAGGCGCATGTGCAGGTGGTCTCGAATCCCGAATTTCTCAAAGAGGGAACCGCCGTCCAGGACTGCATGAAGCCTGATCGCATCGTCATCGGCGGCGAATCGCCCGAAGCCTTCCGCCAGATGCGTCGGCTCTACGATCCGCTGGTCAAGCCCGAGGAAAATTTCTTCACGATGGGCTGGGAGAGCGCGGAGCTGACCAAATATGCCGCCAACAGCATGCTGGCCGCGCGCATCAGCTTCATGAACGAGATGACCATCCTGTGCGAATTCTACGGGGCGGACATCGAAGACATCCGCAAAGGCATCGGCTCCGACACGCGCATCGGCCCGGCATTCCTCAAAGCCGGCTGCGGCTACGGCGGATCGTGCTTCCCCAAGGACGTGGCCGCGATGGAGCACATCTCCCGCGCCGCCGGTCACGAAAGCCTTTTCGTCAATGCCGTCCAGGCCGTCAACAAACATCAGAAGAAGCGTTTCGCCGACAAGATCGAAGCCAAGCTCGGCCGGCCGATCCAGGGCGCAACCATCGCCGTCTGGGGCCTGGCTTTCAAGGCCGACACGGACGACATCCGCGAATCTCCCGCATTGGACGTGATCCGCTATCTGCTCGACAAAGGCGCAAGAGTGAAAGCCACCGATCCCAAGGCGATGGAGAACATGAAACAGGTCTTCAAGGAAGAAGTCGAATGGAGCCCCGACCCCGTCCACTGCTCCGCCGGCGCCGACGCCGTGGCATTGCTTACCGATTGGCCGCAGTTCACGACATTACCCTTCCGCAAAATCGCCGCGACGATGAACACCCCGATCATCTTCGACGGCCGCAACTGCCTCCAGCGGGATGTGATGCGCGAGACCGGCTTCCAATACTACCCCATCGGCCGCCCCGCGGTGGAGAACACCCTGCGGTTGAAGAACCGGGTTTAATCCCCGTGTAGCCGGCGAGCTTGCTCGCCGATCGCTCGGCGGGCAAGCCCGCCGGCTACACAAATGTCACCATCTCCGGTATTCCTTCCTCCCATCAATTCATCGGGAGGCACATCATGGCCGTGATGACCGGACTTTCGGGCAACGAAATGTATTGCCTACACCTCAAGGGCATGCGGCCCGGCGGGCTTGTCATCGGCAACAGCGTCTTCTCCATGGGCCTCATCGGCTCCGTCGCGTCGGGCTTCCGCGGCGTCGTCGGCGGGGAGGTTCCACAGGTCACGCAAATCGTCCACGAAGGCCGAATCGAAGCGTTCAAACGTATGGCCTCCGAAGCCGCCGAAGCCGGCGGACTGGGCATCACCGGCGTCACCAACGAACTTCGCCCCTTCCATGGCCGCACCGAATTCCTCTCCGTCGGTTCCTGCGTCCACCGCGAAACCGGCCCGGAAAATCTCACATTTTCCACCAGCGCCGATGGCCAGGAACTCTATTGCCAGCTCGACGCCGGCTTTCGCCCCGTGCAATTCGTCTTCGGCAATGTCGCCTATTCCGTCGGCCTCGGCGGTGGAATCATTGGCAAATTCAAATCCCTCGCCCGCGGCGAGATCAAGGAATTCAGCGATGTCTTCAATCTGACCCGCCACCTCGCCCTGCAGCGCATCTGCCAGCAGGCAATCCAGTGCGGCGCCAACGCTGTCGTCGGCATCGAAACGCGCACCATGCGATTCATGGGCGTCCACGAAATGATGATGCTCGGCACCGCCAGCCACGACCCGCGGCTCCCGGCCGAGGCCGCGCAAAATCCGGTCACCAGCGATCTGACCAATCAGGAAATGTGGAACATCGTCAACATGGGATATCTCCCGCTCAAACTCGTGCTTGGAACCGCGGTCTATTCCCTGGGAATCGTCGGCGGCTTCACGGCCATGCTCAAAGGATTTGCCCGCGGCGAGATCAGCGAATTGACAACCATGATCTACGATGCCCGCGAACATGCGATTGATCTCATCCGACGCGAGGCCGCCGCCATTGGCGCTGATGATGTCGTGGGAATCAAAACCCACATTCACGACATCGGAAATCTCCTGGAATTTCTGGCGATCGGAACCGCCGTGAAAAAAGTTGACGGGGTGACCACTCACACTCAGGCCCTTCCCCCGCAGGCGATCATGCCCGACAAGGACACCTGGGTGGATGCGCCACCGCTGATGCCCATCCAAACCGGCCGTCGCGGCGGCATGCCAAGCGTGCCGCCCGGATGAAATTATTGCGCCGGCTGCGTCGTCGCCGCCACTCGATGTGCGTAAAGCGTATCGCTGTCGTACATCGCATTGTTGTCGAGGTTGTCGGCGATCACGCTCTGTAATTTGTCGGATGAACTCACATCCTGCCCTTTGAAGAAATCATCCTTGAGATTTCGCACCGTCAACTGCGAATGGTCGGCCGAGAAGGCGATTCGCATGATGAAAAAATCATCCGAAAGCGACCCATCATCCGTCAGTTGCCGGCAGTTGGCGAACATCGCGTCCTTCACCTGCGTCGTGTATCCCGCCCACAGACTGGTCTTCCCATCATCCCCGGTCCAACTGATGCAATACATTTTGTCATCGAAGTTGCGGATGAAAATATTGGGATGCGCCCCCGGCGCCGGCAGGGCATCGGCCGCGGGAACGATGGCGAAATCCCCGACATTGGCCGGATCAACCGTCCCCGATGACGCCGATCCCAGCGGCGTCTTAGTGTCGTAACACCCCGCCATGAACAAAAGCCCGACCAGCATGATCCCCACCCCCGACCCGATCGCGATTTTCCGAGAGAGCATAAATGCCTCCAAGTAAGTAACCACTAATTATATCGGCCCGCAAACAACAGTCAAGCGAGGGTATGTTAGAATCCCCAAAGCCCACGGATAGCAATCCGTGGGCGTTCGCGAGCACTCGACGGCAAAAGAACCTATGGCCGACCCACCCCTCCAATACGCCACTCCATTACCCAACAGCGCCGACACCGAGCACCTGAG
Source organism: Tepidisphaeraceae bacterium (assembly GCA_049515255.1). GTDB lineage: Bacteria > Planctomycetota > Phycisphaerae > Tepidisphaerales > Tepidisphaeraceae > JBEKUH01. Next base: position 14,442 of record JBEKUH010000034.1, on the reverse strand, counting down.
GTTATTAATCATCTTCCACTACATCTGCGCCGCCCTGGTCGCACTATTCGGTTCGTTCTTCCTGATCCACGTTGTCCTTGGAATCCTGATCGTCAGCGGCGCGATTCCGATGCATGACAACTCCGTCAATGGCACCGCAGCACCGCAATGGATTGGCTACATCTTCATCCTGATCGGCCTCATCCCCGTCTGCATCGGCTGGGGAATCGCGATCCTCCTGTTCCTCTCCGCCCGACACATGTCCGCCCGCCGCCGCCGACTCTTCAGCATCGTCATCGCCTGCATCTCCTGCGGCTTCATGCCCTTCGGCACCATCCTAGGCGTATTCACGATCATCGTGCTGAGCCGGCCATCGGTAAAAATGATGTATGGAGAGTGATCCGCGCCGCCGAAATGATCACCCGATGCACTCACGAAAGCGCCCACCGTTTAGCCGCGACCCGAAGGGGAGCGCGTGAAGGCAGAATTGCCAAATAAATTTCCAAATTTTATCCTTGCATTGTCCGCGACAGTTAGGTATAAGTTAACAAACGTGCCGAGTCCTTGCAAGCGGGCGCGTCGGGAATTCCAAATCGGCGGAACCGGCCATGTTGGCCTTTAACTTCATCCGCCGATCGGAGCCCGCTCTCATTTTTCAGGAGGCCTTATGCCTATCGAATCCGCTCCCGATTCCCCCAATCCCGACCCTCAGTCGGCCCAGTCCGAGGAGCAAATGCAACACAATGCGACAGAATGCGACATTTATCCCCCCCACCCCCTGGAGGCGTGGGTGAATCTGGATCAAATCCAGATTCGCGCGATCGACTTGATCGTGCAGGGAATGGACGACTCGGATGTCGCGCGCCACCTGGGCCTTCATCGGTCCACCCTCTGGCGCTGGAAAACCTTCAACGAGGACTACCGCCGCGCCCTGGCCGAGGCCCGGGCATTCTTCCGGGCCACCGCCACCGACCGTTATCACAAGCTGCTCATGCGCGCCACGGAAAAGTTGGAAGGCTTCCTCGATGCTCCGGAACCCAACTACCAATTCCGCGCCGCCCAGATCGTCCTGTGCATGGCCGGCTCATTCCGCCCCATCCCCCTGGAAAAATGGCCCCCAGGAATTCCCAGCTTCGCCCAGCCGACTTTGCCGGAGAAATGCGGGTAACAAAATACAGTTTCCACCACGGAGACACGGAGTTCACGGAGAGTAATTAAAAAAGAAAATTAGCCACCGATTGGCACCGATGAAAACAAATGCTGAATCAAATTATCCATCTTAATCGGTGCTCATCGGTGCCCCATCGGTGGCTAAATTTGATTTGATTTATTTTTACTCCGTGTTCTCCGTGTCTCCGTGGTGGAAATCCGAATTTGGGAAACACGATAGCTGTCGTTTTGCCGCAACCCATAATCTCGCTATCATTTAACCCATGAACCTCGCCCAAACCGATCCGCAAATTGCTGAACTGATTCGCCTGGAGGCCCAGCGCCAGGCGTCCACGCTGGAATTGATTGCCAGTGAGAACCACGTGTCGCCAGCCGTGCTCGAAGCGGCCGGGACAATTCTCACCAACAAGTATGCCGAGGGATACCCTGGCGCGCGGTATTACGGCGGATGCGGGTATTACGATCAGATCGAAAATCTCGCCATCGACCGGGCGAAAAAACTTTTCGGCTGCAATTTCGCCAACGTCCAATCCCACAGCGGGGCCAATGCGAATCTCGCGGCTTTCATGGCGATGATGAAGCCCGGCGATCAGTTTATCTCCCTCAATCTCGCCAGCGGCGGGCATTTGAGCCATGGAATGAAACTCAACACCTCGGCGATTTTTTACAAGCCGGATCATTACGAACTCGACCCCACCACCGAGCGGATCGACTTTAATTCCGTCCGGGCCAAGGCGAAGGAACTGAAACCCAAGATGATCCTTTGCGGATACAGCGCCTACCCGCGGACGATCGACTTTGCCGAGTTTCGCAAGATCGCCGATGAAGTCGGCGCGCTGCTGATGGCGGACATCGCGCACATTGCGGGTCTCGTCGCCGCGGGCGTGCATCCATCGCCATTTCCCCATGCACATGTCGTCACGACCACAACGCACAAAACTCTGCGCGGCCCGCGCGGGGGAATGGTCATGACCAATGACGAAGAACTCGCCAAGGCGATTAATCGCAGCGTCTTCCCTGGCAGCCAGGGCGGGCCGTTGATGCACATCATCGCCGCCAAAGCCGTCGCATTCCTCGAGGATTTGCAGCCGGCGTTCAAAACGTATTGCCAGCAGATCGTAAAAAACGCCAAAGCCCTGGCGGCCGCGCTCATGCAGAAGGGATATCGCCTCACCAGCGGCGGCACGGACAATCATTTGATGCTGGTGGACCTGCGGGCCCGCAATCAAAATCTCACCGGCGCCGATGCCGAGAAAGCCCTCGAAGCCGCCGGCATCATCGCCAACAAGAACGGCATCCCCAACGACCCGCGACCCCCGAAAGTCACCAGCGGACTTCGCCTGGGCACCCCGGCGCTGACCACCCGCGGGCTCAAGGAAGCGGACATCGCCGTGGTCGCCGATTTCCTGGATCGCGCGGTGATCGGCAAAGATGATCCAAACACGCTGGCGGCCATTCGCCAGGAAGTCGCGGAGTTCTGCAAGAAGTTCCCGTTGCCGCACTAAGGTTCACAACGTGCTCGCGACCGAAAGAAATGCAACCGCCCCGGAAGCGTTTAAGAGGCGCAGTGGACGCCGAGACAGACGCCGAGGAAAGAAAAAAATGCATGTAACCACGGATTGCACGGATGGACACGGATAAGAAGCAAATCTCAGCGCATTGATCCGTGGCCATCCGTGTTATCCGTGGCAAAAATTGAATTTGAATTTCTCGGCGTCTGCCTCGGCGTCCTCGGCGACTCGGCGGTAGCATTTGAACGGATGTCAGAAGAGTTGCTTGATAAAACAAGGAACGATCAGAACAAACGAGGGATCCACATGCGCTACATGATGAAGCAAAAACTATTCTCGCTCGGCGCCGATTTCACCATCAAGGACGAGCAGGGAAATGATGTTTATTTCGTCGATGGAAAATTCCTCAGCCTTCGCGATGAACTGACGTTCAAGGATATGGCCGGCAACGAGCTTTGCGTTCTCCGCCGCAAGCTGCTGTCGTGGGGACCGACGTATGAGATTTATCATCAGGGGCAACTGGTCGCGGTGGTGAAGGAATCGCTCTTCACATTGTTCGGCCACCGATTCACGGTCGACGACACGGCCGGGCCCGATGATCTGGAAGCCCAGGGCAGTTTTTCCGACCACGAATACACCTTCACCCGCGGCGGCAGGGCGATGGCCAGCGTTTCCAAGGCTTGGTTCAGTATCGCCGACACGTATGGCGTGGGCATCAACGATGGGCAGGATGATGTGCTGATTCTGGCCGCGACGGTGGTGATCGAACGATGTGCGCAGAGTTCAGGGCATCGCAACGGTGGGCTAGGCGGGCTTGGGATGACGCTTAAGATTTGAACGATTTCCATCCAATGGCCCGAGGTAATTGGAGGATTCATCAATTGATCCGTCGTTCCCGTCGATATACAATGTGATAACTTTGTTCTAACCAGAGGCGCATATGACCAAAACCCTTGTGAAGCACGGCAACAGCCTGGCGCTGGTGATTGATAAGCCGATTCTCGATTTGCTAAACATCGACGGCAGCACGCCGCTCAATGTCACTACGGATGGTCGGCTGCTGTTCATCGGCCGCGCCAATGCGAAGGCGCGGAAGAAATTAGACTCCGCATTTAACGATACGGTCGCTAAATACGATTCCATGCTGAAGCGACTTGCCAAGTGAATCATGAAAATCCGATTCATAGAGGTCGAGGACGTTCTGCGCTACCACAGCCGCCTGATCGAACTATACGGCGGTTCCGATGGATTGCGCGACATGGGTCTGTTGCAGTCCGCGCTTGGCATGCCCATGGCGCAGTTCGGCGGTGAATTCCTGCACCCCTCGGTCGCAGAAATGGCGGCGGCATATCTGTTTCATATCGTCGCCAACCACCCCTTTGTTGATGGAAATAAACGAACCGGCGCCGCCGTCGCGCGCATGTTCGTCCTGATCAACAATCACTCGTTCGATCCAGACGAAACGGAATATGGAGATATGGTATTAGCGGTCGCCTCGGGAAAACTGGACAAGGCCGGCGCGACGGTGTTTTTCAAGAAGCATGTGCGCGCCAGTCAGGCTCGCCGGAAGCGACGTCACAGTAGTTGATTTCATCCTCGTAATGCATAACGATTCGTGTTTCCTATGGCTAAAAATATCAAACCTCGTTCCGAAGATTACGCCCAGTGGTATCTGGATGTGGTGAAGGCTGCGCAGATGGCGGACCATTCGCCGGTGCGCGGGTGCATGGTGATTCGGCCGGAGGGGTTTGCGGTGTGGGAGGCGATTCAGCGCGATCTGGATCGGCGATTCCGCGAAACCGGGCATGTCAATGCATATTTCCCGCTGCTAATTCCGGTGAATTTTCTGATGAAGGAAGCGCAGCACGTGGAGGGATTTGCCATGGAATGCGCGGTCGTGACGCATTCCAAACTCGAAAAAAGCGGCGATGGACTCGTGCCGGGCGGAAAGCTCGAAGAACCGCTGATCGTGCGGCCCACCAGCGAGACCGTGATCGGCCACATGTATTCGCAGTGGATTCAGAGCTACCGCGATCTGCCGGTGCTGATCAATCAGTGGTGCAACGTGATGCGGTGGGAACTGCGCACGCGATTGTTCCTGCGGACGTCGGAATTTCTGTGGCAGGAAGGGCACACCGCCCACGAGACCGAAGCCGAGGCACAGGAAGAAACGCTGCGGATGCTGGATGTGTATGCCGATTTCGCGGAGAAATTCTTGGCGATTCCGGTGATCAAGGGGAAGAAGACCGATGCGGAAAAATTCCCCGGCGCGGAGGTGACATACACCATCGAAGGATTGATGCAGGATGCCAAGGCATTGCAGTGCGGAACGAGCCATTATCTCGGCCAGAATTTCGCCAAGGCGTTTGAGATTAAATTTCTCGGCCGGGATCAAAAAGAACAATTTGTTTACACGACGAGCTGGGGCGTGAGCACGCGGTTGATCGGCGCGCTGATCATGACGCACAGCGATGATGATGGATTGATTCTTCCGCCATATGCCGCCCCGACGGTGGCGGCGATCGTGCCGATTTTCAAAAGCGATGCCGAGCGCGCGGCGGTGGGGGAGTTCGTCGACAAAATGGTCGCGGCCCTTTGTGGCGCGGAAGAAGTCGCGGCGGCAGCAAAGCGCCTCTCGCCGGATGGGATCAAGAATTATTTCCTCGACAAAACAACCGGCCAGAAAATCGTCGTCGATTGGCGCGACGCCCGGCCGGGTGACAAACAATATCACTGGGAACAGCGCGGCGTGCCGCTGCGCATGGAAGTCGGCCCGCGCGATGTCGCCGCCGGGGCGATGGTGCTCAAACATCGGCTGGATCGGGCGAAATCGACGATTTCGCTTGCCGAAATTTCCGGCGAATGGATTCGCAAGAAGATGGACGAGATTCATCAGGCAATGTTCGCCAAGGCAAAGGATTTCCGTGAGCGCAATACGCACACCGCCGGAAGTCTGGAAGAACTAAAACAGATTCTGTCCGAAAAAGGCGGATTCGTCCGCGCGTATTTCAATCCGGATCGAGCCACGGAAGCGCGCATCAAAGAGCAGACGAAGGCCACGGTGCGCTGCATTTTGCTGGATTCGCGCCCGGGTGGGAAATGCATTGTGACCGGCGAACCATCCGATACGGAAGTGCTTTTTGCGCAAGCGTATTGACTCGCTCGCGCTCATTGGTTTTGTCATGAATTTGGGGACGACGCAATTCGATTTCTGCCATTATCCCGCGGTTCCGCCGCCGGTTTCTGTGAGATTGATCACAACTCCGCCGCACGCGTGTCCGTATTTTGCGGAGCGACTGGCGACCAATCGCGTGTTCTATTCTTCGCAAATGACCGGAGAGATTTATCACCGTTTCATGGACTCCACGTTTCGGCGCAGTGGGAATATTTTTTATCAGCCGGTCTGTCAGGATTGCCGCAAGTGCATGCCGATCCGGATTCCGCTGGCGCGATTTGTGCCCAGCAAATCACAGCGACGATGCTGGCGGCGGAATCAGGATTTGACAATCCATTGTGACGCGCCACGGGCTACGGATGAAAAATTTGCGTTGTACAGTCGCTATCTCAAGCGGCATGGAAAGGACGAGCCGGAAGAAGCCACTTCCTTTGTGGATTTTCTTTACCAGTCGCCGATAGATACGGTCGAATTTACTTACCGGGACGGAACAGGCCGGTTGCTGGCGGTGGGGATTTGTGACGTTTGTCCAACCGCACTGAGCAGCGTGTACTTTTATTTTGACCCGGCTGACTCGCGCCGGGGATTGGGTACTTTTGGCGTGCTCAAGGAAATCGAATATGCAACCCAGGCCGACATGGCGCATTATTACTTGGGATATTGGGTGGAAGGGTCAAGAACCATGGATTACAAGGCGAATTTCCAGCCTTACGAATTGTTGCACCCCGATGGACAATGGCGATAGCCAGGCGAAAGGCGAATTCGCTGGACAAACACTAGTCGAACTCGATAAATTGAGTGAGTTGGTTTTTTCGGAGGACTATTGAGCACAATGCCGCATGTTTCTGCCGAAGCCGTGATCAAGCGTCCTCGTGTCCTGGTGATTGAAGATCACGCTCCAACGCGCCTGGCGATGGGCAAGCTGATCCGTCAGGCCGGCGCGGAAGTGATCACCGCGCGCGATGGCGAAGAGGGGCTCAATTATCTTCTCACCCAGCGCTTCGATGTTTTGCTGACCGATCTGCGAATGCCGGTGATGGATGGATTTGAATTGCTCCAACACTGTGCAAAACTACCGCCCAGCCATCGGCCGCAGCGCGTGATCGCCATCAGCGGCGAATACGAAGCCGGCGTTCTCCACGGCCAGCCGGTGCAGTTTCTTCCCAAGCCGTTCAATCTCACGGCGCTTCTGGACATGATCGGCGGCAAGCCGAATTGAGCGAGCAATCAGGGTATATGGTTCGTTGGGGTCTGCGTTGGAATTCCATTTGAAAATTCGTTACGATTCCCACCATCACGGCGGTGGAGTCCGCCATAACCGTCCTGAATATCGGGAACTGTCCCGAGGTTTCGGGAACAATGACTCCTGTCGGGCCGATGGTCTGCCAGGAAACTGAGATTTGCCCTGGCGGCCTTAGCAGCCCGTCAGGGCGTTTGCATTTGGGAAGGCATCATCATGCGCGAAATGATTGCTCGATATCTGGGGATCGGTCTGGCGGGATCGGCGGGAGCGCTGCTGCGATACGTGATTGGCGCGCAAGTTGGCAGATTCAACATTCGATTTCCCCTGGGAACGTTCATCATCAATATTACCGGCAGTTTTTTTTTGGGATGGTTTCTTACTTACGTCACCAAACACAATATTTCCGATACAACTCGGCTTGCAATTGGCGTCGGATTTGTTGGGGCCTACACCACGTTTTCAACATTCATGTATGACTCGGTCAACCTCATCGACCAAGGCGCTATTCTTCTGGCTTTGGCTAACCTTGGCGGAAGTCTCTTCATCGGCCTTGCCTCGGTTTGGCTCGGTATGTTGTTGGCGAAATCGACCTGAGATCTTAATGAGCCTCGTAGGCGAACAAGTTCTACTTCGAATTTATCTCCAGAGCGCCGACCGCGCGCCGCATGTCCCAACCTACGAACGGATCGTCAAAGCAGCGCGCCAGGAAAAATTGGCCGGCGCAACGGTCATTCGCGGCATCATGGGCGCGGGATATCACGGCGTGATCCAGGAATCCACGTGGTCGATCACGCAGCACGTTCCGGTCATCGTTGAAATTGTCGACAGCGCCGAAAAGATCATGAAATTTGTGCAGGGTCCGCTGGATCAGATCATGGTTGGCGGAATGCTCACGCTGGAGCGCGCTGCGGTCATGATGTATCGCCATCGTACTCAGGATCAACCGAGCACTCTTCAACTTGCCGGTGCGCTCAATCCCCTTTCCACACTTCCCGCGATTTCACCAGGGAACCTTATGACTACTCAAGATAAAGGCGTCTTGCTTCGTGTTTTCACCGGTGAATCCGACCGATTCGAGCACAAGCCGCTCTATGAAGCGATCGTGCGGAAGGTCCGCGATCTTGGTTTGGCAGGCGCGACCGTGTTGCGTGGCGCCGAAGGATTCGGGGCGCGCAGCGTCGTTCACAAGTCGGCATTGCTGGAAATGTCATCGGATCTTCCAGTCGTCATCGAGATCGTCGATACCGAAGAGAAGATCAAACTTCTGCTGCCGCATCTGGAGACGATGGTTCAGGAAGGAATGATCACGATGGAATATGTGGTCATTCTCATGTATCGGCACGATAAACCCGGCGAAACGGTCGAGTTGGGCAAAAATTAGAAGGATCAGATTCCCTCACGACTTCGCCGCAGCAATTCCGCCGAATCGCACTTGCGCGCTGTCGTGTAACCTTTCAGGGGAATAATGTGCTCGTGAACCGCATCGAGAATATCCGCCGGCTGCGGGAAGAACGCATCTTCCACTTCATCCGCCGGCGTGATCCAGTTACGCGCGCCCACCACCACAGGCGGCGCGTCCAGTTCGTCAAACGCCAGGTGCGTGAGCTTGGCGGCGAACGTCTGCAAGGCCGATCCGCGCTCACAGGCATCGGAGCAAAGAAGAATTTTGCGCGTCTTTTTCACCGATTGGATCACGGGCTCATAATTAAACGGCACGATCGACCGAGCGTCGATCATTTCGCAACTGACGCCGTATTTATCTTCCAGAATTTTCGCGGCGTCCAGCGCGCGGTAGAGCGTGGCGCCGATGGTCAGAATCGTCAGGTCTTTGCCGGCCTTTTTCACATCCGGTTCGCCGAAGGGAATTTCATATGCGCCGGCAGGCACGCCGCCTTTGACGAAATGTTCCGGCTCATCGTAAATGCGCTGCGATTCAAAAAAGATCACCGGATCGGTGCCGAGCAGCGCACTGTACATCAACCCCTTGGCATCGTACGGCGTCGCCGGGAAAACGACCTTCAGGCCCGGAATGTGGGCGCACATGCTGGACCAATCCTGCGAGTGCTGCGCGCCATATTTCGAGCCGACCGACACGCGCACGACCACCGGCATTCGCAGCAGTCCGCCGGACATCGACTGCCATTTGGCCAGTTGATTGAACAATTCATCGCCGGCGCGGCCCATGAAATCGCAATACATCAACTCCACCAGCGCGCGCCCGCCTTCCAGCGCGTAACCTACGGCCGAACCGATGATCGCGCCTTCACTGATTGGAGAATTGAAAAGCCGATGGTAAGGCAACGCCTCGGTCATTCCGCGATAAACCGCAAACGCTCCGCCCCAGTCACGATTTTCTTCGCCGTAGGCAATCAGTGTCGGATCAACATAAAACCGATCGAAAATCGCCTCGAAAAGCGAGTCACGGATTCCGATACACTTGCTCTTGGGCAATTTCTGTCCGAGTTCATCGACAGCGCTGCGGCTTCGACCGGCCAGTTGCTTGACGCGCGGATTCTGGTCCTTGGGCATCAAAGTTTCCGGCGTCCCCGAGCCCAATGCTTCCACCTTCTGATTGGAAAACATGGTCTGCTCGAGCAGGCTTCCGACGGCCTTGAGATCCGCGCGCGGCGAGATCGTCAGATCCACCGCCTTCTTAAACGCCTTGAGCACCAACTCCTCGGCCTTGGTTTTCAGATCGTCGATATCCGCCGGCGTGCAGACGTTGGCTTTCACCAATTGCTGGCCGAAGACGACCAGCGAATCGACCTTCTGCCATTCTTCGATTTCCGACTTCTCCCGATAACTGCTCGCATCCGACGGCGAATGACCGGAGAAACGATATGTAACCGTGTCGAGCAACACCGGCCCATCACCCGCGGCGAGAATTTGCTTTTTGCGCTCGATGGCGTCGATTACTGCAAGCGGATTAAATCCATCGACGCGCTCAGCGTGCATCTGCTGCGGATTCACTCCCGCGCCGAGCCGCGCCAGGATGCGGAAGCCCATCGTTTCGCCGACGGGTTGTCCGCCCATGCCGTAGAAATTGTTGACGAAGTTGAAAATCAGCGGCAATCCGCCGCGATGGGCTTCGTCCCAGAGCAGGCGATACTGATCCATCGTCGAGATGCAGATGGCTTCCCAGACCGGGCCGCATCCGATGGATGCATCGCCGATGTTGGCGATGACGATGCCGGGTTTTTTGTTGACCTTTTTGAACAGCGCCGCGCCCGCTGCGATGTCCGCCGACCCGCCGACGATAGCGTTGTTGGGCATGATTCCAAATGGCGGAAAAAATGCGTGCATCGAGCCGCCGAGTCCCTTGTTGAATCCGGCCTCGCGCGCAAAAATCTCCGAGAGCGCTCCGTAAATCAGATAATCAATCGCCAAATCCTGCGTCGATCCCTTGGCATCTTTTTCGATCACTCGCAGCGTCGTGCCGCCGAAATACTCCTGCATGATCCGCATCAGCGAACCATCATCCAGTTTGTCGATGGCGCTGAGACCCTTGGCCAGGATTTCGCCGTGGGAGCGGTGCGAGCCGTAAATGTGATCGTCCACGCCGAGGTGATACGCCTGTCCAACCGCACTGGCTTCCTGCCCGATCGACAGATGCGCCGGCCCGCGGTGGTTGTATTCAATACCTTTGTATTTTCCCTGCAGCTTGATGTCATTGAGCATGCTCTCAAACGCGCGGATGATCTCCATATCCCGCTGAATGCGCAGCAAATCCTTCCGCGAATATCGGATCAATTCCTCCGAGACCGTGCGGTGGTACTGGTTGATGGGAATGGGCGAAAATTCCAGCGTGGAAGCCTTGCGGGCCTCATCCGGACGAATCGCTACGCTCTTGGGCATCGATGCTGCACTCCTCGGGTTAATTTCAATTCAAATTCATTTCCACCACGGAGACACGGAGAACACGGAGGCAAATCAAAAAAGAAATTCTTCACCGCGGAGAGCGCAGAGGGCCGCAGAGGTAAGAGAGAAAAATGTTTTACATGTCTTTCTCCGCGGTTCTCTGCGCTCTCTGAGGTAAATATCTTGCATTTGAATTCTCTCCGTGGTCTCCGTGTCTCCGTGGTGGATATTCTTTTCTTCCGAATATCAATGAGCCGCCAATTGGCTCTCCGCCACCTCCGCTTTTTCGGATCCGCTGATCACCGCAATTCCGCGCGAGGCGAAAAATTCCTCCCACTGGGGCGTCGGCGGCATATCCGTGACCACGCGGCCGATCACACTCCAGTCGACGATCTTGTACAAAGACGGCGCGAGAAATTTGCTGTGATCCGCCAGCAGCACCGTCTCCCGCGCGTTCTGAACCGCCAGGCGATACAGGCTGGCGCTTTCGATGTCGGCGGCGGCCAATCCAAAATCCATGCTCAGGCCGTCAGCGCCGATCATGCAGATGTAATTTCGCAACTGATCCAATGCCGACAGCGCCAGCGGCCCAACGCTGTCCATGCGATCGGCACGATATTGGCCGCCGAGCAGGATCACGCTGACGCCGGGCGCATCGCCGAGCTCAAGTGCCAGTCGAGCGGAATTGACGATGATCGACAATCCGCGGCGGCGTTTGAGGAACGGGGCGACGGCAAAGGAAGTGGTGCCGGAATCGAGAAAAAGCTGATCCTGATCCTGCACCAATTCCGCCGCCAGTCGGCCAATAGTCTGCTTGGCCTCGGGATTTCGCTGCGCCTTGGACAAGAAGGAAAGATCGCTGACCCGGCGAATAGTCGCTCCGCCATAGACCAAATCCAGTTGCCCTTCCTCAGCCAGCAATTTCAGATCGCGCCTCGCCGTTGCCTCGGAAACACCGATAGCCATGGCCAATTCCCGAGCCGTCAGATGGCGGTGTTCGAAGATCTCCTTCATGACCCGATCCCGGCGTTGTGTTGCAGTCGCACTCATGATTTGATACTATTAGACCGACTTTTGACGAGGAATCAAGTAAATTCTTGCATTTTTTGCTTGACTCGTGAAAAAGTTTGACGAAACTCTGCCTATAAATAGGTGAGGAAGAACCAACGTGCCAACCATCAAATTGCCTCAGGCGGCCAAATCCATGCAGTCGGGAACGGTCCGTCGTTGGCTGAAGAAGCCTGGGGATTCGGTCCAGCAGGGCGATCTGATCGTGGAACTGGAAACCGACGCGGGGGTGTTGCAACTGGAATCGCCGGTCTCTGGCCGAATGGGGGAAATTCTTCTGGCCGAGGGGAAGAGCGGACCGATCAATGCTCCGTTGGTGACGATCGAAAGCGATACTGCCGCGTCTCCCACGCCCGCGCCAATTGCGGCGACGCCCAAACCGGCCTCATCCGCGCCAAGTGGAAAGGTGATTCCTATCCTCATGCCCAAAGCGGGCCAGTCGATGGAAGAGGGCACCATCAATAAATGGCACGTGAAGCCCGGCGCGACAATCTCCAAGGGCCAACTCATTTTTGAAATCGAAACCGACAAGGCCAACATGGATGTCGAGGCACAGGATGCCGGCCGGCTCGCGCGGATCGTTTCGCCGGAAGGAAGCGTCGTTCCTGTCCAACAACCCGTGGCGTATCTGGCGGATAACGATGCGGATGTGGATGCATTGGTCGGAGGATCCGGGCCAGCGCCGGCTCCAGTCGCAAAAGTCGAAGCGCCGGCCGCAGCGCCGCAACGAGCCAGTGTCGTTTCATCGCCAGCCGTATCAGATGGCGGTCGAGTTAAAGCATCTCCCGCCGCGCGAAAAATCGCCGGCGAACGCGGCATTGCGTTAAATGCTGTCGCCCACGGCTCCGGCCCCGGCGGACGAATCCTTTCCACCGATGTCCCGCTCTCCGCCGCGCCTGTATCCGGTGGCCGAAAGCGCATGAGCCAGATGCGAAAGGCCATTGCCAAGGCCCTGAGCCATTCCAAGCAAAACATTCCGCATTTTTATGTCAAGCTCACCGTCGATGCCGCCCCGTCGCTGGCATTCTACAAAGCGATGAAAGAGCAGTTCCCCTGCAGCATCAACGATGTGATCATCTTTGCCTGCTCGCGGTTGGTGAAAGAATTTCCCTCGTTCCGCACAAAAATTGAAGGCGATGAATTCGTCGAAGCCCCGGCCGCCAACATCGGAATCGCCGTCGGCATGGATGAAGGATTAGTAGTGCCAGTATTGCAGGGCGCGGATCGCATGAAACTCCAGCAGATCGCCGCCGAAACCAAGCGATTGGCCACATCCGCCCGAGCCGGCAAAATCGAGGGAATGGGCAGCGGATCGTTCACGGTGACCAACCTTGGCATGTTCGGCACCGAGGAATTCACCGCGATCATCAACCCACCCGAAGCCGCGATCCTCGCCGTCGGCGCGGCCCGTGAAGCGGTGGTCGTCAAAGACGGCGCGCTGAAGCCCGGCAAAACCATGACCGTCACCCTCAGCGTCGATCACCGCATCATCGACGGCGTGTTGGCCGCCAAATTTCTGGCGCGATTGAAGGAACTTTTGGAAGCTCCGGAGAAAATTGTCTAATGAGCAAGCATTTTGACATCGCGGTGTTGGGAGCCGGGCCGGGCGGATATGTCGCCGCGCTCAAGGCGGGACAGATGGGCGCCAGCGTCGCGGTCATCGAGAAATCGCATCTGGGCGGCACATGCCTCAACGTCGGCTGCATCCCATCCAAGGCGCTGCTGGCATCGGCGGAATTGGTGCATCACATTCGCCACGCCGGCGAGATGGGCATCGATGTCGCCGGCGCGCCAGTCGTCAACTGGGCAAAAATTCAGGAGCGAAAAGACAAGATCATTCAGAATCTTCGCAACGGCATCAAAGGTCTGCTGGCAGCGCGAAAAGTTTCTTCGTATCAGGGCAATGCCGTCCTAAATGGGCCGGGCAAAATAAATATCACCAAGCCGGATGGATCGACCGAGGCGATTACCGCCGGCAAAACGATTCTTGCGGTTGGCTCGGTGCCGTCGCGGATTCCCGGTTGGCCGAGCGATCCGAATATTGTTTGCACCAGCGATGAAGCGTTGCACTGGAAAACACTGCCGAAAAGTCTGCTGATTGTCGGCGGCGGGGTGATCGGATGCGAATTCGCCTGCATGCTGCAAGCGGTCGGCGTGAAAGTCACCATCGTCGAAATGCTGCCGCAGATTCTGCCGGCTCTGGACAGTGATGTGGCGCAACTCCTTACCAAAATTTTCAGATCCCGCGGGATCGACATTTTCACGGGTGTCAAAATCGAAAATCTGTCCGTCACCGGGGACACCGCCCGCGCGACCCTCGGTGACGGCACCAGGATCGACGCCAAGCGCGTGCTGGTCGCCACCGGCCGCAAACCCAATACGGCCGAGATAAATCTCTCCAGCGTCGGCATCGCGCCGGAGCGCGGGTTTGTGCCGGT
>JBEKUH010000033.1:0-35267 GCA_049515255.1 Tepidisphaeraceae bacterium | reverse complement strand
GCAACACCCGCTCGAACGCGAGGAAATCATCCTCTTTCTTGAATAACCGCAGGCGTCCGTTGGCACGGTTGAGCACATGGTACACCAGCCCGCCAGGCGCGTTTCGTGCGGTTCGAGGCATGGCAGTGGAATATATCTGAACCCTACCATTAAATAAAGGTTCGCGTCACCTTTATTTCGTCCCGTCACCTTTATTTCGTCCTAAGTGGCTTGCCGCAGGCCCGTCCAGCGCAGGTCTCGGTCTATTTTGCCGAACCTCCCCGCGACAAGTCTCTCCTTTAGGCACCCACTCCGCGCGAATCTTCTAGCTCCGCCAATGTTCCAATAATCACAACACGAGGATTGCCCAATTGGGAATTGCGCGCGATAACGTTCCCGTGTCCGAGCATGGTCCAACCCCGACCCAATTCGCGATAAACTCAGCGACAATGCCTGAAATCGATGGTGGAGTTGCCGCACAACAGCTCGCCGTCGCGGAACTGGAACTAATCGCCGCTAGGACTACGCAGGATGCGGCGGTCAAGCAACTGAGCAGGGCCGGATGGACGCTAAAGTATCATCGGACCCGGCTATGGGCATCGCGTCGGGGCGTACCGAGCTGGGTCTTGGGTCTTGTTGCCGGAAGTTTGGCCAGTTTATTCCTGGGCGCGATCTTGATTTTCGGATTTGGAATCAGCCTCGTGCTTGTTCCTATTGAGCTTCTCGTAGGTTACGTCATTTGTGGTGGGGTAGTCCTTTGGATTTTTAGGGACCTAAACGGAGAAAATGAGCTTAATCGCCTGCAGGTTCGGACGGAGCAAGTGGCGCTTTCGGAAGAAAATCGACTTGCGGCGATCGAAGCTGTTAGGGAAACAATGGCCTCCGTGGATAATGCGCAACGGCACGGCAAGTTGTTGCGGGAGGCGCTGCAAAGCGAGTCATATAAACATCAAGTGGAGACGAACCGACTCTTAGGGATTGATGCAGGTCGGTTATATCCTGACGAATTTGAGCGCTATATCGGGGATATATTTAGACATCTGGGCTTCACTATCGAGGTAACGGGTCGGAGCGGCGACCAAGGTGTAGATGTACTTGCATGTAGGGGGCCTCTGCGAATTGCGATCCAGGCCAAAAGATATATTGGTTCGGTCAGCAACTCGGCAGTGCAAGAGGTTTATGCGGGAATGGCCCACCACAAGTGTCACCGATGTGCTGTCGTCACGACAGGCGAATTCACGGCCGGCGCAATCGCGCTCGCACAAAGCACGGGCTGTTTCTTAATAGGTGCGGACAAAATTGGGCTGCTGATTCGCGGACAGATCAATTTTTAATGCGACAAGGAATGGGCCCCCTTGCCCACTTCCCGCCCAGCCGTTACGTTTTCCGCCGATGACGATGTTGATTTCTGAGCCGGCGGCGCGGTCCGCCGAGCATTTCGGATTGGATTCCGCACTGGATCGTGCCCAGGAGGCCCTGCTGGCCATGCAGGCGCCGGAGGGGTATTGGGTTGGCGAACTCCAGGGCGACAGCATCCTCGAATCGGAATACATCCTTCTGAAATTCATTCTCGGCCAGGAAAATGAGCCGCCGCTGCGGAAGATCGCCAATTATCTGCGCGACCTGCAGAATCCCATGGGTGGATGGAGTTTGTTTCCCGGCGGGCCGTCGGATCTTTCCGGAACGGTCAAGGCGTATTTCGCGCTGAAGCTGATGGGGGATGATCCGAATTCGCCGCACATGCAAAAGGCCCGGCAAGTCGTGCTGGAAATGGGCGGGGCGGAGAAGTGCAACAGCTTCACCAAATTTTATTTCGCCGGGCTGGGGCAGATCAGTTACGACGCCTGTCCGAGCATTCCGCCGGAGATCGTGTTTTTTCCCAAGTGGTTTTATTTCAATCTGTATCACGTCTCGGCCTGGACGCGCACGATGATCCTCCCGCTGGCGCTGGTGACGACGTTGCGATACACGCGCTCGATCGCCCCGAATCTTGGAATCGCCGAGTTGTACATCGATCACGACGCCGCCAATCGCATCGCCGATCCGCCGCGGGGGATTCCGACTTCCTGGCGAAGTTTTTTTCTGCGAGTCGATCAATTCCTGAAGGTGTACAACGAATCTCCCATTCAGCGGCTGCGCGATCGGGCGATCGCAGCCTCGGAGAAATGGCTGCTGGAGCGGATGGATGGGTCCGAAGGCCTGGGCGCGATTTTCCCGCCGATGGTGTACATGCTCATCGTCATGCGAGCATTGGGATATGCGGACGATCATCCGCGAGTTGTCGAGGCGCAAAAACAGTTGCGTGATTTTTATATTGAAGAGGGGGATACGATTCGATTGCAGCCATGCGTGTCGCCAGTGTGGGATACGGGATTGGCGCTGCATGCGCTTGCCGAATCGGGGATCACCGAAGACTCCTCCGCCGCTCGTCGCACGACGGATTGGCTGCTCGCCAAGGAATGCCGCAAGCCCGCCGACTGGACGCGCAATTGCCCCAATGTCGAGCCATCCGGCTGGTATTTCGAGTTTTGCAATCCGCATTATCCCGATGTCGATGACACCGCCATCGTCACCATGGCCCTGGCCCGCGCCGGTGGGGAAATCTCCAAGCCCGCTCTCGCGCGCGGCATCGACTGGCTTTTGGCCATGCAAAATTCCGACGGCGGATGGGCGGCGTTCGATCGCACCAAGGATCGCCCGATCCTGGAGAAAATTCCCTTCGCCGATCACAACGCCATGCAGGACCCCAGTTGCCCCGACATCGCCGGGCGAGTGCTGGAATCCTTCGGCCACTGCGGCGTGCCCATCGATCACCCCTCGGTGCAGCGCGCCATCGCCTTCATCAAACTGCATCAAGACCCGCGCGGCGGATGGTGGGGACGCTGGGGCGTCAATCATGTTTACGGAACCTGGCAAGTCCTCACCGGATTAAAAGCCGTGGGCGAAAACATGCAGCGCGACTTTATCCAGCGCGCCGCCAGTTGGCTGCGAAGTGTGCAAAAACCCGACGGCAGTTTCGGCGAAACCTGCCAGAGCTACGAAGACCCATCACTCATTGGCCAAGGCGAAAGCACCGCCTCACAAACCGCCTGGGGCGCCATGGGCCTGCTCGCCGCCGCCGGCCCATCCGATCCCGATGTCAAACGCGCCATCGACTGGCTCATCGCCCGCCAGGGCCCCGATGGCAACTGGCAGGAAGACTGGTACACCGGCACCGGTTTCCCCAAGGTCTTCTATCTCAAATACCACCTCTATCGCCTCTATTTCCCCCTGACCGCATTGGCTCGATATCGCCGAAGGCTGGCAACGGAATAACGATGCCCAGAACGCGAGTTAAGAGGCACTATTCGCGTGGGAAAGGCGAGATTTAATTGAATTCCATCGCGTCTAGGGGTATTTAATTGATATGAGCGTCACCGAGGAAATTATCGAGGTTTGCAAAGCCCTGCCTGAAGACAAGCAAACGGAGTTAGTGGATTTTGCGCGTTTCCTTCTGGCGCGTCAGGATGACGAGGCATGGGAACATCGACTCGACGCTTCTGTGCCGCGGCCGCGTTTGGAAAAATTCCTCCGCGAATCCGCCTCCGGAGGCGATGAACCGCTTGACCCAACCCGTCTGTGAATTCGCGCACCCGGCCTAGTTTCTGGCGGGCCTATGCAAGGCTGAACGAGCCGGTTCGTAAAGCCCACTTTCTACTGCTCAACTGATCCACTGCTCTACTGTCTCCCGACGAAGCGGGTGTTACAAAAGTCCAGTGATTATTTTTGTGTTTTTGGAAAAACGCAAAACGTGGGGAACGAACTATAATTTCGGAGAATTATTCGGCCGAAAACAGCGATTTGTCGTCTATTTGCCGCGCTTGGGCTCTGGATTTCACGTTGATTTACGCACGAAATCGACCGATTTTTGACGTTTTCTGCGCATAAAAATGACACGAAGTGTGCTCGTTTTCGCGCGAAATAATAGGAGATTTGTAGCGCGCCATCGGCGATTACGGGCCTGATGTATTCCAGATTCTTTTGCGACAATAGTTTGAGGCGAGCTCCTCGTCGCCCAAATCCGCCAAGCCAGGGCAGCGCTGTTGATAACAACCTAGAGCCTCGACAATCGCACCATATTGCGGGTAGCATCCCGTTAGGGTCCGCAGGGCAATCCATGTTGGGAAGGTTTCGATGGCACAAATGTTGGTCTCACCTTGGCGGGATCAATTTCAATCGCTCTTGGAGCGAGTTCAGGATTCGCTTGTATTATGTTCGCCATATGTTGGTGCTGGTCCGTGCCAAATGGTTGTCAATCGAGTTGCGCGATCAAAACGGGCTAGTCAAGCGCATGTATTTCTCGTAACTGACCTTTCGATTCAAAACATACTTAGCTGCGCGACTGATATCGACGCGATACTGTCGCTCCAAACGTCACTACCCCAGGCGACGGTCCGATTCCTCCCCAGCCTTCACGCTAAGATTTACATCGCTGACACGGTACAAGCAGTAGTTACATCATCAAACCTGACGGACAACGGATTCGAGCGAAACTTCGAGTACGGCGTTCTCTTCGACGAAAAATCCGTCGTTGCGCAAATCCGGGAAGATGTCCTTAGCTATTCTGCGTTAGGGTCAGAAATTGGTTCCGAGCAATTGCGACGTCTTTCGACCGCTGCGTCGGGATTGCGCGACGTTGGTCGGGACATGGAGAGATCAATCAGGCGCCATCTACGCCAGGAATACACCCGGCGTCTGGCGATTGCCGATGAGGAATTTTTGCGCGCGCGAACCGCTGGGCGGACGGCGCATGCGATCTTTGCAGACGCAATCGTCCATCTCCTTTCGATAGCTCCGATGGCTACGCCGCAACTCAACCGACGCATTCAAAAAATCCACCCCGATCTCTGCGACGACTCTATTGATCGAGTGATTGACGGCCAGCATTTTGGGAAAAAATGGAAGCATGGCGTTCGGACAGCGCAGGTTTACCTGCGCCGGGCTGGCAGGATAAAATTAGCGGAAAAGCTCTGGCAATTAGTCAAGTGAGTCGTGGCGAAGCTATTTCGACCGGAGGATTTAAGATGCAACAAACTTGCGAGGGTTGCGACGGGCAGGGCGTCAGGTGCCCCGCAGAGCCTTCTTGCAGGATTGACGGGGTTGACCTATCGATGTGGACTATCGTCGAGCGCTGTGACGTCTGCGAGACATTCGCCGATGACGCCCAGGCGGCAAGACAGATTTACTGCACAGTTCGTTGGGTGCAATGCGCCGACGATGGGTGGCACGCGATTGGCTGTCATCCACGCGCATAGACTACGGCAGGTTCAGTTGGATCGGGGCTCGACGCATTTCGTCGCGCCCTGCCGAACCAGATTCGCTCGCCAAATGTTCCGGAAGTGCGGCCGGACCCCAATAAACTCCGGATCGGGCTTCAGATAAGGCAATTTCCCCCAGCATTGATCGCTTAGAATACGCGCTCCCTACTTCCGCACTTCCTCCCCCGCCCGTCCCGCCTCCGCCTTCAGCGGCCCCGTAATTAATCTCGCTCCTCGGTCATACGAAAAAAACGACCAGGCCCATTCGAAGAGGACGACGAAGCGGTTGCGGAAGCCGATGAGGAAGAGGATGTGTACGCCGAGCCAGGCGAGCCAGGCGATTGGGCCCCAGAGTTTTATTTTGCCCAGGTCGGCGACGGCGGCGCTGCGGCCGATGGTGGCGAGCGAGCCTTTGTCTTTGTAGTGAAACGGTGTCATTGGTTCGCCGGCGATGGCGCGGAGGATATTTTTGGCGGCGTGCGTTCCCTCCTGCATGGCGGCGGGGGCGACGCCGGGGACGAGTTGGCCGTCCTGCATGAGATGGGCGAGATCGCCGATGACGAAGACTTCGGGGTGGCCGGGGATGGTGAGATCGGGATTCACCAGGACTCTGCCGAATTTGTCCAGCGGAACATTCAGTGCCTTGCCCAGGCGCGAGGCGGCGACGCCGGCGGCCCAGAGGACGGTGCGGGCAATGGTGCGCTGGTCGCCGACGTTGACTCCGTTGGCGTCGATGTTGGTGACGCGCTGGCTGGTGCGGACCTCGACGCCGAGGCGCTCGAGTTGTTCGCGGGCTTTCTCGGAAAGTTTGGGGACATAGGTGGGCAGCACGCGATCGCCGCCTTCGATGAGAATCACTTTGGCCTGAGTGGGATCGATCCGGCGAAAATCCTTGGCCAAGGCGTGGCGGGCGATTTCGGTGAGCGCGCCGGCCAATTCGACGCCGGTTGGACCGCCGCCGACGATGACGAATGTGAGCCATGCTTCGCGCTCGGCGGGATCGGTGGCGCGCTCGGCCATTTCAAATGCGGAGAGCACGCGGCGGCGAATCTCCAGCGCATCGCCGATGCTTTTGAGTCCGGGGGCGAGCTTTTCCCATTCATCGTGGCCGAAATACGAATGCCGCGCGCCGGTGGCGATGATGAGATAATCGAAATCAATCGACCCCTCATCCAGCATCACGCGCTTGGCAGTCAGATCAAATGCCTCGGCCTCGGCGAGCAGGACTTCGGTATTTTCCTGATGCCGAAGGATTCGCCGGATGGGGTTGGCGATGTCGGAAGGATTCAGCCCGGCGGTGGCAACCTGATAAAGCAGCGGCTGAAAAAGATGATGATTGCGGCGATCGATCAGTGTGAGGGAAACATTGGCCGAGCGAAATTCCTGCGCCGCTTTGAGTCCGCCGAACCCGCCGCCGATGATGACGATGCGAGGAAGGTTGTCGGGCATGAGGATTCTCCGAAGGTGCGGCCGCGCAGATGATAGGCAAGGCGCGCCGATGGGGGGAGTGTGGAAAATCTCGGGGATAGTTCAAGCCTCCGCGGACTTTTTTTCCACTGCAATGAACTAAGCGAAGCTCAGGGTCGGTTACCGTTTCCGAGCCGAGGAGCGGGGGGGGCGGCTCGAATAGGGAACCGATTTGGCGCTGCGAAAATCGTTGGCTGGCCCGGCGACGTTCGATCGGGCATCTTGCCCCCAAAGAAAGAGTTTCCCGCCTGCGGCGGTGGGATGCGAAAGAGCTTCGCGCTCAAGCGCGCCCTCAACCGTCCTTCGCAGCCCCGCTTGTCCGACCTCCCTCGCATTGCGAAACGGCGCGCCTTTGTGCTTCTGAAGGTGAGGTCGGACAATGGGACGTGACGGACGGTTGAGGGTCGGCCCGTGGCCGAAAGTCCTTAGCATCCACCGCCGAAGGCGGGCACTCCGCATTTCGCTTCGCTGCAAGATGCCGCCCCGAACGTCGCCGGGCCAGCCAGCGGCGTTCGAAGCCTCCGCGCCCCGTCATATTCGAGCCGGCGCCCGTGATCGGCGAAAACTGTAACCGACAAAAATATTCTCCCATCGCACTTAGCGATGACGTCGCGGACTCCAGGCGGGGATGGTGGCGAATTGATTTATTGTCCCGTTGTAATCACTACCCGGAATCTCGCCTTCCCGCTCATCATTCTTTCGTAGGCTTCGGGGGCGCGCTCAAGAGGATAGATTTCGTTCATCGATCGCACGCCGGTCTGGGCGCTGAAGGCCATGGTGTCTTGCGAATCGATGGAGGTGCCGGAGGGCCAGCCGGCGATGGTTCGCCGATTTGAGATAAGTTGGAAACCGGAAATTTGCATTGGCTCGGCGGGAGCGCCCAGGATGATGAGTTTTCCGTCGACTCCCAGACCCGGGATGGTGTCGCTCATGGCTTTGGCGTTGGTGACGGTGGCGATGATGACTTTGGCTCCGCCAAGTTTGGTGAGTTCGGCCGCGACATCCTGCGAGGAACTATCGATGTAATATTGCGCGCCCAGTTTTCGGGCGAGTTCTTCCTTGTCTTTCCCGCGCGCGATGGCGACGGTGCGGTAGGCCATGCGTGAGGCGTATTGCACGCCAAGGTGTCCCAATCCGCCGATGCCCAGGACGGCGACGAGTTCGCCCGGTCGCGCGCCACTGTTGCGGAGGGAATTAAATGTTGTGACACCGGCGCACATGAGCGGGCCGGTGTCGGTGGGGGAAAGCTCATCGGGAACGGCCGCCAGCGCCTGGGCGGGGGCGACCATATATTCGCCGTAGCCGCCGTCGTAGGTGATGCCGGGAATTTGCAGCGCGATCTGGCAGGTCATGAAATCGCCGCGCCGGCACGAGTCGCAGTATCCGCAGTTTCCGCCGAACCATCCGATTCCGACGCGTTGGCCGACTTTCCATCCCAATACGCCCGGCCCCATCGCGTCGATCACGCCGGCGATTTCGTGGCCGGGGACGCGCGGATATTGGATGTTGGGGAAAAGGCTTTCCTTGGTGATGGAATCGGAGTGACAGATTCCGCACGCCTGCACTTTGACGCGCACCGAACCTGCCGGCGGCTCGGGGATATCGCGCTCGACGATTTCAAACGGACCCTTGGCGCGGGTGACCTGAACGACTCGCATCTTCTTGGGCATGTGAACTCCGAATGAATGTGGGATCGGACATTTCGAGGACTATAGGAATTGGCGGAAGGCGGAGTCCAATTAAATTTGAGTTAGCCGCGAGACCTTCATGCGGAAACGGCCTGAAGCACGCTCTTGCGCGCCGAGGGCGGGACCTCGATGGGCACAAACCAATCGGCACGATACAGATAATCTTCGTTCTCTTCATCGATCACGCGGATGCGTTGTGGTGGATCGTTTGGCAACGGCCTGATGACACGATACGCCTTGCCGCGCTCCAGCGATGCCGCGTTGCCGTCGTTGCGAATGCAAATGGCCAGGTACGGATATTTGCGCGGCAAACTACCGGAGCCGTTTTTTGATCTTCCAGTCACGTTTGCCGATGCCATGTGCTTCGAACCAGTGAATTTCGGCTTCATAAGTGTCACCATTATACTCACGAATCAGGGCGATTCCCTTCATTTTCCTCCACCGAGAACCTCCGTGGTTGCGCCGCAGGCGACGTTTGACCCGCACCCCACGACCGGCGGCGATGACTTGAATATCTCGAATCAGGCTGAGGATTTCAAAGTCGGCCGGCTTCACCTGCCGAGGTATGATAACTTATTTCGCCGTCAAACACTCCGCGAGTGAATTCATGAATTTCTGGGCTGAGTTAAATCACCATGTCCGGAATTCTGCCAAACGCGATTTTGTCGTCCATGGTGTGACGGTATTCGTGCAGCGAGGCGACGTACACGGTGTGGGGACCCCAGCGGCGGTCCAATTGGTCCATCGCCTGTGATAATCTCCGAAGCCGCTCTTCCTGGGGAAACAGCGGGCTGGGCGTGAATGCGGCCGCGGTCAATCCCGACAGGGTGATGGATACCTTTTCCAAAGTGCCCCAGGCGTTTTTTCTCCCGGCGAATCTTGATTGATCCATCCATGGGCGCTTTTGCCACAGCGATTCAAATTGCCGCAGAATCGTCAGCGTGTCCTGAGTCGTTTGCAAAGGCGCCTGATCGTACCAGGCGTGGCCGCCATACGAACGAACCGACACGTGCAGTCGATGGGCGTAATAATGGTGATGCCGCAGGCGCGAGGCGGCTTTGCAAAGCAATCGCACCAGCACGCCGTGCGCGCCGGCGTCGTTTCGAAATTCCGGGGCCAGCATATTCGCATGAGACATCGACCGCCGATGCGTGAGCGGCTCGGGTTCATCGTGGCCGTGAAATCCCAGCCACCATGCTTCTCCCTGCACGGAATTCCAGATGCGCTTGGAATCCTTGCACGAAATATTCCATAGGTCGCGCACGGTGCAAATTGCATGCGCCCGCAGCCGCTGGAGCATTCCCTCGGCAATGCCGGGAAGATCGGTCAGTTTCAAATGCTCCAGCCGATCGGGCAATTCATTGGCATCCAAAGTCACGAGGCCATCGGGTTTTTTCAGTTCGCAGGCGATCTTGGCCAAGAGGCGCGTGGGAGCGATGCCGATGGAGCCGGTCAGCCAGGGACTGAAATCCGCCAGGAGTTTCCGTTTGATTTGACGACCGAGCTGCATCGCCTGATCCGGCCGCCGTTCCTCGCCGAGCAGTCGGATGGCCCATTCATCAATCGAGTAAACCTTCTGCACCGGCGCGCTGCATTCAACGCTGCGGAGGATGGCGTGGTGAACCTGCACATAAATATTGGGCCGCGCCTTCACCAGGACGATCGCCGGGCACAACTGCCGCGCCTCGCGCACCCGCGTTCCGGTTTTGATGCCGCGTCGCTTGGCGCCCAGGCTGGCGGCAATCACGCAACTCCCCTCGGATTGCACCGGAACCACTCCAACCTCGCGGTCGCGCAGCTCCGGAATAAGATGCTGCTCGACGGAAGCGAAATAGCTATTCATGTCCATAAACAGCCAGTTCATCATCATGTTGCACCTTCCCAATAATCACATGTTTGAACACAGCGCCTCCAATGAATTGGAAGAGGGATATTTTCGGTTACGGTTTCTATTCCGATTGAGGGCGCGAACTCGAATAGGGGAAGGCGCTGGCGCTGCGAAGACCGTTGGCTGGCCCGGCGACGTTCGATGCGGCACGTTGCCCACGAAGAAAAAGTTTCCCGCCTTCGGCGGCGGGATGCTAAGGAGTTTCGAGCACATGCTCGACCTCAACCGTCCTTCACAGCCCCGCTTGTCTGACCTCCCTGCTGTTCGCCGAAGGCCGGGCATTTGCGCATCTGAAGCGGAGGTCGGACAAGCGGGCGTGACGGACGGTTGAGGGTCGGCCCGTGGCCGAAAATCCATCGCATCGGCCGCCGCAGGCGGCGGCTCTCTTGTCGATTGCACTATGCCGCACGGAACGTCAACAGGCCAGCCAGCGGTCTTCGCAGCGCCGGGAGAGTTCCCTATTCGAGCCAGCCGAGTTGATCGGCATGGAAATCGCAACTGATAAAACTCCTCTTCCATTTCATTCGCCATTCGCGCGCCACGGGCGCTGCTACTTTGGCTCCTGTTCAAAATAAGCGCATCTGTCCGCTGACATCGGGGTGACGGAAATGGGCCGTGGAGAGCGGGCGGATGTCGCGGTTTAAGCCGTATTTTCTTGTGAAAACGTCGAAGCTCTGGGCGATTTGATCGACCAGCGGTCCGCGACCACGGCGGCGATCTTTGGTGGCATCGTACAACTTGCCGCCGCGGGCCTGGCGAATGAGGGATTCAACTTTTTTGGCGCGCTCGGGAGGGACAGATCGCTGCAGCCAATCGAGAAATAAATCCTTGAGCTGATACGGCAAACGCAGCAACACCCACGCCGCCCGCCGAGCGCCGGCATCCGCCACGGCCTGTAGAATTTTTGGCAATTCCACATCGGTCAGTCCCGGAATGATCGGCGCGATGTTCACCGTCACCGGCACGCCCGCGGCTGTCAGTTCGCGGATCGCCCGCAATCGACCGGCCGGCGACGAGGCGCGCGGCTCCAGTTTCTGAGCCAAGTCCGCATCCAGCGTGACCAGCGTGATCGTCACCCGCCCCGTATTCATCTCGGCCATGCGCGACCACAAATCGGTGTCGCGCAGCACGAGCGCGCTCTTGGTCATCGTCGTCACCGGCTGGCCGCAATCGGCCATCACTTCCAGACATTGTCGCGCGATGCGCATCTGATGTTCGATGGGCTGATAGATGTCGGTGCTGGCCGACATCACGATCGGCTCCGGCTTCCAGTGGGGCGAGGCCAATTCCTCTCGCAATAGTTTGGCCGCATCGGGCTTGGCCATCAGTTTGGTTTCGAAATCCAATCCGCAACTGAAGCCGAGATATTCGTGATAGGGCCGGGCGAAACAATAGATGCAGCCGTGTTCGCAGCCGCGGTAGGGATTGAGCGTCCAATCGAACGGCACATCGGAAGTCTTGGCAACCCGGTTGATGATCCGCTGGGTGCGATCGAGAAACACCTGTCGCTGGACGCGATGGGTCGATCCATCCTCGTTTTGCCTCTCGACCATTTGTCGGTCGAGTTCCTCGCCCAGAATGTGAAGCCGGACATTTTCAAATCGATTCCCCGGATTGATCCCCGCCCCGCGTCGATGGGCCGGCCCGTTGGGAAGCGCATCGCGGTATGTGAAGTCCTCGGTGTCCACACCGAACACATTACGAACTTCTGGCGCGGCGCGTCAAGCTTATTTTAATTTTTTTCAGCGGGACGGAGCCGGCGGCGAATCCGGCTCGCTCCGTGGAAAATGTTCCGCAAGAAGTTCGCCCGCTTTGTTGATCGCGTGGAGAATCGCATCGGTGTAGCGCGAATCCTTCAGATGGGTGGCCATATCATCACGCAAAATATTCCAGAACTCCGGACCGACGTGGGCGTGGGTGGCGGCGTCGCCGTAGATGGCGAAGGTCTGGGATTTGGGGGCGACGAAAATCAGCACGGCATTGCGATCCGGGTGTTTGTCCAGCTTCAAATTTTTGAAATGTTTTGCCGCGGCGGCCAGGGCGTCGGGATGGCTTCGCTTGGAAACCAGCACGCGAATCTGGCCGGTGGTTTTGCCCTCGGCGGCGGAAATGGCGGCCACGATGCGGTCGTGGTCCAAGCGTTCGATGAGGTGGGAGTGCTTCACGATTTACCAGCCTCCTCCAGCTCCGCCGCCGCCGCCCATGCCGCCACCGCCACTGAATCCTCCGCCACCGAATCCGCCGCCTCCTCCGCCGAAGGATCCGCCGCCAAACCCGCCACCGCCCCAGTAGAAACCGCCCCAGGAAGATCGGCGACTTCCGGAGTAGTAGGTGCCGCGGTTGCTGTTGATTCCCCAAATGAGAAAAATGAGGAAGATGGCGAAAAAGATCCAGGGAACGACTTCATCGAAGTTGGTCTGTCTATCATTGACGGTGCTGCCGTTGCCTTTGTATTCGCCCTTGGTCGCGGCCAGCATCGCGTTGATTCCGGCAGCGAGCCCGCCGCTGTAGTCGCCGGTTTTAAAATGGGGCGTGATTTCCTGATCGATGATCTCCTTGCACGTCGCATCCGGCAGAGCGCCTTCCAATCCATAATTTACCTGCATAAATAGCTTGCGGTCCTGGATGAACACGAAGAGAACTGCTCCGTTGTTCTTATCCTTTTGCCCGACGTGCCAGGATTGTTCGATGCGGAATGTGTAGTCGGCAATATCGGAATCGGTCTGCATCTTGGGAAAGACGGCAACGACGATCTGATTGGACGTGTCTCGCTCGAACTGCGCCAGTTGCTGGTTGAACTGGTCAGCATCGGATTGCGGGACCACACCGGCGTAATCGTTGAAATATTTGTCAGGGACTGGCGGAATAACTTCCGCTGCGCGGGAGATGCCCGGCAGAAGCAAACCGAGCAGCGCGAAGAGCAAAACATGCCGCGCGTTGGGCCGCCGAAAATGGATCGCAGCTTTGCCGTTCATTTGTTATTGAAATTAAAATTCACACTCGGCGCGGAGGCGGCGCTAGCGTCGGCGGCGAAGTAGGGCTTGTCGGTAAACCCGAACATCGACGCGGTGAGGGCCGAGGGGAAAGAATGGATCGACGTATCGTAGGCCTGCACATCATCGTTGAATCGACCGCGCTCGACGGCGATTCGATTCTCCGTTCCTTCCAGCTGCGCCTGCAAATCCCGGAAATTCTGGCTGGATTTCAGATCGGGATAAGCCTCGGCCACGACCATCAGATGCGACAGCGCATTAGAGAGCTGGCCCTGGGCCGCCTGAAATTGCTGCAACGCCGCCGCGTCCGAGGGAGCTTTGGATGTGTCGATCGTGACTCGGCCCACCGACGCGCGGGCTTCGGTCACGTCTTCCAGCGTGGATTTTTCAAAGTTGGCCGAGCCCTGCACGGTTTGCACCAGATTTGGGATCAGATCGGCCCGCCGTTGATAGACGTTCTGCACCTGTGCCCATTGGCTGTTGACCCCCTGAGAGAGGCTGACCAGATGGTTGTAGGAACCAACCAGAATCAGCAGCAAAAGAACGATTACGCCTCCGAAAATTAAAAGCCCCTTTTTCATTTTAAGCTCCTTGCGATGGAAATCCCTCGTAGTCAAGCCGTTTGCGGCTTTGTTAGTACGCCCCATAGTATAGGGCATTGGTTGGCGATGGGACACAACGATGGCCAAGCCCGGCCGCTAAAAGCTGAGTGGAATTCCCACATGTTCAAACCACTGGGTCCGGAATTTTTTCAAGGGAGTGCGCTCGAACTGGCCCCGCGCCTTCCCGGGATCGTGATGGTCCGGCGGATCGGCAATGTCGTCCGCCGGGCACGGTTGGTGGAAGTCGAGGCGTATCTGGGGCCAAAAGATTTGGCATCGCATGCATCCCGCGGATTGACAGCGCGGACGAAAGTTCTCTTTGGGCCGCCGGGGAGATCGTATGTTTATTTCATCTACGGCATGCACTGGATGTTCAACATCGTCGTCGGCCAGGCCGGCGGTGGGCAGGCGATTCTGGTTCGCGCCGCCGAGCCGTTGGGGGATTGGCATGCCGATCTTTCCGGGCCGGGAAAATTGGCACGGGCGTTTGGCATCACGCGGGAGCATCACGACATCGATCTAGCGAACGGCGAGATTTTTTTCGTTCGCGAGCTGGATTACCAGCCGAGAATCGTCAAAAGCAAACGCATCGGCGTGGATTATGCCAAGCATTGGAAGAATCGTTTGCTGCGGTATGTGGATATGAATAATCCGGTCGCCAAAAAGCTGCGCTGACGGAAAAGAATTTCCACCACGGAGACACGGAGGGCACGGAGGAGATAAATGCAAATTTTTCACCGCAGAGGGCGCAGAGGGCCGCAGAGAAAAAACAAAAAGTGATTTTGAATTTCCTCCGCGGCCCTCTGCGCCCTCTGCGGTAAAGAATTATTTTTGAATTTCCTCCGTGAACTCCGTGTCTCCGTGGTGGAAATTCGAATTTAAGAACACGTCTAAATTACGACAACAACAACTCCAATTCCTCTTTCCCCAGATTCGCCAACACCGCGTTATCCGCGTTGATGATGGCATCCGCCAGATCGCGCTTGGTTTGTTGGAGCTGCAACACTTTTTCCTCCACCGTGTCCTTGGCGATCAGACGATAGGCGAAGACCCGGCGGGTTTGGCCGATGCGGTGGGCGCGGTCGATGGCCTGGGCTTCGATGGCGGGGTTCCACCAGGGGTCCAATAGAAAAACATATTGCGCGGCCGTCAGATTTAATCCCAATCCGCCGGCTTTTAGGCTCACCAAAAACAATTTGCATTCCGGATCGTTTTGGAATCGCTCAACCCGCTCCTGGCGGTCGCGGGTTTTGCCGTCGAGGTATTCGTAGGGCTGGCCGGACTCGTCCAATCTTTTGCGGACGATGGCCAGAAAGCTGGTGAACTGCGAGAAGACAATCGCTTTGTGCCCCTCATCCACGACTTCGGCCAGTCGCGGCATCAGGGTGTCGAGCTTGGCGCTGGCCTCGTCGATTCTTGATTTGTCGAGCAACGCCGGATGGCACGCCGCCTGGCGCAATCGCAGCAGCGCTTCGAGGATTTGAATCTTGGACTTGGCCAATCCCTCGGTGGCGATGCGATTGAGCAGCGATTGGCGATAGTGTTCTTTCAACTCGTCATATAGTTTTCGCTGGGTCTTATCCAATTCGCAGAAGATGGTTTGCTCGAGTTTTTCGGGCAAATCCTTGGCGACTTGTTCCTTGGTCCGGCGAAGAACAAATGGCCGCAGGGCCGTGGCGAGAATTCGGCGAGTCTCCGGCTCGGGGTTTCGCGCGGAGGACGCGCCGGTGAACGCCCGGGATGCACCGAGCATTCCCGGATTGAGAAATTCAAAAATGCTCCAGAGATCGCCCAGATGATTCTGCACCGGTGTTCCGGAGAGGACCAGCCGATGGTTCGCGCGGATGAGTCGAGCCGCCTTGGCGGATTCGCTGTTGGGATTTTTGATCGCCTGGGCCTCGTCCAGGATCGCATAATCAAATCGCATGTCCTTCATGGCGGCGATGTCGTTGCGGAGGGTGCCGTAAGTGGTGAGGATGAGATCGTAATCCGTAAAGTGATCGGTGCCGCGGATGCGATCGACGCCGGCATGATCCAGCACGCGAAGCTGCGGGGCGAATCGGCCAGCCTCCTGCCGCCAGTTGAACACCAGCGAGCGCGGCACCACCACCAGCGTCGGCGCGATTTCTTCCTTTTTCCGCGCCAATCGCCGCTGTTCCAGCAACGCCAGCACCTGCACGGTTTTGCCAAGTCCCATGTCATCCGCTAGACAGCCGTTGAGGCCGAAGTTTCTGAGGAAATGCATCCATCCCAGACCATCGCGCTGATAGGGACGCAACTCGCCGATGAAAGATGCGGGTGGATCGGCGGGCGCGACGCCGTCGAAGTTTCGCATTTGCTGCCGCGCCCGCTCGAACGCCTCATCGACATTCACCTGCGGCATCTCAAACAGCAGTGCATCCAGCAATCCCACCTGTGATTTGCCAAACTGCATTCCCTCGCCGGCATCCTCGCCGAGCGCGGCCAGCAGTCGATATCGCTTGATCCATTCCTCCGGCAACATCCCCAGCGTCCCATCATCCAGCACGATGGTGTTCTCGCCTTTGCGCAATGCCTTGAGCAGCGCCGGCAGGCGGACGTTGACGCCCTCGAAATCCGCTTCGCCATTCACTTCAAACCAGTCGATTCCGCTGGAGACCTGGATGCTGATCGCCCCCGGCCGGCGATAGCTTTTGCCGTTCACTTCCACGCGCCAGTTTTCGGAAGTCAGCACGCGCACCGCTGCCGGGACTTTTTTGATGGGGATGCGATATTGCTCGGAATCGCCGCGATAATCCATCGACTTGCGAAATCCCAGCAGAGGCAAGCGCGCCATCGCCTGCCCCTCGGCAGCGACATCACGATGCACAATCGTCCGCGACTTGGGATCAAATCGCGCCGGGGTTTCTTCCATCTGATCGATGCTGTGCTCGCCATAATCAAAATGAATTTCCGCATCGAGATATTCCGCCGCCATTCCCGTTGACGGCTTGAGTCGCATGCGCGGCTTCGGGGGCTCGGCAACAGTCGTGATGTTCATCTCCGGCGGCAGCGTCAGTTCCGGCAAGCGCGGGAATTGCAACAACTCTCCGATCAGATCGTCCGCCTGTTCGACCGGAACGATCAGTTGATCTTCGCCGTTGAAAAGATCGGCAAGATAATAAGTTCCGTTGTCATTTAAAGCGGCGGCGCGATCGCCGATGATCACCGGCCCGCCGGATGCCGAGAGCGCCACGCGCGACAGCGGCATGGATTCCTCGCCCCGCTGCAGCCGTGCCTCGACGCGGTAAGTTTTACCGGGATCTTCCACAGCCACGGCCAGACAAAATCGCCACGGCGGGCCATCATCCCACTGCAGCGGGCGCGGATCAGGTTTCCCCAATTCGCCGCGCAGAAAGCATCGGCCGGTCTGGCACATCATGCGAACGATGTCTGCCGCGTGTCCTGGGCGGAGCGCCAGTTCGTGATCGACATTGGCGTCGTATGATGAATATTCCGTCGTCGAAACCCCGCACAGCATCGTGATCAATTGCCGATCCGCCGGGTCTGGGAGAACGGCGATTTGCGATTCGGACAGGCGCAATTGCTTGGACGATTCAAATCCCATCCCGCTTTTTCTGGGCACTCGCGAGAAGAGCAGGACATTCACGCCGTTGTCAGCGGTATCACCTTTGGTCAGCACATAAATGATCTGTTTTTCCGCCGGCCAGGGAGCGGGCATCGAGGGCAGCCCCCAGAGCGAGCGCTGACGAAATTCGGTGATTCGCCGGCGCCAGATAGCGTGGCGCTGGGGAGAATCCTTTTGGCGATTGCGCTGCGCGCGGTCATAGTCGTTGAACCACCCGGTCGCCTCGGCCGCGCGCAGCGTGGCCCAAATGTGTTTGCAGGGATCATCGTTCTCGGCGGCGTATGGGCAGGTGCAGTCGGACCACCATTCCCGTCCTTCCCACTCGATCGACACATCATATTCATGCGTGCCCTGCACCGATGCTTCGACGAAATTCTCGCCCCGGCGGACAATCAGTACCCGCTGCTCTCGGAAATAATCATCCCCGGCAAGAATCGCATGGGGGCGAAAGTTGCCCCGCATCTTTTCCAACATCTGCAAACCCGGCCTCCTTGGGCAGTGAATCGCTCACTTTCTCACAGTGGGATGGGGTTTGGCAAGTCCCGCGGAAAGAAAAAGCAAGAGATTGAACCGCCAAGACGCCAAGACACTAAGGTAGGAAAATACGCGGAGAAGATTTTTGATTGAAGTGCGGTTGAATCGGTTATGATAGTTAGTTTTTTCAGTCCAATCCGAAATCCCTTGGCGTATTTTCCACCTTGGCGTCTTGGCGTCTTGGCGGTTCATCCGCATTTTCTTTTAGAGAAAGAAAATCGGCGATCTTCGTTCGATACGCCTCGGGATCATCGCACATGCCGACCACGTGATGCACGCCTTGCAATGTCCAGATCGACGAGATCGAGTCCGCCGGTCTTTCTTTCATTGCGGATTGCAATGCGAAAATGTCTAGCGCGGATGCGAAGGGATCGTCACCGGATTGGATGAGCATTAGCGGGGCGCTGATTTTTGGAATCTCCTTGATCGGTGCGACCGATGCGAAATTGCAGTGGGCAATCCACTGCGCGATCGGCAATGCGAGCAGGCGAAATATTGTCGGCGGCGCGCCGAGGCGAGCGGCGTGGTAGAGCGAGGCGCTGCGGTAATCGGCGAAGGGACATTCGAGAATTACCGCTGCAAAATCGGGCCGCATTGCCGCTGTCGCCGCCGCCACCGCTGCACCGAGGCTGATGCCGAAGAGAATGATTTGGCGAGTGGCGCTCGGCTGTTGGGCGCGAAATTGATCGAGGACCTGGATCAGATCGTGCCGTTCCCAGAACCCGGCCGTGCAATATTTTCCGCCGCTCTCGCCGTGGGCGCGCAGATCGACGGCGAGAATGGAGAATCCCAGCGATCGCAAGAGCGGGGCCCATGCAATGGAACCGACTTTGGCATCGGAATAGCCGTGGATCAGCACCGCGCATTTGCCGGTGGGATTCTCCGCTGGAATCCACCATGCGGCGATCTCCAGCGGCCGGCCGGTGCATTCATCCCGGATTTGGAATTCCAGTTCATCGAAATTCAAACCCAGATCGCCGGGCGAAAGGCGACGAAGATACGCCATCGCCCGGCCATCGCTCATTCGCGGGGGACGCAGCAGGCCCATCGCCATCATCACGGCCAGGATTCCCAGCCAGATCACCCCCACCCCGACCAGCACCGCCAACAGCAGCATGGCGAGATGATAGCAAAGAATTAAAGCCAGACGGTGCGAGGGTCCGATAAAGAAGACGATGCTGGTCAGGATGGCCGGCGACGAATGGTCATCGAGCAAGGAGTTGTCGTGAAAATTGCGATATCGGTACTCGGGTTGGCGTTGTTTCTGGGGATGGGATGTCAGGAGGACAAGACCGCGCAGCCAAGCTCGATGGATGTGAGCCCGGCGGCGACGGCCTCGCCCGCTGCCGAGACGCTGACGCCCGCGCCCGCCCCGGCGCCGGTCGCTGTCGCTGATGCCAGCCAAACGCCCACCATGAGCGATTCCACCACGGCCGGCGGCGGCACCTACACGATCAAACAGGGCGACACCCTCTGGAAAATCGCCACCGCCCACTACGGCGACGGCAAAAAGTGGAAAGAGATCGTCGATGCCAATCCCGGCCTGGAGCCGAGCAAACTTCGCGTCGGCCAGACGATTACGCTCCCATAAACAATCTGAAAATCATCCGTGCAAGCCCGGATTGCTCTCGGCGATCCGGGCTTTTTTATGCGCTGATCTTAATCCATCACGGCGGCGGCTTGCGAGGCGGGGCTTCCGGTTCCTTTGATTTGTAGCATCCGCTGTAGCGCCACCAGTGACCATTTGCGCGTCTCATCATCCACTTTAATTCGATTCACCACCCGGCCTTCGACCAGATTCTCAAGCACCCAGCACAAATGCGGCAAGTCGATGCGATACATCGTGGTGCAAAGACACTGGCAATCGCTCAGCACAATGATTTTCTGATCCGAGTGCTCGTGGGCGAGCCGATTGACCAAATGTACTTCGGTCCCCACGGCCCACTGGCTGCCGGCGGGAGCGCGAGTGATTTGTTGGACGATGTACGCCGTGCTGCCGACCAGATCGGATTTCTGCACCACTTCCCAGCGGCATTCGGGATGGACGATGACTTTCATCTCCGGATATTTCGCCCGCACCTGATCGACATGCTCGGGGCGGAAGAGCTGGTGGACCGAGCAATGTCCCTTCCACAAAACAAAATCAGCGGACGAAATTTTTGCCGGATCGTTTCCACCGAAATCTTTGGTCGGGTCCCAGACGACCATCGAGTCGAGCGGATATCCCATGGCGAAGGCGGTGTTTCGCCCGAGATGTTGATCGGGGAAGAAAAGGATTTGGATTTTGCCGGATTTGGATTTTGGATTCGCGCCGCCTGCGAGTGCCCATTCCAATACATTTCGGCAATTGCTGCTGGTGCAGACCGCCCCGCCGTGCTCGCCGACGAATGCTTTGATGGCGGCGGAGCTGTTCATGTAAGTGATCGGCACAATCGTTTGATCCGGGCATTGCTGCGCGAGAATTTCCCAGCACTCGATGGTTTGATCGATATTGGCCATGTCAGCCATCGAACAACCGGCGCCAAGGTCCGGGAGAATCACCTGCACATCCGGCTTGGTGAGGATGTCGGCGGATTCCGCCATGAAATGCACGCCGCAGAAGATGACAAATTCCAATCCCTTTTGTTCGGCGGCTTTGCGAGAGAGCTCGAAACTGTCGCCGGTGAAATCCGCAAATTCGATGACGGCATCCTGCTGATAGTGATGGCCGAGGATGGCCAGCCGATTACCCAGCTTCTCACAAGCGGCCTGGATGCGGATTCGCAGCTCCGGATCGGAGAGTTCCGTATAGATTTTGGGCAAAGGCTGTTGCCAAACCATATCTCAATAATAGTAGCCTGGACGAGGACGCACAAAACAGGCTAAATCGCGCAATTTGCGCAAGGTCCGATAACTATTGAAGCTGGATAAGCTTATCGGCCGGCCTGTCGCGAGCGCGGCCGTTAATTGATTTCCAGGTTAGTAACCGATTATTAACTAACTCACGACAGCCGCATGGAATTTCACCGTTTCGGATCATCAAGGTCCGTATTTGCTTAAGCGGTGAGCGGCAGCCGGATATACGGGATCGCGCGATCGTGCCGGTTTTGCCGTTCCTGAGGAAATAATGCGACGTGACGGCAGAGTTTGCTCGTGGCATGTAGTTTGTGATGTCACCAACGTCATATTTTCTCGGCGGCTCTTGTGAAGTCCTTTTTATGAAGGGAAGGAGTAATCCATCATGTTGATTCGGAAAGGTTTGGTCGGCGTTGCTGCGGCATTGCTGACCGTGGGTTCTACTGTATGGGCTGATCAGGCTGCGGCGCCTGCAGCACCTGGCAATACTATCTCTGCTGTTACACCAAATCTGGTGCCCGGCGGCGGTGTTGTGTCCAGCCCGTTGTATGCCGATGGCACTGCCAGCACCACGCCCTTGATGATGGGCCTGGACAAAATCGGCGTCGGAAAATACCTCGAAGATGTGGGTATCTCGATCACCGGTTACGTTGAATTGGGCTACACCTACGATCTGACCCAGCCGAAAGATGGATCTCCCGGCAAAGCAGCGCCCTCGGATGCAATCTACTTCAATGGGCCGTATAAGAATGCCTTCGACCCGGACCAGGTGGATCTGAATATCTCCCGGACCGCCGATCCCACCAAGGGCAAATTCGATTGGGGCTTCACCATCGAAGGACTTTGGGGCCGTGATGCGGCCTATGTCCACTCCAACGGCATTTATGACAACACGGTCAAGGATGGAAGCGGTGGCTTCTCCCAGCCGGATTTGGAACAGGCATTCTTCGAAGTCGCCGTTCCGGTCGGAAGCGGTGTCCTGATTAAGGGCGGCAAATTCGACACCCTTCTCGGTGAAGAGTGCATTGACGCACCGAGCAACGCTTTCTACAGCCATAGCTATTTGTTCAGCTACGCTGTTCCGCTGACCCAGACGGGTCTTCTGGCCTCATACACCTTCAACAGTGAATGGGCCGCCACCGCCGGGTTCACCCGCGGCTGGAACGAATCCACCGATGACAACAACGGCGCCATCGACTTCCTCGGTCAGGCCGTTTACACCGGCACCAAGCTGACCTTGACCGGCAACCTGTCGGTTGGTCCTGAAGGCATCGTCGGCACTCTGCCATACGGCCCCAGGAACAACGCCCTCTACTGGGTCGTGCCTGAAGTCATCGCCGCCTACAAGGTGTCCGATGAGTTGACCGCGACCGCCGACGTCGTGTACGGCTATGCGGCACAGCAGAGCCAGTGGTACGGCATTGCCGGCTATGCCTCCTACGCCTTTAACAGCATGTTCACCCCTCAACTGCGTATTGAGTGGTACCATGACGGTCATGGCGCAACCACCGGCGCTGGCGGGCTTGATGCCAATGCGTTCACAGGCGTCGGACGTGACATCAACTTCTACGAAGGCACCGCCGGTGTGCAAATCACCCCGTTGCCCAACGACAACATCCTCAAGAACCTGATGGTCCGCCCCGAACTACGGGGTGACGATGCGACCAAGCGTGTTCTTGATACACATGGTGGGGCTTCCAATTCAGGCCACTACACTGAATTGACCTTCGCCGTCGATGCGATCATGAAGTACTGATCGTTTCGATCCTGCATCCGATAAGAACACGGGCGTTGCGCTATCTGGCGCAACGCCCGTTCTTTTTTGGGTTTGGATTTCCCCTCGATTTGGGCGATAAAATGATGCGTGGCCAACCCCGATCCATCCCTGGACTGGCGTATCGACCGCCTGCTCAAACAGGGCCGGCCCGTCGTTTCGTTTGAATTCTTTCCTCCCAAAACCGAAGCCGGATTCGCGCAACTTTTCGCCGCCATCGACGATCTGAAGCCATTGCATCCAACCTTTGTATCCGTCACCTACGGCGCCGGCGGCAGTACAAGATCAAAAACGGTCGCCCTCGTCGAGCGCATCCAACGCGAACTGGGCATCCGATCCATGGCTCATCTCACTTGCGTCGGCCACACATCCACAGAAATTGCCGGCATCCTCGACGATCTCTGGCGCGCCGGCATCCGCAACGTCCTGGCCCTCCGCGGCGACCCGCAGGCCGGCCAAAGCCAGTTCATCGTCACCGAGGGCGGCTTCGGATATGCCGGCGAGTTGGTGAAATTCATCCGCTCCAACCGCGATTTCTGCGTTGGAGTCGCCGGATATCCCGAGGGACATCCCCAATGCCTCAACCGCACCCGCGATCTGGAGATGCTCAAACAGAAAGTGGACAACGGCGCGAATTTCGTCATCACGCAACTCTTTTTCGCCAATGACGATTTTTATCGATTCCGCGACGAAGCCGGGAAGATGGGGATTAAGGTCCCGATTATCGCCGGGATTATGCCGATCCTGAATGTGGGGCAGATCAAGCGTTTCGTCAGCATGTGCGGAGCGAAGATTCCGCATCCGCTGCTAGTGAAGCTCGAATCGTTGGAGTCGGATACGGACGCAGTGTACGCCGCCGGCGTGGAATATGCGGTGAATCAGTGCCGCGATTTGCTGGCGCATGGCGTGGAGGGGTTGCATTTCTACACGCTGAACAAGAGCAAGGCGACGGTGCAGATCGTGCGAGAGTTGAACCCCGGACATGGGGCGTAGAGAGTTTTTCAGAATTACAAAGATCGTTCGTTAGCTTATTGAGCCGGGCCGTCCTCGGCCCGCCGCGGGCGGAGGACCGCCCGGCTCTCCTTGCAGTCGTACGCACTACTCAGCTCCAACAACCCCCGCGGGCCGTGTGATTCCGAACAACTGCCGCTCGTACAATTGTTGATAAGTCTCACAGTTCTGTAATAACTCATCATGCCGCCCCTGCCCGACGATCTGGCCGCGTTCCATCACGACGATCGTGTCGGCGGAAATGATCGTGCTGAAGCGGTGGGCGATGACGAATGTTGTGCGCTCATGCATGAGTTGCTCGATCGCCTGCTGAATCAGATGCTCGCTCTCGGCATCCACCTGGCTGGTGGCTTCATCGAGAATCAAAATCGGCGACGCGCGGAAAATTGCCCGCGCGATGCAGAGGCGTTGCTTTTGTCCGCCGGAAAGTTGCCCGCCCATTTCGCCGAGCGGGGTTTCGTAACCGAGCGATTTTTCCATGATGAATTCATGCGCGAACGCCCGGCGCGCGGCTTCCTCGATCCGTTGCATCATCGCGCGTCGCTCCGGTGTGTCTGCGTGATCTCGACCGGCCAGCGGATTCCCATACGCGATATTCTCCGCAATCGTGCCGGGGAAAATGATGCTATCCTGCGTCACGATGCCGATCTGATCACGCAGGCTCGAGAGACTCACTTCCCGCGTGTCGAATCCATCGATCAGAATTCTCCCCTGCTGCGGATCGAAAAATCTTGGCAGAAGCGCCATCAGCGTCGTCTTTCCGCTGCCGTTTCTACCAACGATGGCGACCGATTGACCCTTGGGCACATGCAAATTCACGCCGTTCACCGCGGGCGCCATTCCGTTGGGATACGTGAACGTGATCTCCTGAAATTCGATGAAGGATCGCAAGGGCGGCAGCGGGGTCGTGCCGCGCTGACTGGCGAGGCGCGCTCGCTCGACCGGCAGATCCATCGTCTCAAAAATTCGCGCAGCCGCCGCATTGGCTTTTTGCAGGGCGTTGGTGACTTTGCTCGCTTTTCGCAGCGATTCGCCGATGATCGCCAGCGATCCCATCACCACCAGAAATTTCTCCGGCGTCAGGGCCTGGATGTCCACCATGTGCGTGGAAAACAGCAGAACGCATCCGGCCAACAGCATGATCGCCGTCTCCAGCACCGGGGCGCTGAACGCATCAATTCGGCTCATGCGAAGCTGCTCGACAACCAATGTGCTCATCACCTTCATATACCGCCGCCGCTCGAATCGCTCGGCGTTGGCGCCTTTCACCACGCGCACACCAATCAATGTTCCCTCGATTTGTCCGAGCATCGAAGAAGAGGATTGCAGCGCCGCCCGGCTGGCGCGGCGCATTTTTTTGCCGAATTTCTTCACGATGATCGCCATGATCGGCGCGAAGATGAAGATGAACACCGTCAATTGCCAGCTCAGCGCCAGCGCCACGCACATCGCCATCGCCGCCTTGATCGGCTCCTGAATGCTCTGGCCCAGCACCTGCTTGAATCCATCCTGAAGATTGGCGGCATCCGATACCAGCCGGCTGGTCACATCGCTGGTGCCTTGTGTTCCGAAAAATTGCATCGGCACGTGCAGCACGCGATCATAAAGCTGGCGGCGAATATCGTTGACCGCCAGAATCCCCGCTTCATCCGAGAGATACTCCTGAAAAAATCGCATTCCCTGGCCGAAGATGGCGATCATCGCCAATATGGCGAACACCGCCGCCACCGTCGGCAATCGCCGGATGGGCAGCATCTCCACTAGCCGCTGGCCGATCCGCAGATAACTTGGCGCGGGCTTGAGATTGATCGAAACCGGATGATCATCCACGGTCAGCACCAGTGGCGTCTGATCCGCCCAGGCGATTCGCCGCAGCGTCTCGGCCGGCAGATATCCCTGCGGCGGAAATGG
Source organism: Tepidisphaeraceae bacterium (assembly GCA_049515255.1). Taxonomy (GTDB): domain Bacteria; phylum Planctomycetota; class Phycisphaerae; order Tepidisphaerales; family Tepidisphaeraceae; genus JBEKUH01. Next base: position 9,681 of record JBEKUH010000033.1, on the reverse strand, counting down.
GGATGGCGGGGCATGCAGCGGCGGGGCGGCTTCGGTGATTTCCGACTTGGGAGTCATCCCCGCTGCCGCAGCCGGGCCGTTGGCGTCGATACTCAGAATCTGCACCAGCGACGGCTCCTGCCAGAATTTGACACCCATTCGATGCTCGGCCGTCTGGCGGTAAACCCAGCCCTGGATAGTGTCCCCGCTGATGAGAAGTCGCATGATAGGGAGCATGGCCCCCAAACCGCCGGTCAGAGCTAAGCCCACGAAAAACGCCGCTCCGATGGAGATCATCACCAATTTGCGATAGGGCCACAGATACCGGCAGGCGCGCCAGAAGTGGGTGTGCTTTTTGCTCTTGGGCTTAACAGCCTGGCTCATGTGGGGATTGCTCAATCTCCGATAGGTCAATTATCGGACCCGTGGTATTCCAAACATCGGTTAATATACTCTCCAAACCGTCGAAAATATGCCAGCAATACCTCTTTCCCAACCTGACATTTCCCAACGCGAAATTGACGCCGTCGTTGAAGTTCTTAGCGGATCGACCCTGTCGATTGGCCCCAGGATCGAGGAATTTGAGCGATTGTGCGCTAAACTGGCGGGTCGGCAGCATGGGATTGGGGTGTCATCCGGCACCGCCGGGCTGCACGCCGCGATGATCGCCGCCGGCGTCGGGCCGGGGGATGAGGTCATCACCACGCCGTTTTCGTTCGTCGCATCCGCCAATTGCATTCTGTATGTCGGGGCGACGCCCGTCTTTGCGGACATTGATTCCAAGACGCTCAACATGGATGTCGAGAAGGCGGCTGCCGCCATTACACCCAAGACCAAAGCCATCGTCGCGGTCGAGGCGTTTGGAAATCCCGGTGGGATGATCGAACTGGAACAACTCGCCCAGCAACATGAGCTGATCCTCATTGAAGATGCCTGCGAAGGCTTCGGCGGGCAATTCGCCAAGCGGCCCATCGGCAGCTTTGGCCGAGCGGGGGTTTTTGGATTTTATCCCAACAAACAAATCACCACCGGCGAAGGGGGCATGATCGTCACGGATGATGACACGTTTGCCGCGCTGTGCCGATCGCTGCGAAATCAGGGGCGGGAGGGAATGAACTGGCTGGCGCACGAGCGGCTGGGATACAACTATCGCCTCAGCGAAATCTCCGCGGCGCTGGGCGTGGCGCAGATCAACCGGATCGACGAAATTTTGGTGAATCGCCGCCGCGCCGCGCATTTTTACATGACTCGGCTGATGACCAATCCGAATCTGATTCTTCCGACATTGCAGGATGACACGCACATGAGCTGGTTTGTGTTCGTGGTTCGGCTCAGCGATTTATATGAACCGTCCGACCGCGACCAGATCATCCGCGACATGCGGGCCGAGGGAATCGGATGCAGCAATTATTTCCCGCCGATTCATTTGCAGCCGTACATGCTGGAGCGATTGGGAACCAAACCGGGGGATTTTCCGATTTGCGAATACGTCTCCGGCCGCACGCTGGCATTGCCGTTTTTCAATCGACTAACGGAGAAACAGGCCGAGCGAGTGTGTTCAACGCTGGAAGAAATCATGGAAAAGCATCTCCTGAGCCGCAAGACGCGGTTTTGAATGATGGCCAAGCGATTATGAAGTAGCGATTGGGTTTGGCGTGAGCTATTCAATTCGCATCAAGGACTCTGAAGGCACGCCTTAGCAGACCGCCGAGTCGGCTCTGATCGAGCTGGCAATTCAATTTACCGCACACTTCAACATCTCAATCTACAAGCGTGTCTTTCCCGTCCGCCGCAAAAAAACGCACGCCGCCGATGTCATATCCGCACGCATGGATATCATAAAGCAAAATTTTGGTGAAACGCATCTCCATCGACGTCCCGATCTTGCAAATTGCAATCTTCTCCGCCGCCGCCGACAACAAAACCTGATTCAAGTTAAGCACCCACCATGATTTGCTCGATTCAGAATACTGGGATAGGACAGCAACGGTTAGCTCTGCATGTAGCCAGAAGTGAGCATCGTCGAGACATCTAGGGCCATTGATATGTCAACTGCTGTTTGCAATACCTCGGTCACCGCTCGAGAGATCATCGAGTGTCAGGGCATCGTCACCTATTTCCAGCCGATCCTCTCGGCCCGGCAGCGATCCATCGTCGGGGCCGAAGCGCTGTCGCGCGGTGTCGTTGGCGTGGAGGCGCTCTCGCGCGGGCAGATGGGCGCCGTGACGCCTTCGGGAAATCTGATTCCGCCGGTTCAACTCTTTCGGATGGCTTCCGAAGAGGGGTTATCTCTCACTCTGGAAAAACTCTGCCGCACAACCGCGATGCAAACTTTTGCCAAGCTACCGCGCAATGAGGATCTCATTCTTTTCCTCAACTTCGACGCCGCCGCTCTGGAGCAGGATCAATCTTGCCTCGCCGAATTGATGAAGGAAATTGCCGACGCCGGCCTGAATCCGCGCAACGTCGCCATCGAAATTCTCGAAAGCGCTTTCAAAGACACCCAGCGTCTGCAGGACCGCATGGAAGAATTCCGCGCCAATGGTTTCCCGCTGGTGCTGGATGATGTCGGCACCGGATATTCCAACCTTGATCGCATTCCATTGATCAAGCCGGATATTCTCAAACTCGATCGCCGCATGGTCATGGGCATCGAGGACGATTACCACCGCCAGGAAACATTCAAATCGCTGGTGCAATTGAGTCGGCGCATCGGCGCGCTAGTGGTGGCCGAGGGCGTGGAAACGCAGCGCCAGGCGATGATGGCGCTGGAGCTTGGCGCTGATCTGCTGCAGGGATTCTTCCTCGGCACGCCCGAGCATTCCGACAACTTCGCCGGAGATGATGTCGCCGGCCGCATCGATGCGCTGGCGCGGCGGTACAAGTCTTACATGACCAGCCGCATCAACGCCCGCAAGCTCCAGCATCGCCGGTTCAACATTATCCTCAACGAGGTGCTGTGCGAATTGGCCAAATGCTCTGCCGACGATTTCGACGATGTGCTGCGAACAACCATTTCGCAATATGACAACGTCGAATGCGTGTACGTCATGGACGAAGGCGGGACACAGGTCAGCACCACCATCTGCAATCACCGCGTACCCCGCCGCACCAAGGGCATCATGTTTCGCCCCGCGCCCAAGGGAGCCGATCACTCGCTCAAGGAATATTACTACGTTCTGCTCGACGTCGAACTTCAGAAATACACAACAGAACCGTATGTTTCGCTCGCCAGCGGAAATCTCTGCCGCACCATCAGCACCTGCTTCCGCGATTCGCACAACAACAAGATGTTCATCCTTTGCATCGACGTGCTTTGCGAGTGATTTCTCTTCCGCTAAATGCTGGCGAGCCAACTGTCAGAGCATCAAAGGGGATTACAGCGCGATCTGCATCTGCGCGCGAAGTGTGAATTCGTTATGCCCGTCGTCCTGCAGCAATCCTAATCCATCCGCGTCGGTGGGAATGCCGTTGGGGAGCCAACTCGCATCCAGCGTGGCCTTGAGTTTTTGGCCGTGAATGTACCAGTTGGCGCCCATGGTGATCTCGTGGATCACATCTTTATTGATTCCGGGGAGGGAATTGCCGTTGAGATAGGTGTAATCGTATCGCACAAACGGCTCGATGCTGGAACCGAAAAGATAGGCCGCCTGCACCAGGAATCCGTCATCGTAGTAATAGCCGCCGGGCGCGCCTTTGTCGGTATCGGCCTCACGGTAACTGGCCAGATAGGCCGCGTATGCCGACCAGCCGGCGGGGCCGTTGTATTCGACATCGACGGAGTGGAAGAGGATTTTGTCGCGTCCGGATTCGGAATAATCGAACCCGCCGCCGACGATCACGATGTCCTGCCGGGCATCCAGCGCGGTGAACTGATCGTACTGAACGAATGGGTTGTAATCCGGCTCACGATTGCCGACGAGGAGATATTCGCCTCGCCCGCTGATGCCAAAATTCGTTGGTGTCACGCCCTCGCCGGCGCCGACTTCAGTCCCCTGTCCGCCGTGGTTGACGAACTTGGAATTCTGGCTGTTATATCCGTTGGTGAAAGCCAGCAGATCGCGCAAGCGATCCTGATCGTAAATCACCTCGGCGCCCTCCACGCGATCGGTCTGTCCGCCACCGATCAATTGATTCACCACCGACCGATCCACCGCCATCAGCATGCTGGGAAGAAGATTGGCCTCGTGCCAGACCGGGTCCTTGAATTGCCCCGCCTTCACGGCGATCGGTGATTGCTGGCTGATGCGATACATGATGTACGCATCCAGTAACGTGGGCTGGCCGAGCGTCGAATCGTCTGCAAGTTGCAGGAAATAGGTGAAGTTGGGCGAGATGACATTTCCCTCGAGCAGCAATCGCGCGCGGGTGACTTCAAAACCATTTTCGATGTTGTAGCCGGTCGAGCCCGTTTCGCCGCCACCACCGGGGGGGATTTTCTCCCGATAAGTAGTTTCATTTCGGAATTGCAAAATCACGCCCGGATGCAGCGAATAATCCCCACCCGCGCTTTGAAGGACAAACCCCACGCCCGGATCCCAGCCGTTGGGGAAATCGACATCCTGACCACTTTGGCTGTCGGCATCGGCCATGACGGTGCGGATGGATTGCTGAATCTCGGCGTTGCGCTGCGCCTGGGTGGTCTGAAGCGTGTCGATTCGGGTCTCGAGTGCTGCGATGCGAGCTTTCAATTCCTGGTCGGAGGGCCGCGTCGTTGCGAGAGATGCCCAGGCGATCTGGGCAACTAGCAGGGGCAGGCACATCGCCAGCAGTCGCGCGGCCTTTGCTAAATCAAAAATGCAAATGCAACCGCCGAGACGCCGAGAGCGCCGAGACAGACGCCGAGGAAAGCAGATGCATGTGACCACGGATAGCACTGATGGCCACGGATAAGAAACAAATCGCTCTTTGCATTTATCCGTGATCATCCGTGTAATCCGTGGTAAAAATCGAATTCGACTGTCTCGGCGCTCTCGGCGCCTCGGCGGTTGCATTGAAGTTCGGACGAAATGGAATCCGTGGAAGACAACCTGAGACCGTTGAAACGTTGAAACAACATTTAGATGCACTTCCTTCGGCGAGAATTCGGAATGGGATGATTTTTTCCCTGGCGCAATAAAAAACCGCGGGTTCGGATTGATCCGAACCCGCGGTTGATTGCGACTGAATGTCGGCTAGATCGCCAACTGGAACTGGATGCGTCCGACGAACTCCTTGCGACGTTCATCCGCCAGGATTCCCAGCGAATCCGCGTCCACCGGCGGGCCGGAGGGCATGAAGGTCACATCACCCGAAACCTTCGCGTGCTGGCCGAAGAGATAATAATTCGCGCCCAAGGTGAACTCGTTGGTGGTGTGCTGTTGTTGCGACAGCTTGCCGTCGAGATGGGTCAAATCCCATCGAATGTATGGTTCCCATTGGGTGTTGGGGATGAGATATCCACCCTGCGCGAGGAAGCCGGAGTTGAGGAAGTGGCCGGCAATCGCCGCCGTTCCGGGGGTGATGACGACCGCCTTGGGGATGTTGTCGTTGTAGCCGTAGACCGCGGCATAAGCGCCCAGGCCCCAGGTGGTGTCGTACTGGCCGTCGAAGGTGTAGAAGAAATTGTTCTCGTCGCCGTTCTCGGTCCATTCACAGCCGGTGCCGAGGATAAGGATATCTTCCTTGTCGTTGAGAGCTGAGAACTGCTTGTATTCGTCCCAGCCGGCATCGTCGCCGAAGACCTTGTATTCAAACCGCCCGGACATGCCGAAATTTTCCGGCTTTGGGGCGAAAGGCATGTTGGCGGTGTCAATGAACTTGGTGTTGGCGCTGTTGTAACCGTTGTGGAGGTCAGCCTCGGCATGGATGTTGCCCTGCTCGAAGCGGACGCCAACGCCCTCCACTCGCTCGGCGTCAAATCCCAACCTCGTCAGACCCAATTCCGATCCGCCAATGATGGCGTTGACCAGCGAACGGTCGGCCACCAATTGATATTCGTCGCCCACGTTGTCTTCATGCCAGACCGGATCGACGAACTGTCCCGCTTTGACGATGAAAGGCCCGTCGCCGATTTGATACGTCATGTACGCATCATCCAGCACCGGCACGCCCGTGCCATTGCCGGTGATGAGCATCACATAATATTTGAAATTTGGGGTCCAGAGATGGCCATCCACGCCAAGCTCGGCGCGGCGGATGTCAAAGCCGTCCTGAACCATCGTGCCCTTCTGCCCAACTTCACCCTCATCAGTTGGCGTCACGCTGGTGCGATAATTGATCACGCCGTCAAACTGAAACAGCGCCCAGGGATGCATGAAGAAATTGCCGTCGTCGCTGGCGATGTGGAACCCGCTGGCGGAGTCGTAGCCGGTTGTGACAGATGAGGAATCCAGCAGTTTGCTGCGGGAATCGGCATCAGCCATCACCTTCTGGATCGAATCATTCACCTGCGCCTGCGTCTGGGTCTGCTGGGTTTCCAGCGTCGCCACCTTGGCTTCCAGTTGTTCGACCTTCTGCTGAAGCTGGTCGTTGTCATTCGTGCTGGGCATCGTGGTTGGGCTGGAATCATCCGCCCGAACCGCCGCGGCACAGAGGCCGAGGGCACAAGCTGCAACCGCCGTCAGCAGTTGGCGTTTGGCACTGAACATGTCCTGCTCCTTTCCTGAGGCGGTATTGGCCGCCGAGAATCCCCGTTCCGAAGAATCATTCCTCCATCGCCGCCGTCCGTGGCGAGCGCGCCGCGCATCCCCCACCAAGGCGAGGGATCATTCGGCCACTTCTCTTCGGCTCGTGTTAGCGGAAAGAAACAATTTTTGGGTGCCGCGCTACGTCCGATAAGTTACGAGTCAAGTTGCACGGTTTTTCTAAACCCTAGAATGAGCAAGGAGAGGATTTTTCTCGCTTGATCCCCAGCATTGTGCTAGGTTGCCGACGACGGTTGCCCCGGATGGAAGAAATGCATGCACAGAGCCATTGGGAAATTTACCCTGATTTCGCCTACATGCCTGGGTTGGCAAGCCGGCGCGTTAGTGCTGCTCTGCATGGCATTGCCAGTGCGCGCTCAGCTGACGCTCGTCAATATCTACAACAACGTCAGATATAATCAGACCACCACTGTCGCTCCGACGACCATATTTGGCGCTTTTTTCGAAATGGGGTGCAGCGTTCAGACAGCGGGAGATTTTAATTCCGCCTCCGTTACTTATCCCGGCCCATCCATGCAATCACTCCCCGCTGTCGGAACGGGCTTCAGCTACCAAACTACTTACTACCCCTCTGTTTCCGCTCTACACGGCGCATATCCGTTCGGGACCTACACCTTCACTGCAACCAACTCTGTGACCATGTCCTCCCAGACCGGCGTAATCAATTACTCGGCCGATTACTTCACCTCCAGCATTCCCGCGTTCGCGCCTGCGAGTTATACGAGCCTCCAAAGCTACAAGCCCTCCACCGCTCTGACCGTCAATTTCAATTCATACACGGCCAATCCCGGCGACAACGACCCTTTGACGTTCTTCACGATCTACAACCCCTCGAATGAACAAGCCATATTCACTAGCGGCGGCTTGCCCAACACCGCAACCAGCGCGACCATTCCCGCCGGTACGCTCGAACCAGGCACGGAATATACCGCGGAGCTGGATTTTACGGATCGGCTCCTCGGAACCGATACGGTGAATGACGTGCCGACGCTGCAGGGTTCTGACGTGCGAACGGACGTTTCCTTTATAACGGCTACTCCCGAACCAGCGTCCTGCGGCATTTTGGCCACGGGTATGTGCCTGCTGCTTCGAAGACGATCGCGGCGATGACAAAAACCAGCGCAGTCACTTCTTTCCAGTATCTTCTTCCAATTGCGCCTTGCGACGCAGGATGTGGTGGTAATGCTGGGCGAATCGGTGCGCCTCATCGCGCACATATTGCAATAGACGCAGGGCCGGATTGTTGCGCGCCAGACGAATCGGCTCCGACTTCGCCTGCGTGTAAACCAGCTCCTCTTTCTTGGCCAGTGAGATCACCATCGGCGGCTTCACGTCCATCGTCTTGAACACTTCCATCGCCGCGTGGAGTTGGCCCAGGCCGCCGTCGATGAGGATCACATCGGGGAACAATTCGTTGCTCGCCCCCGCTTCCCGATATCGCCGGCCGACGACTTCCTGGATGCTCAGATAATCGTTGTTCCCCTGGCCGTGTTTGATTTTGTATCGCCGGTATCCATCCTTGAACGGCACGCCGTCGATGAAACAAACTTTGCTCCCCACCATCTCTCCGCCCTGCAGATGGGCGATGTCGATCCCCTCCAAAATCCTCGGCGGTTCCGGCAAATCCAGCGCATCCTGCAATTTTGCCATCCCCTCTTTCGGATCGGTGACGAACGCCTCGGGTTGCCAATATTGCTGATCTCCCTTGGCCGCCCGCTGTCCCAATGACTTCAGGGCTTTGATCTCATCCCGCAGCCGCGCGGCTTTTTCAAAATTCAATTGCTCGCTGGCTTCCTGCATTTCCTTTTCCATCGCGGCCATCACGGTTTTTTTATCTCCTTCGAGAAATCGAATCAGCCGCTGAATATCCTGGCGATAGATCTCTTTGGAAATTTTCGCCGCGCATGGCGCGGTGCATTGTTTGATGGGAAAGAGCAGACACGGCCGAAAAAATCGGCGATTGTCATCCCCCTCAGAAATCTCCAGATGACACGTGCGAAATTTAAACGCCCGCTGCAAAAGCGTGACCGCTTCCTTGAGCGAATGCACGCTGGTGAACGGACCAAAAAGCTTTACCCCTTTGGTGCGAGGCTCGCGCGTGATGTAAACCCCGGGGAATTCCTCATCGGTTGTGATCATCAGATATGGAAACGTCTTGTCATCCAGCAGCCGCGCATTAAATCGCGGCTGGATATCTTTGATCAGCCGATTCTCCGCCAACAGCGCCTCGACTTCGCTGTCAGTCTCGACGATATCAAAATCCACCACCTGCTCGAGCAATCCGGATTTCTTAAATTCGAGCTTTGCCCCCGCCTGAAAATAGCTGGAAACCCGATCGCGCAGGGAAGCCGATTTGCCGACGTAAATCACCCGGCCCTTGTCGTCTTTCATCAGATAAACCCCCGGCGACTTGGGCAGGGCTTTGGCTTTCAGGCTGAGTTTGGTGATTCGCTCGTCCATCCGACATTGAATTGTTGGCACAATTCGCGCGGATTGCTACTTTGCGGCCATGGTGATCGTTCCGAGTATCGATCTTCGCCACGGAAAAGTTGTGCGGCTCCAACAGGGCGACTACGCCCGGCAACTGAATTATGCGCTGGACCCCCTGGAGACGGCGCACAAATTCGCCGCTGCCGGGGCGAGGTGGATGCACATCGTCGATCTCGACGGCGCCAAGGCCGGGCAGCCGGTTCAGACCGATCTCATCGCCTCCATTATCGCCAAGAGCGGGATGACCATCCAAGTCGGCGGCGGCGTGCGAGAGATCAGCCACATCGACCGCCTCATGCAGGCCGGGGCGGAACGTATCGTCATCGGAACCCGGGCGATGGAGGATTGGAATTGGTTTAACAGTCTGGTGCACAATCCGGTCTATTCCGGAAGAATCGTGCTGGCCCTCGACGCCCGCGGCGGGGATGTGGCGGTGCAAGGCTGGACCAAATCCGCCGGCCGAAGTGCGCTGGATGTGGCCAAGGAAGTCAGCGACTGGCCGTTGGCCGCGATTCTCTACACCGAT
>JBEKUH010000032.1:0-36433 GCA_049515255.1 Tepidisphaeraceae bacterium | reverse complement strand
CGCTCTGGAATCCCTCGACAAAAAAAAGGAGTTGGCCCATGCTTAATGAATCGGAATCCCCAACGCTTTCGATGCCGGTCTCGGATCGGCGCGATCATATTCAGGGTCCGGCGACGGCGGCGGTCACGCTGGTCGAATATGGCGATTATCAATGCCCGTATTGCGGCGAGGCGTACGGCGTCCTCAAGAAATTGATGCCCAAGCTCGGCGACAGCGCGCGGCTGGTGTTTCGCAATTTTCCCCTGACGCAAATTCATCCCCACGCCGAGCACGCCGCCGAGGCAGCCGAGGCGGCCAATGCCCAGGGAAAATTCTGGAAAATGCACGACATTCTGTACGAACGGCAGACCGCGCTGGAGGATGAGGATCTCGTGTCCTATGCCGGGGAAATCGGGCTGGATGTGGCGCGCTTTCAGGCGGAATTGTTCGAACGAAAATTTATCGACCGCATCCGCGAAGATTTCCAGAGCGGCGTCCGCAGCGGCGTCAACGGAACGCCGACATTCTTCATCAACGGCCGACGCCACGATGGGCCGTTTGATCTGCAAACATTGTCCGAGGCAGTAATGATGGCGATGAATTCTGGCCAGGAGGCCAGGCCGCATAAGCATCATCGTCCGCAAGCCTGACGCCTAGTGTCTGGACAGCGAATGCTTCCGCATCGTGTGCCAGGCGATCAGCACCACGATGGCCGCGATGGCGGCGTACATGATGCTCATTACGTTGAACCCCGACACGGCGTTGCCGCTGAAAAAGCTGTACAACACGCCGCCAACCACCGCGCCGCCGGCGGCCATGCCGATGCCCATTTTCGGATCATCGCCCTTGAGGTTGAGCAATTTGCTGACGATAAATCCCGCGATCAGTCCCAGGGCGACCCAGCCCATGATTCCAAGCAACATAGTGGACTCCCAAAAAGGTGGAGACGAAAGCGGCTCGGCCATCCGTCGGAAAGCGCGCTGCCAAAGAGCCCGCGCCAAACGGCAGTCGGGCAAACCGGATTGCCAGGAATGTGGAGGGCAAAGAGGTCGGCGGGAGAGTCGTGTGCAACCTCAATATACTTGATGGAGGGGGACAAAGCTACTACGAAAATTTGGGGATGTAGGTTGGAAATGACATAGGCACAAAGCGTATTGCCGGTAAGTGCTCCGTTTTTGCTTCCGTTTGTTGATATCCTCATATTTTCGGTAGGGGTCAGTTTGAAGTCCCGGGGTTTGTCATGAGAAGCGCGTTTACCAGGACCAATCCCCGCGTGGATGTCACCCCAAGTAGGAATGGAACGGCGGCAGTGATACCTTTGCTGAAAAGCCATGAATTCTCAAGAACAGACAAGCCGTGACTTGCTCCGTGCGCATGGGCGCTGTACGGGAGCTTTGATCTTCTCTGTTTTTGGTGGCTGCTGGTTTCTTTTGTCCTGCGCTTACTTCCAGCAGTTCCGTCTGATGAAGATCGTGCCCATCTGTATCGTTTCCGGTCTGCTTGCTCTGGCAGCGTGGCGTCTGCAACACGTTCGGCCAGCCGCTGTTCTTGAAGGCGCTCTAAAGAAGCAGAAGGAAGCGGACGACCGCAGCTTCGGAATAATTAACGCGGTGACTTACAGCGCTGTGTTCTTGTTGTTCCTGATCTTGCCGAGACTCGGCCTACAGAACTACATCTTCCCCGGCTTTGTGGCCTTGGTTGGTTTCCATTTCTTTCCAATGCCTCCTTTATACCGTCACACCGCCAACGTTGTTACCGGAGCTCTCATGATCGTTTGGGCTATCTTCTGTGTGGTCGTATTTAGAGCCGATGGGAACCGCGAGGCTGCCTACGTCGCCTTTGGGGCCGGAATAGCCTTATGGTTTAGTTCTGCGTGGGCGCTCTTGATTGCAAAGCGACTGTTTCAGGCTTCTTGAGTGGACAAGGTTTTTGAATCGGTTTTTAATCCCCGACAGACGCTTAGGAAGACGAATTGGATCGGTGACGATTCCTGTGCCGACGTGCGTGCCCCGGCTCGAATGCGTGAGATGGCTGCCGCCGCGAGAACCGTTGGCTGGCCCGGCGACGTTCGCGAGGGCATTTTCGATGGGACGGAGAAGATAGAGTATCCCGCCTGCGGCGGCGGGATGCGAAGGAGGTTCGCGCTCAAGCGCGCCCTCAACCGTCCAATGCAGCCCCGCTCGTCCGACCTGCCCCGGGGATTTGCAGGGGAACGCTGCTCTTGCTCTTCCAGCGGGAGGTCGGACATTGGGGCGTGACGGACGGTTGAGGGTCGCGCCGGAGCGCGAAACTCCGCTGAATCAGTCGCCGCAGGCGAGGGTTCCATTCCGTCCTATCGAGAAGGATCGCTCGACCGTCGCCGGGCAAGCCAGCAGGTTTCGAGGCGGCAACGCGTGTCCATATACGAGTGAACGCATGCCCGTCGGCCATAAAATCGCAACCGATAAAAGTATTCTTCATCACCTTCAGATTTCGCCAATTCAACCAATGCAATGTGCGATTGATCTAAATTCAGCGATTAAAGATCCGCCAATTACTGGACATCCGGCAAATAGCCGATACACTTACAGAACAACTGCCTGTCTCGATCCATCGCAGACCCTCGCTATTAGCGCACTGAAATTGGATGTAACGAGCCTAGTTGTAGCGCACTGATTGGTTCTTTCATCGGCATTTGCCGTTGGCCCTTTGGTACGCACCTTTACCAAAGGATGTATCCCTTGAGTTTTTCTGAATTGTTACTTTCCGAGCCGATTCTTCGGGCTCTTGTTTCTGAAGGTTATACCGTCGCCACACCCATCCAGGCCCAGGCGATCCCGCCGGCATTGCGTGGACGCGATGTGCTGGGATGTGCTCAGACCGGCACCGGCAAAACCGCGGCATTTGCGTTGCCGATTCTTCATCGACTTTCCATCGCCGCCCGTCCCGGTGGCGTTCCTCGGCCACGATGCCTGGTCCTCTGTCCGACGCGGGAACTGGCCACGCAAATCGCTGAGAGTTTTCGCACCTACGGCAAACATTTGGGATTGAAATGCGCGGTCGTATTCGGCGGCGTCGGCATCGGGCCACAGGCCGAGGCATTGCGGCGGGGCGTGGATATTCTGATCGCCACGCCGGGCCGATTGCTCGATCTGGTCGGTCAACGGCTGGCGGATCTTCGGGAGGTTGAAATCCTCGTGCTGGACGAAGCCGACCGAATGCTGGACATGGGATTCATTCAGGACATCCGAAAAATCATCGCCGGTCTCCCGGCCCGGCGGCAATCGCTGCTGTTTTCCGCCACGATGCCGACGGAAATCCGCAAGCTGGCCGGCGCGATTCTGCGCGATCCGGAGACGATCCAATTCGCGCACAATTCTCCCGAAGCGGATGGCATCGATCAGTCGGTTTATCACGTGGCCAAGGGCGACAAGCCGGGGCTGCTGGCGCATCTGGTGAATGAATTGCCAATGTCGCGGGCGATTGTATTCACCCGCACCAAGCATGGGGCCGATCGTCTGGTTCGCCGGCTGCATGGCTATGGAATTCGAGCCGACGCGATCCACGGTAACAAGAGCCAGAACGCCCGTCAGCGGGCGCTGCAGGATTTTCGCACCGGGAAATTATTCCTTCTGGTGGCAACCGATGTCGCCTCGCGCGGGATCGATGTCGATGGCATCTCGCATGTGGTCAATTACGACCTGAGCGACGAGCCGGAAACGTATGTGCATCGCATCGGTCGCACGGCCCGAGCCGGCGCGAGCGGGGCGGCGATTGCGTTTTGTGATCCGGAAGAAGCGTCGAATTTGCGGGCAATTGAAAGGCTGATTCGCCGGAATATTCCGGTGAAAAAGGCGGCGATGAAACACGCGCCGGCGGCGGCCCCGATGGCGCAGCCGGAAGTTCGACGTCCGCAACCCGAGCATCGTCCCCGTCAAACCGGCGGCGCGTTCGGACAGCGGCCGACCCAGCCGGCTCGTCCGCATACTCAACCGGTTCATTCACGACCTGCTCAATCGCAACCCGTGCATACCAAGCCAGTTCACTCGCAGCCGGTACGTTCCCGTCCGGCGGCGCAGAATGTGAAACATCCCGCCGATCCGCGTCGGCAGTTTGCTCGTCCGCCGCACGTGAGCGGGACGGGAACGAATGGAAACGGCCGACGGAACAAACGGCGTGTGTTACAGCCGGTGTGAATTCCCATTGCGAGTTGGATTGTCGGAAGTGCGCAGCGTCTGCAGCATTTGATGCAACGTTTCGTCAATGGTCCGCAGGATTTCGTCTTCGCTCAAATCCGCTAAATGCATCGGTGCGCCATACCAAACGCGGATGTTGGCCGGCTGAAACACGGAACGCGTGAGCGGCCATGCCTCAAACGATCCATCGATCACCACGGGAATCACCGGCACTTTTGCCCGCCGCACAACCAAACTGACGCCGCGCGAGATTGGAAGCAGCTCGCCGGTGTTGGTGCGCGAACCTTCGGGAAACATCGCCAGCGCCTTGCCCGATCGCAGGCGGTTGATAGTTTCCCTCACCGCCCCGACATCCACCGCCCCCTGACGAACTGGAAAACTATTCAGCCAGCGCAGCAGCCGATCCGCATAGTGATTCTCGAACAATTCTGATTTGGCGATGTAACTCAGCGGCCGCCGCAGCCGCACGGCGATCAGCACGGGATCGAGATTGCTCTGATGATTGGCGACCAGCAGCACGCCGCCGTCGATGGGGACATTTTCATCGCCAAACACCTTCAGATCGAAGCAACAGGTAGTGACGATTCGGCAAAAGCTCTGCGCTAGTTTCCAGAGGGGTGGCGGATTTTCCATTCATCCAATCGGAACGATTAACTGATGTTACGCTTGACGTGGTACCATAGCGAGCGGAAAAGCCCATGTTAACTGCGTCGCTACGACTTCAGGCCGCGCGCCGGCCTCACGAATTGGTGATCACGGATGACCACGGGGTTGTTACATTCGGACAATTGGCGGCGATGGCGGGGGGATTTGCGAAGCATATTTCGGAACAGACGCAATTGCCGCGGGTGGGATTGCTGTTGCCATCGAGCGCGGCGTTTGTCGCCGGATTTTATGGAACGCTTCTGGCGGGGAAGACTGTCGTTCCGATCAACTTTCTCTTGAGCGAGGCGGAGATTGTTCACTGTATCCGGGATAGTGGGATCGAAGCGGTGGTAACGATTCCGCAGCTTGCCGGCCGGATTGAAAAGACGGGGCTGAAGATCATCGACGCGACGAAAATCGCGCCGGCTCCGATTGGGGGCATTCCGACCGTTCCAACCGCCGCGGCGGATGACATTGCCGTTCTCATGTACACGAGCGGAACGAGTGGATTGCCCAAGGGCGTGCTGCTGAGCCATGGAAATATCCAGAGCGATGTGGATGCGGCCATCGCGCACATGAATTTACAGGAGCGGCATAAATTTTTGGGAATCATTCCGCTGTTCCATGCGTTCGGAATGACCGCGATGATGCTGGCGCCGATCCAACTGGGGTCATCCATCGTTTACATGGCGAGATTCAGTCCGGTCGGCGCGCTGAATGCGATCCGAAAATACGGTATCTCGCTCGTGCTGGCGGTGCCGAGCATGTATGCGGCCATTCTTCGCCTGAAGGACGCATCGGCCGAGGATTTCAAAACGATCTACGCCATGATCAGCGGCGGCGAGCCATTGCCGACGAATCTGCGCGATGGGTTTGAGACTCGATTTGGGGTGAAGTTGTTGGAAGCCTATGGCATGACCGAGACGAGTTTGGCGATCGCGCTGAACACACCGCAGAGCCAGCGGGCAGGCAGCGTCGGCAAGCCGATCTCCGGCGTGGAGATTAGGATCACGGACGATGCGGGAAATAAATTGCCTCAGGGCGAAGAAGGCGAGATTTGGGTGAAGGGACCGATGGTGATGAAGGGGTACAACAATCTTCCAGATGAGACTGCCGCGGCGCTGACGCCGGATGGATATTTCAAGACCGGTGATCTCGGACGCATCGATTCTGATGGATTTTTGTTCATTACCGGACGCAAGAAAGACTTGATCATCATCGCCGGGGAGAAAGCCTCTCCGCGCGAGATCGAAGAAATGCTCCAAAGCCATCCCGCCGTGGCGGAAGCCGCGGTGATCGGCAAGAAAGATCCGACCCGGGGCGAAGCGGTTTTGGCATTCATCATTCCCCGTGAGGGCTTTTCGCCGACACTTGAAGAGCTGCGAGAATTCTGTCGGCAAAGTGGTCTGGCCGCATGGAAGATCCCGAAGGAAATCCGGATCGTCCCGGATTTGCCGCGCTCGGCGACGGGCAAAGTTCTTAAAAGAGTCTTAGCGCGAGAATCAGCCGAGTGATTTGGATGCGCCTGCGTCATTGTTTTGAGAACGCAGGCGCACTATAATCTTTTTCTCGGATTACTCCGCTAAAGGGCATTTGCGATAACCGAATTTCGCCGATGCTGAAGCATCGAAGGAGAGAATGTAGCGGTCGAGCCCGCTGCGAGCCGATCTTCGGTAACGAACAGTGGAGGTTCCAATGACCCAAGCATCCCAAGCCAACCCCGGAATATCCAATATGACTATGTCCGCCTCGCCTATCATCGAAAAAACTGTCCAAAACAACGAACCGGCCAGGGTGAAATTCAACGGCAGCGACCGTTTCATCAAGGAACTCCGCAAGCGAGTTGATGCGTACTTCGAGCGCACCGGCCGATCCCGCCGGGATTGTCCGCAGATGTACTTCAAGACCGTGACCATCCTGGCATGGTTTTTCGGCGCCTATTTTCTGTTGCTGTTCTTTTCAGCCAGTTGGATGACGGCGGTGCCACTGGCGATCATCCTTGGCCTGGGCGTGGCGGCCATCGGGTTCAATATCCAACATGACGGCAATCACCGCGCCTATTCCGAGCACCAGTGGGTCAACAAGCTCATGTCGCTGACGCTGGACCTCATGGGCGGTAGCTCCTATCTGTGGGATTGGAAACATAATTCCATCCACCACACCTACCCCAACATCGAGGGGCAGGATGACGACATCAATCTAGGCTTCCTCGGCCGACTGGCGCCGGGGCAAAAGCGATTTGCATTCCATCGATTCCAGGGGATTTATCTCTGGCTATTGTACGGATTCATGGCCGTCAAATGGCATCTGATCGACGATTTCCATCAGGTCTGGATTGGAAAGATCGGCGAACACAAAATCCCGCGCCCAAAGGGCAAGGATCTCGTGATCTTCATCGCCGGCAAAGTCACATTTGCCTCGATGGCGTTTGTGATCCCGATGCTGCTCCATCCCTGGTACGACGTGCTGGTGGTCTATGTGCTGGCGGCGTTCGTCAGCGGGGTGGTGCTGAGCGTGGTATTCCAATTGGCTCACTGCGTCGAGGAAGCGCAATTTCCCGTGCCGACTCACGTCGAAGGCGGCGGCGAGAAGATGAGCACCGACTGGGCCGTGCACCAGGTGCAGACCACCGTGGATTTCGCCCGCGGCAATCGAGTGCTTTGCTGGTTTCTTGGCGGACTGAATTTCCAGATCGAACACCATCTGTTCCACAAGATTTGTCACGTTCATTATCCCGCGCTGTCGAAACTCGTGGAAGAAGCCTGTAACGAGTTTGGCATTCAATATGCGGCACAGAAGACGCTTTTCTCCGCGATCGCATCGCATTTTCATCATCTGGTGAAGATGGGCCAGCCGGACCCACTGCCAGCGGCGTGAAGAATTGTTTACCCAGGCTTGGTTGCTTGGGCCAACACAAAATCCCAATCCGCGCCGGCGGATTTTGGAATCGCCAGCACATGTCGGATCAATGCTCGCCCCGTCGCATCCAGCCGATGCGACGATGCCAGCGTCAGTGCTGAAACACTCAAATCATTGACCAGCAGATGAAAAATCACCGCGACCATTTGCGGCGGCATTTCGAATCGAACCGCATTCTCCGCAACCAGTTGGCCGTACGCGATGGTGGCCAGACATTGGCCGACCGAAATTGCGGTTTGCGTGTCGGCGGCGGGGGGGAGATCTTTTGCAAAGAGCCGGAATGATTTCGCCTGCCGCGCGAAGATTCGCACGTTTGGGATCGACCAGAGCGGCCGATATGACTTGCGAAACGGGGGAAATGCGACGGTGTTGACGGAAGTCGAACGGGCCTCCATCAAATATTGATTTTCATTCGACGGGCTTTGTCCGGCGGCGAGTGATGGCGGGTCGGGCAGATCGGAATTGGGATCGTTGAAATATTTGGGAATGAACTGCGAGGTCATCGTCAGATTGATGTGCGTGCTTCCCTCCAGACCCGGAATCAACTGAGCATCGCGCAGGGCCATCTCGAAATAAGTATCCGTTTCAAATCCCCTGGCGTTGACGCACTCTGAGAGCAATGACATGACCTTCACGCCTTCGGTGCTCACCCTCGCTTTTTGCACGGCGCAGTACAGCAGATAGCGCCGGTCATCGGCCGAGGCGGCATGAACGTAATCGAGCGCGCGGAAGGCATACAACTTCATCGCCGTCAGCCGGGCGTATGCCTGCGACACCATTGACGCGATGTGCGGCATCTCGATCACCGGCTTGCCATATAAAATTCGCTTCGTCAGATGCGCGATCGACTCACTGAGCGCACGTTCGCAGATTCCGATGGAGCCGAATCCCAGAAAAAATTTCCCGAGCGTGACTGTGCCCATTACGGAGTCCCACGCCTGGCGCCCCTCCGCAATCACGTCGCTTTGCGGAAACTCGTGCTGTTTCACCTCGAATTCGCCGACGAATGCCGCGCGAATGCCGAGGGCGGGAATTTTTTTTACGTTTCCAAATGCCTTGGATTCTTTGGGCCGCAGAGCGAACAAAACAGGCGAGGCGCGTCTGGAAGCACGGTCCTCCAATTTGCGCGCTAGGATCAAAATCATCGAAGCGCAGTTTGCATTGCCGATGTAATACTTCTTGCCGTTGGCGATGAAACGATCAGGACCGGCGCTGGCAACAGTGAATTCGTTCCCCAATAAATCCGAACCGTGTTCTTTCTCGGAGATTCCAAACGCAAACAGCCCGCCCGATTCCAGCGACGCCACCGCTTCCTTCTTCAACTCGTTGTTAGACCCCATCAAAATCGCAAACAGGCCCAGAAACGAAACATGCAGGCTATACCCATGAGCCGCGCTGAAATACCCGAAAACCTCGAGGAAACGCGTGAGTTTCAGCAAATCCAGTTCATGTCCGAGCGTCGAAAATTCCTTCGGCGAAATCAGCGACGCATAAATCCGATGGGTTGTCTGATAGGAAATCCAATCTTCGTACCACTGCTGGGATTGGTCCTCGGCCTTGATGGCGGCCAGGCCTTTTTTCTCGAAGAACTCGACGAGTTTTTGGAGGGATGGGCTGCGGAAATAAACATCAGCCGCGCCGGAGCGCCGCTGGGTGGAAAATATCAGGGGATAGATGGTTTGAAGATCAGCCGAGGCGGGCGCGCCGCCGGTCGCGCTGTCGGTCTGATCGCCGCTGGCCATCTGCGATCACTACCGTTTTGGTTTGGTTTTCGCCCGCACGCTGGTCTGGTCGCGCGAGTAGAGCGAAACCGTCACGCCTCGATGCGGCATGTCCACGCGCGGCTTGACGCCGGTGGTCACATCCCGGCCGAGGCTGCCCCAATCCTCCGCGGATCGAAATCCGCTTTCGGCATATGTCCGCAAAACGCTGTCAATGTGTGTCATGATGATCTCCGTTAATTGTTTTCGGTCGTACCCGCCGGCATCTTTTCGCGCTTCAGCGCCATGGCGTTTTCGGTGGGCAATTTCACATTCCACGCCAGGCCGAGCTTTTGCATGAACTGGATGAGCAGATAGCTGGTGTCGATCTGCCACCATTTCAATCCATGCCGGGCCGAGGTTGGAAACGCGTGATGATTGTTGTGCCACCCCTCGCCAAACGCCAGGATTCCGAAGATGGCGTTGTTCTTGCTCTGATCGCGCGTGCGAAATGTCCGGCCGCCCCAAATGTGGCAAACCGAGTTGATGCTCCACGTCACGTGGTGGATCAGAAAAACCCGCACGAGCCCGCCCCAGATGAATCCGAGAAATGCGCCGTTCCATGAGTGCGTGATCAATCCGGCGACAACAGCGGGAACCAAAAGTCCGAGCACCACCCACAATTTGAATAATCCACCCGTTCGTCGAATCAGCGGATCGCGCCAAAGATCGGTGACATATCGGTACAAATCCGGATCGGGCGGATCGAAGAACCACCCAATGTGCGAATGCCAAAATCCCGCTAAAACGCCGTGCAATCCGCTGCCGTGAATATGCGGCGAATGCGGATCGCCGTCCGCGTCCGGACTCTGATGGTGCCGCCGATGCTGGGCGACCCACGTCAGCAGCGTTCCCTCCACCGACATCGACCCGGCGATGATCAGAAGCACTTGCATAAAACGATTGGTTTCAAAAGCGCGGTGGGTAAACAGTCGATGCCAGCCGATCGTGACGCCCAGCCCCGTCACGCAGTACATCACCAACATCAGCGAAAGCTGCAACGCATTGCATCCATGCCCCCACAGCAGCACGATGGCGATGACCAACCCCGCGAATGGCACCAGAACGCCGAAGACATTCCAGATGCGAACGTCCGCGGAAACCAGTTGTTCCAAATCCTCATCGTGCAATCGCTCGGGGCGGGCTTCGGCCGGGCCTTCAGCGTGTGCCTCGGCGGGAGGGGCAGTGGTTGAGGTATCGGTCACAAACTCCTTGGTCGCTAATCATCGGCCGCGAAGTCATCCGCATGCCTCGGCGGATTCACGTCCGCCAGCCACATTATATCCGTATCATCGACACGTGAACACTGTCCAAGTGCGGCAAATCGCCCCACTCGATGTTGTTTCAGGTATGATGAAGATTCAGACCGATGACGATCTAACCCAAATTCAGCAACCGATCGAGATTGATCCGTAAGAAGGCTCACGAATGAAAGCGACCAAGGCTCTGGCAGTGTTTGAAAGCGATGACACGCAACGCTTCGAGGAATTGCTCGAGGATCAGCTCTCTTCAAATGCCAAAGAGATTCCCGTGAAAGATTACATGGACAACGACGGCTCGCCCGATCCGCAGTCTTTCGACAACCGCATTTCCAATGTCCATGACGACGAAGATTTCGTCTATGCCGATCTTGTGGTTCATTTCGAGGAGACGCATTCATCCGATGCCGACGAGCCGGATGACACCGACAGTTACACCGTCAAATTCAAATTGCGAATCGACAAAATTGGTGGGGAAGTTCACTTCGAGGATGGGGGATATCGAAATACCACAGACGATCAGGATGACGAGGACGACGAGGATTGATCCCGCTACTTGGTTGAGGAAAGCACGTAAGTCCCACCGACATCTTCGACCCGCTTGGATGCCACCAATTTCCGAAGTGATGCTTCAACCGCCGCTGACAGATCGCCCTTGATGCCTTCGGAGCGGTGCAAACCCTTGCGAACTGCAACGGTGAGCGTGAGCAATCGCTTCTCGCCATGCCCCAGCTCATCGAGAATGAGCCGCGTGATGCGAACGGTTGTTAACGCCATTGAGGCATTGTAACTTAAATCGGGGAAATATGGGGATTAAATCAAGGCACACCGACTCGACGCTGACATTGGCCGCAATTTAAAGAACCGGTGACAGCTCAGAATTGGG
The DNA here is from genome assembly GCA_049515255.1 of Tepidisphaeraceae bacterium. Taxonomy (GTDB): domain Bacteria; phylum Planctomycetota; class Phycisphaerae; order Tepidisphaerales; family Tepidisphaeraceae; genus JBEKUH01. The sequence continues at coordinate 24,810 of JBEKUH010000032.1, read as the reverse complement.
CGGAAGAATATTTTTATCGGTTACGATGACCTCGCCGACGAGCATGCGTTGGCTCGTATATGGACATGCGTTACCGCTTCGAAAACCGTGGGCTGGCCCGGCGACGGTCGAGCGATCCTTATCAATAGGTCAGAAGAGAGTTCTCGCCTGCGGCGACTGATGTGGCGGAGTTTCGCGCTCAAGCGCGACCCTCAACCGTCCTTCACGCCCCAATGTCCGACCTCCCACTAGAAGAGCAAGAGCAGCGTCCCCTGCAAAACCCCAGGGCAGGTCGGACAAGCGGGGCTGCATTGGACGGTTGAGGTCGCGCCTGAGCGCGAAACGCCTTCGCATCCCGCCGCCGCAGGCGCGAAACTCTCTCTTCCCCGTCCCATCGAAAATGCCGCCGCGATCGTCGCCGGGCCAGCCAGCGGGATTCGCGGCGGCAGAGCTTTGTCATATTCGAGCCCAACCCTGCTCATCGGCACGAGAACCGCAACCGATACAACTCATCTCTCCAATCATTCATCGCGGGTTGAAGCGTGCCTCCTTGCCTTCGTGCCGCGCCTGCATTGCGCCCTATCTGCCCAGACCCATTTGGAGTATAATTCCCTCGTGCCCCTGCGGGTCCATCGTGACCCAGGCTTTCCCGCGACGCTGCCGGCACGGGCGGCGTCTCATTCGCCCAGCTGCGAAGATCTGTAGCTGCGAAAAAATCCGGAGTCGTCCATGCCAAGCGTTGCAGAGAGATTCGAACCCGTTCTGGAACGGGCGGGTGTCAAGGAACGAACCAAAATCGAAAAGCACTTAGCCGTCTGCGATGCCGAAGGCACTGGCGCCCACGGCCAACTCTGGCGCCGCACCGCCGCCATCCTCGGCGAACTGGCGCCCCTGGCCATCCAATCCGCCGGCAGCACCGCATGGAAATTCTTCATCGCCGACGGCAAATACCGCATGCAGGTTTTCGCATTGGAAGACACCTTCGACGGCCTGCTGCGCATTTACATGCCCGACATGTTGAATGAAGCCGTCAAAACCAAAATTCTCTCCCGGACTCCGGTCCCACAAATGTTCGCGGTCGAGGGTTCATCGACGCATCTGAAGATCGAATCCCTCGGCGCTGCCGAGGCCTCCGGCGCGCCGCCGCACTATCAGCACATGCTCGGCTGGAACCGCAAAGCCCTGCGGCTGATTCTGCCGACCACCAAAGCGGATGACAAACTCGAACACGCCGTGCTGGCGCTGGCGCAACTGGCGTCGAGGACATGGAAAGCGGTCGCCGCCCCCGCAACTGCTGTGGCGCGGTGAGGTCGCACACTATCGATTTAACCCCGTGTTAAAAGGCGATTCAGGATTCTCCCAAATCCACCATCGCCCCAAGACATGGTGCCAACCGTTTTCACCCGCATGCAGGCTGCCAAGGCCGTCGTACGCGACGTCTGTTGTACCCATGTAGAACTCGACGCCCGCCGGATTGACTTCGAGATCCCAAATCGGCTGCAAAAGACACCAATGCCAGTTATGCGGCCCGTTCGCCGGCTCCTTCTCGTACAACCTGTGCACATTTTGACTCAGTAATGGAAACTCGATGGCGAACAATCCAAATTGCGGTATCTGAAGAAGCGTTAGGACCAACCCAATGCCGAGCCAACGCCGCGTACGCCAAAGCATTGGAGCGTCTTTTACCAAATACTCCCCGGAAATTTTGAAACGCCTGATCGCATGCCGCTTCGCACTATCGCGTTTCCAATAGGAACCCATTATTCCGACATAGATGCAGAGCCACCAAAATAGGGCGAACCAAGGGGGCGGCCAAAGAAGCGCCTCTGTCACGATCAAAACGCTCGTACAAATTTTCGCGGATCGCGCCGGCCAATCAACCGGCTTGAGAAGCTCCATGACCCGTGGCGGATAGGGTGGATTAGGATCAAATTCTTTGCCGCATTCCGGACAGCGTGTGGAAATCAAACCGCGAAGTGAATATCCGCATTTCAGGCAGTTCTGTTCGGGCATTTTACACCCTGGAAACGTCCGCCATTCGTTGTACGTGTTTCCCTTGCGCCTTGTTTCAAAATCGTGCTAGCGTTGATGGGCGTAGATGAGACATGCCTGAATGTGTTCTCGCGTGATATGATCGTATTCCTTGAGGATATCCTCGACAGTCCAACCTTGTGCGAGCAGGCCCACGATGAATTCCACGGCCAGTCGTGTGCCGCGGATAACGGGCTTGCCGACCAGAACCGCGGGATCAATCATGATTCGATCATTCATGGTGGGATTATTGTAACTCAGGCACTTCACTGTTGCACGACTCTTGAATCAACCTCCTGAGCAGTTAAATTGTCGGCCGTATATGACAACAATCGCGTCATCCGTCTCCCCCTCCATCGCCAATCGCGAGCTTTATCTCGATCTGATGAAGAAATGCCTGACGCACTCGCTTTGGTACGATCAGGAAGATGATTACGAACCCAAGCTGCACGGCGTGGCCAAGTTGGCGTTTAACACGCTCGTCCAGCCGCGGCTGAAAAAGAAACGGAAAAAAAGCGTCGAGGAAAAAATCGAGGGGCAGATCTGGCCGAAATTCGCGCACACGATGATCGGATTTCCACGGCTGGACAACATTCAATTCTGCGTCCAGAGCGTAATCGATGACAACATCCCCGGCGATCTGATCGAAACCGGCGTCTGGCGCGGCGGGGCGTGCATCTTCATGCGTGCCATCCTCAAAGCCAACGACATCACCGATCGCACCGTCTGGGTGGCCGATTCATTCCAGGGATTGCCCCCGCCGGACCCAAGCAAAGCTCCAGCCGATGCGGGGGCGAAATGGCACACCTACAGCGAACTGGCCGTCTCGGTCGAGCAGGTGATGCAACATTTTCGCGTGTACGGCTTGCTGGACGATCAGGTGAAATTCCTCAAAGGCTGGTTCAAGGACACGCTGCCCAAAGCCCCGTTCAAAAAGCTCGCCGTCGCCCGGCTCGATGGCGACATGTACGAATCCACCATGGACTCCCTGACCAATCTCTATCCCAAACTCTCTCCCGGCGGATATCTGATCGTGGACGATTTCCACCCCGTCCCCGCGTGCAAGCAAGCCATCGAGGATTACCGCAAAGAGCACCGAATCTCCGACCCGATCAAGGACATCGACAAGTCCGGCGTGTTCTGGCGGAAAAGTTGAGCGCCGACAAAGGCCACGCTGCGGATTATCCCCCAAGCCTCCAAAAATTTAAATTTTGTACGGAATATTTTAGGTATTGCCGCGTACTAAGTATCGGCAGGTAATCTGCCAAAGCGGAAGGCCATTTCGGTCGGAAATATGGTCGTACTCGAATGCAACAAATTGCAACAGAATGCAACACTTGCCCCCCTCCTCCCGGTGCGTAACACCGTCGGCAGGTCGCCTTCATCCCCTCCTCCGGTACTCCAGGGGAGGGCTAGGGTGGGGGTTTTTCGCGGGCCGTTCGAAGTTCGGCCCCCACCCCAACCCTCCCCCGGATTACCGGAGGAGGGGGAAATTCTGCATTCGGGCGATCGGCAGGGCGCCGATGTTACGAAATGTTACACAATGTTACGAAAACCCCCCCCGGGGGGTCAGGCAGTTTGCCGTTTGCGGCGGCGGGGCGGGTATGTAAAATCCCCACACCCGGCCCGTAGCGGAGACGGATCGGCCTTCAAATCCCAATCCCCTCACTTTCACGCGGAGACTCCATGCCCAAATGGCTCGCATTTGCCGTCGTCGTTTTCGCCAGCGCCTGTGTGTTAGCCGCGGATGATTCGCCGAAGGATTGGATCGATCCGGATACCGGGCATCGCATTATTCGGTTGTCGGAAAAGGATGGCAGTCGAACGCTCTATTTCCATGATAATTCTTACACTCCCGAAGGGGACAAACTGATCTTCAACACCCCCGATGGTGTTGCCGTGGTGGACATCACACAGCTCGGCATCGTGCCGCCGCAGATGGAAATCGTCACGCAGGGAAACAATGCGATCATGGCGCGGCGATCGCGCGAGGTTTATGTCAGCCGTGGCGGACGAGGCGGAAGAGGTTTTGGCGCGGCGACGCAACCCTATGCCGGACCGGCAACACAACCCACCGGTCGGCGCGGTTTTGGCGGGGGATTTGGCGGTCCCATGGGCCCGGTGTACGCGGTCAATGTCGATACCAAGCAGGAACGCCTGATCAAAAACGCTGTCAGTACGGTGATCAATTGCGATGAAACTTTCGGATTTCTGGTCGTCCGCGGCGCTGCGGCCATCGACCCCACTGGCCAAACCCGACCCCCGGCGACCCGGCCGTATGTCTCGCAACTCCAGCGCATGTTCCCCGGCAAGACCATGGCCGATCTAACCACATTCCAGCAATACGCCGTGCGGAAGGAAGAAAATCTGGCGCGTCGAACGCTCGATCCACAGCCGGAGGCGTACACCTTCATCAATCTCAAAACCGGCGAGCGAAAAACCACCGGCTATCAATACGGCGACCTCGATCACCAACAATGGTCGCCCACCGATCCGAACCTTCTGCTCTACGCCCACGAAGGTTCCTGGCACGAAGTCGATCGCACCTGGACCATCCGCAGCGACGGCAGCGACATGCGGCTCATGCACAAACGCACTATGGACATGGAAATCAACGGCCATGAATGGTGGAGCTTCGACGGCAAAACAGTTTGGTACGATCTGCAAACGCCGCGCAGCACCGATTTCTGGATCGCCGGCGTGAACATCGACACCGGCAAGGAAACACGCTACCACATCCAGCGCGATTGGTGGGGAATTCACTTCAACAGCTCGCGCGACAACACGCTCTTTGCGGATGACGGCGGCGATCCATCGCAGGTGGCGTATTCCAGCGACGGCATGTGGATCAATCTCTTCCGGGTTCAGCCGGATGGAACTGTTATCCGGGAAAAACTGGTGAACATGTCCAAGCACAATTACGTGACTGGCAATGGTCCCGGCCAGGGCGGGATCGAACCGAATGTCTCGATCACGCCGGATAAAAAATGGGTGATTTTTACGGGGAATATGTACGGCGGAAACCAGGTGTATGCCGTGGAAATTGCAAAGGCGAAATGATGAGAATGCAAAGATCGAACTCTCACGGGCAATCCGATTTTTCCCCTCCCCTGGTACTCCGGGGGAGGGCGAGGGTGGGGGCTGCGGATGCTGATCGACGTTCGACCCCCACCCCAACCCTCCCCCGGAGTACCGGAGGAGAGGGAATAACTTTGCGGCATGTCTTGTGCGCTCTTTTTTCCATCGTTGCCGCGCTGTGTGTGAATTGCATGGCTCAGACGACGATGCCAACCACATCTCCATCCCCGCAGGTGCGCCGGCCGGTGCGCGTGCCGGAGGGCATCACGTTGGATGCGAACATTCCGTATGACAAGTACCCCGACACCGTGCTGGATGTGATGTATCCCAAATCATCCGGCGGCGCCAAGCGGCCGGGCGTGATCGTGTTTCACGGTGGCGGGTGGATTGAGAGCAACAAGGAATCCACCATGAACGCCTTGTGCCTGCCGTATTTGGCCAAGGGATTTGTCGTGTGCAACGTGGAATATCGCGTGTCCAACACCGGCCAATCGCCCGCCAACGCGCCGGCGGCGGTGGTGGACGCGCTCGATGCCGCCAAGTGGTTTGTCGATCATGCGGACAAATACGATGTGGATCCCAATCGGCTCGTGGTAACGGGCGCATCGGCCGGCGGCCATTTGGCGCTGATGGTTGGGATGGTCACGCCAGATGCAAATCTCGGCCCTGTCATAAAAGTCGCGGCCATCGTGAACTGCTACGGACCGACCGATGTGAACGATCTCATCGCCCGCAAATCCAGCTTCACGCTGAAATGGCTCCCCGATCAACCCGGCCGCGAAGATTTAGCCAAGCGCCTCTCGCCGATGACGTATGTCCGCAAGGATTTGCCGCCGCTGCTGATCGTGCAGGGCGAGCGCGACAACACCGTTCCGGTTGCACAAAACGTAAAACTCGCCTGGGCTCTGAAACAACTCGGGGATGATGAGGAAATGATCCTCATCCCCGGCGCGGGTCACGGTCCCAATCAGGGCCAATGGCCCGACGTGAATCGGCTGATTTTCCAATTTCTCGCCAAGCGTGGAATCATTCAATGAAGCAATCTCAGCGACGGATGTCGTGCTTCTGTAATCATCCTGACCGAACCAATTGGTGAAAAAACCCCGCATCTCGTCGAAATATGACGCTTCGCCCGCCGCCAGAAGAATTTCATCGACTTCACGATCAAGAACTGTCGAAAGTGGGCGTAACCTCGGACCGACAGGAGATTCGCATGACTGCGGCGGCACAAACCACGTTACGGCAACGCACGCTGGAAGTTCGTCAGACCAACGACCAGTTGACCCTCAAGCTCGAGGAAATGGAGCGATTTCTCCACACGGTCTCGCACGACCTGAAATCCCCGATCATCGCCATCAAGGGATTTTTGGAGATTCTCAAAGAAGGGATCAAAGAAAATAATCAGGAGGATATCGCCGAAGCAATCATGCGAATCGAACGCATTGCGACGCAGATGGGCGCGACGCTGGAATCGCTCTTGCAATTCAGTGGAGTGGGCGGATCGGGACTAAGCGTCAAGAAGCTCGACATGAATCGCCTGATCCGTCATGTGGTGGAGGATCAACAAGCTCAATTGAAATCCAGCGGCGCCGCCGTGACGGTCCAGGAAGGATTGCCGCCGATCGTCGCCGATGCCGAGCGCGTTCGCGATGTCTTCGAGAATCTTCTCGGCAACGCCAACAAATACGGTGGCTCGACTGGGAAACCGATCATCGAAATCGGCAGCGCGCAAACGGATAACGAGACGCGCTTCTTCGTCCGCGACAACGGCCCCGGCATCGAGCCCCAGAATCTCCTGCGAGTCTTCGATCTCTTCTATCGCGGAAACCGAAAGATTGCCGGATCGGGCGTGGGCCTGGCGATCGTCCGGCGCGTCATGGAAATTCACGGCGGAAGAGCCTGGGTCGAATCGGAGCCGGGCAAGGGCGCCACCTTTTGGGTGGCATTTCCAAATCGAACTCTCACCGCCGAGGAGCCGTGAAATTTATGCATGACACATCATCACGCCGCATGGCGCATCGAGGTCGGAATTTTAGCCGCGCCTGCCTGGCGTGGCCGGGCGCGGGGACCGTCCTTGAGATGACATCCCAGGATCATCCCCGGTCCCTGCGAGGGTTCCATCCGAACGACCTGATAGATGCGCGTCTGCCCGGAACGTCCGGGATAATCCACGCGAATCTGCTCACCCAATTGAATGGGCGCTTGCTGGTCGACTTCGATGTTGGCGCCCCGGGACGAGATGTCCTTGAGCAGGCTCGGAATGCTGTCGCCGGAAAAACGCCGAATCGTCAGCCGTTCTTCAGGCGGATGCAATCTCGGCTGCCAGCGTCGATCAGAGGGTTCACTGTACTGATACATGGTATCTCCGTTTCTTTTTGTTCGGTTGTGTTCAAGCCGCGGCTGGTTCGACGATTTTTACTTCATCGATCTTCTCATTTTTGGGAAATCGCACCATGGCCTTCAGCGGCGGGCTGGGCACGTCAACGCGGACCTCCACCGGCGACGGCGCGTCGTCCCGATGACATCCCACCAGCCATTGCTGGCCGGCTTCTGGGTGTAGCCGCACGACGATGTACGCCTCGGTATCCGATTCGCCGGGCTGGATGATTTCAATGCGCTGTCCCGCGCGGGGCATTCGGGCGGCTGGAATCGCCGCGGTGAACGATGCTCCCGAGATCGAGATATCGTGCAGATGTCCCATCGCCGGATGCCCGAACAATTGCCGCCAGATGACGCTCAAATCGCCCGGCTGGACTCGTTCTTCAACACGTCTGTCCCGTTCCGATGTATTTGTTTTCATTTCAGACTCCATTTCCAATAAGAGAACATAAGTGAAACTCGAATCATGCGAGGATTTCGACACAGACCAGATTTTGTCCGTCGTCCGTCGTCCGATGCCGGCGAACCACCGCGTCGCGAAATCCGTGCCGCGTGGCCGTCACTGGATCGGCGGGCAAAAGCCGGCTGCCCAGCGGCGGAAAATGGTCCGGATCGACCGCGATCACCATTCCATGCAGCGAGCGCTCCACAATCTGTCCCGCGCGCACCTGATGCCCGTGGCGAACGCGCCACAGAACCTTCTTCTTCGATGTCCATCGTTCCGACTGACGGCGTTCCGATTTCCTGCTTTTCTCGTTTGTCAACAAAGGCGCCTCCTTTTGGATGAACGATTGGCCTGTTTCAGATCAGGCCGCCAATGCGTTGCCCTGTTCAAAGCAACAACAGGCGGCCTCGACAACTTCGGGCGCGAACTGCAAGCCGCTTTCGCGCCGCAGCTCCGTCATTGCCGCTTCAATGCTTTGCGGCATGCTGTAGTGCCGGTTGGAAACCATCGTCGCCACCGCGTCGGCCACGCAAATGATGCGCGCCCCCAGCGGCACTTCCCTGGAGATCGGAGTCGTGTCGTATCGTTCGTGATGCATGCGGACGAAAGACGATCCCTCCTCGTCGAGGCCCAGCAGCGACGCCAGTTCCGCCCCGATCTCCGCGTGCCGGCTGACGATCCGCGCTTCGGCGTGCTTCAGCCGCCGCGGCGCGGCGAGCAGTTCTTCGGGGATGACGACTTTGCCCAGATCGTGCAGGTGCGCGGCAATCCGCACCCGTTCGAGGGATTCTCCCTCCAATTTCATCCGTTCTCCGATGCGCGCGCTCAGCGTGCTGACTTTGTCGGAATGCGGCCCCACATGCTCGCGCTGCACGGGTCCCAGAAGCGGAGACTGCCGCGCCAGGAATCGGTCGCGCCTCTGCTCGATGCCTTCGGAATACTCTTCCGTGATCTCCCGCGCCGCTGTCATCGTGCGAATCATTTCGCTCGTGCAGACCCGATCGCGCCCGGTGGTCTTGGCCAGATACATCGCGGCATCGGCGGCGGCGATGACGATGTTGGACAATTTCCCCGCCGTGCTCACGTGAATTCCAATGCTGGCCGTCGGGATAATTACCCCCTGCAGGCATGGCACACGTATGTCACTGATCCTTGCGCGCAACTGCTCGGCCCACTTCCATGTATCCAGCAGCGAAGTCGCCTGACGAAGAATCAAAAATTCCTCACCCCCAAGCCGGACCGCCGATTCCGTCCGTTGCAGGTTCATCAGGATCATGTGCGAAACGGCCTTGATGACTTCATCACCAGCGGGATGTCCGAAGGTGTCGTTGATCGTCTTGAAGCGATCGATGTCGGCCAGCAGGCAGACGATCGGCGCTTTGGAACCCTTCCCCTGCGACGACTCCTCGATCAGACGATTGAGATAATGCCGATTGTGCAGGCCGGTGAGGCCGTCGGTTTCGACCTGATGGAGCAGCGCTTCCTCGCGGCTGTTGGTCCGACGATACACCGCCTCGCGCCGGCGCCACTGCGAAATAGCATGGTTCACGCGCGACCAGAGCACGTCGGGTTTGATCGCCTCGTCCTTCTGCACGAAGTCCACGCCGCCGCTGCGGATGCTGGAGATCACGATCCCCTGGGCGCGAGTGCCGCTGACCACGACGGTCGGTTTGCCGCAGAGAATTCGATTCGCTTGCGTCAGGAAATCGTCCGCCTTGATGTCACCGAGATTGTAATCGAGCACCAGGCAGTCAAACGGCTCGCGGCGAACGGCGGCGTTCAAATCAGTACTGTTGCCGACGGCCTGGATTTGCAATTGCGGCCGGCCACGCTTCAGTGCCCGCTGCAGCAGCGCCAGATGCTCCGGGTCGTCGTCGGCCAGCAGTATCTTGATCGCATTCATCGAAGATGCTCCCACGTCTTGAGTAGTTCCGTTACTCTTGCTGTCGGGACATTCTCCGCACCGGTTGAGGCACCCCAGATTTTTAATCAAATCAAAATTTGCCCGTGTTTTCCGGGTGTTTTGGTGAAATGTGTCACGCAAAGGAAATGCCTTGCGTCCGAATTGCGCGCAGCGGTGATGTGCGTTACCGCCAGGTCTGGGGCGGCGACAGTTTGTCATTGCGCTGGGCAGACGTGGGCGGTATTTTCGTCAAGGTCCTTCGCTCACCGAATCCGGCGCCGGCAGGCGCGGCGGCATCGAATCTTCAATGCCATCGGCGATCTTGACTGGTTTGGCGTCGATTTGAATCGTCGCCGGTTGCAGGTCTCCGCTCTTGGCGGTCAGGGTGATCGTGCCGGGCGCATCGGTCGATCGGATCGAAACCCGATTGATGCCGCATTCGGTGTAGAGATAGAGATTGTTGGTGGAGTTCAGTCGGCCGCTGTTGTATCCGCCGCGCCAAATTCCCGGTCCGGTGATGGAGAAATCAACTTTGTCCTCCTCGCACGGGCAGCGCTGGCCGTTGGCATCCACCACTTCCACATCCACCAGCGCCACATCCGCGCCATCGGCCTGCAATCCTGTTGGGCCAACCATCGGCGTCAGCTTCAGCGCCTTGGCTGGACCAGCGGTTTGCAACGTGTACTCGCACACTTCCTTGCCATCGTCGGAGCCGATTGCCTTCAACGTCCCCGGCACGAAACTCACGGCGGGGAATTTGAACACGTATCCATTCGTCGGCGTCGAAGATTTCCCGATGCTTTTGCCATTGAGCAGCAATTCCACCGACTGGCAATTGCTGATGACATACATGTCCTTGGTGGTTTTGTCCGGATACGTCCAATGCCCGATGATGTGAATCGCCGGCGTCGGACTCTGCATCACCTGATAAGTGTAATACGCTTCCTTCGGCAATCGCACCGCATCCATCTTTCCGCTGACGCGCGCGACTTCGCTGGAATCCTGCCGGCCGTCGGCGTTGGCATCCGTGAAATAAATCGACGCATATCCCGACCACCGCGCGTGATCCGAATCGGTGTTGCTGATGCGGTTGGAGTAATAGGCAAAATATCTGGCGGCGGCGGCGAGGCAGAAGGTTTCGGAATTCCAGTTATAAGTGTCCAGCGGACCTTTCTTGAATCCGAATTCCGGCGGCGAGTAATCATCCCAGAATCTGCGGGCCGCTTCATCCCGGAAATCCTCGGCTTCGACAAGCGGAGCGCGATCCCGCCGTTCGAGGCTGTAAGCACGAAAAATATCCTTCGGATTCTTCAGCGCATCGGCGCCGCGGTCCTGGGCCATCATCACCCCGTAATATTCGGCCACCGGCGTGATGGCGGTGTTTTCCTCCGCATTGGCGTCGCCGCGCGTTCCCATCACCCGCATTCCGTTGGGATCCCACTGTTTTCGGAGATCGACCATCTCCTGCATGTGTTCGGGCGTGATGACCGTATTCCCGGCTTCCCAAAATAGAATGCTTGGATGATTCCGCATGTAAATGACCGAATCGCGCATGACCTCGACGCGCTGATCCCATTGACGAACGGCGGTGGCGCTGGGAACGAAGGTCGTCTTCTGCGTAGTGGCACCACGCCGAGCGGCGTTTTCAGCTGCTCCCTGCTCCCGGATCACCGGATCCGATTCCTTGTCTCCCGCCGGCGAGACTTCCACGATGCCGTAACGGTCGCACGAATTCACATCCACGATCTGCGGCGTGATGTGCATCCAGCGGATGTAATTGGCGTTGCTCTCCCTCACAAAACGCATCGTCAGATCGTGCATCCAATCGGGATACGCCTGTCCCAAACCCGCCCACTCATCGCTGGAGCGCTGCGCGTAGCCGGTGAGGTACACGAATTTGTCGTTGATATACACGCCGCCCGTCCCAGCACCGCCGCGGAAATCGGCCTTGCGGAAACCCGTGCGCGTCTTGCAAACATCCACCACCTTCTGATTCACGGTCACAATCGTGTAAACATCGTAAAGATACGGCTGATCCGGGCTCCAGAAGTTGGCGTTGGCCAGATTTCCGGTGGCCTGCAGGATGTCTTTTTCGCCGTTGACCATGTCCGAATCATCGCCGCTGAGCGTGGCGCAGATTTTTCCGGAATCATCCACCACCACGGCCGAGAGATTCACCGTCGCCCGATCGCCGGATTCGTTGGAGACCTGCGATTCCACCGTGATGTCGGCTGTTTTGTTTGCAATGGAAATATTGCTCGGATAAACGTAAATGCCCGTCGTCTGCAAGCCATAAAACAGCGGCAACGTCTGATAGATTTTCCCGGCCACGTGCAGCCAGACGTGCCGATTGATCCCGCCATAATCCGGATTGAAGTCCTTGGAGTTCCATTCAAACGGAACTCCCGTGGCTTCTTCGCGGTAAGTGGTGCGGTTATCCACCTGCACCGCCAGCACATTTTCCGTGTCGCCGAAGTTTAGAAGTCCGGTCAGGTCGATGCCGTAGGGCGTGATGCCGTTTTCGTATAGGCCGATCTGTTTTCCGTTCAGGTAAATTTTCCCCGCCTGTCGCATGCCCTCGAATTCAATGAAGATTTTGCGATCGGTATATTCGGCAGGAAGTTTGAAATGCTTGCGATACCACCCGATGCCAAGATATTCGCCCTGATCCCCGCTGCTGTGGACGATCAATTTGTCGAAGGAATCGGATTCATTCCACGTATGCGGCGTGGCGACGGTGGTCCACTGGGAATCGTCGAAATCTGTCGCTTCAGCACCCGGCACGTCCTGACGAATGAATTTCCAATCCGGATTGAAATTCAAAATGAGCCGCGGCGAATCCGGAATTGAAAACGAATCGGCCAATCCAATCCGCGCGAAAAACGTCAGGACGATCACCGCCGCCACAGACCATGCAATCCGCTTCATTGTTGTTTCCTCACGCCGCCGCGCCTTCGACGCCGGCCATCATTCTTAACACTCGTTCCTGACTGAGTTGTTGGCGGCTCAATTCGCCAACCAGCCGGCTTTGCCGCATCACCAAAACCCTCGTGGAAAGATTCAGCAATTCCGGCAACTCAGAGGAGATCAGCATAATCCCGATTCCCTGCCGGGCCAAATCATCGATGATGCCGTGAATCGCGGCCTTGGCGCCGACATCCACGCCGCGCGTCGGCTCATCGACGATCAGCAATTTCGCGCCGCGCGCCAGCCATTTCGCCAGTGCGACCTTCTGTTGGTTTCCACCGCTAAGATTGGCGACCGGAAAATCCAGCGACGGGGTTTTGACCCGTAATTGCTGGAAGGAATCGGAAGCCAGCCGACGTTCGCGGGATTTGTCGAGGATTCCCCATCGCCGCAAACGCCGGAGCATCGCCAACGAAAAATTCTGCCGGCCGCCCATCATGAGCACCAGACCCTGGCGCTTGCGATCTTCGGGTACCAGCGCCACGCCGCGTTGCATGGCATCGCGCACATTTCCCAATCGAAGCAGAGCGCCGTCGATTTGAACTTCGCCGCGAGCCATCGGATCCAATCCAAAAATCGCCTGGGCGATCTCGCTACGACCCGCGCCGACGAGGCCGGCAAATCCGACGATCTCGCCGGCGCGGATGGAGAAGTTCACAGCATTGAATTTGCCGGGGGATGAAAGATTCTTCACCTCCATGATCACATCGCCGGCGGGGCGGTCCAGATGGTGCGGGAAATACGCCTCGATGCTTCGGCCGATCATCATGCGGACGACCGAATCCTGATCGGCGGCCGCGCGATCCAGCGTGCCGATGTGCCGGCCATCGCGCAGGACGCTGATGCGATCGCAGAGTCGCAGCACTTCTGGCATGCGATGGGAAACATAAATGATCGTCACGCCGCGAGCGCGGAGTTGTTCGATAAGATGAAAGAGATTTTCCGCTTCGGGGGCCGAGAGAGAACTGGTGGGTTCATCGAAGACGAGAATTCTCGCCCCCGTTCCAACCGCGGCGGCGATTTGCACTAGCTGCTCCTGGGCTGTAGAGAGTGCGCGCATGGGTTGATGCACATCGAGCGTGATCCCAATTCGGCCGAGCAGTTCGCGCGCCCGTTTGCCCATGGCGCGGCGATCCACCAGTATTCCCAATTTCCTTGGATATTGCCCCATGGAGAGATTTTCACACACCGACAAATCCGGGCAAAACGCCAGTTCCTGATGCACCATTCCCACGCCGGCGGCTCTTGCATCGGCGGGGGAGTTGAAGCGGGCCGCGCTGCCGTCGATGAGGACCGCGCCGGAATCGGGGCGATGAATGCCCGCGAGGATTTTTCCCAGTGTCGATTTGCCGGCGCCGTTTTCGCCCATTAATCCGTGGCATTCGCCGGGGGTGATGGAGAACGAAACATTTTCCAATGCCAGGACGCCGGCGAAGGTTTTGGTTATGGATTGGAATTCGATCAGTTTGTCGGGCATTTCAACTGCACCAGGAAATGCGATTTCCACCACGGAGACACGGAGAGCACGGAGGAAATTCAAATTCTTTTTGCCACGGATGAAAGGCCCATGGACACAGATAAATGCAGAACCCAATGCTCTGATCTGTATTCATCTGATTTTTATTTGTGGCAATATGTATTGTATTTTCTCCGTGATCTCGGTGCCTCCGTGGTGGAAATTCTTTGGTTATTTTTTGAGCCATTGGTCCCAGTATCCGGCGAAGTCGTCCAGGGCCATGCGACGAACATTCGGCTCGGGGGGAATGTTCGGATCGGGCTTGGCGACAGTGACGATCGTCAGCGGGTTGGGAATCTTGGGATTGTCGGGCAATTGGTTATTGAGGATTTTGTTGACCAGCAAATCCACCGTCTGTGTGCCCCAGCCGTAGCAATCCTGCGCCACCAGCGCCTGGACTTGGCCGGAACGGAGATACGCCAACTGCTTGGGCAGCGCGTCGCACGAGACGACCTTGACGTTGGATGGGACGCTGTCGAGCGCGTGGTCGGTGAAGAGCGGCCAGCCGCCGATCATTGCCCAGCCGTCGATTTTGCCCTGGTTGGAAAGCATTGCCTGCGTGACGGTCTCGGCGGCTTTTTCCGGAACTTCTTCGTTATAAAAAACGCCGTTGTCGAGCAGTTTCATGTTGGGATGCTTGGCCAATTCATCTTCCGCGCCTTTGATTCGCAGTGTGAGATTCGGCGAGCCTTCGTGGCCGGCGAGAATGGCGATCGTTCCTTGTTCGTTCATGTACTTGGCCAGTTCGCGCACAATCACCTGGCCGCACTGCATGTCATCCGTGCCGTAATCGGCGAATCGCTTGGAATCCGGAGCATCGGAATCGAAGCAGACCACCGGCACGCCTTTGTCCACCGCGTCGTTGATGGCGGTGGTCAGTCGCGCGGCTTCGGAACATGAGACGGTGATGCCATCCACTTTTTCATCAGCCAATTCACGGATCGCATCAGCTTGCGCGGAAGCATCCTCATCCGGCGGGGTGCGCCAGAGAATTTCGATGTCCACATGGTTCGCTATGGACAAATTTTTTGCCTCGTCCACCGCGCCGGAATGAGCGGCCTGGAAAACATCGTTGGATTCGCTCTTGGCGACCATGCCGATGCGGATGAGCCGTATGCCGCTGGGATTTGTCGTGGCGCCGGAGTTGGTGGAACTGGTGGAACTATCGCTGGGTTTACTGCAACCCGCGACGAGTGCGAAAAGAATCGCGCAACCAATGGCCGCAATAGAGCCCAATCCCGTGTGCCGCTTCATAGATTGTCCTCCGCCAGGAACATGGAAAGCCGAAACGTGGCGAGATTGTACAAACTTTCCCCCTCCTCCGGTACTCCGGGGGAGGGAAGAAGAGGGATTGTGCTTCACCCCGCCATTTTCGCGCCGGCTAATCGGCGGCGGTTGATGTATTGGCTCAGATTGTCCACGGCGACGGCCACGATGATGGCAGCGCCGACGATGATTTTCTGGTACTCCTTGTTGAGATTCAGTGTGTCAATTCCGTTCTGAATCAAGGCGATGATCAGCGTTCCCATAATCGCCCCCAGGGCCGTCCCGCGGCCGCCGAGCAGGCTGGCGCCGCCGACTACGGCGGCGGCGATGACCGTCAGTTCGTAGCCAAATCCGGTGTCCGTGGATGTTCCCGCATAAGTGCCCAGGAGCACCATCCCCGCCAGACCCGCGCAAAGTCCCGCCACGGCGTAAACTTTGAGCTTGATCCGTTTGACCCGTAACCCACTGAATCTCGCGGCCTCTTCATTCCCGCCGACAGCATAAATCTCGCGGCCGCCGGCGGTCTGGGACAGATAAAATCCCCCGATGATCGTCACGATCGCCATGATGATCAGGGGCACAGGCCGTTGGCCGTAAATCTCCCATCGCATGAAATGATCGGTGAAAGCAGGTGGCAGCGTCTCAGCCTGGAAGGGGATCTCCTGATGACTGGGGCACACAACGGTGATGCCGCGATAAATGCTCAGCGTTCCCAGCGTCACGATGAACGGGTGCATGCGCAATCCCACGACCAGCGCGCCGTTGAGCAGGCCGCAAAGCAATCCGATCCCCAGTGGGACCGCGAAGGACAAAAAAAGGACGACAAATGCGGAAGTATTCGCCGGCAGCGAGACCAGCACCGCCGCCGCCGCCATCGCCGACATTCCCATCGTCGAGCCGACCGAGATGTCGATTCCGCCGGAGATGATCACGAATGTCATCCCCACGGCCATGATGGCGTAATACGACATCGGCGTGGCGACGCCATCGATCAGGTTGCTGGGATTCAGAAAGGTGTTGCGCTGCCCCGGCTCGGCCTTGATGTAACCAAAGATGCTCAGAATCGTCACCATGATGACGATGACGACCAGCAGCCCGATCTCCTGCAAGCGCGGCAAGCGGCGCACACGCGGCGGGGGAGTGACCGGCGGAATCGTCGGCGGCGAGGCAATCTCCGGCGGGGTCAAGGGTTTTTCCATAATGGCGGCGAATGCGGGAAAGTCAGATTGTAAATCCCCAGCGTACAGTGGCAAGTTACATGAAGCAGCACCAACAAGTCTCGAATTGAGTCAAAAGAATGTTGGCCCTCAAATGAAAAGTCCCACCCGAATTCGGATGGGACTCTTGGGGTTGCAAAAATCAATCGGGCGTCAATCACTGCCCTTGCACGTAGGCACTGTAGTGGTGGAAAGCCTCACGATACTGAATGGCCGGAAGTCCCTGAACGACGAGGGTTGATTTCACGCTGCTGCTTGGAGTTCTTGGAAAAATGGAATAATCCTTCAATGGATTTTTGTTATCCGCTTCGCATTCAATGATGTCGTAAAAATCGTCCAATTGGTCGATATTGGTACCGACGCCCATGTTCATTCCTTTAGGATTCATAAGCTCATACACATACTTATCCAAAACGCCTTGTGCATGGCCATCGGGGAAGAGCATGTTGAAAACATAAATTCCGCCACCCAAGGGGTGATACGCGGAACCGGACCAGTTGTAAATCATGTCCGCGCAAAGGCACGCGTTTTTAGGCATCTGGGTGATTTTTACATAGGCTTGCACCGGAACCGCAGGTGCTCCTGGATATTTCTCCAAGGCAGCCAATGTGGTGGGTGTATTCGCCGGTTGGCCATTTTCTGCGGAGAGCGTGTTTTCCCAGTGCGGGTTATAAAAATAAGAAGATTCCCAGTGGGTCTGGATCCAGCCGACGATATCCGCCTGAGCGGGGCAGAAGCGGAACGGCGCCTGGGTGATGTCGTTGCGGGCAAAGTAAAAATCATTGGTGCCCGGAGTGGACAACTTATACTTGCCCAGGTATCCGTTAATAATCAATTGACCCAGATTCGCGCCTGGATCGGTAAACACGTTTGTTCCCGGGGAGGCTTGGCCTTGTGTAGTGCCCGGGATGGGCGGGCCATAATAGTTGCCGTACAGATTCGTGTAGCCTGACAATACTGAGTAACCCGATGCCGAACTGATCGTGCCAAATCCACCGCCCGCAGTTTCCGGTAGGTAATTATGATTGTCGCCGCAATACTGAAACGTGGCTTGGCCAAACATACGTAGATAGGCCTGACACTGCACGACCGTTGCGGCACGTTTTGCTTTGCCGAGAGCGGGAAGAAGAATTGAGATGAGGATGGCGATGATGCCGATCACCACCAGCAATTCGACGAGGGTGAAACCTTTTGTACGCCTCATAGAGGACTCCAAAATAAATTGATGTGGAGCAACCCACACGGGGTGCTTTGCATTGGCGGGTCGCTGGGCCTGAATCTTCCCGTCTCAGGATGCGTTCATTCCGCCACATACATCATATCATCCGCACACCGCTTGACAATGAGCGTTTAATTGAATTAATATGTACTTTTGTCACAGGTCTGAGCAATTAATTGACAACGGGTAATTGATAGCTGAAACGGACGGTCGATGGTGATCGCGGAATCATTGGCGAGGATTCCCTCACCGACATATGGATTTTCGTGTTTTTGGCGAAATGCGCAATGAAATGCAACGCATTTGCGGCCGATGCAGGTCATTGCGAATAATACTCCGGGCATTGAGCGGGAAGTCAGAACTGGACTGATTCGATGCCCTGGCTTCGAGCGGCGGATCCAGCCCCGCCCGAACACTTCAGGATGGGAATATGCCAAGTACGTTGCAAGATGCCATCGCGCGGAGGATTCGCGGCGTGGTGGCGGAACGAGCGCCCGACGCGCTGCCCTGTTGGTTGCCGATCTGCCTCAGATCGGCCAATCATGTGCATCTGGCGGCCGGCAAGTTTGAGATGCCCAAAAAGCATCGCATGTTCATGGCCGCCTGGCTCATTTCCGGCAAAGCCACGGCCGCTCTTGGCGCCCGGCGGCTGAACATGATCCCCGGCGATCTGGCGATTTTCCTCCCCAGCACTTCCTCACGGTTCTGGATAGAGGAGGATGACAATGAACTCTGCTTTATCACCGCCGATGGGCCGATGTCAGACGAACTGGCATTGCATCTCGGAATCAACACCGGCGTTTACAACGAAGTGCCGGCTCCGATGCCACGCATTTACCAATTGGTCGAGGCCGTGAAAGACGGCTCGGTGGCGGGGCAGCGGAAGGCCAGCCTCATGACCATCGAGGCGATGTACGACCTGGCGGATTCGATTCAGCAAAAGCCGCTCGATCAGGTTGTCCGGCGCAGCCAGCAGATGATTCAGCAGGATTTTTCCGATCCGGAATTGTCCACCGAGTCGATCGCCGCGGAATTGAATTACCACCGCGGATCGCTGAGCCGGATATTCCACAAACAGACCGGCATGACCATCATCGACTACATCATGTTCATCCGCCTGCAACAAGCCAAAGCGCTATTGCAACACACGGACGAAAAAGTCGCATGGATAGCCGAGAAGTGCGGCTTCCGCGAAAGCGCTTATTTCTGCCGTTGGCTGCGCATCAAAACCGGCCAAACCGCCCGCGAGCTGCGTCACGCCGGCCAAGGCAAAAACGGCGATTGACGCGAATCGCGCGCCGATCCAATTCACCGGGCTTGCTCACTTCAGTGGCAAGCCAGATAAGCTCAACCACTCAGCGCCCCGATCAAATCCCGTAACTCATCATCCACCTCCTCCGGCGACGCCACGGTGTCGGCAATGGTTTGCCGAAGTAATTCCCGATACCGCTTTCGAAGCCGGCTGGCGGCCATCTTCACGGCATCGACGGAGAGCCCCAACTCCGCCGCGATCTGGGCATGACCCGCGCTATCCTCATCCCCGGTTAAAGATGGTCGCAATCGCTCGAATAACTTGGACTTCCCAGCCTTGGTTTGCTCGCGCTGCAATTGCGTCAGCACGAGATTCAGCAGATCCAGCGCCCAGCGGCGGTCGAAAATTTTCTCCGGCGTCAGATCGGTCCATGGCTCGCGGTGATAGGCTTTTTCGGCTGCCTGAAAATCGAGATCAAATGTCCGCACTCGCCCGCCGCGCCTGTGCGCCTGCTGGAAATCCCGACGGTTGGCGACGAAGTTTTGTAGCGAGGAGATTAAAAATGATCGAAATCGTCCCCGATGCGGATCGGCCGCCGAAAGCGCGGATTTTTCGATGAGCCGCACGAAAAACCCCTGCACAATGTCTTCCGCCTCCGCAGGTTGGTGTCCCTTCCTGCGGAGGAAGGCATAAAGCGGACTCCAATAAAGTTGGCATAGTTGGGCCAGCGCCTGATCAGCCTTGGGTGTTCGGTCGCCTGCGGCCAGAACCACCGTCCAGCGCGTGGTCGCAAAATAATCCTTGCCCCCCGGCTCGCGTGGCTTTTCTTTCATTGCATTGATGAGTTTCTTTCATCGCAAATGGATAGGCAAGCCACACTCGGCCCTTCACTACTTGGGCGCGGCCGGCTTTTTTTCTTCAGTCGAGGATGATGAAGTGGCAACATCGCCCGACGCCGCCCTCAAGCCGCGCTCGCGGTCCACTTGCTTCCGCCAGCGCGAGGAAAGTTGTAGACCCGCACTCAATAGAATCGCCAAAAGCATCAATGCCCCCAGCATGGGCACTGCTTGCACCAGAAGGCATGCGACCAGCACGGCCAGCAAATAAAGCGCGAGCAACCACCAATCGGAGGAGCGGAAGAGAGTCTTTTTTGCAGGCGATTTCCCAAAATCCAGCGTGCGCAGGGACGGAGTCTTGGTAATCCGCAGTTTTCTCCACACCAGCCAATAAATCACAGCATCACATGGCAGCGTCAGCACGAGCGCGAGGATAAAGACCCAAGGGGTAAAGACGTCGTGTTGGTGAAGTTCCGCCAGGGACGCCAGCGATTCCAATATGATCGCATCCAAAAGCAAAAGCGGACACAACATTGCATCGAGGAGCGCCAACCGCAGACCATACAATTTCTCGGGTGAACGACGAATGCGAGGTACGGCTATGACGCCCAGCAGCGTCATAGCCGCGGCGGCCAATCCGGTGATCATGGAGGCTGCGAAAAACAGCGCAACCGCCCAATGGGGTTCCCATTCATGGAGCGACGCACGCGGGTTGTTGAGATTTTGGATACTTAATGTAGCGAAAAGAATCAGTGGCGCCGACAACATTCCGACGACCCCACAGATCGCGGCGATGACCGTCATTCGAGAAAGGCGCGGCGGCGGCTGATTGACGGGTGGAACAGGAATCGCCGGGGCGATCGGTACAGGATCCTTAGTCTGCTTCACCGCCGTATCCCGCACCGATTCAACGGAAGTACGCACTTCGCTGGCGTGCTGGTAGCGCAGTTCGCGGTCGTGTTCCAGCGCCTTGAGAACCACCTCATCCAGCCGCACGTCGATATGCACCTTCTGTGACGGCAGGGCAAATCTCCCCTTGGGAAGCTGGCCCGTCAGCATTTCGTAAAACACGACGCCCAGCGAATACAGATCCGCGCGATGATCGACTTCCGTGGGTCGCTCCATCTGTTCGGGGGCCATGTAACCGGGCGTGCCCATCACCCAGTCCGTGCCGGTCAGCGTGTAATCCGCCTGCGATCTCGCCTGTTGCTGCAGTTTGGCCACCCCGAAGTCCGCGATCTTCACCCGCCCGGTTTTATCGATGAGGATGTTCTCCGGCTTGATGTCCCGATGCACGATCCCGATGTCGTGAGCGTATTGCAGCGCCTCGCAAATCTGCGGCACGATGGCCAATGCCTGCTCGGAGGAAACTTGCGTGAGCACCGCCCGCAAATTGGAGCCGTTCACGTACTCCATCGTGAAATACCACGCCTGGTGGCCATCGTAAGTCACACTGCCAAAATCGTGGACGGCGACGATGTTGGGATGATTCAGCCGCGCCATCGCCCGTGCTTCGCGGGCAAATCGTTCGGCAAATCCGGCGGCGTTGGCGACACGTGAGGACAAAACCTTTATCGCCACAAATCGATCCAGATTCTTCTGACGCGCCTTATAAACAACCCCCATGCCCCCGCGGCCGATCAGTTCGACTTGATCAAACTGCGGCAACAGCGCCGAAAGCTGCTCGGGCGAAATCGACTGGGCGGTAGCGTCCGACGGCTCGGCCGCTGCAGTGATTTGGGCTTCCATCCCTTGCCGCAGCAGACAAGCCGGGCACAAACCGCCGGGCGTGTCCGAGGAAAACTCCGTCGAGCATTTCGGACAGGTGTTCATAATCCTGCATAAAGCAGCGGCGGCAAAAGGTAACAGCTTTTTGTCTTTTTCTCCTCGTTCGACGTGAATTCAGCATTCCAGGCCCATTATTTCACCCGCTGCACAATCACCATCCCATCATATTTCTTCGACCCAACCGTCTGAATCGCCGACGCGACGACACGTTGTTCTGTCTTGAGGTAATCATTGAATTTGCGAATCCCCTGAACCGCCGGGTCCGAACTATATTCCTCAATCACCGCCCCTTCGCGCACCACATTATCCACTACGATGACCGATCCCACGCGCGACAATTTCATCGCCCAGGAGAAATAATCCATCGTACTCGGCTTATCCGCATCGATGAAAATAAAATCAAACGGCCCGCTCTTCTCGGCCGCCAACTTCGGCAGCGACTCGATCGCCGGCGCGACGCGAATTTCAACCATTTTCCCAAGCCCGGCGCCGTTGATGTTGGCCTGCGCGACCTTCGCGTGGCGCGGGTCCAGCTCCAGCGTGATCAGTTTCCCATCCGCCGGCAGCGCTCGCGCCAGCCAGATGGTGCTGTATCCACCCAGCGTTCCGATCTCCAATATTTTCTTCGCTCCGGCGATCCGCGCCAGCAGATGCAAAAATTGCCCCTGCATCGGCGAGACGTTGATCGATGGCAACTTCGCCGCCGCGCTGGATGCCAGCGCCGCATCGAGCGCTGGGTCGCGCGGCAATACGATATCGCCGAAATATTGATCCACAGCCGTCCAGATTTCCTGATTCATCGGTCCTCACGAGTTACAACCATGTTCCCAGACCTTCGCATTTTACGGCCCATTTGCCATCCTTGGGAAATCCCGGCGCGGGCGAATCGCCGGAGCCGCGCCAGCCGCCGGCCATCATGCCGATGGCATCGAGCAGCGCGCCGTTTCCGGGGAGATAGGCGGTCAGACCGGGACGTTGATAAACATGGCCGTTGGGATGATAGCGATTTTTCGGGCTGTCGATTAGCAATGCCTGGATCGCCAGCTCCGGTTCGCCGACGCGCGCGGCACACATCGCTGCCATCGGGAAGTCCCAGCCCCAGGCGCGATCCCATTGCCACACCTGCATTACCTTTTGGATCGTGGCCCGCATCGTCGCCGGTTCGACGCCTTCGCCCGGCTGCATGCCGAGCGCGCCGAGCAATGCCGGATGTTCCCAGTTCCATTTTTCGTACGTATCAGTCATTCCCTCCTGCATGAGATATAAACCGTTTTGCGTCGGCAGGGGGGAAAGATTGGCCAAAACCTCCGCATATTTTGCATCTGGCGGCATTCCTAAACGATTTCGCCAGGCCTGCGCGGTTTTCAATCCGAATCGCCAATACGCCAACTCGAATGTCGGATTTTTTGTCGTGAGCGTGTCGGCATTTTCCGAAACGGTTTTCATCGGCGGTCCGAGCACGTATCGGCCGCCGGCATCTTTCACGGCGTAACTGGCCATGAAATCCGCCGTCGCAAACACGATTTCTTTCCAGGTGCTCAATACATCACTGCCTGGCGAATGCTGGTAGCACAACTCAGCGTAGTAAATCGGATGCGGCTGTTGCCAGATGAGCAGCGGCCCAACGGGCGATGGGGAATCATGCCCATCCGGGCCGACCATTTTCGGCCACCGCGCGCCGGCATATCCCTGCCGCTGGGCGATCTGGCGGGCGATCGGCAAAATGCGCTGGTAGAAATCCATGTTGCGCGAGAAGAGATCAGAGCGATTCCACATCGTGAAATGCACCGAGTGCCACCAGTGCATTTCCAGGTGAAATTTTCCGTACCAACTGTTGAATAGCAGGCCGGTCTCCGCGGAGGGCAGCGAGCCGGCGCAGTGGAGAGCGGTGTTGTATTGTGAGAGGATGATTCGACGCTGAAGTTCCGGCGCTTGAGCGTGAGAACTAGCGGTCAGATCGACGGCGGCGCCGGTGGTCCAGAAATCTTGCCAGTGATCGGCGGTTTTCCCCGCTGTTTCAGAGAATCCGGGGAGATCGGTTTGGTGCTGCAATCCGAAATCGCAAATCAGTTCCAGCACATCGCCGGTGGGGTTCAGAACGAATTCATGGGCCGCGCGCTGCTGCAAGGTGCCGCCGGTGAATTCGAGGCTTACGCAGTACCGGTCGGCATCGAGGATGCGGAGAAATTCCGCGCGATTGCCGGAGATGTCGGCCTGTGTCTGATGTTTGTCCGGCGAGGACCAATCGGCCATGTCCACGGCGGATGACCCGTATGGAAACGCGATCACCACCCGCATCTTCCCCGCGCGAAGCATCGGCGATTCAATTCGCACCGCAAGCAAATCCATCTCGGGATGCACGCAGGTCAGCACCCGTGCCGGCGACGATTCGACAGTGAATCGGCTGTCGATCGAGCCGCTCCAGAGGTCCAGTTCCTGTCGAATCTGGCTGAGGTCAGACGATTTGCAAAGCGAGCCATCGGCACGGGTGATCTCCAGGCCGATTCGGCCCAGATGCAGCCGATGCGGATTCTCCCGCATCCAGTTGAACAGGGGCTCCTGGCCGGTGGAGCTGGTGTCATACCCGACCGGCCGGCCGTAGGTGTCGAAATTCTGATATCGGAAATCGGCTGGATTCACGCCCGCCGGCATCGGGGAGGTGTGCCAGCCCCAGTGGGAGGCCGTGCAGAGCGGGAAATCGGTGTGGTAATCCTCCAGAAAGGTCTGCAAGCCCGTGATATCGGCGGTGAAAGCAAATTCCCCATTGCCGACGCTCAGGGCCGAGAACGGATCGACCTTCACCACCAGAGGGTTGAAGGACTGCATCAGCGATTTGCGATCAATCGGTCCATCCGCCACGACGCCTAGCATTCTCCGTATCCAGCGGTTAACAGACAAGTCCGCGCGAAGCGCAAAAAAAAAGGGATCACCGAG
>JBEKUH010000031.1:0-36752 GCA_049515255.1 Tepidisphaeraceae bacterium | reverse complement strand
ATCGGCGGCCGATTTGCCCAGGATTTCATCGGTGCGCTGTTGATCGCCGCCGGCGTCTGTGCCGCAGAGACACGGTCCCGCGAGGGGTCCGACGTGCAGCGCGTCGTGAATGGCAAAACCAGATAATTCCGGAGCCAAAGAAATTCCGAAATAATTCTTGACCGCGCGACGGCTTTTCGGTTTCTTGGCAACTTTCTAAGTCGGTGTAACCAATATAAACAAATGCGCTTCAACATAAGTCATTGCGGCCAAAATTAAGGCCTGGGCTGGGTTTTTGAGGAAAATCGATGAAACTTTTCCCGCTCCCCTCGATTTTGATATAATCGCGGCTCAGACGGAGGTCGACAACGAGACTTGGTTTCGAGTATTCTGGATTAACGCACCGTGGGCCGGACCCGGTGCAACGGATGGGCAGGTGATCGGCGATGAGTCCAGACCCGGACCTTGGGCATCCGGAGATGCCTTCCACTTCCACTCGCGGCGTTCCCGCCGACGATCACGTTCTTCTTTCCCGCTACTTCAGAAACCAAAACCAGGAAGCGTTTGCCGAGTTGGTCGCCCGACATCACCGACTTGTCCGCGCCACCTGCCGCCAGGCCTTGCGGGATTGTGATCTGGCGGATGATGCCACTCAGATCGTTTTCATGATCCTTGCTCGCAAAGGTTATGGTCTTTCCAGAGATGTTCGGTTACGCGGCTGGCTCTATCAGACCGCCAAATTGGTTGCGGCCGATTTGCGCAAGCAGGAACGGCGTCGGCAACGACGACACAATCTGGTCGCTGAAACAATCCGAGACCGCGTCCTAACCGGTGACACTTCCGATTCGCAACTGCGCCTGACGATCTCCGACATGATCGGCCGATTGCCGCCGCAGGATCGGCGCGCCATTTCCCTTCGGTTTTTCGATGGAATGACATTGGCGGAAATGGCTGTGGCAATGGGACTGTCGCGCGAAGGGGCTAAGAAGCGCGTGAAGCGCGCCCTGATGCGGGCACGCACCCAACTCTCCGAAAAAAAATGGCTGCTGGTCCTTGGCGGACCGCTGGCCGTGTTATCTCGCCGCGCGGCGGTGGCCAAGGCATCGGTTGCCAATGCGCTGGCGACTGCCGGCAAAGTTTTGCAGAAGCTCGGCAACGCCGCCCGTGCCATGACCACCGCGGCCGGCCTTTCACGAATCGCCGCCATTCGCTTGGCCACGACCTCCGCCGTCATCGCCGTGGCGGTGCTTTCCCAAAAGAAATTGCCGGAACTCGCCAAATCCATCGCCGCGGTAAATATTCCGGCAAATTCCGTTAGCGCGCCCCACCGGCAGGTAAGCCTTGCCAAAGCCGTGATGAATTCACGCCAAGTTGCCGCATTGCCGGTTTATTCGGGACATGCGATTCAAAACAACGGACATGTTGCTGCTGCATTGGCGATCAAAGTTGCTAACGCCTCCAACCCGACGCCGGCTAATCCGATTCCTATGCAGGCCTCAACAAGCTATGTGTCAGTCGCAACCGCTCTGCCAGATCGCGTCGAATACTCTTCGGCGGCCTCTGTCGTCAAGTTCGAACGGATGACGCTCTCAACTCGGGCTGTGGCGACGAACATTTCGATGCGCGGTCTCAACGATAACGCCGCGTTGGGATCGACTCAATCAAATCAAAGCGCGGATGACCCATATACAACGGATTCGCATTCTCTTACATCATCCGTTCCGTCCGGGATGTTGGGTCTTTTGCCAGGCGGCGAACTGCGTGGGGCGTTGACGCAGAATACCGGCGAGTTGGACATCTGGCGGCAGTTTTCTTCCAATCGCGGTTCCCTTGGCGGTCAATATCGCATCGCCGGCTACGCGCCACAATTCGGTCACGATGGAGAGATTTATTCTGATCCGATGTCTGTGTTTTCTGGATTTGCTGACCGGAATTCACACGGTGACAACGCCGTTGTGCCATATGGCGGAACCGTGCTCTCAAACCCTCCAATGCCGTCGTTCGCTGAATTGTCGTTCACGCCGCCCAGTGCTCAACTTCCTCCCAGCGCTATTGAATACGAAACCGCCGGCGTTGTTCACGCAATGGCGTCGGATGCGAACTATGCTCCCATGATCGAATTTGCGAGCCCATCTAATCCAGCCATGACAATGCTCCTGGCCAGCAACGACAGCTTCGCCCCTCCGCTCCTGCATGGCGACGATTTTGCTTTGCTCACGCCAGCGGAAGTCGGAGAAAATTTGCAATATCTCTCAGATTTCTCAACCAATGATTTTGCCGTTCTCAATACGCAGCCGAGTTTTACTGACGTGCAAAGCGTCCCGGAACCCGCCATATTCTCGCTGCTCGCCGTCGGCGGCATTCTTCTCCTGCGACGATCGCCACGCAGGCAGTTGAACAGGTAATTCCCAGTTCACTCACATGGCAATTCAATTCGGGCGCGGGTGCCGTTGCCGGGTTCGGATTCCAATTTCAGTGATCCACCGAATTTTTCCGCGATGATTCGTGCAAGAAACAATCCCAGGCCCATCCCCTCGCCGGGTGGTTTGGTGGTGAAGAATGGTTCTCCCGCCCGGCGAATGACGTCCTGGCTCATTCCGGTTCCATGGTCGCGCACCTCGAAAGCAACTCGCCCATCGCGCTGGTAGATGCAAAGCTCCACCGCCGTCGCATCCGGCGAAGCGTCCAGTGCGTTGTCCACCAATATGCTCACCGCCTGGCAAACCGCGCGGATCGGAACTGCGACCGTCTTCAAATCCCGCTCGCAGTAAACCCGCAACCCCTCCCCAGCCACGGGCTTCAATTCCTCCGAGAGCACCGCCACCAGTTCATCCGCCGGCAGCGTCGAATATTTCGGCGAATCAGCTTGCAGGACATCGACGCGCATCCGGCTAAGGATGAATTGACATCGATCCACTTCCTGGCGGATCAGCCGGGCATCGGATGCGAGCGAGCCATCGAGATTCAACTTGAGCGAGAGCACTTCCAGCTCCCGCGCCACCACGGCGATGGTGCTCAGGGGCGTGTTCAATTCGTGGGCCGCGCCGGCGGCAAGAGTGGTAAGAGCGGCGAGTTGCGCGTTGCGAGCCCCGCGCTCGTGTGCATCGATCAGTGCCCGCCGATGGCGGCGAAGAGATCGCTGAATCCGGCCAACGAAATATGCGATGAGAATCGAAACCAAAGCCAGCGCGACCCAATCTGCGGTGTTCCGCACGGTCGTCGTCAATTGCAGTGGCGCCTGCCCAAGCGGATGCCAGACAAACAAAAGGCCGTAGCAAGCGCCCGATGCCAGTACGATCAGCCAGAACCACCCTTCCGGGAGCGTGACGACCGCCATGGCCACGTGAACAAGGTAAAGTGCGGTGAACGGATTAGTTGGGCCTCCGGTGCAGATGAGAAGAACGGTCAGGAGCAACACATCCAACAGCAGAACCGCCGATACCAATCCACGCGGCGCTCGGCGAAGTGTTTGGAACTGGAGAAATAAATTAGTGAACGCCGTCAGCCCGATGACCGAGACAATCCAAAAGAGCGGCAATTTGAGATGCAGAACAGTGATAGCCAGCAGCGTTGCAATGGTTTGCCCCGCCACCGCCAGCCAGCGCAGCCGCGCCAGCCAATTGAGAACGATTCCAGATTCTTCAGATTCAGCCCCGGTTCCGAAAACCTGCGTCAACTAGGCTCCTTGTACACGGAAGGGTCTTCGGCATCTCCGGTATGCCCGATCATTGCCCTTCCGCTGGGCCAAAGTGTGACGAAGAACATGAATGCGATCAAGGCCGGAATCAGATTCGGCAACATGGAGTTGGTCATCAGACAACCGGTGAGGGAGAAGATTCCACCGATCACCAGTGCGAGCCAAACGGAAATCGTTCCAAAAAGATAGTTCCCAGGCGAGACGGTGTGTCCCGTCCAATACGCCTTGAACACATGACTGCGCCAGAAAAAAGAAATCGGAACAATCACAAGCAAATAACCGAGCGTCGCGAGGAACCACCACTGACGGTCCTGCGGAATCGATGCGGATTCTGTAAACCCTAGCTTGGCAACAACCACGAGAAAAAGAAGAAACGGCAGAATCAGAAACAGCACGAATGCCACCCATGCAATTCGAATGGCGGTCCGTGCAGTCAGGCCGTGTGATTTGATTGTCCCTGCCGCGTGTGTCGATGGTGCCGCATGACTCATGAGCGCTCTCCAGTTGGGTTATTCAATTTTACCCTACGGGAAGGCGATGCGTGAGCGCAGAAAGATTTTTGTGAAAAAGATCGCGCGTTTTTTCACAATGAAAAGCGGGGGTTCTCCATTGACGAATTCAATTTTGCCACGACCTCACGCCACGTTGGCCTGGTGGAATTCCTTGCGTCGGTCGGCCATCTGGGCCTTGAGACGGGCGAGAATGGAACTGTGCATCTGGCTGACACGCGATTCGCTCAGGTCCAGAGTGGCGCCGATCTCTTTCATCGTCATCTCTTCAAAATAGTAGAGGATGATGATCAGCCGCTCGGCGCGGGAGAGGCCCTTGGTCATCAGGTCCTTGAGGTCCTTGCGTTGGATTTCGCGCACCGGGTCGGCGCCGCGCTTGTCTTCCAGAACGTCGATCTCGCGCACATCCTTGTTGCTGTCGGTTTCAAACCATTTGCGGGAAAGTGAGACCAATCCCACAGCCGTCGCGTCCTTGGCCATTTTCTCGAATTCGCCAATCGACACCTGCAACCGCTCGGCCACTTCCGTATTGGTCGGCGAACGGCCCAACTCCGTTTCAAGCGATTTGGTGGCGGAATCGAGCTTATGGGCGCGCGACCGCACCAGGCGCGGGACCCAATCCATCGAGCGCAATTCGTCGAGAATAGCCCCACGGATGCGCGGCGCGCAGTAGGTTTCAAACTTTACGCCACGCTCCAGATCGAACGCATTGATCGCATCCATCAGGCCGAAAATGCCCGCGGAGATGAGATCGTCCAGCTCCACTTCATCGGGGAGCTTGATGTGAATTCGCTCGGCGTTGTAGCGCACCAGATGGAGATAATTCTCCATCAGGCGATTGCGGAGAACCTCCGCCTTGGTTTTTTTGAATTGAATCCAGACTTCCTTGATGTCTTTGACTGGCTTGGCCATAAGGCCTCCCTGTCCGTGGGTTTTGAACGCGGTTCGCATTAGCATCCACTCCTGCAGTTAGAAATTTGAGACGAAGCCAATTCCATTTATCGGTCGCCGCGGGCCGGGGCCGTGGAACTATTTTTCAATTTTTCCTGTTCTGATTCTGAATTCAAATTTTCTTCGAGCATTTTTCGCGCCATGGCTCCAACCACCAGTCCGATAACCAAGGTTGCCGCCATAGCCGTCAAAGCTCGACTGACTGTCGTGGCAAATGTATTGCCCGCCCCCAGCCCGCCCACCACCAGGCAAACAGCAAACGCCAACAGGGCCATCGTGGCCGCCAATCTGGTAATCATCGCAGTACTCCTTTCAATATCTCGCGTCACAATGCAAATCATTCATCCATGAATCGATTTATCTTCTGAACCATCTATTCATCCGGTTGAAAAATCCGCCGCCATCGTGGGTCGGGGCAACGCCGCGCTCCAGGCGCATCGCCAATTGAGCAATGCACTGGCTCGCGCCGCAGCGTGGGCTGGCCAGAATGAATGGCGTCCGTCGCCGAACCGCCGCAGGAACCTCCGGATCGGCCAGCACAAATCCCGCGTCCAAAACCACGACCGACAAAAATTGTTTCGCCACCCGCGCGATCCGCTCGTAAACGGTTCGCCCTTCACTGGGTCGTTGCGCCTGATTCACCAGCAAACTCATGGGCCGATCCGGCGCGTCCCGGCTGATGACTTTAATGACGGCGTACGCATCCGTAATTGCCGTTGGTTCCGGCGTGGTGACGACCAGCACATGATCCGCCGCGCGCGTGAATGACAGCACGTTGGGGCTGATCCCCGCGCCGGTATCGATAAGAATCACATCCACACTCTCTTCGAGCGCAGCGAGAGATTCGATGAGGGCTTGGCGATCCGTGTCGGTCAGATCGGCCATTCGCGCCAATCCAGATGCACCGCCGATCAATCGGAATCCACCCGGGGCTGGCACCATCACATCCGCCAGTTCGCGCCGGCCGGAAATCACGTGTGAAAGATTGCTTGGCAAGTCGATGTTGCACAGCACATCCGCATTGGCCAATCCAAGGTCGGCATCGAGCAGCACGACATCCTTGTGCGCCGATGCCAGTTTGATCGCGAGGTTGACGGCGATGTTGCTCTTGCCCACCCCGCCCTTTCCGCTGGTGACGGCGATGACCGTGGCGCGGGATCGTGGCCGGGTGGCCACCGGCGCGGGCACTTCCCGCTGCACCGGCAAATTGCTCCGCTCCATCATCCGGCGCAGTTCCGCGGCCTGATCGATGATTACTGACATGCGCCGCCTCCTAGATCATCGCTGCCCAGAATCATCTGCGCCAGCCGGCGGCCGCCGCCGACTTCGATATCCTTCGGCACATCCTGGCCGGTGGTGATGTACGAGAGACTTTTGTTGGTCTTGCGAATGATGTTCAGCACGACGCCGCAATGCGCTGCCTCATCCAGCTTCGTGAAAATAATTTTGTCCGAGCGAACTTTCCCGAAGCGATCCAGCGCCAGCTCTACGCATTGCTGGCTGGACGTGCTGGAAAGAACCAGATGCACCTCGTCTGGCCTGGCAACGGCAAGGAATGACCGCAGCTCGCCCAATTTCATCGCGTCATTGGGGCTGCGGCCAGCGGTGTCGATCAGAACAAATTGGCAATCCTTCATCGCCTGCAAAGCCGCGCTCATTTCTTCCGGCCGGCTGACGACGCGAAGAGGTGATTCGATCAGATCGGCGTATTTTCCAAGCTGATCGATGGCGGCGATTCGGTAGGTATCCAGCGTGATCATCCCCACGCGGCATCGCTCGCGGATTTTCAAATTCGCGGCGAGTTTGGCCAGCGTCGTTGTTTTTCCAACACCCGTTGGGCCGATCAGCGCGACGACGTGCGGTCCCATTTTCGTGCCGCGCACCAGTGGGCTCCCCAATGGCAGCAGTTTCTCGATCTGTTCCAGAAGTTTGTCCCGGATGAAATCCGATTGCCGCGCATGCTCTGGGCGAATCTGCCGGTGCAATGTCTGGATCATGTCGGCGGCGAGATTCTGGCACACCTGATTTCGTACGAGCCGTGAATAAAGCGCGTGATATTCCGCCGGAATATTCGGCAATCGCTGCTGGCGCGTCTGTTCGACCAAATCCTGCACCAGCCCCTTGATGTTGGTCATCTCCTGCGTCAACCCAAGCATGGCGGCGCTTTGCGCGGCGGGACTTTCGAGAATCTGGCGGCTGTTGGAGAGCATTCCCAGAGGCCGATCCGGCGCGGCGATCAGCGGCGATGGGCGCGGCCGTGATGGAATCGGACGGCGAGCACCACGATCACCCGAATTCCCACTGCGACCGGCTGTGATTTCGACGATTTCCTGCCGCCGCAATCCCAGCCAACCGCGCCGAGAAAAAGTCCGGGTGTGCAGAATCACGGCGCCGGGACCGAGGGTGGATTTCACCTCGGCCAGCGCCTCGCTCATCGTCGGAGCTTGAAAAGTTTTCAGGTCCATCGATGCACCTTCATGCGTTGATCTTCTCGTTTCGATCATGTTCCGTTCAATCCCACCAGAGCGACGGCTTCCACTTTCGCCTCGGGCACAACTTCGTTAAATCCCAGCACGGCCATCTGCGGCAGCGCGCCTTCGATCATCCGGCGCATCGCGCCACGAATTTGCGGGCCGCATAGCAGCACGGCCGATCGGCCAGTCTGGGTCAGCTCGTTGGATTTGTGCACAATCTGCTGGGTGATCTGCTGCGCGACCTGCGGCGGAATTGTGTTGTTGGTGCCGCGCTCGGTGCGCTCCAGATGTCCGTTGATCATTTCCTCTAATGCCGGGTCCAGCGTGACGCAAACCAGGCGGTCCTGTTCATCCACATATTGTTTGCAGATGGTGCGGGACAGTGCGTGACGGACATATTCGGTCAGGATTTCCAGGTCCTTGGTGCGCGAGGAATAATCGCCCAGCGTCTCGATGATCGTCTCCAGATCGCGCACCGGCACGCGCTCGCGCAAAAGATTCTGCATCACCTTCTGCAACTCGCCGGGCTTGATCTGTGTTGGAATCACCTCTTCCAATAACGCCGGCACACGCGTCTTGAGATGTTCCAGTAGATTCTTCAATTCCTGCCGAGTCAGCAATTCGTGGGCGTGGCTCTTGATGATTTCGGTGAGATGCGTGGCGACGACGGCGGTAGCCTCGACCACGGTGTAATTGAGCAACTCCGCTTGCTGGCGCTGGGGTTCGGTGATCCAATAGGCTGGCAAACCGAACGCAGGCTCGGTGGTGGCGACGACGCCGGTCAGCGGGCCACTGGTCGCGCCATTGTCCATCGCCAGGAATTGCTGCGGATACGTCACGCCCCGGCCAACCACCTGCCCCTTGAGCTTCACGACATAATCGTTTGCCCCAAGCTGCATGTTGTCGCGGATGCGCACCGGCGGGACGATGATTCCCAAATCCAACGCGATCTGCCGGCGAATCAGGCTGATGCGATCCAATAAATCCCCGCCCTTTGCCGCATCCACCAGGCGAACCAGACCGTAACCCACTTCCAATTCCATGGTGTCAAGGTCGAGCAGCTTCTCAACTTTTTCCGGCTCCTTCTTGGAAGATTTCTCTTTTTCCTTGGCGGCAGCGACTCGCTTGGTTTTTTGCTCGCCGCGAGTCAGGGTAAACGCCAATCCACCACAGCATGAGCCCAGCACGAGCAGCGGAATCTTGGGCAATCCAGTGAATGTCATGACCGACAGAAACATGCAGGCGATCACCAGAGATTTCGGCTTGGCGAATAGCTGGGAGATCACTTCATCGCCCAGATTGCTCTTGCTGCTGGTGCGAGTAACGATCAGGCCCGCGCCGAGCGACACGATAAATGCGGGGATTTGGCTGACCAATCCATCGCCGATCGACAATTTGGTGTAAAGCTGCAAGCAATCCATCAGCGGCCAGCCGTGCTCGAACATGCCGACGTACAAGCCGCCCAGGACGTTAACGAATGTAATGATGATCCCCGCGATGGCGTCGCCACGAACGAATTTGCTGGCGCCGTCCATCGCGCCGTAGAAATCGGCTTCCTGTGCGATGTCGGCCCGGCGCTTGCGGGCCTCGGCTTCGTTGATGATGCCGGCGTTCATGTCGGCATCGAT
Source organism: Tepidisphaeraceae bacterium (assembly GCA_049515255.1). Classification (GTDB taxonomy): domain Bacteria; phylum Planctomycetota; class Phycisphaerae; order Tepidisphaerales; family Tepidisphaeraceae; genus JBEKUH01. The sequence goes on along the minus strand of JBEKUH010000031.1, from coordinate 27,514 downwards.
GGCCATCTGTTTGCCAGGCATGGCGTCCAAGGTGAATCTCGCCGCCACTTCGGCGATGCGCGTCGCGCCCTTGGTGATCACCACGAACTGAATCACCACAATGATGATGAAAATGATGACGCCCACGGCCAGTGATTTGCCGGTGACGAAATCAGCGAAGGTATAGATGACATCCCCGGCGGCGGTCATCGCGCCGGCGGCATCCGTGGAACGATCGGCAACCGTCAAAATCAGGCGCACGGTCGCAACGTTCAGCACCAGCCGAAAGAGTGTGATCGCCAGCAGCAACGATGGAAATACCGCAAATTCCAGCGGGCTTGACACATAAATCGTCGTCACCAGCACGATCACCGAAATGGTAAAATTGCAGACCAGCAGCAAATCCATGACTGACGGCGGCAACGGAACGAGAATCACCACCAGCAGGCTGATCACCGCCATGGGGAAAAGCATTCCCCGGTTTTGGTGAATCTTGATCAGCAGAGGATGGGCCGGAATCGCCGCCATGAATTAAACGAAATCAAACAGCCAATGCTTTTTTCGCCTTTCGGTTCAGTTCATAGACATAGGCCAGAATCTCCGCGACGGCGGAGTAAAACTGCTCGGGAATTTCATCGCCGACATCGACCATGCGATAGATGGCCCGAGCCAATGGAGCGCGCTCGACGATCGGCACGCCGGCCTCGATCGCCAGCTCGCGGATGCGCTGCGCCAGAAAATCCGCGCCCTTGGCAACGAGCTTTGGTGCGTGCATCGATGGATCGTATTTCAGCGCGACAGCGAAGTGAGTGGGATTGGTTACAACCACATCCGCCGTGGGGACTTCCTTTTTCAGCCGTTCCTTGGCGCGAGCGATGGCGATTTGCCGGCGGCGCTGCTTGATCATCGGATCGCCGTCCATCCGCCGCATCTCATCTTTCACTTCCTGCTTGGTCATGCGAAGCGATTGTTCGACGCGCTGCCGCTGGTTGACGTAATCAAAAATCGCCAGCAAGAGCAGCAGAAAACCCACGCGCATGCCGATGTTGAAAACTATTTGCGCCCCAATGCCGAAACTCTGGAGAAACGTGAGCCGCTGGACTGAGATAATTTCGCCGAGCCGATCACCGATTGCCGAATATGCGACCAGGCCGACCAGCACAACCTTGACGATATTCATGAGCAAATGGATCGGTCCCTGACCGCGGCCAAGAATTTTGCCAATGCCACGAAACGGATTCAGTGCCGCCAGATTCGGTTGAATCCGGGTCGGGCTGAGGATCAATCCTACTTGAGCAATGTTGACGGCGATGACGATGAGCATCACCCCACCCAGCACCGGCGCGACATTGGCCCCGATCTGGCCCAGCGCGCCCAGTGCTTGATCGGCGATGGAGGAAGAATTGACGTTGGACAGCGATCGCACCGAAAGCATTTGTTCGACGATGGAACGAAGGGCGGAGAGCAAATTCATCCCGAACCACTTGAGCAGGAGCAGGCCGCCGATGAGCAGGACAGCGCTGGTGAGATCGTGGCTGCGGGCGATGTTGCCCTGCTCGCGCGCTTCCTGTCGCCGGCGAGGCGTGGGGGCTTCGGTTTTGTCGCCACTGGATTCAGCCATCGATCATTGTCCCATGTAAGTGAAATGCACCTGTCGCATGGCGTCGGATAGCGCGTCCCGCAGGACGCCGCTGGTCATGCTCAGGCCAAAAATCACCACCGCCATTCCCACCATGACCCGCAGCCCGATGCCGGCGGTCATGATGTTCATTTGCGGAACGGTTTTTCCGATGAATCCCAAAATCAGATCGACAATCAGCATGGTGACCAGCATCGGTGCGGCCAATTGGATGGCCAGTAGCGTCGCAGTTTGAAACATATCCATCACCAGCGACACCAGATGTGCGTTCGCTCCCACCGAGAGCAGCGGCAACGTGCTGAAACTGTCGCGCACGCCCAGGATCAGTGCGTGAGAACCGTTGATCACCAGAAACACGACGAGGGTGAGAAAAAAATAGAGATCGCCAATGAACGATCCGGTCGCGCCGAACTGCGGATCGAATGTCTGGCCGAGATTCAGGCCCATCTGTTGGCCGATCATTCCACCGGCCCATTGCGCGGCGATGAAAATCATGCTGAGAATCGTTCCAATCGCCAGACCAAAGGCGATTTCGCCCCCGATCGCGACGGCAAGTTGCCAGCTTGTTTGTGGGAATTGAACGGTGAGACTCACATTGGGCGCGATTCCCGCCGCCAGAACACATGCCATCAGCGCCTTGATGCGCTTGGGAATTCGATCGCTCCCCAGCAGCGGTGCGTAGATCATCATCCCAGCGATGCGAAACAGCACCAGGACGTAGACCGGAACGAAATTCAGCGCTTCCTCAAGCATGTTTGAACCATCGCCAACTAACGAACGTGCCCGCTCACCAACATTTCCGTGGCGTAAGTCATTAGTCGATGGCTCATCCACGGCATCAACATGATGGCGGCGGAAACCATGGCGACGATCTTCGGCACGAATGTCAGAGTTTGCTCTTGTATCTGCGTCACCGCCTGCACCAGCGAGATGACAATGCCCACGATCAACCCGATCCCCAGCATCGGCGCGGAAATAAACAGCGCCATCAGCAACGTATCACGAATCATTTCCGAGGCTTGGTCGAGAGACATGTGCAACACCCTTCCGTGAGTGCTTTGGGTCTGGCCCAATGCGTCGCGCGGCTTCGGTCCATCCATGAACCGAAAAAAATCGCCGCCGACTATGTCACAAAACTACCCATCAAACTCATGGTAATCAAGCGCCAACCATCCACTAAAACGAACAACAATAATTTGAACGGCAACGAAATCAGCACCGGCGGCAACATCATCATCCCCATGCTCACCAGCACGGAGGAGATCACCATGTCGATAATCAGAAACGGCAAATATACTTTGAACCCCATGAGAAACGCCGTCTTGAGTTCGCTGAGCATGAACGCGGGGATTAGCGTCATCGTGCCGACATCGGCCGGCTGCAAGGCCGGCGGTTTGTGCGCCATCACCTGAAACAACTGGACATCATCCTCATTATGGTTCTGCTCGATCTGGTGAAACATGAATTCCCGCACCGGCTCCTGGGCGTTATGCAGCGCTGTTTGCGGATCGATCTTTCCGGCCATGTACGGCGCCAGCGCTTCGCTGTTCACGCGCTGCCACGTCGGACCCATCACCAAAAACGTCATGAACAGCGCCAATCCAACCAGCACCTGATTCGGCGGCAACTGCTGCGTGCCGATCGCTTGACGCATCAGCGAGAGCACGATCACCATGCGGGTGAAACTGGTCATCATGAGCAAAATCGCCGGCGCCAGCGAGAGAACCGTCAGCAGAACGATGATCTGCATCGCCGAGGAAAAATTCTGGCGATTGCTGAGATCGGGGAGCTGGTGTTGAACGATGCTGACGGGATTGGCATCGGCGGCGAGCGGCGCGTTGGCCGTCGTATCGTCATCGGCTGCGCTCGACACGGCCGGCGCCGTCAGAAGAAAAATGATTGCCCATGCAACGCAAACAGCCCGATTCACGAGAGCATCCTTTCTCATCGTGTCCCTCAGACCCGCTTCGTTTTATATCACACGAAAATGAAAATGATAGCGCGCGGCGAAAACTATTTTGAATTTTCGTGTTCTGATTTTCGATTTGAGAATTTCCGAGTCACGCCCGGCCAAGTTGTTTCGCCAGATCGCGCACCTTTTCGCTCAGCCCCGAAAGCTCCTGGCGCGCTTCGGCGAGTTCCGGATCGGGAAGTTCGTGGGAGGAATCGAAAGAATCGGTTGGCTGTGTCACATCGCGCGACCCGGCAATTTTTGCCTCTTCCGATTCCATGGCGTCTTCGAGTTTTGTCTCGTCGAATTTTCGGCGCATTTTTCCGAAGAGATTTTCGAAGTGTCGCGCGGCCACTGAAGTCTCATCCCGCACCTGTCCAAGCAGCGCCGCCACTTCTTCTTCCGAAGAGATCTCGCACAAGGGATTGAGCTGCGCCCCACTGTCGCCCACAACCAACAGGCGTTTACCCACCTGAATCAGCAGCAGCGATTGCCGATGGGTAATGACGGATCGTGACAGAACTTTGATCGAAGGGATCGAGCGAACTCCCACCGCTCCGGGAAAAGCGCGCTTGGCGCCGACACGCAGCAGAAAGATCAATCCAACCACAGCCCCCAGCGCCAGCGTGACACGAAACGGATCGAATCCGTTTGACCGATACACCGCCGGCTGCGCTTCGGCTGCGGGAGCGGTCCCGCTATTATCCAAATTCAGTGGTTTGGTTTCAAAGGAATCCGGTGCCGCGACCGGCGAATCTTGCGCTGTCGCCGCCATCGCGGGCGCGGAATAACCGAGCGAGGCGAAAAAAAGAAAAATCAAAAAAAATTTCATACCCCTTCATCCGTGAGCGCCGCAACGATCTCATTCACCCGGACGCAAAAATTGTCGTTGAGAACCAGCACTTCCCCGCGCGCCACCAGCCGATCGTTGACAAAAACATCCACCGGATCACCGGCCAGCTTGTCCAGCTCCACCACGCTTCCTTCAACGAGTTTCAACACATCCTCCACCAGCATCCGGCTTCGGCCCAACTCAATTTTGACGTTCAGCTCCACATCCCGAAGCAATTCAATGCTCGACACCTGGGCGTCAGCCATCACCTGCTGAAAGCTCGGCAGCTTGAACGCTTCCGCATCGCCGCCGGGGATATCGGGAGTTGCGACGGCAGCGCCATCTTCAAAATTCGCCTGCTGGAGCAATTGCTCGATGGTGGCATCAGTGGGCAAATCGCCTTCGGGGGCAGAAGAGTCGAGAGTTGTGTTGGATTCGGGGATTTCCGCCGACGCCGTCGGTTCGGGCGTGGCTGATGGATCGGGGGGCGTTTCTGCCATGCTGCACCATCCTTGGATAATCAGCCGGCAGCTTCCAGCCGCCGTTTGATCCCGATCAGTAATCCGTTCGGAACGGAATGCACCGCGGGACCAGGACTTCGTCGATCATGTTGTCGCCGACGATCTCGTCCAACTGGAACTTCACCTGCCGGCGCAACGTTTCCAAACCCGGTTCCGCTCCGCCTCCAAGCTTATCCGGATCGGACTGTGCGATTATGGTCCGCACGCGGTCCTTAATCAAGGCGTCGTTGTCGGCAATTGATTTTTTTACGCGATCGGCCGCATCGGATTTCACGGAGAGCCAGATGTTCACATCATACAGAAACGTCCGCCCGCTCATTTTGTTTTCAAACCGAGAATCGAGAAGCTGAATCTCAACGGTCTGATCCTTGCCAGTCGAGGAATCGGTTGAATCACTGCCATCTGATTTTAAGTTGAGCGTGAGATCGGCGGCATTGGCATTTTTTGCGCCCGCGCCGATGAATTTGAATCCGGCGAAGAGAACGACCGCTTCCAGCATCATGACCCCGCCGAGCAGGACCGGCAGCTTGGTCATGAACCCGCCGCCCTTGGCAGCTTCCTTCTTATCCGTCGCTGGGGCTGCTTCCGATTTCTTTTCTGCTTTTTCTGCCATGACGAAGACCGTCCTTTTGCAACCGTCCGATAACCGTCGGCGGATGAATACCGCCCTGATTACCTATCGGCATGGCTCTGGGACCGCTGAATCACTGGCGGTTCAATATTGCATTCAATCCGTCACCGGCCGGCGGATCACCCGTGCATATTCAATCGCCCGGCGGATCACTTCCTGCAACGGCTCGCGCACCATCATCTTTTCCCCGGTGTCACAGCAAACCACGGTATCCGGCGTCGATTCCACGTACCGGATTTTCTCGGCGTTAATCACAAACGCCTGCCCGTTCAATCGCGTCAACGTAATCATGGGTTCCACCCTTTCGTGTTGTCGTTCGATAATTGCTTCGGCTGGTGAGCGGTTTTATCTGATCTAATTAAATGCAACCGCCGAGGACGCCGAGAGCGCCGAGGAAGGCACAGAGAAGAAAATGAATTTGTATTGGTGTTCACAAATTATATTTTTGCACTCTCTTCTCGGCGTCTGTCTCGGCGCTCTCGGTGTCCTCGGCGGTTGCATTTGCATTTCCTTCAGAATTCAAAAGACCCTCGCGACAGAGCGTATCAACACCTGCCGCGAGGGCTTGCGTTCCATTTGCGAATTTGCCGACCAATCGGGTCATGTCATGCGTCAATCAATGTTGTGAATTCAGCAAATCCGTCAGCAATTCGTCGCTGGTGCTGATTACCCGGCTGTTCGCACTGAACCCAGTGGATGCGATGATCAGGTTGATGAATTCTTTGGAGATATCCACATTGCTCTGCTCCAGCGCGCCGGATTCGACCGAGCCGGTGCCCACGGTTTCGGGAGCGCCGATCTGTGCGACGCCGCTGGCCCCAGAAGACGAATAGATATTCCCGCCTTCGTTGTTCAAACCTTCAGGGTTGCTGAAATTCGCCAGAGCCAACTGACCCAGTGTCTTGGTCAATCCATTGGTGAACGATCCCGTGATAGTTCCGTCAGAGCCGAGGCTGAAGCCCGAAAGAGTTCCGATCGGCGTTCCATCCTGGCTTCCCATCACCATCTGCGAACTGTTGGCCGCAAAATCGGTCATGCCGCTGAAATCCAGGTTCATGACCACTGGCGAATTCGCGCCCGTGCCAGATCGGTTGACCGTGATGGTGGTCCCCGTGGTGGATTGCAGTTGGCCTGCGGTGTTAAACGTCAGCGTGCCGTTGCCCAGCACCGGCCCCGTTCCCCCCTCGTTGTCCGGCGAAGAGGCGTAGAACCGCCAGGTCGTTCCGGTCGATGTTTTACTCTCCAGCACCGCTGTCACATCCACCGAAATCGGCGTGCCCAGCGAGTCATACGCATTGATCGTCGTGCTCACGCTCTCCCCGGCTGGATCATCCGTGAACGTCCCATCGGTTCCGGATGTGATATTGAATGGCGGGTTTCCGCTCGAATCGGTAATGCCCGTCGATCCCAGCGTCAGCGCGTTGTCCGTGCCGGTATTCCCGATAATCGTCAATTGCGATGTCGTGCCCGTGCTTTGCAGTGTTGCGCCGGGCGTCGGGTTGCCGGGCTCGGAGACGGTCGTGTCGATTCCCAGGCTTTCGTTGACGAAATTCTCCAGATCGCCGACGGTCGATGTTGCCGTGACCGTCATCGTGTTGGCGGGAAGCGTCGCCCCGCCGCGCGTGCCGGCCAATGTGAGCACATCGCCCACGTTCATGAGCGCCGTCGGCGTGGCGCCGGTGGAGACCAAGTTGGTGAGCAAATCGGTCGAAGCCGGGGCCGTGCCCGCGATGGTCGTGAATGGCTGGCTGGTAAGGATCGAAGCGCCGCTGGCGACATCTCCGCCGCCGTTGAGATTTCCGGTCAGCGTGACGTTCTGCGTTGCCTTGGCCAATGTTGTCTGGCCCAGTGGAATCGTAATGTTCTGCAGCGCTCCGCCGATGATGTTGCCGTTGCTGTCGGCTCCATATCCCTCGACAAAAGACCCAGTGCTATTAACCAATTGATTGTTCGAATTGAGGGAGAATGTGCCATCCCGCGTGTATTGCTGGCCGTTCACGTTGTTCAGAACGAAGAACCCCGAGCCATCGATGGCCATGTCCGTGTCCACCCCGGTGGATTGAATGGAGCCCGGCGTCCAATCGGTGTCGATGGAGGCGACCTGCGTTCCCAAACCTTCCTGGCTGGGATTCGTGCCGCCGAAATCTCCTGTGGCCTGCGTGCCCGGCTGGTCGGTCACATAAAACTGCGGCGAGAATTGCACGCTACTGGCTTTGAAAGCCACCGTGTTCACGTTCGCGATGTTGTTGCCGATGACGTTCAGCCACGATTGGCTGGCGTCCAAACCCGAAAGACCGGTGAATAGCGTACTGGTTAGTGCCATGGAAAACTCATACCGGCGAAGAGACTCCTGCTGTTCGAACCGTGGCCGCCGCTCCGCTACGGCCAATCAGACTGTTTCACGATCCAGGCGTTGTCGAGCTGGTTGAACTGCTCGAGCTGGTCGTGGCGTTGCCGATCGACGACACCGCGCTCAGGCCCATCGTCAGACCATTGTCCAATCCCAGATTCACCGCGTTGCTGGTCACCTGAACGCTCGTCACATTCCCGCTGATCGAATTGCCGTTGGAATCGGTGCCCTGAACATATTTCCCGATCATGTTCGCCGCCGATGCCACCTGATTTTGCTGCACCATGCTGGTGAGGCTCGTCTGCAAATCCGAGGAGGATTGCATCTGACCGATTTCGCTGAGTTCGCCCAGCATCTGGCTGGTATCCGTCGGATCCATCGGATCCTGGTTCTGCAATTCCGTGATGAGAAATTGAACGAAATTCGTTGCCGTGAGCGAACTGAGTCCGCCGTCGGTAGAACTGCTGGTGGAATTGCTGGTGCTGGTGGAGGCCGGAAGTTGGTTACCACCACCGAGGCTCGAAATCTGCGAACCTATCGCGCTCATACGACCTGCTTTCGGCCGCGCTCCAGTCGCACATGCAAAATTCGAATGTGGTAATTTGGATGAGCGCTATATCTGCGCCGGAGAGCGCCGATGTTGCAGTATTCCCCCCGCCTCCGGTACTCCGGGGGAGGGCAGGGGTGGGGGCCGAAATTCGGTCGGCCCGCGAGGAGAAATTCACTTCAATCCCAGCGCCGCTTTCAACGGGCCGAGATGTTTGTCATAGTGCTGCCAACGGTTAATCGAAGAGTGGTACATCGGCCGCCGCACCTGCTGGACACTTCCGGTCGCCACGGGTCGGCGGGTTTTGTGGAAGCTTAGGCATCGGTCATCCCAGGATACCCCGGCAAATTCGATCAATCGTCGGGATTGCTCTTCCGGTTCCATCACCAGCTTCTCGTAATCCACATCGAGAATTGCCAGCGGAAGCACTGATTTCCAATGTGCCATGAGCCGTTGATACTGCCGGTGAAACCCGCCGAGATTTGCCAGGTCAAATTTGAATTCCGTTCCGGGGCTCAGCGCGACCATGTGACACGAAAGGCAGGTATCCAGCGGATTCCGGCGGCAATGGATGATCCGCGCTTCGGGCAAGAGCATGGAGATCAATCCGAGATACACGAAATTCAGCGGCATCTTATCGGTGATGCGCGTGGCATCCGGCCGCAAGGCCAACAGCGGCTGCAAATACATTTGCGCCAGCCCGTCCAGTTCCGAGATGCTGAGGCGATCGAGACATTGCGGAAATTCCGCCGTCGGCGAGCGCAGCATTCCGATCGCCGCCAGGCAAGTCTGGAGCATGAAGTTCAGTTCCCCCGCCCCGTGGATTTGCGGATGGCTGGCGAGAATCTGCTCCACCAGCGAGGTTCCCGAGCGCGGCATTCCGACGATAAAAATCGGCTTGTCGTTGTGATGCGTTGCCTTGCGAAGATTCGCAATCCGCCGCCGCGAGTAATAGCGAATCATGCTGTCAAAAAATAGTTGGGTTGCCCCGAGATCGTACGGTGGATTCACCAAAGCGTTCCCAAGCTGCACATGAGCAAACGCTTCGTCATACCGGCCCAAACTATCAAGCATATCCGCGGCGGCCAGATGCAGCTCGCATCGCAAATTCGCTGAAGTTCCCCGAACCGCCAGAGCGATGTCAAGCTGCTCCAGAGCTTTTTGCTGTTCGCCACGGTAGCGGGCCATGCGCGCATAGAGTGGCGCGATGAACTGCGGGGCGTGCCTGTGTTCGACAAGCCGTTGCACCAGCGCCCACGCCTCGTCCATTTCTCCAGCCGCCTCCAGCACCCATGCTCGCATCCGCAGGACATCGTCGCAATTCGGCGCTAGCGCCATCGCCCTGGCGCTTGACTCCAACGCCGGCTCAATTTTCCCATGCAGCAAATACCATTGGCTCAGCGAAGCATGGGCTGGATAAAGGGAAGGATCGAGCCGGATTGCTTCCATCAAATAGGGCGCCGATCGGTCCGAATCATTCAAATTCCAATGGGTCATCCCAAGCAGCCATTGCACCCGCGGATTTTCCGGGTCCAGCCGCAGCGATTCCTCGAAATGTTCTTTCGCTTTGGCAAATTGAGCTTGCTGGAAGAGCGAGTCCCCGATCTGGGCGTGCCGAATCGCCCGGTCAGCTTGCGCTTCCCCTGGCGCGCCGGACGGCATGGGCCGGTTGGCTGCTTGTGGATCGATGTATTCTCCAGTCATCCCGTCCCCGAAAAGTGATCAGACAACAGACATTGCACCCGCCAGATCCGATGAAAGCCCGGCTTTAGTCGGCCAAAAATCGCCGGCCTCTTTACCAAAGTAGTGCCTAAACACCCTCTCGTTGCTAAGGAAATCCTAATAATTCAGAATTAGCAATATTAAGGCAAATATGTCGATGAAGTGGCGTAGAATTTCCAGGGCAAACGTGCCGCAAAATGCGGTGCTTGCCAATCGGCCCCTCATACATGCCGCAGCTTATTCATTCCATTCAAGGCAGCCACTTTGTACGCCTCCGCTAGAGTCGGATAGTTGAATACGTTGTTGATGAAGTAATCCAATGTCCCCTGCAGCGCCATGACCGCCTGCCCAATATGGATCAGTTCGGTCGCACCGGTTCCGATGGCATGTACGCCCAAAATCTGGTGGTTCTCCTGATGGATCAAAAGCTTGAGCATTCCATCCGGGTCGCCGAGCAATTGGGCGCGGGCCAGTTCCTTGTATTGAGCGATCCCCGCCTCGTACGGAATGCCCGCATGCGTGAGTTGTTCCTCGGTCTTGCCGACCATGGAAATCTCCGGAATCGCATAAATGCCATAGGGGAACAATTCTGGAATGCTCTTGGCCGGCGCGCCAAACGCATGGCACACCGCCAGCCGACCCTGCTCCATCGCGGTGCTGGCCAAAGCGGGGAATCCGATGACATCACCAACCGCATATATGTGCGGAACAGCCGTTTGATAGTGTTCGTTGACCTTCAACCGCTCCCGATCATCCGCCGTCAGCCCCGCCCGCTCCAGGTGCAACGCCGCCGTTGTCCCCTGCCGTCCAACCGCATACAGCAACGTCTGTGACCGCAGGGTTTTCCCGCTTTCCAAAGTCGCCTGCACCGCCGGCGCCAACCCTCCATTCTCCGCTTTTTCCGCGCCCGGCAGCCGCTCGATCTTCGACACCTTTTCCCCCAGCCGCAGCGTCACACCCATCCGCCGCATCTGATATTGAAACGCCTCGGTGATTTCCGGGTCGAGAAATCCCAGCACCTCATGCCGCGCCTCCACCAACGTCACCTTCACCCCCAGCGCAGCCAACATGCAGGCGTATTCGATCCCGATCACTCCACCGCCGACGACGATCAAGCTCTTGGGAATGTGATCCAGTTTCAGCAACCCATCGGATGTGAAAACCGTCCTCTCATCAAACGGCACCGATGCCGGCCGGGCCGGTTGCGTCCCCGTGGCGATCACGAAAATCTCGCCGCTGATCGCTTCAAAATCGTCCGGCCGATCCACGAATACGATCATCTCCTCGTCAAACCGCGCCGAGCCCCAGATCAATTCGATATTGTTCCGCTCAAACTGATCGCGGAGCAGATCCAGTTCCTGATGAATCACCTGCTGGCTGACGTAGATCAAATCAGCAATCGTGATGTTGCGTTTGACCCGATAGCTTTCGCCAAAAAGCGTCCGTTTGTTGACCCCCGTCAGATGGAGCACCGCCTCCCGCAACGCCTTGGACGGAATCGTGCCGGTGTTGATGGCGGCCCCGCCGAGGACGGAATTCTTTTCGATGATGGCGACGCGCTTGCCCAGCTTGGCCGCCTGGATGGCCGCCTTCTGCCCACCTGGGCCGGTACCGATGACTACACAATCAAAATGACGCATGTTCTAGTCGAGCGAAGGCGGGATAGTACGAAACCTCGATGTGAACGTCCAATCTGAATTCGCTTAGGACTAAAACCGCTCTAGAATTCCCCTATCGCCGGAATAATCCTCCTCCCTTTCCAAGAACCAGAGAATCAGAAGAAAAAAATTCTCCTCATTGGTTAGCAATTGCAAATCAATTGCCTATACTCAAATTCCGATAGCTCAATTGTCGACGGAACGCCATGAACTCAAGCAATTCAATTGATCAGGAAGTCCCCAGCCCGCTGAATTTCATCGTTGGGCTGATCTCGCTGGCGCTGGGCGGATTCATCGCCGCCGTCGCAATCCGCCTGCTTTTCTTCTGATTCTGACGACTTCTTTTCATCCTGACGTTCGCATTTTGGCTTGCTATAATTCCCCGGTGTCAGTGACGCGCGAGCAATTTGCTAACCAGGTCTTGGACCTCGTCGCCAAGCGGTTTCCATTGGTCAAAATCGCCCGTGGAAAAGAGCCCTTCTCGATGCTGGTCAATGGGCACGTCGCTTCGCTGGAAAATGTCTACCGCATGACGGTCCTCCGGCCCGAGGATGCCAAGCATCACGTTGAGCGCTGGGTGGTTGAGTTGATCCGGGCCTCCGAGGGATCTCCCGACCAGAGCGGCAGCCTCGACGAACTCCGCTCCCGCATCATGCCCATGATCACCCCGGACACCGGACGATGGAACCGCGAGCCGATCCATCAGCCGCTCATCGACGGCCTGGCGGTCGCCTACGCCCTGGATAGCGACCGCACAATTTCCTATCTCACACCCGAACGTCTGGATGATTGGCATATCACCGTCGATGATCTGCACGAAATCGCCCTATACAATCTGTCCCAGCGCAGCCAGGCCCTCGCGGCCCAGGCCGCTCAGGACGCGGATGAGCGGGTTTACCTGATTCTCTTCCAGTCGATGGACGGCTACGACGCCAGCCGGCTCCTCCTGCCCAATCTCCACGAAAAAATCTGCGAGCACCTCGGCACACCTTTCGCCGCTGCAATCCCCAACCGCGACATTCTGCTCTGCTTCCGCAACGACGCCGACACCGTGGACAAACTCCTCCCGCAAATCCAGGAAGATTACGAGCGCATGCCCCACCACATTTTCAACCGCATCCTGCTAGTCACCCCCGATGGCATCGCCCCGCGCCTTTAATCCAACTCGTCCTTCCCCTATCATTCCCATCCCTAATCCCAGGAGCGGCTGATGCTATTCGGAATCTGCGCACCACTCGACAAAGCTGCCGACATCAAATCCGGCGGCGCCGACTTTATTGAGGAGAATGTTCAGGGTCTCCTTCAGGGCAGAACCAAGGAATCCGACTGGGAAGGATATCGCAAGGCCGCCGCCGCTCCATTGCCGATTCTGGCCGCCAATTGCCTGGTGCCGGCCGAGATGAAAATTGTCGGTTCGGAAATCGACACCGGCCAACTGCTGGACTACATCACCAATGTCATGCAGCGCGCAGGCCGGCTGAAGATCAAAACCCTCGTCTTCGGCAGCGGCGGAGCGCGAAACGTCCCCGGCAATTTCGATCGGGACGACGCTCGCCGGCAGATTATGGATTTCCTCCAGATGATCGCCCCGCTGGCTGCCGAGGCTGGCGTCGCGCTGGTCGTCGAGCCGCTCAACAAAAAAGAGTGCAACATCATCAATACCGTCGGCGAAGCGATGAGTTATGTGCGGGAAATCAATCACCCCAACATCCGCTGCTTGGTGGACAGCTACCATTATTGGATCGATGGCGACAATCCCGATGATCTCGTCAAAGCCATGCCCTGGATCGCCCACGTCCACGTCGCCGACAAAGACGGCCGGCTTGCCCCCGGCGAAAGTGGCACCGCGGATTACCGCCCGTTTTTCAAAATCATCAAAAATGGTGGATATGACGGGCCCGTCTGTGTTGAAGCGCTGGGCATAAAAGATTATCAATCCACCACCGCCCGGGTCCTGGCTTTCCTGAAGCGGCAATGGAACGAAGCCTGATCTGATTTTCAAACTTAACCACGAGGTTCTGCCATGCTCATGAAATATCGACTCTTCACCCCCGGCCCGACCAGCGTCCCCGAAGCGACTCTGCTGGAACTGGCCAAGCCCGTCCATCACCATCGCACCGGTGAATTCCGTGCGATGTTCAACGAATTGCAATCGATCCTGCAATATGTTTTCCAAACGAGCAAAACTGTTTACACCATCACCGGCTCCGGCACTGCCGCCTTTGAGACTGGGTTTGTGAATGTTGTTCAGCCCGGCCAGAAGGTGCTGAATGTCACCAACGGAAAATTCGCCGAGCGATGGAGTTCCTACGCCACCACCTTCGGCTGTGAGAAGAAAGACCTCAAGCTCGAATACGGCGAGCACGCCACCGCCGAGATGATCGCCACGGAATTGAAGGCGACCAAATACGACGCCGTCTGTATCGTCCATTCCGAAACCAGCACCGGCACGGTTTGCGATCTGGCATCCATCGCCAAAGCAGTCCGCGCCAGTGGCGATACACTGCTCATCGTCGATGGCATCACCAGCATCGGCGCGCTCCCCTTTCGCATGGATGAATGGGGCGTCGATGTCGCCATCACCGGCAGCCAAAAAGCCCTGATGCTTCCGCCGGGATTGGGATTCGTCTCGTTCTCCGATCGTGGCTGGGCGGCCGTCGAGCGCTTCAAAAATCCCCGCGATTTCTATTTCGACATCAAGAAATACAAAAAGAGCATCGAAGATGGCGACACGCCGTTCACACCGGCCAACACGCTCATCGAAGCCCAGCGCGTCAGCCTGAAGATGATTAAGGACGAAACGCTGGAAACCGTCTGGAAGCGCACGCACCTGACGGCCGAGGCATTCCGCCAGGGCGTCAAGGCGCTCGGGTTCGAGCTATTCAGCAAAACCCCCGCCGATTCCGTGACGGCCGTGAAATACCCCGCCGGCATCAGCGATAAAGATTTCCGCGGCGGCCTTAAGAGCAAGCACAACATCCACATCGCCGGCGGCCAGGGCACGATGGAAGGCAGAATCTTCCGCGTCAACCACATGGGCTACAGCGATGCATATGACGCTCTCGCCGTCGTCGCCGCCATCGAGCATGTGCTCAAGGGCCTCGGCAAACCTGTAACGTTCGGCGCCGGCGTCTCGGCGGCACAGAAGGTGTTGGCGGAGTTGTTCTAATATCCGGCATCGGCATCGTCGGATTGGATGTCCATCGACACCAATCGCCGCCACTCGTTCTGGGCGTTGGCGTCCGCGCCGGCGGCTTTCAGTCGCACGAGGACCGGGCCGTTCTTTACCTTTAGCTGCGGAAACGCGAGCAGCAAAACCTTAAGGTCACGCCGATCGGTATCGCCCTTCGGCTGCGCATGACGGCTGCTGGAACTTATAACCTTTTGTGCGATGAGTTCTTCGGGTCTCAAGACCTGAACGTGCATGACCATTTGCGTTGGTGGTAACGAATCTACCTGCCTCACATCTACAAGATGCCGGTTCTTCGGCTTGCGAAGTTGGAAAATGCGGAATCCCTTCCCATCCGCCACAGCGCGAACTCTCGCCGCAATGTGAAACCGATCCGTCAGCGTCTTTCGGATTTCTTCTGCCAGCGCCTCCGCGCGCGGCGAGAGAATATCCACATCCTGCGTCATTCTCGACTCGTCCACGTACGCATTAACCGCCTGGGCGCCAAACAGCGCGGCATCTTCCCGATTGCGCAGGAACTCCAGCACCGCGTCGTGTATCGTCGCCAGCGGCAATGGTTCGTGCATCGCAAACTCTCGCAATGACAGGCTGCCGTCCCCGAACATGCTTCGGATTATACCGTTCCGCGCAAACTCCGCACCCGTTCTGGCAAATCCCCTCGCCAACCCTTACCATTCCCCGCGCATTGCATTAGTGTGGAGAAAATCGCTTGCGCCTTTCCCAGCGAACCGAATATGGACTGCGAGCCGCCATTCAATTGGCCCGGCTCTGGCCCAGCGGGTTTATCCAGTCCCGCGATCTGGCCGAACAGGAGGACATGCCCAACAAATTCCTCGAGGCCATCCTTCTGGCCCTGCGACGCGGCGGGTTCCTGGAAAGCAAGGTCGGCAGCGGCGGTGGATACCGGCTCTCCCGCGCCCCGCGCGACATTGCCGTCGGCGAACTCGTCCGCAGACTCGAGGGCAGGCTCACAATTAAGGAAAGCAAAACCGTCACCGCCGCCGATCTTACTCCTGGGAAGATTGCCGTCTGGATTCTCAATCAAAAGTTGACCGATGCACTCGATGACGTGCTGGACAAACTGACCCTCGAACAACTTGTCGAACAGGTCAACCGCGCCGGCAGTTCGCAACAGGCAATGTATTACATCTGATCCGTCGCGGGGGAGCGGCAAGCCAACATGTTTCTTCTGGCCTGGGAAATCATCAAGTTTGATACGGTCCGCCAATGGATCGAACGCTACGGCTACGCCGCCCTCTTCGGGTTCCTCTTCACCTGCGGCCTGGGATTGCCGGTTCCCGAAGACATCCCGCTGATTATTTCCGGCATCCTGATCTTTCACGGAAAAATGTCCCCATTCATCGCCGGCCCCATCGCCTGGCTGGGCATCATGAGCGGCGATACGGTTCTTTATCTGCTCGGATATCACCTCGGCCACAACGTGTCGCGCGTTCCGTTCATCGGTAAACACGTCAACGCTGCGCGACTACAACGCGCCGAGAAAATGTTCGTTGAATATGGCGTCTGGGTCATCGCGGTTGGCCGATTGTTCATGGGTGTCCGCGGCGCAATGGTCGTCGCCGCCGGCACGAGCCGGTTCAAGTATCTTAAGTTCATCCTCGTCGACGGCCTGGCTGCCATCGCCAGCGGCGGAATGTTCATGTGTCTGGGCTACTGGGGCGCGGCCAAGGGGCCAGCACTGTGGGAAACTGTCCGCGAGTTCCGCCTGGGAACCGTCATCGTCGGCGGAATCGGAGCCGTTATTCTCTTCACGTTCATCTGGCTTCGCAGCCGCAAGCCGACCAAAAAAGTCGCTCATCCCGCCTCCGCCGGACAAGCTTCGTAGCGTGTATGATTTGCCCACATGATCCGCGCCCTGGCCATCGAAACCTCCAGCCGTATCGGCTCCGTCGCGCTGGCCGAAGACGGCAACACAATCGCCCAAAACACATTCCCCCACGGCCTCCAGCACGCCGCCCGAATGATTCCAGCCATCGACGAACTCTGCAAAAAACTAGGCTGGACACCCCACGACATTCAGGAAATTTACGTCTCCGCCGGCCCCGGATCATTCACCGGCCTTCGCATTGGAATCACGCTCGCCAAAACGCTCGCCCACGCCTCCGGGGCTAAACTCGTCGCCGTTCCCACCGTAAATGTGCTGATCGAAAATGCCCCGGAAGATGCGAATGATGTCATCATCGTTCTGGACGCCAAGCGAAACCAAATCTTCACCGCCGCATTCCACCGCACCGAATCCGCCTGGCAAACGCGCGAGCCGGCCCATCTCGACACATTGCAACAAATGATCGCCCGCGCCCCGCGCCCGGTTCACCTGCTCGGCGAAGGAATCCCCTTCCATCAGCAATTCATCCCCGCAACCGAAGAAATCAAAATCATCCCCGAAAACCACTGGCGTCCCCGAGCCGAACCCGTCGCCCATCTCGGCCACCAACTCGCCCGCCGCGGCGAGTTCACTGATCACCTGCAACTCACGCCGATTTACATTCGCCTGCCGGAGGCGGAAGAAAAACGCCGCTCAAGTCTGGCGGACGCTGCTCCATTGCCGGATTAACCGTCGCCTTTTCGTTGCAAGCGCTTCTTAGCAACCCCAGCGCGGCGCAGGTGATAATCAACCCGCTGCCGCCGGCGCTGATCAGCGGAAGGGGCAGTCCCTTGGTCGGCACACTCACCGTCGACACGGCGATATTAATCGTTGCTTGCAGGCAGACCATCATGCCGATGCCGAAGGCCATCAGTTTGCCGCCGCTGTCGGGGCGTTGTTTCATGGCTTCCCAGGCGCAATACAAGATGCCGACGTACAGGGCGATAGTCATCAGCGCGCCGAAGAGGCCGAGTTCTTCGCAGATGACGCTGAAGATAAAATCGGTCGTGTCTTCGGGCAGATAGCCGAGTTTTTGAATCCCGTTACCAAGGCCGCGACCCGTCACTCCGCCGGTGGCGAAGCTCAGCAGGCTTTGGATCATGTGATAACCCTCGCGCGACGGGGCGGCATACGGATTGGCGAAGGCCGTGATCCGCTGCCAGCGATACGCCTTGTGCATCACGAACCATAATCCCGCCGCGATGATCGGCGGCAACACGATGAGCAGATGCGTCCATCGCACTTTTCCCGCGATCATCATCACCAATGCGCACAGCGCGATCAGCAGTGCCGTGCCGAAATCCTGAATCACCACCAGCAGGCAGATGGCCGCGACGGGAATCAGCATCGGAATAAATCCGCGGAAGAATCGGTTCACATCCAGCGGGCGATTCGCCAGAAAATATGCCAGATAAAGAACGATGGCCCATTTGCCTAACTCGGATGGTTGCACTTGTATCGGGCCCAGCGGCAGCCATCGCCGCGAGTGATTCACTTCCACGCCCACGCCCGGAATCAGCACCGCCAGATTCGCCAGGCCTGCAATCGCCAGCATCCAGAAGATCGGGCTGTGCCAGATTTTTTTCGCGGGTCGCAGAACCCAGGCGCAATCGAACCATCCAACCGCCAAAAAAGTCGCCAGCGCGGAGGTTGCGAACGTAGCGTGTTTAATTCCCTTGGCCGTCCACTCCCAGCCGGTCTGGTTCGTCACATCCGATGAAGCCGACTGCACCATCAGCACGCCCAGACACAGCAGCGAGAGGACGCAAAGCGTCAGGATGTCCTTGGTCCGCAGGCTGTAGATCGACAAATCCATATTGAGACGTTATCGGACGATGGGCGGGTTGGGGGCGACGAAAAATTGCCCCTTTTTTTCCTCCCCTGGTACTCCGGGGGAGGGTCAGGGTGGAGGTTCGGCGCGCAGTGCCATGGCCACTCGGTCAATCGCATCCTGCCATTCGCAGAGCCTGGATTGGCGAAAAAGCCGCATGGTCGGATACCACGGCGAATCCGGGCGATCCAGCATCCACCGCCAGTCCGGCAGCCAAGTGAGCAGCACCCAAACCGGCTTGCCGAGCGCCCCGGCGAGATGGGCGATGGAGGTGTCGACAGTTATCACCAAATCCAAGTTGGCTATCAGCGCGGCGGTGTCGGCCAAATCTTTTAAATCATCCGACCAATCGATCAGATTCATTCCATCAGGTGGATTCTTCGCCTGCTTTGCCGCGTCCCCGGTCTGGAGGTTGAAGAATTGAAAGTCCCCGGCGGCCGCGAGCGGCGCCAAACTTGCCAATGTCACGGAGCGCAGCCGATCTCGAATATGCTGCGGACTACCGGCCCAGGCCAATCCGATTTTCTTCCGCCCACCGCTCGGTATTTTCGCCGCAAACTTTTCAATGATCTCGGGCTCAGCCGAAAGATACGGCACGTTGTCCGGAATATTTCCCAGATCGGTGCCGAACGCCATCGGCAAACTGAGTAGCGGCGAATGGAGATCAAACTGCGGCAACGCCTCGCCTCGTTGAATGATTTGCACGCCATGAATGCCGCTCAGCAAGCGCACCAGTTCCGGATGGCATTCCAAAATCACCTGGCCGCCACGCTCAGCGAGCATCGGCAAATAGCGCGCGAACTGGATTGTGTCGCCCAACCCCTGCTCCGCATACACAAAAATCCGCCGGCCATTCAATTCCTCGCCATTCCATCTCGGCTGCGGAAATTTTCGCCGCGGCATCTGGTACTCTTTGGCCTTGAACCGCCATTCGTGTTCCTTCCATCCCTCGGCAAACCTTCCCTGCAGCAGCAACGTGAGCGAAATGTTGTAATGCACCGCGGCATCGTCGGGATTGGACTCCAATATCATTCGATGCTGCTCCATCGAGCGTTCCAAATGTCCGACTTCCCGCAGAACATTGGCGAGATTAATTCGCCCGGGCCGGCCCGGTTTGATCGCCAGCGCGCGTTCACCTTCGATGATGGCTTCATCGAATTTCCCACACGCTCCAAGCGCATACGACAGGTTGCTGTGCAGATCGGCATGATTCGGTTGGATTTCGATCGCCTTGCGATACCACTCAATCGCCTCTTCAAACCGCCGCTTTTCGCCCAGCGCATTGCCAAGGTTTGCCATGGCCTCGAAATAATTCGGCCGCAATTTCAGAGCGCGTTGCAAAACCTCGATAGCCTCATCCGGCTGCCAGCGGATTCTCAGCGCATCGCCGAGATTGCACATCGCGGTGACGCAATTCGGATCGATCGCTAGCGCCGTTCGATAGGCTGCAATTGCCTGCTCATCCCGGCCCAGGAGATTCAAAGATGCGCCATATTCGACGTAATGGTCGGCCTTGTTCGGATCGATGCGGATGACGCGCGCGAACAAATCCGCCGCCACATCGTGTTTCCCTACGTCATATGCAATCGCGCCCAGCATTCGCAGCGCCTCGACATGATTCGGCTGCGTCGCCAGCACCTTGCGATAAATCTCCTCGGCAGCGCGCAGATTTCCCGCCAGTTGTTCTCGCTTTCCCAATTCAATCGCCTCTTCGACAGTCATCGCGCAAATGCTCAATCAATTTTTATTGGAACGCAACGACGGGATTGTGCGTTCCCAATTCTTGGGCAGCGGCATAGAATTTCGTGTAGGCAAGGGGAAGCAATTTCGGGAGGATATATGGCCAGAAAACCAACCCCGCAACCGGAAGACAAAGGCCCGGACACGGCCCGGGTCTACGAGCGCGCCCGGCCTGAGGCTGAGGCGGGCATGGGAGAAATGCGGGCGATTCCCAGCCGGCCGGCCGAGTGCCGAGATAAAATTCATGCCGCTGTCACCAACCGCCAGAAACTCCGGCAACTCAATGCCGAGGATGTGGTAAGCAGCGCTGACGGCGTCGTGCCGGGCGAAAATGTCCCGATCGACAAGCGAGCGATTAAAGGCAAATCCCGTTATCATAAGGATTGACTAACCGCCTTCACCGCCCGCAGCGTCAGAAACATTGGAATCTCGCGCCGGGAAGTATTTTCCGCCGCCGCGCGTGGCCCGCTCGTGCTGATCCTGTGGCTCGGCCATTCCTCCAGCGCATCCACCATCAATCCCGATTGCCCAATCGCCTTGAAATACATTTCCAACGGACGATGAAACGTCCATGTATATTGCTGATCGTTCGAACCCGGATGCATCACGATCGGCGCTTTGCGCGGGACGAGATAGCGATCGACCCGGCGATACTGCCTCTTGGTTGATTCGTCCCATCCCCAACTTGTTTCTTTGGCCCCGCGAAAACAAGGATGCAGCAGGACGATCACCAATCGACCGCCCGGCCGAAGGATTCTCGCCGCGCCCTCGAATACAGGTTTGATCGGCTGAATGTTCTGGACCGCCAGCACGCACGTTGCCGCATGGAAATGATCGGGCGGAAGAAATGAAAGATCGCGCGCATCGCCAACGAGATAACGAATTGATTCAGGCCCGCGCTCTCGAGCGGCGGCGATCAATTCCTTGGCGGCGTCGACGCCGGTCACTTCCAATCCGCGTACCCGCATCGCCCGGCAAAGCACGCCCTGTCCGCAGGCGATATCGATTACTGAATTTCCCTGAGTCGTTCCAAGCATCCGCAAAATGCCGGGGATAACGACCTCGCGGTGATATTCGCTGCCGGATTCTCCAACGAGCTGGTCATACCAGTCGGCAACAGGCCCCCAATCGGTGCGAGTGGGCTTGGATTTGTTTTTTGGTTTTGGCATATCTTCGTGTAGCCGGCGAGCTTGCTCGGTGGATTTCTTTTGCGAACGATTCTCCCCAGGCGAATCCGGCGAGCAAGCTCGCCGGCTACACAAAAGGCGCGCGAACGAACGGCCACGACTGCGCCGGCAAGCCTTCTTTCATGGGATGCCGATTCACATAATCAATCGCCGCGCGCAACTGTTCAACATCATTGATGAATACACTCCAGCATCCCCCGGACCAAGGTGTGGGAATTGTGTCACCGTTAATGTGCGCCGCCAACGGATGACAGCCTGCCGATCGCAGCGACATGGACGCCTTGGATTTCATGTGGCCTGCGATACGCTCGATGGTCCGTTCGTGACGAGAAACCACCATGTGCGAATGATCGTACCCGATGCAGCAAGCATGGATTTCATATTCGCCCTCGTCCGCCGCAAGCGCAAACCCTTCGACGATGGCAATGCGCTGCCCATTGTCGAAGCGCACCGGCGGATATTTCAGTGCTTGTTTGGCTGCCAAACGCAACTCACGGTCGTGACGATCATGGGCGTATGAGCGCTTCCCATTAACCTTCGTGGCTACGCCGAACTTGAGCAATTCCCAGGCGCCGACGAAATCCGACCACGATCCTCGCGGATCATTGGGGAGCCAGAATCCGTATGCGCTGATGATAAGATGATACCATCGAACCATAGTTTTCCCCGTGTAGCCGGCGAGCTTGCTCGCCGGATTTACTTTTTCAATAATTCTCGCGCAGTCCAATCCGGCGAGCAAGCTCGCCGGCTACACTAAGATAGCCTATTCGACATTGGTTGGAGAAGCCTCGCTCATATCCAATATCCACGTTGCGAAAGGTTATAATCCCATCCATGAACCACCAACCTCGACGCCTCCTCCCATTTCTCATTCTTCTCACAACCACAACCGCCTTCGCTCAACAAACTCGTCCGACCACATTGCCGGCGTCTGCGGCGCATTACACGCTCAACCCTGCGATCCCCACACTCTGGATCATCGGCGATTCCACGGTGCGAAACGGCTCGCGCGACGATGGCAACAACGGCCAATGGGGCTGGGGACACCCCATCAAATCCTTTTTCGACACGACAAAAATAAATGTCGTCAACTTCGCCCTCGGCGGCACCAGCAGCCGATCCTATCAAAACGGCCCGCTCTGGCCGCACGCGCTGGCCGACATGAAGCCCGGCGACTATCTCATCATGCAGTTTGGCCACAATGACGGCGGGTCGGGCAATGTCACGCGCGGCCAATCCCTCCCCGGCAATGGCGACGATACCAAAGACGTCGTCAACCCAATTACGCAGCAAACTGAAACGGTTCACACCTACGGCTGGTACATCCGCAAATATATTTCCGACGCCAAGGCCAAAGGCGCGGTCTGCGAAATCGTCTGTTCGCTGATTCCCCGCAACCACTGGCAGGATGGCAAGATCATCCGCACTACAAACTTCAGGGATTGGGCCCAGCAGGCCGCAGGCCAGGCGGGCGTGCCGTTCATCGATCTGAACGAGATCATCGCGACCAAATATGACGTTCTTGGTGAGGATTATGTGACATACACATATTTTCCTGACAAGGAGACCGTGCATACCGATTGGGCCGGGGCGATCCTCAACGCACAAACCGTTGTCGACGGAATCAAAGGCATTAAGGATTGCGATCTCTCGAAATACCTTTTGCCCAATCCACCGACCGATTTCCCGTTGCCCAGTGGGAAGGCACGGTAGAGCATCACAGCCCTTCGCGACTACGCTGCCGCAGCTTGTGATCTTGCGGCCAGATCGGTCAGCATTTTCTTTAAGACATCCACCGGCGCGGGCAGATGGGTGCAGAGCCAACCGGCGACGGACAGGCCCTGGACCAATCCTGGGCGGATGTTTTCGCCGACGACCAGCGCCCCGCGAGCGCCGGCGTGGTGAACGAGATGCTGAATCACATTGGCCTGCGATGATTCGCCGCGCACGTCGCAGAGATTGATCAACAGCGGCGTTTTCTGTTGCATGGTTTGGGCCAGTTGCGAGAGATTGATTTCGGAAATTTGTCCGCAATGCCGGCCGACGAAGCTGGCGATCAAATCCATCTGCTGGCGACGCGGGTTGAGATAGGCGATTTTGTCCAGAGATGGACCAGCGGCGCTGAGGAGATCGCAGTCTAGTTGGAGAGATGCTAACTCGGCGGCCACTTCGTTGAGCGCGGTCGCGCATTCCACCAGCAGACTGTCGCCGGTGACGCCGGAGTGTTCCAGCGCCGCGGTAAATTCCTCCGAGAGACCTTCGAGAATATCCTGCGTCGGCAAATCACCAGCGAGCGCTGCGAGGATTTGATCCGTCGCCTGCAAAATCATCGTGGCCGACTTCGATTGCGGCGACATCGGCGGCCGAAGGGCCGGGGGCGTGTGATGAAGGCTGACGCATTCGATGAGCCACTGCGGCAGACGCGCGATTTCCAGCACTAGTCCGCCGATCTGTGCGTGATCCACGCCGAGCGCGCGTTTCTCGAACTCGTTTCTTCGCATTCCTTCCGGAACCTGTGTGAGCGCCAGTTGCCGAGCGGCATCGGGCTCCATCGCGGCCAGCGTTGGGGCGCCGATGTCGTGCAAGAGCGCGGCGGCGGCGAATTCGCCCGGATCGCCCAGCGCCATTCGCCGGGAGAGAAGCTGCGACAATCGCGCCGATGCACGCGTGGCGTAAATCCATTTTCCGCTATTCCATTGTGGCGTGGATTTTTCGTCGATGGTCGGCAAGGATTCGATGAGATCATGAAATTCGCGCATGCCCAGCAACTGAATGGCCACCCCCACGTTGGCGATGTACTCGCGCCCGGCGAGAACGTCGGCGGTGTTGACGCGGCTGAGCAAATGCAGTGTCGCGCCGGCGTCGCGGAGAACGACATTGGCCATCTCGCCCGTTGTCGTATCCTGGCAGTGCACCAGCCGAAGCAAATCATTGACGGTCGATTCGGCCACCGGCACACGACCCAGCGATCGAATCCGATCGCGCAGCTCGCTCGGCTGGATTTTGGCATTCTGTTCGGACGACGGCGGCCGGCGGGGTTTTCCATGGGCCTGGGCGCTAAGGCTGATCGAATCCTTCGGCAACAGCGAGCGGATGCGCTGGATGAAGGATTCAATTTCGAATCCTTCGGACACCACGATGTTGCGCAGGCCAACTTTTCCGGCCAGCGTAATGTGCTCGCGCGATGGGGGTTTGCCGAGCAGGATGATCTCCATCAGCGGGTGAGCGCAGTCGATTCCCAGCACCGCCAGGGGATTATCCAAGCTGGTGTCGAATCTCGACCAATCGACGATCACCAGAGCCGGCGTCTGGGCGCGAAAATATTCGCGGAATTTTTCAGCATTGGCGGTGTGTCGAACTTCCAACTCATGCCATTCGAGCAAGAAAGTCAGAAACGCCCGATAATCATCGTCGCGGTGATGAATGAGAATGTACGGTTTGGCCGCGGTCATTGTTGCGAATCAAATACACGCTCTCACATCTGTTTCATCGGCCCAACGGGAAGGTCCTTGAATTGCGACGTGCCATAAATCGGGGTAAATTTTCCATCCATGCCTGTCATCGCAACCCGAGCCCGTCGAATCGAGATCATCCTGTTCATCTGCGTCGTCGGCTCCATCGTGCTCGATTACGCTCTGGCCGGGCCAAGATCTGGTGATGATTGGTCGCGGTACGATGGCAAATCCTTTCGATTCGTTTCCGTCATTGATGGAGAGTCGATTCGATTGGCCGGAGTCGATGCGCCGGTAAAATTGCTGGGCGCGCGGCCGTTTGATGGCGACGACTGGAATCAGCGCGCCGCCGACTGGCTCGCCAAATCTCTCGCCGGCAAAACGCTCGTTTTGCATCTGGAACCCTCGCAAACCCGCGATGATTCCGGCCGGCTCATGGCCTGCGTGTTTTCCGAACCCGGGGATTTGATTGATCTTGATATCGTCACCGCCGGAATCGCCCGCGCCGATCGGCGAGTGCCCTGTGCGTATCTCGGCGAAATCGAACTCGCCCAAAGCGAAGCTCGGCGAAAGGGACTTGGATTTTGGGTAGGCCAGAAATTGACTAACCGGGCGAGTTCCGCCGCAAAACAACGATGAGGCGATTGCCGCGCGAGGCGCCGGTGTTCCAGGCCTGGAATGTGCCGACCTGTGTGTACTCGGCCAATTGCGACGCCGGCATGCGATCGCGCTGCAAACTGCTGGTCACGAGCCACGTTGGCCAGTTCGCCTCCTGAATCACATTCAGATAACTATCATCCTCGATCATGCCGCCGCCCTTGAGATAGAACGAAATCGACGGCTCGGTGTAATCCATCAGCACAACGCGATCGCCGATTTTGTATCCATCCGCCCACATGGCACCCGCGGCCTGTTTGGCGGCGAGCAACGGCTGGACCGAAGGAATCAACAACGCGGCCAATACCGCCATCACTGCCATCGATCCGGCGCACATGCCGACGAAAACCAATCGAAACCGCCGTTGCCAGAACGAGCGAGCGATCCAAATGGCCAAGCCCGCGCCGATGAGCGTGAAAATCCCCGCCGCCAGCGGAGAAAACGGCACATGATATTTCGGAATCAGCAAAACCCACGGCGCCAGCGCGCACAGCACGACGCAAATCGTCCAGATCGAAACCGCGATCTTCGCCAACCCCGTCTTCAGATCATCCACCCGATGCCGAAGCACATGCACGATCGCATCGGCCATCAAAAACGCCAACGGCGGCGCCAGAGGCAGCAGATAATGCGGTAACTTCTGCTTCACCAACTCAATCACGACCAGCGGCCCCACGACCGCCGCCAGGCAAAATCGAATCGCCGGCACGCCGCGATTTCGCCATGACTGCACAAACGTCAGCGGCAAAATCAGGCTCCACGGCATGAAGCACGGCCAGATGATCATCAAATAAAATCCAGGAATCGTTCGACGGTCGTTGAGTGGTTTTTCAAAAATCGGCCCCAGAAAATTCCGCTGCAGCATGATCGAAAGAAACGCCGGATCGCGCTGGTGAATCATGAAAAGCCACGGCCCAACAACCACCGGCACGACCAGCAGCGCCAGCCACGGCTTTGTCGCCCACCACCATTTCGTCGCACGAATCCAGGCGCGCGGTGAATGAAATTTTTTTCCCACATCCAAAACCGCCAGCGCCAGCATAGTTCCCGCCAGCGTCCCCAAAACAACCGGGCCTTTCGTCAAAATCGCTAGCGCGCTGGACACCCAGAGAATCATGCAAATCCAATACCCCCGCCGGCCGGAATACAAAAACGCCAAACAAATCTCCGCGACGGCGATGAAGAACATCTGCTCTGCATCCACCAGCGCCGACTTCGCCATCGCCATGAATAGCGCCCCGGTCCCAAGAATGGCAATCGTCCACAGCGCCCGCCGCACACCGGCGAAAAAGTTGGCCGCCCAATACACCAGAATCAACGTCAAAATCGAAAAGAAAACCCCCGGAAATCTCGCCGCAAATTCGCTCGGCCCAAAAATCCCCATCGACACCGCCTGACACCAAAACGCAAACACCGGCTTGGTATCGAACACCGCCCCCTGACAGCGCGGTACCACCCAATCCCCGCTGGCCAACATGTTCCGCGCCACCTCCGCATACCAACCCTCATCACGATCAAACAACGCCATCCGATTGTTCCCCACCAGATACACCCCCGCGCAAGCCAGCAAAACGAGCAGTGCGAGACCCCCAGCCCGCCGCCGGCGCGTTGTTGTCCCTTGGCCCGTTGGTTGGATTTGTAATTCAGTCATGTACGAGACTGCCGAAGATTAATCTACAAACATCGGCGCGCAGAAAAAAGGTTGACCAGATATCTTCCCCTCCTCCGGTACTCCGGGGGAG
>JBEKUH010000030.1:0-37084 GCA_049515255.1 Tepidisphaeraceae bacterium | reverse complement strand
CGATCGCCGACACGCGGGCCTTGGAGGTTCCACCGCCCCAAAGAGGTGCGCGGGTTTCTCCAGCTCGGAGGCTATCGAAATAGGCTCCGAGATTTCTGATCGGCCATGACCCCGCCGACAAGTTGGCGACATCGCCAAGTCCAGCAGCGCCCGCCTCGCGAGAGAGCGGGGACCGATTGTTCAAAATAGTATACCACGTATTCGGGCAATGTTAAGTGGAAAAATTATATTTCTGTTCGGTATAGTGGGACCGAGGGTTTTAACAACGGATGGGCTCCGCGTCGATTTCGATCTCAAAGAGATCGACGTTAGTATGAAATCATCACATATGGAGTCATTCGCCGTGAAAACTCGCAATCTATTCATTTGCATTGTCCTGGTTAGGGCCATCGGATTAGCAGCGGGGACGGCACAGGGTGCGCCTGGAGATTCGGACTCGCACCCGATGCTGGCTTTGTTGGACAAGTTCACGGCGCCGGGCGTCCCGACGATTGGGCCTTCGGAGAAACCGACGACGCTAAACCCGATCAAGCAGCCGGCGACCATGCCTAGCTGGCCCGGCAATGGGTTGGCGGAGCATCCGTTCCTTTATGGCGGGGAGGGATACAACACGATTGATCTCATCAAAGATGGAAAGATTGTCTGGACCTATCAGACCGGCGGCGGATGGGAAATCGACGATGCCTGGATGCTCTCCAACGGCAATGTGCTCTATACCCGTATGCAATACGCCGAGGAGATCACGCCGGATAAGAAAGTGGTCTGGCATTGGGACAGTCCGCCGGGAACGCAATCGCACTCGGTTCAGCCCATCGGGCTGGACCATGTGCTGCTCGTCAATAACGGATTGCCGGCCCCGATAATGATGATGTTCAACACAACCACCGGCAAAGTGGAATGGCAGCATGCGCTGGATACGATCAGCACGACGGATGCCAAGACGGTTCACGGCCAGATTCGCAACGCGCGGATGACCTCGGCCGGCACGTTTCTGATCCCGTATCTGGAATTGAACAAGGTGGTGGAATACGACAAGGATTGGAATGCGATCCTCACGATTCAGGCGTACCAGCCGTGGTCGGCGTTGCGCGTGCCCAACGGGGATATTCTGATCGCGGGAAACGGAGAGGGATGGGTGCGCGAGGTGGATCGGACGGGCAAAACGGTTTGGGAAGTGACCGCCAACGAGTTGCCGGGGATCACGCTGCATTTTGTGCAGGGAATTTCGCGCCTGGCGAACGGGGACACGATCATCAGCAGCAATGGAATGGGAAGCGGGCGGAACGTGGAGAACATCCGGACGTCGGTGCAGATGGTCGAAGTGACGCCGAAAAAAAAGATCGTCTGGGTGATTCAGGATTGGGAGCATCTGGGCTTTGGCTCCTGGATTCAGGTGCTGGATGAACCGGGGATTCCGGAAAACGGCGATGTTCTGAGATGAGGAGACGGGATGAAATGCACAAATCACATCGCAATCATTTTTATTTCCGGCTTGTTATCGTGCTACGCGCCTGCTTGGGCGCAGTCCACTCAGCCTGCCATCGGCGCCGCGACTGAGCCGAGTGTCAGCATTGACACATCGCTCCCCCGGCCAGATGTTCCGTTGCCGCCGGGGATGAGGCCGCTTTTCGACGGCAAGACGCTCAATGGCTGGGTGCAGGTTCCTCCTGATTCCTGGACGGTGCAGGATGGCATTATCGCCAGCCGCGGCATTGGGCGAGGCGTTCTTTACACCGCTGAACAATATGGAAATTACCGAGTGATTTTCGACATCCGGCACGTCTATGGAAAGCCGGATCATCAGGCGTGCGTCCTGTTCTTCGGCTTCGCTCCGGGTATAGGGGAAACGCCGCTGGATGCGCTCGGGGCGGTGCAGATTCAGGTTCCGGTTGGTTATACCTGGGACTATCGCAAGGGTCACAACAACGCGGGGAAGGGCGAATTCACTTCACTGAAGCACCCGAAATACGACGTCAAGCAATGGAGTCGTGTTGAGCTGTTAATCAATGCGACCAAGGGAACAGCGCGGATGGCCGTGGCTCAGCCGGTGGGGACCGATGCCGTGGAAGTCGTTGATTTCAACGTCCCCGATGCCGGCCGAATCGGGCCCTTCGCGTTGCAGATGCACAACAAAGGATTGTTCGATCAATACACGAACATCGCGATAGAAGTAAATCCAGCCAGGGACGATTTGATAACCGTGAAATCGCAACCTTGAACTCACATCAGAGGGAACTAAGGGGACCGGCGTCGGCGATCAGTGGCCGAACTAAAGGGGACACGACCCTTTATATAGGCCGAACTAAAGGGGACACGACCCTTTATATAAAGGGTCGTGTCCCCTTTATTCTCAGGCACCGTTGTTGGCAATAAGTGTGGATATCGTCTTGCTGATTTGTTCGTATGTGACGGGCTTGACCAAGTGAGCGTTGAAATTGGGTTGGTTGTTCCATTCGTGCCCATAGCCGCTCACTGCGATGGCCGGGGCGGCGTGGCCGCGGGATCGCAATTGCATCAGAAGATCGGCGCCGGTGCCGTCGGGGAGGCCCAGATCAATCAGCATAACGTCGAATTTCGTGCGCTGGGCCGCATCCAATGCCGTGGCCACGTTGCCGGCCATCTCGACATCAAAGCCTTCCGCCGTAAGCAGGTAACTGACGGCCTGTGCGCTGTCCTGGTGATCCTCCACTAGCAAAACTTTCAACCGCCGGTCATCCGTTCCTGTTTGATCATCACGCATTACAACACCATCCTCTGGATTCGTGATTATAACAACATCCATGCAAAACCTCAGAGTCTTGGCAAAACTAAAATTTATCCGCGCGGTCTAAAGGCGGATAATCGCGCTCAGGCGCGGCGGTTTTGGACGATAAGTTCGCGATCGCCTCGACGAGTTCGTGCGGCTCGACCGGTTTGGTCATGTGCAGTTGAAATCCCGCGGCCAACGCGCGCTGGCGATCGTCCTCTCGGGCATAAGCCGTCAGCGCGATGGCCGGAGTCTGGCCGCCGCGGTCCGGCGAAAGCCGGCGCAAGTGCCGAATGAACGAATATCCATCCTCATCCGGCATGGCCAGATCGCAAACGAGCACGTCGGGAATCGCCCGGCCAAGGGATTCCATGGCTTCGCGCACGGAGGCGGCGGCATGAACATTCGCATTGCACCGCCGAAGAACTTCGCCCACCAATTCGCGCACGTCCGCCTCATCATCCACCAGGAGAACATGTTTCCGATGCAGATTCGGCAAATTCTCCTGCGAACGGGCTTGCGGATTGCCGGAAGATAAAACTGCGCGCGGCCTGGCATCGGAAGTCAATGGAATCGACATCGGCAAACTCACGGAAAATTCCGATCCTTTTCCAACCCCCGGACTTTGCACCGATGCCGTTCCACCATGCAATTCGACAATATGACGGACGATCGCCAATCCCAGACCCAGGCCGCCGTGCGAGCGCGTGGTGGTGCTGTCGGCCTGGCGAAAACGTTCGAACACGTAGGCAAGAAATTCCGGGTCGATTCCCTTGCCGGTGTCGGCGACGCAAATCCGCGCGTGGGAATCCTCCGCATCGAGAGTCACGCCAACCCGCCCTCCGTTGGCCGTGAATTTCACGGCGTTGGAGAGCAGATTCCAGACCACTTGCTGCAGGCGGTCCGGGTCGCCGTTGATTCGATGGTCCTGCGAATAGGCGAAGGAAAGATCGATATTCTTGGTTTCGGCGGCTGGGCGGATGGCATCGACGGCGGCGTTGATGATGGGAACCAGCATGACGCTTTGCAGATTCAGCCGCATTTTCCCGGTGGAAATGCGCGAAACATCCAGCAGGTCTTCGATCAGTTTCGTCTGCGCTTTGACATTGCGTTCAATCACATCGAGCCCATGACCCGCCTGGGCGGAGAGCCGTTCCATACGGAGAAGTTGAGTCCAGCCGACGATGGCATTCAGCGGAGTGCGCAGTTCATGCGACAGGGTTGCGAGGAATTCGTCCTTGAGCCGATTGGCCTCGCGCTCCTGGGCGAAGATCGTATTCTGAATGGCGATGGAGGCGATCTGAGCCAACTGCTGCAGGATCGACTCATCATCGCTGCTGAATTGCGAGTTGATGCAACCGAAAAGAAGAATCAATCCCAGATTCTTCCCGCCGCGATCAGTGAGGGGCGCGGCCAGCAGTCCACCCTGAACCAGCGGGACTCCCAGCCGACGGATCGTTTCCCAATCGGGATGGTCACGAAATTCGCCATCGCTCAACCGAGTGGTCGATGGAGATTGGGCGATGACCGTGGTGGCAATGTTGTCAAGCTTGACCTCATGATTGCGCCAGGCCGTGTGCTTGTCGGAAAAACTGGTCGCCATGCGGGTATATCCCCGGCGGCTCCCCAATGCGGAGTCGGCATTCAGAAATGCGATGCATTGTTGGCTGCCAACCACCTCGCGAGCGCTGTCTGTCACGGTCTGGAGCATCTTGTCGATCGTGCCGGCGCTGTTGATGGCCATGGATGCCGCCGCCAATCGTTGCAGTTGTGTCGCGCGCTTGCGCAAAATTTCGGTTTGCCGCCGCACCTGGGAATTTTTTTGATACAGCTCCACGAAGACGCTGACTTTGCTCCGCAGCATCTCGGGGATGACTGGCGCGTGAATGTAATCGACGGCCCCAAGGCTGTATCCGCGGGCCATGTGGATGTCGTCGCCGTAGGCGGTGATGAAAATGATGGGGATGTGCTGCGAGCTGGAGCGTTGCCGAATGAGCGACGCCGCCTCGAAGCCGTCCATGTCCGGCATGTTGATGTCCAGGAGGATGACGGCGAATTCCTCGGACAATAGATGCCGAAGCGCATCGCGGCCCGAACTGGCGCAGACGATGCGCTGATTGAGGTCTTCCAGTACGGCTTCCAAAGCCAGCAATTTGTCGGGCTTGTCATCGACAATCAAAATGCTGGCCGGTCCATTTGGATTGGTCATAGTTCACATCCTTGTTTACCGTTTACCGATGCAGCCACAACCGCAGCAGGCCCAGAAGCTGCCGCGTGTCGATGGGCTTGGAGATGTAATCCGAGGCGCCGGCATCGATGCATTTTTCGCGGTCGCCCTTCATTGCTTTGGCGGTCAGCGCGATGATCGGCAACGCGCGGAATTTCGACAGCTTGCGAATCGCGCGCATGGTGTCGTAGCCGTCCAGATCTGGCATCATGATGTCCATCAGAACGACGTCGATATCCGGAGTTCGTTGCAATACTTCAATCGCCTCGCGCCCGGTTTCGGCGGACAACAGGTGCATCTGGAACGGTTCCAGGATGCTGGTCATGGCAAAAATATTGCGAATGTCATCATCCACAACGAGAACCTTCTTGCCGGCCAGTACGGCTTCGGCCTGATGCAAACCGTTCAGCAATTCGCGGTTCTTATCGCTCATTTGCGCGACCGGCCGATGCAGGAACAGCGACACCGCATCCATCAACCGCTCCGGTGAACGCACATCGCGCAGCACCGTCGTTTGCGTCAGCCGCTTGATTTGGCCCTCTTCCTTTTTGCTGTGCGGATGCGTGGAATAAAGCAGGATGGGAAGATCGGCGAGCGACTTTTGCTCGCGCAGTTCGTCCAGCAGATCCAGCGGATGAACATCGGGTTGATCCCAATCCAAAACCAGCAGGTCGATCTGCTCATCGGTGAGCGCTTGCCGGGCCGATGCTCCGTCACTGACGGCAATGACTTCCACATCCGGGCCACCAACCAATTCGATGATGCGCTGGCGATCCTCCTCTCGCGGGATTGCCAGGAGGAGCCGATGCGTTTTGGCCTGCATGGCAGCATTGATGCGACCGAACACTTCATCCAGCGATTCCTTGTTGCGAACCGGCTTGGTCAGCACGCCCATCGCGCCGAGGCGCAGTCCGCGGCTGCGTTCTTCGTCGGTCGTGATCACATGAACGGGAATGTGCCGGGTGGCCAGTTCATCCTTCAACCGATCCAGCACACGCCAACCGTCGATGTCCGGCAAATTGATGTCGAGGGTAATAGCCTGCGGTGAAATTTCCTGGGCCAGGGCAATGCCCGAAGCGCCGCGGGATGTGACGATCGCCTTCATTTTGAATTCGTGGGCCATCTCCACGAGGATTCGGGCGAAATTGGGATCGTTTTCGATCACCAGCAGCACTGAATCGCCGCCCGTGATGCTTTCGCTGGGATCGCCAAATTCTTCCGTTGGCGGGACGAGCAATTCCTCGGCGATGGGCGCGACCGGCGCCGGTTCGCTTCGGACCGCCGTGGCCGGCAACGCCGGCTCAGCGCTACGTCGCACAGGTTTGATCGGTGCATAAACGTGCGGTAGATACAAAGTGAACGTGCTTCCAGCGCCGGGCGCGCTGACCAATCGAATTTCGCCGCCGAGCAACACCGCCAACTCGCGGCTGATGGCCAGGCCCAGGCCTGTGCCGCCGTATTTGCGGCTGGTGCTTCCATCGGCTTGCTGAAATGCCTCGAAGATGATTGCCTGCTTTTCCGGGGAAATCCCGATGCCGGTGTCCGTGACGGAAAAGGCGATGACCGATTTCGCCTTGGTCAACATCTGATTTTCTTGATTCCATCCGCTGGTGACCGGCTTGACCTCCAGCCGCACCTGACCCTTGTCGGTGAACTTGAACGCGTTGGAAAGCAGGTTCTTGAGAATCTGCTGCAATCGCTTGGCATCGGTGTGCACATCGCGCGGCAACTCGGCATCGAGTTCCACCGCAAAGTCGAGTTTCTTGGACTCGGCAACGTGCCGGAATGTGCGATCGACGTAATCGTGCAGATCGCGGAAGGTGATGTCGCCGACGTCCACAATGACCGTTCCCGATTCGATCTTGGAAAGGTCCAAAATGTCGTTGATCAATCCGAGCAAATCGTTGCCGGAAGAATGAATCGTGCGGGCAAATTCCACCTGCCGGCCGGTGAGATTGCCATCGGTGTTCTTGGAAAGTTGGTCGGAAAGGATCAGCAAACTGTTGAGCGGCGTTCGCAGTTCGTGGGACATGTTGGCCAGGAATTCGCTCTTGTATTTGGATGTCAGCGCCAACTGTTTGGCTTTTTCTTCCAAGGCTTGTCGGGCCTGTTCCACTTCCTTGTTCTTGCGTTCCACTTCGACGTTTTGCTCGGCCAGCAACTTGGCCTTATCTTCGAGTTCCGCGTTGGTCTGCTGGAGTTCTTCCTGCTGGCTTTGCAGTTCGCGGGCCAGGGATTGGGATTGCTTGAGCAAATCTTCGGTTCTCATGTTGGCTTCGATGGTGTTGAGCACAATGCCGATGGATTCGGTGAGCTGGTCGAGGAACGCCTCGCGCGTGGGGCTGAATCGGTCGAAGCTGGCCAATTCCATGACGGCTTTGACGTTTCCTTCGAACACGATCGGCAGCACGATGATGTTCAGCGGCTTGGCCTCGCCCAGGCCGGATGTGATGTGGACATAGTCGCTGGGCACGTTGGTCAGGAGAATCTTCTCTTTCTCCAACGCGCACTGCCCGACCAATCCCTCGCCGAGCTTGAAGCGATTATCGATGTTTTTGCGTTCTTTGTATGCGTAGCTGGCCAACAATTTGAGGAATGCTTCATCCACCTTGGATGAGCTATCCATCATGTAGAACACGGCCTGTTGTGCCGACACCACGGGAGCGAGTTCCGAGAGAATCAAGCGGCCGACCGTGAGCAAATCCTTTTGCCCCTGCAACATTCGGCTGAATTTCGCCAAGTTCGTTTTGAGCCAGTCCTGCTCGGCGTTTTTGAGCGTCGTTTCGCGGAGGTTTCGGATCATGTCGTTGAGATTGTCCTTGAGGGATGCGACTTCTCCCTGAGCGGCGACTGCAATAGATCGTGTCAGGTCGCCCTTGGTCACGGCGGTTGCCACTTCAGCGATAGCGCGCACTTGAGTTGTGAGATTTGCGGCAAGCTGGTTCACGTTATCCGTCAAATCGCGCCATGTTCCCGAAGCACCAGGCACGGACGCCTGGCCACCAAGTTTTCCTTCCACGCCCACTTCGCGGGCCACCGTGGTCACCTGATCCGCAAACGTCGCAAGCGTGTCGATCATGCTGTTAATCGTGTCGGCCAACTCAGCGATTTCACCCTTCGCTTCCACGGTCAATTTACGTTTGAGATCACCGTTGGCGACGGCGGTCACCACCTTGGCGATATCGCGCACCTGGTTGGTCAGACGTTCGGCCATGAAGTTCACGTTGTCGGTCAATTCCTTCCAAACGCCGGCGACGCCTTTCACTTCGGCCTGACCACCGAGTTTTCCTTCGGTGCCCACTTCACGGGCCACGCGGGTCACTTCCGATGCGAAGCTGTTGAGCTGGTCCACCATGGTGTTGATGGTCTGTTTCAATTCGAGAATTTCCCCGCGAACGTCGACGGTGATTTTTTGCGTGAGGTCGCCGCGCGCGACGGCGGTCGTCACGGTGGCGATGTTGCGCACCTGGTCGGTGAGGTTGCGGGCCATGAAGTTCACGTTGTCGGTGAGGTCCTTCCACGTGCCAGCGACACCCGGCACGTTGGCCTGGCCGCCGAGTTTTCCTTCGGTGCCCACTTCACGGGCCACGCGGGTCACTTCCGAGGCGAATGAGCGAAGCTGGTCCACCATCGTGTTGACGGTATTTTTCAATTCGAGAATTTCGCCCTTCACGTCCACGGTGATCTTTTTGGAGAGGTCACCGGCGGCCACGGCTTTGGTAACGTCGGCAATGTTTCTCACCTGGTCGGTGAGGTTGCGGGCCATGAAGTTCACGGAGTCGGTCAGGTCTTTCCATGTACCGGCGACGCCTTTCACTTCGGCCTGGCCGCCGAGTTTTCCTTCGGTACCCACTTCACGGGCCACGCGCGTCACTTCAGCAGCGAAGCTGGAAAGCTGGTCCACCATCGTGTTGATCGTGTTTTTGAGTTCGAGAATTTCCCCCTTCACCTGCACCGTGATCTTCTTAGACAAGTCTCCGTTGGCCACGGCCGTCGTCACATCGGCGATATTTCGCACCTGACCGGTGAGGTTGGAGGCCATGGAGTTCACGGAATCGGTAAGGTCCTTCCACGTACCGGCGACGCCGCGCACGTCGGCCTGTCCGCCGAGTTTTCCTTCGGTGCCCACTTCACGAGCCACGCGCGTCACTTCGGAAGCAAAGCTGTTGAGCTGGTCCACCATCGTGTTGATGGTGTTTTTCAACTCGAGAATTTCCCCCTTCACCGGCACCGTGATCTTCTTGGACAAGTCGCCCTTGGCGACGGCCGTTGTCACATCGGCGATATTTCTCACCTGACCGGTCAGGTTTGACGCCATCGAGTTCACGGAATCCGTCAAATCTTTCCACGTGCCGGCGACGCCCTTCACATCGGCCTGCCCGCCGAGTTCGCCTTCCGTGCCCACTTCACGGGCCACGCGCGTCACTTCGGATGCGAATGAGCTTAGCTGGCCCACCATGGTGTTGATGACGTTTTTGATTTGCAGAATTTCGCCGCGGGCTTCGACGGTGATTTTCTGCGTCAAGTCGCCGTTGGCGATGGAGGTCGCCACTTTCGACACGTCGCGCAATTGCACCGTCAGGTTGGATGCCATGGAGTTCACGGAATCGGTGAGGTCTTTCCATGTACCGGAGACGCCGCGCACTTCGGCCTGGCCGCCGAGTTTTCCTTCGGTACCGACTTCACGAGCCACGCGCGTCACTTCAGCGGCGAAGCTGGAGAGCTGGTCCACCATCGTATTGACCGTGTTTTTCAATTCGAGAATTTCCCCCTTCACGTCGACGGTGATCTTTTTGGACAAGTCGCCGGCGGCCACGGCTTTGGTCACATCCGCGATGTTTCTCACCTGTGAAGTCAGGTTGCCGGCCATGAGGTTCACGTTGTCGGTCAAGTCTTTCCACGTGCCGGCGACGCCGCGCACGTCGGCCTGCCCGCCGAGTTTTCCTTCGGTGCCCACCTCACGGGCCACGCGCGTCACTTCGGCGGCGAAGCTGGAGAGTTGGTCCACCATCGTGTTGATCGTGTTTTTCAATTCGAGAATTTCCCCCTTCACGTCCACGGTGATCTTCTTGGACAAATCGCCATTCGCCACGGCCGTCGTCACCTGGGCGATGTTTCGTACCTGTGACGTGAGGTTGCCGGCCATCGAATTCACGGAGTCGGTCAAATCCTTCCACGTACCGGCGACGCCGCGCACGTCGGCCTGTCCGCCGAGTTTTCCTTCGGTGCCCACTTCACGAGCCACGCGGGTCACTTCGGATGCAAAGCTGTTGAGCTGGTCCACCATCGTGTTGATGGTCTGTTTCAATTCGAGAATTTCCCCCTTCACGTCCACGGTGATCTTTTTAGACAAGTCGCCATTCGCCACGGCCGTCGTCACGACGGCGATGTTTCTCACCTGTGCCGTTAGATTTCCGGCCATCAGATTCACCGAGTCCGTCAAATCTTTCCACGTACCAGCCACACCCTTCACATCCGCCTGTCCGCCGAGTTTTCCTTCGGTGCCCACTTCACGAGCCACGCGCGTCACTTCCGATGCGAAGGAACGCAACTGGTCCACCATGGTGTTGATGGTGTTTTTCAATTCGAGAATTTCCCCCTTCACGTCCACGGTAATTTTCTTCGACAAGTCGCCATTGGCGACGGCGGTTGTCACCTGGGCGATGTTGCGGACCTGGGCGGTCAGGTTGGCGGCCATGGTGTTCACGGAGTCGGTCAAATCTTTCCATGTGCCGGCGACGCCTTTCACCTTCGCCTGTCCACCGAGCTTGCCTTCCGTGCCCACTTCACGAGCCACGCGGGTCACTTCCGCCGCGAAGCTGCCCAGCTGCTCCACCATCGTGTTCACGGTTCGGGCATTGCGCAAGAATTCGCCCGCCAGCGGTCGATCCTGAATTTCCATCGCCATGCTTTGGGAAAGATCACCCTTTGCCACGGCACCGATCACGCGGGAGGTTTCGCTGACGGGATAAACCAGATCGCTGATGAGTGCATTGACCGAATCCACGGACGCCTTCCACGATCC
Organism: Tepidisphaeraceae bacterium; assembly: GCA_049515255.1. Lineage (GTDB taxonomy): Bacteria > Planctomycetota > Phycisphaerae > Tepidisphaerales > Tepidisphaeraceae > JBEKUH01. Next base: position 26,086 of record JBEKUH010000030.1, on the reverse strand, counting down.
CGTAACATCGCCCATCTCCGCGCGCTGCGAAATCTTCCCTTCCTTACCCACCACCCGGCTGAGTCGTGCCAATTCCTCGGCCATTCGCTGATTCAGTTCCACGACCTCATTGAACGCATCGGCGATCTTGCCGTCCATGCCGTCCAGGTCCATGGGTAGGCGCGCTGTGAAATCACCTTTTTTCAGCGCGAGCAGGGCCGACAGCAACATGTTCTTATTGAGCTGGTCGTTTTCAACTTCTCTGCCCCGCAGAATTCCCATTATCGACGGCTGGCCTTCGAGCGACTCATCCGAGGACCGAACGTGCTTCCCGTTCCCATCCTCGAAGCGATTTGATTTGGTTGTCTTGTGAGTACGCGTTTCGCCGCCGATGGATGCGCGCTTCATATTTTTCTCCGACTGTTTGGTACCTGCCCGGATTCGGGATGCCCTTGGTAGAAAAAGACCGTTCTCCACCCGCGCGGATGGATTTTGGTGGTAAAATAATTCCGGATTGCGAAAACTGACAACGGACAAAATTGGGGTTCCATGCAAAAAAATTGACCGCTACATTCACCCCCGGCTATAAGGGTTTTCCGACTCGCAGTCTTTAATGGGAACTTCCCGATATGCAAATCTTTTACGTCGCCGACTTGACCCCCCAGGGAGAGTTGCGGCAGTTTACCGAATATGACTATGCGACGCTGGAACGCATTCCCGGCGCAGTTGATTTAATTGGCCGTTGTTCGGGAGAATTATGGAAAAGCCCCGACGAAATGGAGGTCGTTCTTTCCGACGTTGGCGTTACCAAGCTGCGTTGGCGCGCGACAGCCGATAGCGCAGGAATTGCCACCGTGCGACGAAGTGGTGGGGTGCTGGTATCCATAAGCCTGTTGGTCGCGGGGCGCGACCCCGAAGCCGACAAAGCGACTCTCGGGGCGCTGCAGAAACATCTTTTGAATGAATTGCGGCAGACCCCATTTGAGCCCGCGTTTGATCTGGTCCAACTAAAACAAAGGCCGCTACTTGCGACCATCGAATTCGCGGCACCGCCGGAAGAAGGCGAACCGATGATCGAAGCACTTGCCGACCGTTCCTTTGCCGCCGCCTATTTCCGCTACCTCGGGCTCGCCTAAACAACCCGGATTTCGCAGATTAGAGTTTGCGGAACATCACCACGGACCAACTGGACAGGTTGATGAGCAATTGATTGTTGGCGACGCTGAGCGTTTCGTTGAAGTTGCCGGTTGTGTTGATGCCGCCGTAGTTGGGCGACTGGGAATTGAAGCATTCCATCCAGGAGCCGGACTCTCCGCCCATGTTCACGGCGTAATCGTGGAAAGCCCACTGATTATCACTGACGTTGACGACGACGAGAATGATGTCGCCATCGAGGGTGTATCTTTTGAACGCCACGACCTGGCCTTGGTAATCGACATGGACGACATTTCCAGCCGGGCTACGCAGGGCAGGGTGTTGCCCGCGGAGATTATTCACGTCGCTGACCATGCGTTGCATCGGCGCGCCGGTGGGGTCGCCCATTTTCGCCCAATCGACACGATGCTCGCCGTTTTCGTCGTCGGGGTCCCAATAACCATCGAGATGGCCATCGGTGCCCATGAAGAGCATTGGATTTCCGGGCAGCGCGACATTGAGCGCCCACGCCAGCCGTCCCTTGGCCAAAGCCCAGCCATTGGTGCGTCCGCCGAATCGTTCGACGATGTATCGCAAATTCCAATTGATACCAGTACCATCGTAGATTTGGTCATGTGAACCTGTGAGATATCGAACCGAGCACCAGGGGTTGGGAATTCCGAAATTGCCGATGAGCGCCAGAAGATTATCGACGGGATCGGCGCCGCTGAGGGCGTTGTAGGCCTGGTATGGGCTGCTGAGGTCCCATGTGGCGTCGAAGCCGAGGGTGTTGAACGGATCGAGCGGGCCGGCCGCGCTGGCGGGATCGCCAGGGTTATATTCCGCGATCAAATATTTATCCGGAAATTCGTTTCGCAGTCCCCAGACAATGTATTCGACCGCATCCGGCTGAATCCATTGCGTCGCGTCGAAGCGCATTCCGTCCGCCCGGTAGTCCCGAAGAAACATCCGGCCATTATCGAGGAAAAAATCCTTGACCTGCTGCTGCCACATGGCGAATCCATCGCCGTCGGGGGTTTTGTGGCCGTTGACGAAATATTCTCCGCCCCCGGGCGGTGGCCCGGCGATGTTGCCATCGTATTGCCAGTAGCGATTGTCGGTCGGCGAGCAATGGTTGTAGACCACGTCAAATATGACGGCCAGCCCCGTCTGATGCGCCGCATCCACCAATTGCAACAACTCCGCCACCGCCCGTTCATTGCTCGTGGCGTACCAATCTTCCGATGCGAACATATCGCATGTGGCATACCCTTCGCCCACGCCGCCGTTCTTCACGTCATCAAACACATCGCCAATCGGCAGCAGGGCAATGGCATTGAACCCGAGGCCGCGGATATATCCGAGCTTGGAGATCAGATCGATATAGGTGGCGGTCCGGTTTGGAGTGGGATCGAACTGATCGTTCAGCCCACAATAAGAGCCGACGTGCAATTGATAAATAATGAAATTCTCAAAAGCCGGGGTGACAAAAGCGGGGCGATTAGCCTGATTGAAGGGAGCGATGACATAACTCATCGCGGTTGGATCGGAGCTTTCCACCTGCAGCGCCCGGGCGTCGGCGCGAGTCCAGACCTGGGAATTGTCGTTGTTCGCGCCGCCGACGTTGGTGATCAGGTATTGATATCTTTGCAGCGCCTGCACGTTGGGCACATCGGCGGACCAGTTGCCGTTTCCCTCCGATGCCAGGTTGATCGGGACAGTGGTGAAATCCCCCATCAACTGAACGGATTTAGCATTCGGAGTCCAGACGCGGAACCGGCAGGTGCCGTTTGGGTAAAGAAGACTCCCCATCCCATCATTCAAAGCTGCCGGCGCTGACATGTGGACACCTTTGGAAGCACGATCGCGGTTCGGTTCATGCTACTAAAGTGAATTCAAGTAATCCAGTTTTTTGATTTTCAGCCACGCCGTTTGAAAAACTGCACCGCCCGCTCATGTTTCTTCGCCGCGTCCAGTGTGCGAAACGTGCCTAAATTCCGGCGTTTGCCTGTCCTTGGGTTTTTCTTCCGGGAATACAAGCGATATTCTCCGGTCGCCAATTTCGAAATCATGGGGTCAAACTCCATTTGAAATTTATGAAGATCGCGCTGCGCGGGTCCGCGCCGCTTTTTGGGCCGAGGCGGAACGCTCGCCTGCGGTTCGCCGAGAGGCTGCGGAATGAGCCTGACGCGAAAGAGCCGTATGCGAAGCGGCTCGATGGCCTTCTCGTTTTAGCGCTCCCAGAGTGGCCTGCGATCGCTTGGATGATGTTTCGTGATGCGACGCCTCCCGCCCGCGCGCATGTTCCCGTTGGGCGCTCTTTCGGGTTTTCTCCGATATCGATCCCTTGCGCGGCGGCGGTAGATCAACGCCCGCTCGGCGCGCTTCCGACAAACCAATCGCAATTGCTTGCTTGGCCGATCGCGCCCCGTGTTTGCCCTCTCGAATATGGTGAATTTCTTCGCGAATGAATTCACCCGCCTGGGTGCTGGCGGATTTCCCCTGGCGTTTGTCCCGCCGGGCACGTTCGATCGCTTCTCTATCGGGCATGATGACTCCTTTTTGTTGGTGGCGGCATTCTAATCCGATGACGGAAAATCACGCATCGGCGAATTTGGGATGTCAGAAAAAAAAGTTGAAATCAACGCGCCAGCCGAAGGGCTGCTTTGATCAGGCCGATGTGCGAGTAGGCTTGTGGAAAATTGCCCAGCGCCAAACCATTTCTCGGATCATATTCCTCAGCCATCAACCCGGTTGGCCCGGCCAGATTCGCATATCGATCGAACAATTCCTCGGCATCTTTGCGACGGCCGAGCAGGGCGTAAGCCTCGATCAACCACGCGGTGCAAATATTAAATCCCCCTTCGATGCCGGGCAGTCCATCATCATATCGATAGCGGAATACGGTGGGGCCATCGCGCAACTCTCGTTCAACGGCCTCAACGGTGGACGCAAACCGAGGATCGTCGGCGGGCAGCAGGCCGCTGAGTCCCACCGATAGCGTGGCGGCGTCGATCTCCGAGCCTCCATAGCTGGCGCAAAACGCCTTTTGTTGTTCGTTCCAACCATGATCCAGAACATCCTTGGCGATGACCTGCTGCAAATCCAACCATTCAGGTCGTTGATATCCGAGAAACTCCGCGACCTGCAGCGCGCAGTGGATGGTCTGCCAGCACATGACTTTGGAATGCACGTGATGTTTGCGCGCGCTGCGAATCTCCCAAATTCCATGATCCTCCTCGCGCCATCGATTGGTGACGGCCGCCACCATGGATTCGGTCATGCGCCAGTGTTCGGGCGTGAGGGACGCGCCTTGTTTTGCCAGCAGGGCGATCAACTCGGCAATCGGACCGAGGACATCCAACTGAATTTGATGGGCCGCCATATTGCCGATGCGCACCGGCCGGCTGCCGCGATACCCGGCAAGCTCGGCGATGATGCCTTCGGGACCGAGATGGCCGCCGGTGACGGTATATACTGGGCGAATTAAGGAGTTCGGCTCTTCACCTTCGAGAATTCCCAGAATCCAGTCGAGCAGTTTCATCGCCGGCCCGGCAGCGCCGAGTTTTGCCAGCGCAGCGGCGGCCATGGCGGCATCGCGCGGCCAGCAAAAACGATAATCCCAATTCCGCACACCCCCCGCACATTCCGGCAAACTGGTGGTCGCCGCCGCCGCGATCGCGCCGGTGGGACCGTAACATAACGCTCGCAACACCAGCGCGCTGCGGCGCACCAATTCCTGGCGAATGGATGGCAATTTCAGAGTGTTCGCCCAAACGGTCCAGAATCGCTCGGTCTGTTCGCGCCGCTGGGGCTCGGGGATGGCCGAGGGAACCAAGCTTGCGGTTCCATAGCATAATTCCATGACAACCGGGCCACCGCCCACGTCCAATTCGGTGACAGCCGTATCGTGGTTCCCCTCCCGGGTGATCGTCCAACGGATTCCCGGCGACAGAAGAACACACGGATCGACGCTGCCCTCGATGGACAATCCCGCATCGGCGGGGCGAAGACGCGTCTCCAGATTTCCGAAATTAATGCGCGGGGCGAAGGTGATTTTGATTCGGCCGGTTCCTTCGACGACGCGAATCAGGTCTGTGCGTCCGGCGCGCTGATAGGGTCGCCCGGCTGAACAATCCAAGTAGTCGATGACACGCAGCGATCCCCAATCGCTATGAAGCACGAAGCTGGGGCCGACATATTTTTGCGTGGCTGACTCGCCGCCGGAAACGGGAGAAATCTCGAAATATCCCGCCGTCGGGCCACCGAGGATTTCGGCGAACAACGCGCTGGAGTCGATGCGCGGCAAACATAGCCAGGACACTCGACCCTGCGGACTCACCAGCGCGCAAGTCCGCTGATCCGAGAGCATCGAATATTGCTCGATGGGGACCGCCTTGGAACCGGCCAACCATGCGGCGCGCTTTTCGGCGATGTCGGCCAGCAGCCGCGCGACATCCAGCGTGTTTGCCAACCGATATTTGGCCGCCGTGGGGCCTTCGCCGACCTTGATTCCCAGGTCCGGACCGGTCAGGGTGGCGAAGGCATCTTCATCGGTGACGTCGTCGCCGATGCACACCACAACCGATGCCCCCACGCGTTGGCGGAGCGATTGCAGCGCTCGCCCTTTGTCCGTTTGTATCACGCTCAATTCCACGACTTTTTTGCCGTGGCGAACGAATACGTTGGGATCGCCATTGAGCGAGTGGAGCAATTCTTCAACCGCCGCCGCCGCGGGTTTCTCTTCGGCGTTGCGATAGTGAAATGCGACGGCGGCTGGCTTTCGCTCGACCGTTGTTCCGGGCGTTTTTGTGGAGATTCGTTGCGCGTGGGAGTCCACTTTTCCAAGCAGTTCTATATTTTCCGGCGAGATCGGCGTGGCAAATCCGATATCGAATTCGCTCCCATGACTGCCGACGAGATGCGCGCGGTCCAAATCTTTAAATCGAGGTCCAAGATCCGCCAGCGCCCGGCCGGAAATGATCGCGACATGCGTCTGTGGCATCGCGGCCAGTGCCTTGAGCGCCACCAGCGACTCCCGATGCGCCTGGGCCTGTGACGGCTCGCTCACCAGCGGCGCCAGCGTGCCGTCGTAATCGGTCGCAATCAGCAGCACGGCCGCCCTGGAAACTTCGCCAATTTGGTTTTGCAGATCCTCCATAACCGGTATATCCGCCCCCATCATGCAACTTTGTCGGTGGGCACCGATAGCATCGGCTCGTTCAGGTGTATGCCGCACACTTTTAAAAATTGTGTGAGCCACCAATGCACGTTCTGTTCGCGGATATTGGTGCGAAGTTTCTCCATCGCCGGCCGCCGCTCGGCGGGGGTCATTAAGACGGCCAATTTAATGGCGTCCGCCACACAGTCGATGTCATAGGGATTCACCAGCACCGCCCAGCGGCCCAACTGTTCCGCCGCTCCGGCAAATTCACTCAGCACCAGGACGCCATTGCCATCAAGCTGACATGCGCAATATTCCTTGGCGACTAGATTCATGCCGTCCTTCAGCGGAGTTACCAGCGCGATGTCCGCCACCCGATACCACGCCAACAGCTCATCGTGCTCGACATGGCGGAACACGTAGTGAATAGGAACCCATCCCGGTTCGGTGAATTTCCCGTTGATCCGCGCCACCATCTGCTCGATCTCCGCCTTCAAATCCTGATATTGCTGGACCGTTTCCCGACTCGGCACAACGACCTGAAAAAGGGTCACTTTCTTGTGCAGATCGGGGTAACGTTCCAATGCCCGCTCAAAGGATCGGAGCCGATAGGGAATCCCCTTGGTGTAGTCCAGCCGGTCGAGCCCGAGAATAATCTGTTGACCGGGGAAATTTGCCCGCAGCTCCGCGGCGCTTTTCGTGATCTCCGGTCTCGCCGCGGCGACGGCATATTGCTCGTGATCGATGCCGATCGGAAAAACGCCGGCGACGCTGGCGCGTCCTTCCAAAGTCATGCGCATTTGTCGCGGCGTGTGCCGCTGCTCGACATCGGGGAGCAATTGGTTCACGCAATCGGAAAAATTTTTCAGATCGCGCATCGACTGCAGCCCAATCACTTCGTAATGCAGCAGCGCCTTGAGGACCTCTTTCCGCCAGGGCAGCTTGCAAAAAATATCCGGCGGGGGAAATGGAATATGCAGGAAAAATGCGAGCTTGTTTTGAACACCGCGATCCGCCAACGCCTTGCCCAACCCCATGAGATGGTAATCCTGTACCCAGATCAGATCGTCCGGCTGCGCCTGGCTTTGCACGACCTCCGCGAACAGTTTCTCCACTTTGAGCGCATTGGCCCAGAAATCCGGCTGGAAATTGCAAAGCGATTGCAGATCGTGAAAGAGCGGCCAGATGATCTGGTTGCAGAATCCCTCATAGAAATTGGTGTAATCCTCATCCGAGAGCGGAACTGCGGCGATCGGATATCCCTCGCGCTGACTAAATTCGGCCAGCAGAGCGTCCAGTTTTTCAGCTTCAATTCCCGACTCTCCAGGCCAGCCGATCCAGACTCCGCCCCATCGTTTCAGCACAGAGTCAAGTGCGGTCACAAGCCCGCCGGAACCGCGATGAATCGACCAGTCGCATTCCTGCTGCTCGATCACGATCGGCAACCGGTTGGAAACAAACAGAATCCGCATGGCTATATTCTTTTTATCAGAGAGTGGCCTTTTCATGGAACGCATAGATTCCTCTGAATTGCGCTTGGATGACACCTACTATTGTTTCGATGCCCAAGGACGACACGTCACAAAAGGAGATTCATCATGAAAGCGAGTGTCATTCATCAGTACGGCGGCCCCGAGGTCTTAAAGTATGAAGATTATCCCGATCCAACCGTTGGCGCGGGACAAGTGCTGGTGCGCGTCGCCGCCACCAGCATCAATCCTATCGACATTGGACGCCGATCCGGCATGATGAAAGAAGTCTTCCCTATCAAGTTCCCCGGCATCCTAGGTCGGGATGTCGCCGGTACGATTCTCAAACTCGGTGCCGGGGTTGAAGGCTTTTCCATCGGAGACAAAGTATTTGCAGTCGCAGACCAGGCTTATGCGGAACTCTGCGCGGTCCCAGCAACAAATCTCGCAAAAGTGCCAAATGGTCTTGATGTGGTTGAATCGGCTGCATTGCCGCTGGTCATAACAACTGGATATCAACTGGCCACCCAATCCGACATTAAGCCCGGCCAGACCGTACTGGTCAGCGGCGCGGTCGGCGGCGTCGGCCGCGCGGCGGTTTACACCGCGAAGGGTCTGGGCGCGAAAGTCATCGGCGGGGTCCTGAAAAGGCAGCTCCAGCAAGCCGCCGGACTTGGCTTGGATCAGGTCATCGCAACCGACGATGACAATGCGATCGCGAATCTTCCGCCCCTTGACGCAGTTGCCAACACGATTCGGGGCAAAACTGGAGAGGTGCTGATCAGCCAGGTCAAGAAGGGCGGGGTCTTCGCATCGGTGGTGGGACCTCCTGCAAATGCCAAGGACTTTCCGTCCGTTCGCATCGTTCCGGTTCGTGCGACTCCGGACCCCAAGGCATTGATGGAGTTTGCCCGCGCGGTGGTCGATAAAAAGTTCGTCATCCCCATCGGCCTGAAATTACCCCTGAGCGATGCCAGCAAGGGACACGCGGCCGCCGAAAAAGGCGGCATCGGCAAGGTGCTGCTGATGCCGTGATTTCGTTTGAGGTGGCTGCACTCGTAAAGGCGCGAATGTCATTGTGCAACTCTCGCCTTTTTCATTCCCCGGCGCCTCAGCAGCGCGACGCCGCCGAAGGCAAGCACGACAATGCCAGCCGGCTCCGGGACCGCAACGGGTGTGGCGGCAGCAACAATGTTCTGACCATCCGGCGTATCATAGGTGGCCACGTATGTGCCTGCGCCGGTTGTCGTGTTCAGGGTGACGATCGCGTTGGAGGTGGTATCGAATCCGTAGAGGGTGCCGTCAACGAAAAGACCGGCGTCGGGGGTGTAGCCAGTGGAGCCGATATCGGTCACCGCGCCCGTGGAGACATTCACGCTGGCCAGATCATCGTAAGGTGATGTGTCGGACTGCACCGTGGCATAAAAAGCCGATCCGTCAGCGGTGACGGCGGCGAGCCCGGCGGCGCTGTACCCCGTTGCAGCGATAACATCTGTCGCGGTCGAGGGTGGGGCCAGTGTGTAAAAATTTGCGCTTATATCCTGTGACAGAGCGAACATTGTTCCGGCAGCGTCGGCCGTTGCGCCAGCGGTGCCTTGGCTAATCGTGCCCACCTCGGTCGCATCAGCATTGGCGGGATTGATCTGCCATAGGTTTGCGGGGACGTCGGAATCCAGGCCATAGAGATTACCGTTGGCGCCGAACCCCATGCCGTAGATGTAGTCGCCAGCGGGGAGATTGAGGGTTCCCAGCTGCGAAAAGGCGCCCGTCGAGAGATTGAGCGTGCCGAAGTCATTTTGCAAGTCGGCGACATAGACGATCGGAGACGCCGATAAAGATTTGATCGGAACCAAAACGGCCAAAGCGCCGACCACCAGTAGAGTCCACTGGGACAAGGTGCGGAATTCCATTTTTCTCCAACTCCAGTTTTACGCAACAAGATATGAAAACTTCGCTGAAAAACGTCGTCAGCGACTTTGCCTAGGATACCGAGATCAGGAGTGTGGAACAAGCATTTTCCTGGATCTCGACCAAGGCAAATAAATGGGCGATACAGGACCAGAACATATTCAAAAATCGCCGGAAAAACAAAGGGTGACGTCAGCAAGTGGTGCAGAATCCGGTGCAGTTCCGCCTTCCGAGCCGGCACAACTGCCTTCCGAGTTAACAGAAATCGTCGGCCGGTGGCCGCGGCTGACTGTGGCCATGCAAGCGGGTATCCTCGCGATTATTCGGGCTTCGGTTTGACTTAGTAGGCGAGTTGAGGAGAGGCCACTCCCGGGAAGGCTATACTGGGGTTTGAGGCGCGAGCCGCGAACTTTTAGTTCGCTTTGAACTTATGCGCCTCAGCCGTAAAGAATTCGAATGCCTCGGGCCACAGCAAAACCGAATTGGTAGAACTGGGACGCGGCGGGTTCCAAGTGCCAACAAGGCTCCCTGCCTTCACGGTGCCGGCATAATAAACAAATGTGAAGATGTTCTCGTGTTGTCTTTCCGAGCGGATCTCGAAATCGGCGGGGTCATTGATCGATGGTTTGCCATCCACCGATAAACCCCTGAGCCGCAGCATGCCGGGGGTCCACCCGTCGCAACTGTAGCCCCATGCGTCACATACTTGATAGAAGCTGAACTCCGATTTGACTACCCCAGCTTTCGGCTTGAGTTCGATAACGAACGCCTTGTCCTTAAGCGGGCGCGCGCTTTCTAAAGCGAGGTGCCACGGGTACGGTTCGCCCTGCTGTGGTGGTGGATCAAGCAGCTTCGCAATAATGCCTTTGATGCACCCAAAAAGGTTGGATTGTTCTCGCTTGTAGAAACGCATTCGTGAATTGCTAATGGTGATTTCATAGACCCAGTACATGTCTTACTCCTTTGGTTCCCGGAGAGGTTACACGGCGCTTCGCGCCGACGGCTAGTGGCGACACTCATGATTGTTCATGTCTCTCTCGATGCGACTCAGGCCAAGCCGGGATGATGCGACTTCACCCACGCCTCGGCGTCAATGGCGAATTTCTGGACGGTCGTCAACAGGCCATTCGCCTCCGTCTCCGTCACGCCGCCGGCGAAATCGTATTCGCAGTCATTTCTCTTCATCCGGCATCCATCAAAATAGGCGGAATGTGCGGCGAACGCTGGATCAGCCGCTTCCAGGGCAAGAAAGGTATTGTAATGGCCGCCGACCGAGCGGGGGCGATAACCCGCTGCCCTCACAACAATCAGGGCGAGTGTTCGCGCGGCGTCATAGGCCATGATGAATCGGGCATCAGCGGACAGGCCCGCAGCCGTTACGTCTTTGAGACTGCGGGTGACGATTGAACGCAGATTGTCCAGCTCCGCCTTGCTCGGTCGGGAACGGGTTACGCGTTTGTCAGCCAGCAGCTTCGCCCAACTCATTCTTACTGCCTATCACAAACAGCTTGGGCTTGTCCAATACCCGCGTCAGAAAATGATCCTTGGCTGTCCGCTTCTTGTTGAATTCGGCGAGCGTGTAGCTGGTGGGATTTATGTCTCTGCCAAGAATTTCCCGCGCATGCCGCAAGGGCAACGCCAGTTCTGCAGGTGCAACCGACCCGACAACCATCAGATCGATATCGCTGTCGCTTTGCTCTTTGCTGCTGGCGATTGAGCCGTAAACGAAGACAACTCGCAATTTCGCGGCTAGTGGCTTCAATGCGTCGGCCAGCACATCCACCAGCCCCGCCGTTTTCAACATCAAGCCGCGGAGGTCTGCAAAAAGCGGCGAATCCGCGTCGGCCTGATAATAGGCCATTCGTCCCTGCCGGTGGCCTTTGAGTATCCCTGCCTCGGTGAGGTCCTGCAGTTCCCTTTGCAGGCTGGAAGATGGCACACCCATTCGACGTGCTAATTCCGATACGTACCACGCCTTTTCAGGCTGCACGAGCATCGCCGCCAAGATTCCCTGGCGTGTCTTTGGGAGCAGTGAATCGAGTGAGCGGACATTTCGCATATTGCGTAATTATCGACGCTTTTTGCGTAAATGTCAAGGATAAACCTGTAGCATTCTTCTCCCGGACAGGTTACACGGCGCTTTGCGCCGACGACATGTGGCCGTCTATCCAGGATACTTGCTCAAGGGGAGCGGTGATTTGACCTCGTTACTTATGGCATCGGCGGTAGATCGCGTGCGCACAACTCAAGGTCCTTGGGATAGAGATCAGGGCCTTCTTCCACCGGCACAACTGTATCGGGGTCAAAAAGTGCGCAGATTATCGCGGCGCGATGGTGTCCATCATAAAGGCATGTTGTACCGATGTGGACGCGCATGGTTTCCTTTCCGGCGAGTTCTGCTTGATAACCGTTAGCATTCCGCACCTGATCGAGGAGTTTCAAGAATCGTTCATAGGTACGTTTGGTCTTTTCGCTCGGGGTGCGGATCGTCCAGAGATCGATGTAGTCATCGAAGAATTTCCGCGCACCCGTTTTGGCGCAATGGTAATACGCGCAGTCGGTGATCGCGATTTCACGCAGGTTCCAAGTATGCGGTGGATCATGCGGGCAGACGATTTTCGTATATTCGACGACTTGCAACTCGGCAACGCGGATTTTGAACTTCTTCATCCGGCCATTCTACATCACCGCAGATCGAAATCGGAGTGACTAGCGTAGAAACGCGCGACCAGCGGCTGAATGCGTTGAATGCCATTCGTCGGAGGCCGTGTCGAATTCGATATACGGGAATATGACTGCGGACCAGAAGGGAATGCGGGACATCGACGGGTCGACACGCACAACTTGTTGGCGCAGGCTATGCATCGCCTCGGAGGCTTGCTTAAATGGTCCGCGAGTATCTCCATGAGCGTCGCCACCGTAGTACCATAGTCCGCTCGCACGCCGCAACGAATAGCATGCTTTCACTTCTAGGCAAAGGACACCTAGAGCTGGAACGATTACCACGAAATCGGCTTCGCCCACTATTTGACGGACGTGATGGGAAATATCCAACGAGTGAAGGACAATCCAGTCGTGGGTGCCTGGTTCGTCCTTGAGTCGCGCAAAAATCTCCTTCTCTCCGGGGCTGGAGCAGGATCGCGGAATTGCTGAGGGAATCATGCGTGCCACGGCTATTCCTCCGCCTCCAGCAGGATGCCGATCCGGTCAGTCGACACCTCGTAGTCCTGTGTGAGAACATCGGTGATTTGATAGGCTGAAATCGAACCACCTCCCTGATCACCAAGTTCAAAGTCCATTTGTCCATCGCGCTCCAGTGGTTCCAGTGAAGTCTCGGAAATCTTTTGCATAAGCATTCGCCGAATATGGTGACCAGCTTGCCGATGCGCCCGATCGATTTCCCCCATCGCCGACCATAATTCCTGTGTTCGTTCTTCGAGGCCCGCAAACTTCATTGCCGCTGAAAAATCTTCGATCCGGCGCGGACGAATGCACTTTGACGACATCCAATAATAAACATTAGCTGCCCGCGCTTGGGACAACGCCTGCGCGTGCAAATCTGCGCTCAAGAGCGACGACAGCTCGCGGCGGCCGACAGAACCATACCTCGTCATCGCCGCGCGGATCAGGTAGTCCTTCCATTCAGCCTGTTGGGATCTCCGCTTGGCAGCCAAGGCTCCAAGTATGCGATCGGCGAGCGGGGCTATGAAATCACCTCCACCAGCAGTACGCAGAAGCAGGCATAATCCTTGCTCTAGCGCAGCCCCTCGGTGAATCTGCGCACGCAATTCCTGCGAATACTGGACAAGGCTGGAATTGAGCCGTGGCCGAAACTGTTCCAGAATTTGCGGTCATCCCGCCAGACGGAGCTAACCGAAACCTGGCCGGCTCACGTCGTCTGTGCGTGGATCGGCAATAGCGAAGTCGTCGCACGGGACCATTACCTGCAAATCACTGACGAACATTTTGCCACGGCTGCAGGCGTGTCAGAGCAAACGGGTGGTGCAGAATCCGGTGCAGCATCTGCACGTTTGACGTCGCAAGACGTCGCACCATCTTCCGACGACAAATCGTCAAGTCCAGAGATTGCAATGAGTAACGACGTGGTGCGAGATGATGCGAAAACCTGCGAGAATGAATCAATGGGCGATACAGGACTCGAACCTGTGACTTCTGGTGTGTGATACCAGCGTTCTAGCCAACTGAACTAATCGCCCGCGTTTTTGCGATGGTATCTGGCGAAGCGGAATCGGGCAAGACAGACGATGCCATAGAGGGAAAAGTAGCGACATTCTCTCGGCAATTCCGAGTGAAATCGTGTGCCTGCATTTGGACATTTCCGGCAATCGTGCTGGGTGCCATTGTGACAGACGATGCCAGAGATTGCCCCGAAGTGCTGCACGGATGGTGACAAATATGGTGACATGCTGGATCAGTGCCGGTTGCCACTGCCGCCACGGTTTCCACCGCCACAGTTGCTTGAATGGTCGGCAGCGATTGCACAGCCTTGGCGGTGTCTGAGATGCGCAGGGCGGTATAGTGCTTCATCGTGATTCGCACATCCGAATGGCCCAGCACCTTCATCGCTTGTTGCGGTAGTACGCCATACTGCGCCAGATGGGTGCCCAGCGTCGTGCGCAGCGCGTGCCGATCCAGTTGGCGTCCTTCCTCATCGAATCGGGGAATGCCCGCGCGCTTGCAGTCACGGTGGAAAGTGACAACCGTTGGAACGTGCGTGAAAATCTTATCCGCGCCCTTCGCATCCATTGGCTTAATGGCGATCAGCTCGCGCAACAAGGCCGGGTGAATCGGATGGTACACATCCTCGATCTTGCCTTTGGCATTGCCGACTTTCACCCGAATCATCGCGCCGTCGAAATCGACATCGCCCCATGTCGCCGCTTTGGCCGCTTTGACGCGAATGCCCGTGTAATATGCGAATAGATAATATGTCCTGCGCTGGCCACAAACGGAAATCAGGTCGCCCAATTGTGCGGGCGTCATGGCTCGCCGGACACGCCGACGGTCTTTCGCGGTATTCAGGGTCGGAACTATTGAAAGAGGGTTCGATGATAGACGGCCTTGATCCACGCACCACTGAGAAAACGAAACAGCGGTGCATCGGTGATGATTGTGTGTGCGGTAAGATGAGCCGCGCCGCGTTTTGCCGTTTGGCAGCGGTCGTGGGAGCAAAAGCGTTGCAAGATATTTCTCAATGCGGCCCGCTTCCAGATCGGATAGGCGAGTCAAGGCCGCGCCCACGATGAGCTTTTCCAATTGTGATTCTTTAGTTAGGACGTGGTTTTTGTCCTGCCCGATGTGGCGGCAATGGGTCAAGTAGTCGGCAATGTGTTCCCGTATGTGCCGCTGGTTTTCATCAGCAATCCGCGCCTGCGATCCGCTGATGATGCCGCGCTTCCGTAGCGCAACTTCGGTTTCCCATTTGCCGGCGATTTGAGTTGCGGCCGCATAATCAGCCGTTCCGGTAGCTCGACGGACCCGCTTCCCGTGCTCATTGATGTAGGATGCTTGGTAGTGGCCGTAACGATTTTTCTTCCCGCCGCGTTTGAATACTGAGGCCATAAATCACCGTGTCGTTTTCTTAAATGGGCGTCCAAGTTTTCGGAATCGGACTTTGACCAGTTCCCGCGTGTCAATCACCAGACAGCGGGCGTTTACTAGCCGGCCTTTGATTTTCCCTTCGTCAATCATTTGCCGCACCCGGCCGGGCGTAACGCCAAGCCGCGCCGCGAATTGATTTGTGTTTAGTTCCACGAGCATAATGCTATCTATAGAGACAGGCCGCGTCAATGCTGCGATTCAGCGATCCGGGATTCAATCCAAGCCCGGATGTCGTCAGTGCGAAATCTGACGATGCGGGTGCCAAACCGGACAGGGTTGACGAAATCACCGCTGGATACCAGCCGCCAGAGTGTGCGGATTGATATCGCGCACAGTTTGGCCGCGTCTTTCGGTTCGACCAGCAGCGGCGGAATTTCCGAATCGTTCGATATGCTCGCATTCATAGTTTCCCCTCGAAATGGATTGAATTTAATCTGCGGTCGAAGCGCGGCGCATTTGCCACCAAGAGTAGAATTTGCCTGCTAGGCGCTCTGGCGGATAGCATGGGCTTCGTCAAATCGGGAGTTGGATGGCTCACTGTCAAAACTGTGGTGCCGCGTTAGGCACGGGCGCGAAATTCTGTCAGCAGTGCGGCCAATCGGCTGGGCAATCGCCGTCAGCGCCCGACAACAAACCGCCGCCGGTGGTGTATGTCCAACATGCGCCCCCGGTGATTCATGTAAAGCAAGTGAATAGAAACGGATGCGGTTGCGGGACAGTAATTTTGGCGATCATCGTCATCTTGATTGTGCTCGCCGTGATTTCTCAGTTTTCTTCGCACTAGCGTTTTGCAACCCGAACGCGCGTTCAGCCTCGGATGAGAAACGTCGATGGGCGCTTTTGTCTGCCAACGATCAGACAGCTAGGATTGATGCAATGCGGTATTTGATTTTCGCTTTCGGGGCGATTCTTGCGGCGCTTGCAGTGAAACTATATCAGGCGGCACCAACGGACATTCAAGAAATCGAAGCGTGTTTAGTTTTTCTTATCGGGTCCGTGCTTGTCGGCATTGCCTGCTTGTCAGATGTTTTCTATCACACGTCGAAGAAAAACATTGCAGCAATCGCCAGTCTCCAGCGCAGCATAGATCGAATATCAGAACAGCCAAAACCGGACATCCGCGCAAAATTCGACCAGATCAAATAAACCAACAAACTTAAATCACACATTGCACAACGATGACTGTTTCGGCGGTGCAGAATTAAAAGCGAATAACCCCGCGTTCCCGGAAAAGCTCCAGATGCGCAGACTGATTCCCGCCCCGTCCAAGTCGCCCGTTAGCGTGGCCAGTTCGTTCATCGCCGCGATGCCGGGTTTGTTGCGCTTACATACCACGGCGAGAATTCTTTCCCCGCACATCGCCCCGATGATCGGCTTGCCAAGCGATTGCAGCAGGCGGATCAATTTGCTCGCGGCGTCGGTCGGCAAGTGCGCACGCATGTCCTCGAATTGATCGGCGAGATACCAGACCGATTCGGCCGGCATTTGCACCTCAAGCGCGCCCCGAATGAAACAGGTGTACGTCGTTTCCATTTTCTCCCCCGTGTGTCAGATGGGAAACAAACTGAATTGATACCCATTTGCAGCGAAGTTATGCTGTTTCAAAAAGGAGCACAGATGGGCGGTAGATACTTCGTTGCGACTGTCGTGATTCTTGGCTTAGCGTCCTTCGCTATCGGCCAAATATCTGTCGAGGAGGCGCAAGAGCGGCTTGCGGCAAGAGTAGCAGAAGACCAAGATGCGGCAACTCAGCCAAGCGGTCTGATGGTTTCCCAGGTAGCGGCGTTGAGCCAGCGAATCGCATTCCTAACGGCCCAAAACGAAGAATTCAAAAAGGAAATTGACGATCTCAACAAGGAGGTCGCAAAGCTAAAATCCGACGCGGCACCAGCCCCCGCATCTCTCACCGTACAGCCCAAATCCACGTTTGTTTCTCGCGCCAAAGACCAGATTAGTAATTCGCCGCAAATGAGTTACGGGGATCAACAAGAACTACTAGCCAACGCCAAGGCCGCTGATTTACAAATCGACACCTATGGCGCACGCCACAAACTTGCACCCGAAATGATCGCAGCCATGCACGAGGCCCGTCCGCTGATCGGGATGCCGGCGGATGCAGTTTCTTTGTTTGCGTCAGTTTATGTCGTCAGCGAATCTGTCGATGGCAAAGTCGCGGAAGTAACGCTAAAAGGCAGTGGGGTGAGGCTTACGATTTCTTTTAGCGATGATGTAGTTTCTGAAATAGATAGGCCGACAACACCCCCTGATTTCGCCGCAGGGGGATTCGGTATACCCCGATGAGGTGGCGACCTCGCAAACCGGCGATTCACTCTGGTCACATCGCCAGAGTGTGCGGGTTGAAATCGCACACATTGTCATCCTCCGATTTCATAAATAAAAACCTACCCGCCGCCGTGCAAGTGACGACGGGTAGGCCTTCACTCGCCAGCGGGATTCGCGCCCCGCTGGCATATCGCCGGGACTACACTCCGACGACACACGATTAAAACCTGCCGCCGCGCTTGAGCGACGGCAGGGGGTGCCAACGGGGCCGGACCCGCTGGCAAAATCCGCGTTGTCCACGACGCGGGTTTTTGGAGTGTTATTGTGTGGCGATCAGCTTTTCCATTTCAGCCTGTAGCGCCGCCACTTCTTGGAGATAAACTTCCGGGAGCAATTTCTGTCGAGCAAGATTCCGGGCAGTCTCGACGACTTTGTGGAGTTCTGCTAATTCCGCATGACAGGCATGAGCCGCGAGCAATCGAAAAATGCAATAACCCGGAACGTGAGCGGGTAGAGGTTTGAATCCCAAATCCTTCAGCCCCTCCTCGATCTCACGCCGCCGCGTATCGTATTGTTCCTCGGCAATGACCGCTGCCGTCGCACGCGCTTCATTCCGTAACGTAGGCCACTCTTCAGCTACACGGGACAGGAATTTGATTCTTGCGTCGATGATTGCACCCCGGCCCGTCCGTGCAATCCGTAACTCGTCAATCGCGTTTGGGGTTGCTAGTTGCCGGGCACGATCTTCCCTCATCGCAACTTCTTCCCGCCATTTCGATTCCCAGGAATCCAAATCGCTGGCCTCGGAATTAGTGCGCGTGATGTAAGCGGCGATATCGTCACGCATGGGATACGTTTCAACCGGAATCATAAATCTCCCTAAAATGTGAATTGTTTCAATTTGGACTAGAACGCCAGGGCGATCAGACTTGCATCGCTCAGGCCGACGAATTGCTGAATCACTGGGAATTTGAGTAAGAATGAAATAAAAATTTGAGTTCCGTCGGACGTTTTCGCGGCCCGTGAGTAGGAATACGCGGCCATCTTCTGAAATCCGGTGATCGCCGCATTAGTAATCTGGGAAAACGACTCCGGAGTTTGGAAGATAGTTGCCAATCCATTTGAGATGAATGTTTGTTTTTGCAGCCATAGGCGCGCGGCCTCGCGGATACCCGCACAAACCATCTGCCCGCCGACAGTGGCATACCGGGCGTCCGGCGATGGTCCGGCCAAAATCATTCGTTGCCGGTCATTGAGCGAAGTCTGCGAAATGTCCAGACTCGGCACCAGCCCGGCGTTGGCGTTTCTGGATCGCCAATCAGCATAGGCGGAGTCGATTAAATCTTGCGACACGTCACCGATCCCAGCGGCCGCGAGTTGTTCACCAATTATTTGCGTTGTGGATAAATCACCACCATACCAGTAACTGCCGGCGGGCGGCATATTCTTATCCCGGCAACCGTCAGCGACATACCCGGCCACAACACTTGGCGAGAATCGCAATCCGCTATCACCATCGGCGACACGCATCGCTTGCAGCCGTCCCTTGGCGATCAGCCGCTTGATGTTAATCACGGGCGTCTGAAGCTCACTGGCCACTCCGGCCAGATTCAACAATCCGATTTTCGAGGCGGCGGGGTCAGCGCCCAAGTTAATCTGAGACATAAACACCTTTGCCGGGTTGACCGGCGGTTAAATAAATTTGTCGCTAGAAAATCAATATTGGAATGTAGTGGGCGCAGGCGGGCCGAGCGGAGTTCCGCGATTGCCCAGACCCGATGTATTGCGTTCCGTTCCCTCGGCTGCCTTTATCAGGCGATCCATTCTCCCGGTGCTCCCGCCGCCAAACCCAAACAATCCACCAGTTTGGAACGTGCCGCGCGCCAAATCATGCGCCCCGGCCAGAGCGGAATTGAGGTCATCTGGTCCGGTTCCAGGCGGTGTGACATCAGGTTGATTGGCGAGCTTTTTAGCCTTTTCCCCGCTGGCAAATTTGGCGGAGTCGGCCAATTCTTTTTGTAAGTCCGCGAGTTCCTGCAAAAGTTTCAGCATTTCGGCGGTGCCCGCGCTCTGGCGATCTTGTGCCACTTTTCCGAAATGATCCTCGATACCCTTGATTCGCGCTGCGCTATCCGCCAAGAGTTGTGCGGGAGTTTTGGTTAAATCCGCCTGCGCGTCGCGGAGCGCGGAAGCCATATCATCGGCAGCCGATTTCAAAGCCGCGTTTTTATCTCGCTGGATTTGTGAGATGGTATTGTTGGTTTCGCTGTCCGTGATACCCTGCGCCTCTTTTAATTGTTGTGGCGTTAGATTTTGAGTTTTTTCGAGTTGTTTAGTGAGCATCCCAGAAAATTCCGCCCACCATGTTTCAAGGTCAGCTCGCAAATCGCTAAAAACCATTCGCATAGCCCCGATGGTCGTTGCCCATACCGAACGAAGAGCGTATGTAATTTTTGGCCACGACATTAACAAGTAGGTCTCGAAATCCGCCCACGTCTCTTCGAGTTTCTCGACGGCGCTATCAAATGCCCCGACGATTTGCAGACCAAAACCGAGCCAGATGCTTTCCAGGGCGATTTCGCCGCGTTTGAATTCCAATTGCAGCCCGGTCATCATAATCCTAGCGGCGGTGCGCCAATCACTCGCGGCCAGCGCATCCCGGATGCCGGAAAAGGTCATCACCGCATCGCCCTTCAAAACGTCGAAAACACTCATCACAAACTCGCCGACGCCGGCTGTTTCTTTCGACAAATACCCCATCGCGCTGGACCAATAGGCTTTCAAATATTTCGATGCAATGCCGCCCGCGCCTGAGGCATAAACCAGACCCCCGGCAAGGGCGAGCACGCCAGCGGCGAGCAAGGCAGTAGGCGACAGACATGCCGCGATGGCCGCGCCCAAACCGCTGAATATGGTATCAGCCGCCACTCCGATTCCGCTGCCTATCGTCCCGGTGATTGTGCCGAGCATTTTAGTGAAGGGGGAGATAGCCTTGAGGTACAAGCCAGCGCCCGCCAAACCAGCACCGGCACCGATCAGACCGAACCCGCCGCCCCCGAGCGCGGCGACTAAACCTTGATGCTGCTGAATAAATCCGCGCGATGCGACCGCTGCATCAGTCAAGAGTACCGCCGTTGTCTGTAAATAAGGCGCGAGGTCGCCGCCGATTGCGAAGCCGAGCATCTTTATGCTGGTGCCCAGCGCGTCAAACGCTTCGCCCAAATGCCAAGCGCTTATACTGGTGTCATTGTCGATGGTCGCGCCGAGCCGATCAGATTCGCCGGCGAATTTCTCCATGCCCGCACTGCCCGAAGCAATCAGCGGGAACAGATCGGACGCACTCTTCCCGAAAATCTGCAATGCAAGCCCAGCGCGGATCGAGGGATCAGGAACGCGATTGATCGCATCCGCCAGTGCGCCGAACCTTTTCACCGGATCGAGGCCAGTTAGTGCCTTGCCGGAAAGATGAAGTTGAGCGAGCGTGCGCACGGCTTCCCCAGAGCCTTCAGCGGCGGCCGTGAGAAATTTTCCCATCTTGCCGATGCCATTCGCAATCGAATCACCATCGCTGCCGAGTTGCTTTGCCGCGTAGGCAAATTGCGTTGCGGCGGTTGCGGTCACGCCCATCCGTTCCGCGAGGAGTAGGGCATCAGTTCCGGTGGATGCGAACAACTTCCCGAAGCCGATCATCCCGCCTACGTCGGCCAGCCCCAGGGCCATTACCCCAGCCCCAGCGGCCTGCAATCCCGTCGCCCAGGCCCGCATGAAGGCTGTCGTCTTGCCCAGACTTTGGCGCAGCTTGGAATCGTCACCATAGATTTCAACGAAGGCTTTTCCGGCGCGAATGGCACTTGAATCACCAGGCATTTTCTAATCTCCCAAATATTGCGATTGTTGAATTAATGACTAAGTTCAGGAATGCAGGACGCGATTCGATTTTGAGTAATCAAAGTCAAGAATTTGAGTAAACAAACAAACAATGTGGGCTTTGTCTGCTGTTCGTCGGTCAACCCGCTGGCCAAATCAGGAAAAAAGAACCTATGAAAAAACCCAAGACCCCACAGATGATGTTAGGATGCGGTTAGTATCCCCGCTTCGCATCTACCTAGCTCAATCTGTCACGCGACCCGGCACGCGATGGATTCCTATACTGCATTTATATAAGTGGCATTGAATCAGGGACTTGCGATTGGCGAGGGCTATTTGTCACGCGATGGCACGCGATCCACACCATTGTAGCGGAGCCATTGATTAATTGTATCTGCTATAATTACGGTATTAATGATGAATTAATACCTTGTGTTCCAGTGTTAGGTACAATGCTTAGGCACGCGTGCCGTCGCGTGCCATTACCCCGCTCCATCCCTCGCGTGTCAGGCTAATTCCATCGAACCATTTAACCCGCTCATCGCCAGTCCGTTTTTGGATCGACCGGATATTCGGGAAGGAGGCGAAGAGATCGCGGGCGAACATTTGGACGCTGCCGGCGCTATGATCTCGCCCTTGTTCCACACACCAGACCCGCCAACTTTCGTATAAATCTTTCACGCGGATTTGTTTGTCCGGGCCAAGAATGCAACGATCTTCGGCGAATACGGAAATCGGTGAGGCGAGCGCTTCCAGGTCCGCAACCGCAGCCGATCCCGATGAAGGCTGGATAAAGTGGCCACGCGCATATAGGCGATTCCATCCGACCAGCGCCCAATTCAGGATACCGGGCAACTCTTTTCGCAACCGGGTTTCGAGGCCAATATCTTCCCGGCCGTAAAAGCTGTTTGTCATTCGCAGCACGATGAAGCGAGATGCTAAGGCACCAGAGGCATCAGACAGCCGGGGCAGTTCATTCGATAGGAACATCAGTCGCGTCGGAAGGCGAAGCGTTAAAGGCTCGCGGAATTTGCGGTCAATCGTTAGAGCATCTTCGCCGCTGATGCTGAGCAACCTTTCAGTGACGGTGCTGGAATCGGTGCGAGTGCCCAGACGGGCATCACCGATTACAGATAATTGTTTCCCGATGAGCGGCTCAAGGCCGAAATTTTGCGCGAGGCTCGAAAGCGTCGGCGCGGCCGTGTTTGTCTCGCCGATCATTGCACGAAGGATGCGGGCGATTGACCCTTTTCCACTTCGCTTAGGTCCGATGAGGAATAGGATTTTCTGAAAACGGGTGTCCAGAGTGAGGCAGTATCCCATCCACTCTTGCAGCGTCGAAACGCTTTCCGCATCGTCAGTCCAAATTGAATTCAAAAATTTCAGCCACTCAATCGGATTGGCGGCGTCGGGCTGGAAATCGTAGTCCACTGCGTTCACCGAAAGATAATTCGGAGTTGGCTTTGACAATACGATTGGCGGTCTGCCCACGGATAGATGCAAAAGGCGGTTTTTCATCGGCAGCACTTCCAGGGCCTTGGGAAGCGATCCGTTGTCATTGATCCAACTCGGCATGGCCGCGCTGCTATGGCATACCGCTTTAATCGCGTCGATAACATTGCTAACGCTCGCGGCGTTCGGGGCGAAGCGAACCAGATGAGGTTCGCGGCCGCGCGTCCATCTCTGTTTTTGGTCTAGGAATTCAAAGGCCAGTGCGCGGAGCCGATCATCGCTCAAAGGCGAATACTTTGACGCGTCCCATCCGAAGAACTGGCCATTGATGTGGAAAAGGGTCGCCCCATCAGGTGTTTCAAAATGTATTCTCTTAATGGCACGCGCTATCGGAAGCGGATCGGACGGCTCGAAAATCACATCATCGACGAAATCCTTGCCTTGCTCCATCATCCACGTTTTGAGCGTCTCCCGCGTCAGCGCAGCATCTTTTATTTTCCACTCCCGCAAATCCTTGAATTGCTCTGGCGGCAATGCCATGCGCACGGACTTCGCTGACAACATCAGTGTAGCGAAGGCGGCTTCCATTCCCTTTTTACCGGGCCAATCTCCGTCTGCCTTGCGATCATTCTCGCCGAGAATCCAGACATCCCGACCGCGTAGCAACTTGCCGAGCATTTGCAGGCCGGCGAGATTCGAGGGACGGCCGACGGCAACCAGCCCTAGATCATGGGCGGCGGCAACGTCGGTATAACCTTCCACGACGACAACCGGGAAATCGGATGGGGGGAGTGGCGACAAGTCACGACCGACATTCCCTTCCTCTTTTCTGATGTGCAAGTAGCCGATTTGTCGTGGAAGATTGGATTCCACCTTCCGGCAAATGACCGCTTTGGGATCAACGGGATTTTCTGCCGAGAGCAAACACCCATCGGGTTTGCCACAGATGGGGCAGGGGACGCCCGCCTCCATCGTGCGAATCCAATTTTGCCGGCCAGGTTGATAGGATTCCTGCCCCGCCTTGTGATTGGGGTTGACCGCATAGAACAATCCGACTTTGGAATCGGAGTAGGAGACTTTCACCGCATCCTTGCGCAGCGCCAAGCCGATGATCTTCCCGTCTTCATCGCGCGATGGGAACGCCCACCAGCCTTGATAATTCGATCCCTTTTTGAAAATCACCTTGGGAGCGAAGCCCAAGCCCAGGGCATACAAAGCATCCGCCGACACGCCAAGGGGTTTGGCGAGATCGTCCACCATTGCAGGATAAGCATTCTCCGCGAAGGCTCCGGCGAGCTTTGGAAAATCAGTTGTGGACATTAGGACTCCGGCGGTGAGCGATCAGGCAGCGGCAGGGGCGGGGATCAGACGATCAAGGCGACGGCGAACCGCCGCGAGATACTTCGCGTCCTCGGTTGCTTCAGCGTAGCGCAGAAGATCATCGACGCTGTATCTGATTTCTCCCCCACGGTGGAATAGCCGATCCGTCCGGCCACACGCCAGTAACGGAGTGACCGGCGGCAGCATCCGAGGATTTGCTGGGCAGCAGCGGAGGAAAAAAATATCATGGCAATCTCCGGTCAGGAATGGAAATGGGCGCAGAGGGAACGGGAGAAGGGAAGCGGTACAACGGGAGTAGTTACACCAGGAATCTCAAAGGGCCAGTGCAAAGTGAAAATGTCTGCCTACGGCATACAGATTTTCGCGCCGTTCGGGCAACCATTTCGATTGTCGCGGTGGTAGTGATTTTTGGGGCTGACGATCCGAGTTGCAATGGGCAATGGAGTGATCCCTACAACGGGGAAACTTACCACAAGATCGTAAACAAGCCAATTTTAATCAGAGATTTTTGTGAAAGGGAACAGATTTTCCAGTCGGCGTGGAAACTTAATTCGATTGTGGCGATTGTGACTTTTGCACCCGGCAGAGAACCGCATAGATTTGACGGAATGCTTGTACCACAAGATATGATGATGTCCACAAAAAACATCCCCGACAGGCAATTACATGACCGCTCCAATTCTCACCCAACTCCGCCAACTCGGCTGGCATATTTCCGTGCATCGTGTCAATGGCACGATTGAACTTCATGCCGTAAAACTGGACGGCACCGCCGATCCACTGATTGCCCGGTGCGATGATGGCGATGGGCCGGATGAGGAATACCGGGCGGCGTGTTTGCTGATGGAAGCGTGCGGGATCGAGTTGGATGGATGATGGACGAGCAGATTAAGAAAACAAAAAAACAACGAGCGACGCCACCAGGCTGCAATAGGACGCCGCTTTCGGATCAAGCCCAAAGGGGTGAATGAAGATGTCTGATTTTGAAGCGACTGTAATTCCTTCAAC
This sequence comes from Tepidisphaeraceae bacterium, assembly GCA_049515255.1. Classification (GTDB taxonomy): domain Bacteria; phylum Planctomycetota; class Phycisphaerae; order Tepidisphaerales; family Tepidisphaeraceae; genus JBEKUH01. Next base: position 859 of record JBEKUH010000030.1, on the reverse strand, counting down.
AAGCGCGGCAGAATTTCTAAACAATCTTTCGCCGCAGGGGGATCGCATTGATGAAACGGACCACACGGATATGTGGGTATATCGCGGGCATCACGATGCCAATTGGAAATTGACGCCGGCGGCGTGGAGGGAAGACGGTCAGCAAAAACTTCTGCGACTTAGCAAGCGGATCAAGCCTAGGGTAATCGAAATAATGAGAGAATCGTCGGGGCAATCGTCCGTGCCGCCTGAAATCGAAAACAAAGTGCAATATCGCTGTGAGTTGTATATCGAACTAATCACAGAGATTTATGCGGTGAAACAATTCTGTAATCTTGCTGACGAGATACAGGTATTGATTCCGGATGTCGAAAAGGTCTTTGAGTTGCCGGAGATCATAGAATATGTAGTAAGCGGTTCGCTCAGCCACTTCGTCGGTGCTCGGCCACGGGAAAATAGCGAACTATTCTTGGATGTCCCATTCGCCGTGGCTCAACATCATGGCATCCCAACGCGCTATATGGATTGGACGCGCAACCCTTTAATTGCGGCGTTTTTCGCATCTGAATCGCCGACGGCCGGACTGAGCGAATCGTGCAGTCCCGATATATGCGTATGGGCGGTCAATCGCGCCGTCAGAATGCCAGGCAGTGAAACCCGATGGGTCCGTGTTCCAAGGGCGTTTCATGGATATGTACATGCACAAAGCGGGGTCTCGCTATTTTGCGGCTCGCATTTCGGGCACAAATGGGACTCATTTCCTAAAATACCGCAAAAGAAATTCACTCTTCCGCGTCAACACATATCGGAGTTGCGGCGCATTCTGCTGACCGTCCATCGAATTTCCAAGGCACATTTAATGCCAAGTCTTGATAATGTG